>JAKSTZ010000027.1 GCA_024402335.1 Bacteroidales bacterium
AGGGGCTATTCAACACGCCCGACACTTACGCCAAAACAAATCGGTGAAATAATTCGTAATCTTGGTTTGGAAGGCCAAATGCAAAAGAAAGGCACTCCTACCATGGGTGGTGTTCTCATATTTATTTCTATAATAGTCCCTACCCTTTTGTTTGCAAACTTAACGAATGTCTACATTCTTCTTATGCTATTCACAACCATTTGGTTCTGCTTGCTTGGTTTCATGGACGACTACATCAAAGTTTTCAAGAAGAACAAAGAAGGTATGCCTGGACGCTACAAAATCGTTGGACAAGTAATCTGCGGTCTTGCCGTTGGTCTTACACTTTTCTTTAACGACGATGTTGTTTTAGTACAAAAAGCAAACGTGATTCAAAACACACAACAAGAATATAGCACAGAACAGATTGAACATACACGCGTAGAACTTTATGGTGAAAAATCAACAAAAACAACTATTCCTTTCGTAAAGAATCATGAATTTGATTACAAGTCACTTGTTGGTTTTCTTGGTCAAAATGCCGACATATTTGGTTGGATATTGTTCGTGCTTATCGTTATTTTCATCACAACGGCAGTATCGAATGGAGTAAACCTTACTGACGGCCTTGACGGTCTAGCGACAGGAACCACGGCAATTGTGGGAGCAGTATTAGGTATTCTTGCATATCTGTCTGGTAACGTCATATATTCTAACTATTTGAATATAATGTACATTCCTTACTCTGGAGAATTGGTTGTATTTGCCAGTGCTTTTCTTGGTGCAACAATTGGTTTTCTTTGGTACAATGCATTCCCAGCACAAGTTTTCATGGGCGACACTGGTAGCTTGATGCTTGGTGGAATCATTGGAGTATTTGCAATACTAATACGCAAGGAATTACTTATTCCTATCCTATGTGGAATCTTCTTAGCAGAAAGTGTTTCTGTTATTCTACAAGTATGGTACTTCAAGAAGACAAAAAAGAAATTTGGTGAAGGACAACGTTTGTTCTTGATGGCTCCTCTACACCATCATTTCCAGAAAAAAGGGTTACCAGAATCTAAAATCGTTGCCAGATTTTGGTTGATAGCCTTCATTTTGGCAGCAGTAACATTGGTAACATTAAAATTGCGATAGTTTACAAAAATGAAAAAAGACAATTTCATAGTAATTCTTGGCGCTGCAGAAAGCGGTGTTGGCGCAGCTATTTTAGCTAAAGAAAAAGGATTCGAAGTATTTGTTTCCGACAACGGAACAATAAAAGAACAATACAAATCAATGTTGGTTGAAAACAATATTGAATTTGAAGAAGGTTCACACAACCAAGAAAAAATTCTTCAGGCAAGCGAAGTAATTAAAAGCCCTGGAATCCGTTCTGATGCTCCACTTATTCTCGCTCTTTTAGCTCAAGGCACACCTGTAATTTCAGACTTGGAATTTGCAGCACGTTATACTAACGCAAAATTAATCTGTATTACTGGTAGTAATGGTAAAACAACTACTACATTATTAACTTACCATATTCTAAAACAAGCAGGCTTGAATGTAGGTCTTGCAGGTAATGTTGGTAAAAGTTTCGCATTACAAGTAGCTCACAACAACTTCGACTACTACGTTTTGGAAATCAGCAACTTCCAACTTGATCACATGTATGATTTCAAAGCAGATATTGCTATCCTTTTAAACATCACACCAGACCATTTGGATCGCTACGAATATAAATTCCAAAACTACATCAACTCAAAATTCCGTATTCTACAAAACATGCAGTCAAATGATACATTCATTTATTGTAGCGATGACCAAATTTTGATTGATGAAATCGGCAAAAGAACTATCGAAGCAGAAAAAGTTGCTTTCACAACTACCGACGACGAAACCAAACAAGGTTACTTAAAAAATAACACCATCTATGTTGATTTATTAGACAAAGACTCTTTTTCTATCAGCATAGAAGACATTCAACTTCGTGGAAAGCACAACTATGGCAACTCAATGGCTGCAATGTTAGCCGCTAAAGCTGTAAACATTCAAAACGAAAAAATACGTGAAAGTTTACAGTCTTTCCAAAACGTAGAACACCGTCTTGAAAAAATGCCATTCCTTGTAAAAGGCGTGGAATTCATCAACGACTCTAAGGCAACCAACGTAAACTCTGTATGGTACGCTCTTGACAGCATGACAAAAAGAGTTGTCTGGATTGCCGGTGGTACCGATAAAGGAAACGATTATTCTGAGCTTTATGATTTAGCAAAAGAAAAAGTTAAAGCATTAGTTTGTCTTGGTGTTGACAATGAAAAGCTAAAAAAATCTTTCGGTGATAAAATCGAAACTATAGTAGAAGCAAGAAGCATGAAAGAAGCTATTGAATCATCTTTCAAACTTGCAGAGCCAGGCGATGTAGTATTACTTTCACCTGCATGCGCAAGTTTTGACCTTTTCAAGAGCTACGTAGATAGAGGATTACAATTCAAACAAGAAGTTCGTAATTTATAATGGACAACTTTAAAGAGGACATAAAAAACTTTTTGTCTACAAAAGGAATCAATTCTTTTGGCGACTTATTCATCGGCAACAAGGTGATATGGCTCATTTATGGTATTTTGAGCCTTATCTCTATTGTGGCTGTTTATAGTTCCTCTGGAATTCTTGTATTGAAATCCCACAATTCTAGTTCAATATTCTTTAAGCAACTATTTTATCTACTTGTTGGCGGTCTTGTGGTTATTGGCGTATCGCAATTGGTTTATAGATTAAAGCCAGGATTTTTGAAAAACATAGCGCCTGCACTATATGGAATTGCAATCATAGGATTGATTATGACATTCTTCAGCGCTTTCTCTGCAGAAATCAATGGAGCTAATCGATGGATAAGTATCCTCGGCATCACAATTCAACCAAGTGAATTTGCGAAAGTAGCCCTCGTACTTCTCATTGCACGTATTTTCGACAAAAATGAAGATAATGTGGGTGATAAGAACAAGGTTTTATATCAGATACTACTTTGGGCTGGACTAATGGCAGGAATCATTCTCTGGTCAAACTTTTCAACTGCATTATTTATTGCAACTATAACGTTTGTGATGATGATACTTGGCAGAATTCCATTCAAACAAATTCTTGCAATAATCGGTATCGGAGTTGTCGGTGCCGGTATTATGGCAGGTATCATCCTACAAAAACCTGACCTTTTCCCTCGTGGTAAGACATGGCAAACACGTTTAATTACATACGCTCCATTTTTAGCAAACTATACAAGCGACAGTTATGTAGTTGACGGAGAATCAACAAAAACAAAACCTACAGGCGACAACTACCAAATCACTCAGTCTAAAATTGCCATAGCTAAAGGATTTCCATTCGGCAAAGGTCCTGGAGGTAGTGAACAACGCTTTAAACTTTCACAAGCATACTGTGACTTTATTTATGCAATCATAATAGAAGAAACAGGTTGGTTTGGTACGATATTCATTCTTGTAATATACTTCTGGCTCAGTGTACAGGCGCTTCTTATTGCAAGAAAAATAACACATACTTTCGACACGCTTGTTGTGTTGGGACTGACATTTGTAATGACATTCCAAGCATTCATACACATGATGGTTGTAGTGGAATTATTCCCTGTTACCGGACAAACATTACCAGTAATTAGTGCAGGAGGAACATCACTACTTTTCATAAGTATGCAATTCGGCATCATTCTCGGCATGTCAAAATACGCCGAAGAAAAAGCAATTAAGCAGAACGACAGTAACAATAAAAACAAAGTAGAACAAACAAATATATAAAAGATATGAAAGTACTCATTAGTGGCGGTGGAACCGGCGGACATATTTTCCCAGCTGTAAGTATAGCAAACGCATTACGCAAGAAAGATCCTAACTGTGAGATTCTTTTTATAGGTGCAGAATCTCGTATGGAAATGGAACGAGTACCTGCTGCCGGATATAAAATTATCGGACTACCTATTCGTGGTTTCGACCGTCAACATATCTTAAAAAACATATCTGTTCTTTGGGATTTATGGAAAAGTATGCGTAAAGCAAAATCCATAATCAAAGAATTTAATCCTGATGTTGCTGTTGGCGTTGGTGGCTATGCCAGCGGTGCTGCAATGAAAGTTGCCGCAAAATTAGGTATTCCAGTCTTGCTTCAAGAGCAAAATGGTTTTGCTGGTGTTACAAACAAACTACTTAAAGACGATGCTAAGAAAATCTGCGTTGCCTACGAAGGTATGGAGAAATTCTTCCCTGCTGAAAAATTAATTCTTACAGGTAACCCTGTACGTCAAAATCTTGCCGGTGGCAATAAAGAAGAAGCCTACAAAGAATTCGGTTTCTCACCAGAAAAGAAAACCCTTCTTATCATAGGTGGAAGTCTTGGCGCCCGTACAATCAATAACAGCGTTATTGCACACTTACAAGAATTAATCGACAGCGACATACAGATTTTATGGCAAACTGGTAAAGGTTATATTGAAGCTGCAAGAAAATCTGCAGAACCATTCTTATGTGATAGATTAAAAGTTACCGATTTCGTAAGCCGCATGGACTTAGCATACGCTATGGCAGATGTGGTTATTTCTCGTGCCGGAGCAAGTTCGATTTCGGAACTATGCCTACTTGGTAAACCATCTATCCTAGTTCCTTCACCAAACGTTGCCGAAGATCATCAAACTCACAATGCTATGGCTTTGGTAAACAAAAATGCTGCTGTTTTAGTCAAAGATGTTGATGCAGAAAAAGAACTTGTTGCAACAGCATTGCAGTTGATTGGTGACGAACAAAAACTTTCTGAATTATCTAAAAATATTTTGACTTTGGCTCAAAAAGATTCTGCAAATCGTATTGCCAATGAAGTTATCTCATTGATAAAAAACAAATAGCATGACAAAGAATTATTATTTCATAGGAATTGGCGGTATTGGTATGAGTGCTTTAGCACGATACTTTAACCTTTGTGGTGCTACTGTCTATGGTTATGACCGTACTGCTTCGGAACTAACAAAAACGTTGGAAAACGAAGGCATGCACATACACTATGTTGACTCTGTCAATGAAATTCCTAGTGAAATAAAAAATAACATACAAGATACTATAATTGTAATCACTCCTGCTATTCCAAAAGATAATGCAGAATACAATTATTTCTTGGAACATGGATATACTATCTTAAAACGTGCAAAAGTTTTAGGATTAATTTGCGAAGACAAGAAAACCATCGCCATTGCAGGAACTCACGGAAAAACCTCAACAACGACATTTACAACATATATTATGAATTCGTCGGCAAGAGGCACGAATGCATTCCTTGGCGGTATTTCCAAAAACTTCAAATCAAACTTCGTATTCGATGGAAAATCAGAATACATTACGGTAGAAGCAGACGAATTCGACCGTTCTTTCCACAATCTGTATCCTTCCACTGCTATTATCACTGCTATGGATGCAGACCACTTGGACATTTACGGAACACACGAAGCTGTTATTGAATCGTTCTACAAATTTGCTTGCCAAATAAAACCACAAGGCTCTTTAATACACAAAATCGGTCTTAATTTCGAACCAATTAAAGATGAATTGAAGAAAAACGGAGTGAAAATGTATAGCTATGCTCTACAAGACACTTCGGCTGATTTCTACATGAAATCTATCAAAATAGAAAACAACGCATTTGTACTTTGCCTACATACACCAAATGGTGACATCGACAACCTTCACTTTGGTTTACCAGGAAAAACAAATGTGGAAAACTTCGTAGCCGCATCAGCAGCAGCACTTATTAATGGCGTTACTGCCGACGAACTACGAAATGCAAGCGCTACGCTACAAGGTGTAGTTCGTAGATTTGACGTACACGTACATACGCCAAAAATCATTTACATCGACGACTATGCACATCATCCTGCAGAATTGCAAGCTTGCTTCGAATCTATTCGAGAAATGTATCAAGGAAAGAAACTAACCGGTATTTTCCAACCACACTTATACACAAGAACCCGCGACTTTGCACAAGAATTTGCTCAAAGTCTATCGTTATTGGATGAACTTATTTTACTTGATATTTATCCAGCACGCGAATTACCTATTCCTGGTGTTACATCAGAAATCATTTTCAACAATGTTACTTGTAAGCACAAGGAAATGTGCAAGAAAGAACAATTATTAGAAGTTTTACAAAACAAAGACCTTGAAGTTGTTCTTACCGTAGGAGCCGGAGATATAGACCGTTACGTACAACCTATAAGCGACTTATTACAAAAGAAAGGAAATGAATAAAGCTATATTGTCATATTTACCATTGTGTTTCATTTGCATTATCGCAATTGCTTGCATTTCGTTCTCCGAAGTCAAGCAAGCAGATATGCTATGTTCCGATGTACGTATTGCAATAGCAAAAAATCCTTATCATTCCGCATTTCTAAACAGCGACGATGTTTATGCCGACCTAAATTCCAATAAAAGCATGTTTATCGGCCAAAACATTCAAACTATCAATATAAACGAAATGGAAGCAACATTGAAAAATGATCCTTCAATTATTGGATGCGAGACATTTTTCAAAATGAGCGACACTACCATGGGTAAAAGCATTCTTTGTATCAAAATAAAACAACGCACTCCTATTATGCGCGTACATTCTTCGGAAGGTAGTTTTTATATTGACGAAAATGGCATTATGTTACCATTATCGGAACGAGGAAGTGCTCGAGTATTGGTAATTTCCGGTGACTTTAATAACAAATATCAAGCTGGAGCTAATATATTTGATTTAGAAGATTACGATAATCTACAAAATCTCTTCACATTGGTTAAGAAGATACGAGATGATGAATTTCTACTTCCACTTATTGAACAGATTGACGTTACTCCACAACAAGAATATATTTTAGGGACAAAGATAGGTCCATCGACTATAGAATTTGGTAACAAATCAAACAGCGATGTAAAACTTTCACATTTAAAGGCATTTTACATGTCCGAAAAGACGAAAGAGAATTGGAACAAATACAAGTCTATCTCGCTAAAGTATAAGAATCAAATAGTATGCACAAAATTTTAATATAAAAAAAGTATGGAACAACAAACAAGAACAATCGACCCAGCAAAAATGTTTGCTGCAATCGATGTAGGAACTACAAAAATCGTAGCATTAGTAGGCTACAAAAACGAAAACGGAAACATTGTTATTTTAGGAAAAAGCAATGTACCTTCCGAAGGTGTTTGGAGCGGTGAAGTGTCACACATTTCTACTGCAACCGAATCAATTTCACAAGCAATTAAAGTTGCAAGCGAGGAAGCTGGATTCTTTCCAGATAAAGTAATTGTTGGCGTTGCCGGCAAACACATCCATACGCTTCCATTTGGTTTACAAAGAAATCGTACAACTCCGGACGAAGCTATCACAGAACAAGAAGTTGAGGAATGGAGAAACGAAGCTAAAAACATCAGCTTTGATTCTTCAGAAGAAATCATCAACATTGTTGCACAATCATACATTATTGATGGTCAACAAATCAATAATCCTGTTGGATGTTCAGGGAAACACATCGATGCAAACTATCAAGTTGTGTTAGGTAAGGTAAATGCACTATCTATCCTTCGCAAATGTATTCAAGGTGCCGGTGTTTCTATTATCGACGACCAAGGTTTTTATCTTGAACCACTTGCTTCTGCAGATGCTGTTTTAACTGAAGACGAAAAGAAACGCGGAGTTGCCCTTATCGATATGGGTGGTGGTACAACTGACATTGCTATCTTTAAAGACGGTGTTTTATGTCATACTGAAATAGTTCCTTTTGGTGGAAATCTTATTACAAAAGATATAGAGCAAGCTTTTAATCTTTCAAACACTTCTGCCGAAGAAATAAAAGTAAAATATGGAAATGCTATTAAGAGCAGCACAACAAACGCTGTAATAGATATTACAAACGGCATTGCTACGCCACAAACAAGCATACACGTAAGTTCGTTAGCTGGCGTTATCCAAGCCCGTGTTGAGGAAATTATTGACAGTGCAAAATACGTTATTGCAACTTCAGGTTACGGCAAACAACTTGAAGCAGGTATAGTTGTGACTGGTGGTGGTTCAAAACTAACGAACTTCTCACAACTTCTTTCATTCAAAATTGCTCATGCTCATACACAAATTGGAAAACCAATAAACAGAATTATCTACAAAGATTCTGAATTTTTCAACGATCCAATCTACTCAACTGCAGTTGGTTTGATAATGAAATCATGCAAAGCATGGGAGAATGCGAATACTGTTATTGAAAAGCCTGTTATTACAAAACCTACAAACCCGACAGATGGAGTAGATGGAGGAGCTGGAACAGAAATCAAAGAAAAAACAGAAGAAAAAGCAGGCTTCCTTACTCGTTGGAAAGTTTATTTCAAAAAAGCAATGGAAGACATTGTTACTGATGAAGCATACAAATAATAAACCACATAAAAACAGACAATTATGACAGACATAACAACAGAAATAGACTTCGGAGAATCAACCGATGCAGCATCGATTAAAATCATCGGTGTCGGTGGTGGTGGCGGTAACGCTGCAAACCGTATGTACAAAAAAGGCATAACAGATGTTGATTTTATCATTATCAACTCCGACAAACAAGACTTGAAAAAAAGTCCTATTCCTAACAAAATTCCACTTGGTGACGGACGCGGTTGCGGAAGTAACGTGGAAAAAGGTGAACGCTATGCAAAGGAAAAAACTGCAGAAATAGAACAAGCTGTAGAAGACACACAAATGGTATTCATCACAGCAGGTATGGGCGGTGGTACCGGTACAGGTGCAGCTCCTGTAATTGCCGAAATCTGTAAGAAAAAAGACATCCTTACTGTTGGTATCGTTACACTACCTTTCCGTTTCGAAGGTCCAAACAAATACGAAAGTGCATTACGTGGTATAGAAGCATTACACCAAAATGTTGATGCTCTACTTATCATCAATAACGAAACTCTTACGGAGAAATACGGTGACTACCAAATGTCGAAACTTTTTGAATATGCCGACGACATTCTTGCCGTTGCAGCAAGCGGTATTTCCGACATTCTTCAAAAAACTGGTTTCCGAAACGTTGACTTCGAGGATGTGCGTGCCGTAATGAAAGACAGCGGTATCGCTGTAATGTCTGCAGGTTCCGGCAGCGGTGAAAACCGTGCTTTCAATGCTATTGAAGAAGCACTTGATAGTCCACTATTGAACAAAGCAGATATTCGTGGAGCGAAACAAATATTGCTAAACATCAGTTCTTCTAAAGAGAACGAGCTTACTGGTAACGAAATCAACATCATCATGGAATATATCCGTCAAAAAGCTGAAACTGACGTGAATATTACATGGGGTTACATGATCGACAATCCAGATGTTGACGACGAAGTAAAAGTAACAATGATTGCCACTGGTTTCGAAATTTCTGACATTCCAGAACTTAAGAAAGAAGAAGAGCCTATACATATTACTTTCAATACACAAAATAGCAGTATCCAGCATGCTCCTGCACAACAAGCAAAAGAATACAAGCCAGGTACACAAACAGAATTAAACCTTAACTCTTCCGATGATATTACTATCAACACCAAGAGTTTTGATTACGAATCCGTACGTGGTGCATCTGACATCAGTGCAATAGAAAATATTCCTGCATATATGCGTCAACAACAAAATGTGGAGAAACAAGATACACAAACAATGGAGCAACCTGTGCAAAAAACACAAGCACAAATTACAAGCGAAATTGTTGCAAACAGAATCAACAGTTCTGAATCTTCTCGCTTCACATTAGGAAAAGACGAAAAAGGGTTCTTTATCGGTGAAAATAAGTATTTAAATAAAAACGTGGATTAGTTCCTCCCGTTTTAAGTATTGAAACATACTTTTTGCCCGAAGGCGTGCATCCTTCGGGCTTTTTTTTTATGTTTGCGTAAACAATTACGCATTGAGAAAGACATTTGTTACAAATCTTATACTGCTACTATTCCTTAACTTATTGGTTAAGCCATTCTATATTTTTGGAATAGACAGAACCGTACAAAATGTCGTTGGCACCGAAACATACGGGGCCTACGCGGCAATGTTTAGCCTATCCATTATTTTCAACATTATTTTGGATATGGGCATTGCAAATTTCAACAACAGAAATATAGCAAGAGACAATTCCCTACTGCCACAATATTTCTCAAGCATGGTGGTACTAAAAACACTGTTGGGGATTATTTACTGCTGTGTTTTAGGCATTGTTGGCATTTGTCTTGGTTTTAACAAAGAACAGTTTAGCATTTTCGCCGTGCTGGCTTTTAACCAATTTTTATTGTCTTTCCTACTCTATCTTCGCTCCAACATTTCAGGATTATATCTATACAAAACCGACAGCTGTTTTTCGGTAATTGACAGGGTTCTAATGATTAGCATCTGTGGCATACTCCTTTTTACGAATTCCAAAGATTTCTCAATCAAATGGTTCGTATATGCCCAAACAATTTCATACGCTATACCGTGCATCATTGCATTCTTCATCGTACTTATTAAAGCTAAGAAATTCACGTTTTCGTTTGATCTAACGTTTCTTCTAAACATAGTCAAGCAAACTTACCCATACGCATTACTTTCGCTTCTCATGGGCTTATATACGCGCGTGGACATGGTTATGATTGAACGTTTGCTACCCGATGGAGCAGAACAAGCTGGAATCTATGCACAAGCATACAGAATTCTTGATGCAGTAAGTATGTTCGCATACTTGTTTGCGTCACTCCTATTGCCTATGTTTTCGAAAATGATTAAAAACAAGGAACCAATGGGACAGTTCACAAAGTTCTCTTGTCTATTGTTAATGTTACCTGTTACAACATTCGTAATAGCATGTTGCGCCTATAGTTGGGATTTAATGAACCTCATGTATCACGAGAGCTACGACGCATCATCGAAAATATTCGAAGTGCTTATCATTGGCTTTATTCCAATAGCATCGACATATATATTTGGAACACTACTAACCGCAAATGGCAGTTTACGAGTTTTAAATAAAATGGCATTATTCGGTATGCTATTTAATATCATCTTCAACTTCATATTCATACCAAAATATGGAGCATGGGGAGCTGCTGTTGTATCTGTCATTACTCAATTCCTAACGGGTGCAATACAGGTTGTTTTATCCTTTAAATATTTCAAATTTCACTTACACACAAGAGATGCTATAAAAATCTCAAGCTATATCGCCATTAACATATTGCTATTCATATTTATGAAAGAATGGTTACAATGTTCGTGGATAATGACTATGCTTATCCTATGCATCATAGGATTTATATCGGCATTCCTACTACGAATCATTCGAATCAAAGACTTTGTATATATCCTAAAAAACGAAGAGTAAGTTAGTAAACAGTGATTAATGATTAATAAAAACGGTCGCAGATTCTCATCAGCGACCGTTTTATTTTAAGATATAAGCAAACTATGTTTAGAATTGTTTCAATTTTGCAACTAACAATTCATTTTCTTTCGCTGTACCGACAGTGATTCGCAAGCAATCAGCACATAGTTGTACCTTAGTTCTATCACGAACGATAATACCTTCTTTCACAAGATAGTTATATACATCGTGTGCTTTCTCCATTTTTACCAACAAGAAATTCGCATCACTTGGATAAATTTTCTTAATAGAAGGAAGTTGCTGTAAATCGAATATAAGTTTCTCACGAGCAACAAGAATTTCTTCTACCAAAACATCTTTTTGAACGGCACACTCTGAAAGAATTTTGCAAGCATAGGCTTGTGTCATCCCGTTCATGTTGTATGGCAACTTAATTTTATTGATTACAGCAATGATTTCTTTCGAAGCGAACATCATACCCAAACGGCAGTTTGCAAGTCCCCATGCCTTAGAAAATGTCTGCAAAACCACAAGATTTGGATATTCGTCAAGCTCTGGCAACCATGAATATTCAGGACAGAAATCTATATACGCTTCATCAATTACTACAATTCCATTTGCTGCCTCAATAACTTTGCGAATAGCTTCTCTATCGTATAAATTACCCGAAGGATTATTTGGAGAGCAAATCCAAGTTAATTTCGTATGTTCGTCCATTGCAGCAATGACATTATCTGCCTGCAACTGAAAATCCTCTGTAAGAGGAACTTCTTTACATTTGATATTGTTTATCTCTGCTGAAACGCCATACATTCCGTATGTTGGCGGACAAACTATCGCATTATCCACTCCTGGCTCGCAAAAAGCTGTATATAACAGGCCTATTCCTTCGTCACTACCACTTCCGCCAAGGAAAATCTGTTCGATAGGCATGCCCTTTATTTTCGACACAACCTGTTTCAATTCATATTGATACGGATCTGGATATCGGTTAAAGTTTCCATTCCCCACCGAGCCAAACGAGTTTTCGTTTGCATCAAGATTCACTAAGGCAACGCCCTTAAAATCATCACGTGCAGTAGAATATGGAGTTATATTTTTTATATTGTTCCGAAGAATATCGGCTAACACAAAATTCTTTGCCATAACTTATTTATTTAAAGAAGCCAAACGAACCGAAACAGCATTCTTGTGAGCGTCAAGCATTTCTGCTTCAGCCATAGTTTCAATTGTTGGACCTAATGTTGTAAGACCATCTGTATTGATTTCTTGGAATGTAATTTTACGAATAAAACTATCCAAAGAAACACCGCTAAATGCTTTTGCATAGCCGTTTGTAGGCAATGTATGGTTTGTACCTGAAGCATAGTCACCAGCACTTTCAGGAGAATAGTTTCCTAAAAATACAGAACCAGCATTTACCACATGTTTGGTGAATTCAAATGGGTCTTCTACCGATAGAATTAAGTGTTCAGGAGCATATTCATTCATCATCGAAATCATATCTTCCTGATTACCAAGAACTACAATCTTACTATTTGCAACAGATGCTTCAACAATCTCATTACGTTTCAACAACGCTTTTTGACGTTCTACAGCAACTTTAGTTTCTTCTGCAATACGTTTTGATGTAGTAAGCAAAATTGCTTGGCTATCTCTACCGTGTTCACATTGCGACAAGAAATCAGCTGCAATAAATTCAGGATTTGCAAAATCATCGGCAACTATCATCACTTCCGATGGACCTGCAGGCATATCTATGGCAACACCTTGTGTACTCACCATCATTTTTGCCTTCATAACGAACTGATTTCCTGGACCAAATATTTTATAAACTCTTGGAACCGTTTCTGTTCCGTATGCCATAGCTGCAATTGCCTGAGCACCACCAACCTTAAAGATTTGCGTAACACCAGCTTGTTTTGCTGCATATAGAATTGCAGGATGAATAGAACCTGTTTTTCCTTCCGGAGTACATAAAACTATTTCCTTACAACCCGCAATTTTTGCAGGAATTGCAAGCATTAGAATAGTAGAAAACAATGGAGCCAAACCACCAGGAATGTACAAGCCAACTTTTTCTATTCCAACACTTTTTCTCCAACATTTCACGCCATACATCGTTTCCGTAACGCATGGATATTCTTTCTGACGTTCGTGGAATTTTGTAATGTTAGAAATAGCCACCTTAATAGCTGCCTTTAATTTATCCGAAACCAACGATTCAGCCACAGAGATTTCCTGTTGGTAAACCTGTAGATTTTCAATATTAGGATTATCGAACTTACGACAATATTCAAGTACAGCCTTGTCGCCATTCTCACGTACATTTTCAAGTATGCCGGCAACTATAGGTTCAAGATCTTTATTATCGAACAATGGACGTTTTAGTATATTGGTCCATTCCGACTTTTCTGGATTTACAAAAACTTCCATTTTAGTATTTCTTTGTATTTTCAATAACCGACATTGCAGTAGATATTACACTGCCTACATCTGTCATATTTTGAGGAATAATCATCGTATTGTTTTCTTTCGCAAGCTTACCGAACTCATTTAGATATTGTTCCGCAATACGCAAATTCACAGCATCCTTACCATTTTCCGTACCAATTGCTGTTGCAATTTCACGAAGACCATTAGCTGTTGCACGTGCAATTTGTTCAATTTCGCTTGCCTTACCAGCAGCCTCATTCACACGACGTTGTTGTTCACCTTCGGAACGAGCAATCAATTCTTGTTTATCGGCATTGGCGACATTGATTTTCGCCTGCATTTCACCTTCAGACTTAGCAATCAACTCCTGACGGGCAGCTTCCGCAGCATTAATCTTTGCTTGTTTTGCACCTTCTGATTCTGCAATGATAGCACGTTTTTCACGTTCAGCACGCATTTGCTTTTCCATCGCATCTTTAATGCTTTGTGGAGGTGTGATATTTTTCACCTCGTAACGAGTGATCTTGATTCCCCAAGAATCACTTGCCTTATCTACTGCAGAAACAATCACAGAATTGATAGAATCACGTTCTTCGAATGTTTTATCCAATTCAAGCTTACCAATCACACTACGCATAGTTGTCTGCGCAAGTTGAATCGACGCAAACCCATAATTATCAATACCATACGAAGCTTTTTGTGGATCCATCACTTGCAAATACATAATACCATCAACTTCAACAGAGATGTTATCGCGGGTAATACACGTTTGCGAAGGAACGTCAATTGCCTGTTCCTTTAAAGAATGCTTGTACGAAACCTTGTCAATAAATGGAATAATAATATGAAAACCAGCAAGAAGAGTTTCGTGGTATCGACCAAGACGTTCGACGATATACGCCTCACGTTGAGGCACGATTTTCACACTTCCTGTCAATGCAAGAAAAGCAACAACGCATACTGCAATTAAAAACATTTCCATAGTATTATAATTTTTGAATTTGTAATGTTATACTTTCGTGTGATACAATTAGTACCAAATCTCCTTTGTGAATTTCGTCGGAAGAAGTTGCCTCCCAACCTGTTCCTTTAAACTCAACCTTACCTCGTCCATTTTCAAATTCGGTTAGTGCAACAGCTTGTTTTCCAACATATTCATCTGCCAATTCGTCCTTATCTGTTGTTGCTTTCTGGAAAAATTTCTTTTTCAGCATTTTTCTGAAAGCAAAAAGTAAGATAACAGAAACTACAGCAAAAATAATTAGCTGTAGTTCGATAGCCATTGCAGGAAATAGCCAAAGGCATAATCCTGTTAGCACCGCACCACAACCGAAGAAAATTACAATGAGACCTGGAACTATTAGTTCCAAGCCTATGCCTAAAACTCCGCACAAAAGCCAAATTGTTACCGGACTCATATATTACAGAATCATTTGTTCAATAGGGACTACCAAAATTCCTTGTGCACCTGCTTCACGAACTTTTTCTATGATATCCCAGAAATCGTCCTCGTTGATTACTGAATGAACAGAACTCCAACCTTCTTCTTTCAAAGGCATTACTGTTGGACTCTTCATACCTGGCAACAATTGAGCGACAGCTTCAACTTTTTCGTTAGGCACGTTCATAAGGATGTATTTGTTTGTCTTTGCACGATTAACTGCATCGATACGAAGCAACCATTTGTCAAGTATAGCTTGTTTTTCGGCAGACAAATTCTTGTTTCCGATAAGAGCAGCCTCTGATTTATAGATAGCTTCAACCTCCTTCAAGCCATTGCTTAACAATGTTCCACCAGATTCAACGATATCGCAAATCGCATCTGTCAAGCCAATAGTTGGAGCGATTTCTACCGAGCCACTAATTTCGTGTATTTCTGCATTTACCTTATTCTCCTTCAAATAGTTTGCAAGAATAGTTGGGTATGAAGTTGCAATTCGTTTACCTTCTAAAGAATGGATATCTTTGTAATCAAAAGCATTTGGAACTGCGATAGAAAGACGGCAACCTGCAAATCCAAGTTTTTTAATGATATTTACATCTTTGTTTTGTTCATCTATTTCGTTCATTCCCAAGATACCGAAATCTGCAACACCATCGGCTACATAACCTGGTATATCGTCGTCACGAAGGAAAAGGATTTCCATTGGGAAATTAAACGCTTGAGTTTTTAGACGGCTCGAGTTCGACACAAACTTAATACCACAGTTTTTTAGTAGTTCGATTGTTTTTTCGCTCAAGCGACCTTTCTTTTGAATCGCTAATTTGATTACTGTTTGTTCCATTTTATTTTTAGTTCGTTTATTACTTAAAAAAAAAGCTTGCCTGAAAGCAAACCTCTTATAATTATGCATTCAGTATAGTTCCAAAATTATATTGAATGATGATGTATCATATTGTTTCTTTTATTTTTTGCAATAATACAAAATAATTGAGAATTGACAATTGACAATTGACAATTGACAATTATATTGAATGGTTAGTGATAAATGATTAATTAACTACAACCTTAAACGTCTTATTGCCTACAATCACAATGTATACGCCAACTGTTTTCACAGGAATTTCAGAAGCAATACCTTCAAATACTTTCTTTCCCGTTGCTTCACAAACTATGACATTTTGGTCGATAGCATGTTCTACAACAATAGATTTTTGATTTGCATATACTTTAACAGCATTCTCAGTTATATTTGAAATAGTAGTTTCATTCTCAATTTCGGCAATGTTCGAAATTACAATTACAAACGGACCGCCTTCGGCTTTTTGTAAAGGTTCATTTACATCAACAATATTTGGCAATTCAACTGCAACATAATACGACAATGTTCCTGCTACTGGATTTAAATCGGTGTAGGTCCATTTACTAGAAGGAACTCTATCGATTTCTTGCGCTCCATCACGAGTAACTCTATATATCGAATATGTTGAAAAAGAAAAACCTTCGTAACCATCCCACGTTAAATTTATCTCACCGTTGACCCCAATATTTTTTTGTAAATGAATCGTTTTATGGTAATCACTCATAATAGACTTCTCTCCACATTTATCAGTAGCATCTATTTTATATTTATACGATTGCTTTAAGCAATTAACATTTTCATCAACGTATATACTTGTTTCCGAATATGGAACATCAGCTATTTTCTCATACACATCACCAGATGCCGTTTCCCGATAAATTGAATAAAAATCTATAGCACTCGTTTGCTGTTTTTTCCATACAACCAAATTGGCATTATCAACTTGTTGACTTACCGTAACAAGAGATATTTCAGGGTTACAAGTGAACGTGTTTAATGTTGGGACATCTATTGTGTCATACCCAAAACAACCTTTGGAATCCTTTACCAACAATGAATATGTGCCTGGTTTAAGTCCATTTCTATCTTTTAGAGTTACATTATCGTTCCACATATAGGTATATGGTTGCGTCCCACCTTTTACAGAGATAGATACAGCACCATTATCTGCTTTACATAGTGAGCCTACAATTTGTGATGACACAGCAAGTTGTTCTTCTTTATATGAAATTTCTATAGATGAACTTTTTTCACATTTTGCATCATTTGCGTCACGCACATACAAAGTATACAATCCCGACTCTTTCACAACCAATGGAGAATTCACATTTTTAACTTCCAAAAAGGTTTTATCATCCTTATACCATTCATACGTAAATACTGCCGAACTATTTTCTTGTTCTGAAGCAGTTACGGTTATTTCACCAGAACAGAGAACGTCATTCTCAACATCTTGAGAAATAGATATTGGAGTAGGAATCGTACAAGCACAATCGGAAGAAATTGTTACAGGAACCAATGACGTAAAAGTTTGTAAACCTCCATACCTTAGATTGTATAAATTTCCATGACGATATGCATCAAAATCCTCAGAAGTCATACAAATGCCATAATATTCTATAGGATCGTAATTTTGAATTTTTGAACTATTAGTAGCATTTAATATTTTTAAATCTCCTGAAAAATGAAATGGATTCACATAAATAGAAAGATAATAGTGACCAGGTGCTAAATCGACGTTTCCCAAAGCTGTAACGACAACGGCTTCCCCTGACTCTGTTAATGTTGCCGTCAGTGTGCCACAGATACTATTTTTATCAGGCAAATAACGGTTATTTAATTTTGTTCCATATACAAACACCGTAAAATCCACATTCACAGGTTGTGTTACACCATTTGCTAAAACAGATGGTTTTGCATATACTTTAAAATCAACCGAGCGTAATTTCACATTGGAATTAACGGTAAATCCCGTCAAATATGTACTATAACCACCAGCTGAACTTATGCGTTCAAAATTTGTTACGGAAGGAAAGCATTCTTCTTCTGTAATAATGGAACCACTCGAAGCAGATACCTCCTCTACAAACAAAGAGGTTTTTCCGTTCTTTGCCTTATGGTTCTCTACATTTACAGTTATTGGTTGATTGCCAATAGACATACCAAGTGACTTTGTCTTATTTTCATCTAACCACCAAACATATTCTGCAGTTGAATTTACATCATCCGTGATTGCAGACAACAAAACAATATCGTTACAATCTGACGTAAGTTCACCAAAGCTAAAGTTCTGAGGTTCAGCAGATATAGTCATTTCTGCACATTCTGCTTTATATGGAGTGGAACATACAGATAATTCACCATCGTATTCCACTTCAACCCGATATGTTCCTAAACTAGTCGCAATATACGACAATAGTTCTTCTGTTATTTTTCCCGATTTCAAAAGCACATCATCTTTATACCAACGAATAGTATATAACGATTGGATTGACTTATCTATATTCAATGAAACCTGCAAAATTTGACTTTGAAACTTCGACGGATTCACTACTAATCGTTTAGGAGAAAGTACAAATGTAGGTTGCGGATTAGATATTGCACCAGGCAATGTTACTGGCACTGCATAAACCTGATTTTCTGTATTATTTAAGCCTAACTGGCCGTATTTATTATAGCCCCAGCAATAGACACTTTTATTTGTTTGTACAGCAAAACCATGACCTCCCCCACAAGAAATGGAAGTACAATGCGACAAAATTGTATTTTCATCTAATCTTGTATATACAGGAGTTGACCATGATTGCATAATCTCATTTCCTAGATATCCATTCTCATCTTTATTATTTCCCCAAGAAACGACATTTCCTTCAATAGTAATTGCACTACAAAAGCCACAACCACCAGCAATATCCAAGGCCAATAAATAATAGCCATCATTTTCGACTTCTGAAGTCTCACCTTTATCTACTCGTGCAGGAACACCTGAAGAACTAATATACGATTGGTTCCACCCACATAAACCATTCCAACTATTATTACCCCAAGTCCATACGTAGCGATCTTCATCCAAAGCTATACCACAACCAGCAGATGCAGCAATTTTTATAATATTACTAAGAGTCTCCTTTGAATTTTTCATAATAGGACTTGCATACAAACCTGATCCATCTTGGTTCCCTGTCCAAACAGAACCATTTATATTTCTTCCTAACTCTCCTGCATGTGAATTACTTCCAAACGAATAAACAGTACCACGACCATCTCCATCATCATCAACCAATAAATATGCGGCATAATCACTTGCTGTCACAGAAATTACATGTTCTATAGGATTATTATCTGCGTCAACAACAAATACAGGCACATTAGAGGCAGCAGCAGAATTATTTCCCAAACCTGTACTATACATTTCTTTAGCAGAAGAACCCATGGAAACAACACGCCCATCTAACAACAACACATAGGCATTATTACTTTTCACAAACGCACTTTGCACACCTGTTATATAACCATCATCATCAAAAGCAGTTCCTGCAAGACAACCAGACACTACTCTTTCTGGAGAAAGCACTACCTGTGCACTATTTCCAACTCCCAATTGTCCGTATTGATTATCTCCACATGCCCATAAATTATCATTACAATCCAATGCGAACAAACTTGAACCACCTACAAAAAGTTGTTTTATAGTAATATTATTTTCTGAAAAGAATTCTATTTCTGTAAAAGAAGAGACTGATTCTGCCGTAGAGCCAACGCACAAAACTCCACTATTATTTGAATCTTTATTCCTACCACAAACAAATACATTCCCTTCCTTACTAAGAAATGCCGAAAAACGATGTCCACCATTGACAATATTTTGAGCAAACACATTGCCACCAAACACTAAAGCTACAAGTAGAGATAATATGCTTATTTTTTTCATAATGATTTCAGATTTATTTCTTCACAAAGAAAAGGGATAAACTTGAATCTGTTTATCCCTTTATGACACTTGTTTTTATTTTACTACAACCTTATAACTCTTATTGCCTACAATTACAATGTATACGCCAACTGTTTTCACAGGAATTTCAGAAGCAATACCTTCAAATACTTTCTTTCCCGTTGCTTCGCAAACTATGACTTTTTGGTATCCTGCATTTTCTACTATGATAGTATTTTGATTTGCATACACCATATAATTATTGTCTGCAAACTCGGCAATTGCAGTTCCATTTTCCGCCTCGGCAATATTAGAAATAGTTATTACAAACGGACCGCCTTCGGCTTTCATTTGAGGATCGTTTACGTCAACAATGTTTGGCAACTCAACAGCAACATAATACGACAATGTTCCTTCTACTGGTTTCAAATCGGTATATGTCCAAGCTTGTGAGGAAACCTTTGTAATCTCTTCTACACCTGTGGTAGTGACACGATATACAGAATAAGTATCGAATTCAAAACCTTCATATCCATCCCAAATAAGGTTTATTGCCGAGCCAAGCGAAACACCTTTAGTCAAATGTATTGTTTTATGATAGTCGCTTAAAGGTGACTCCTGTCCACACAAATCGGTTGCCGAAATCTTATATTTGTAAGCTTGTTGCATATTATTTGTATTTTCATCTACAAATATGCTTGTCTCTGTGTAGGGAATCATTACTACAGGCTTATAATCATTAGATTTCTCTGTTTCACGATAAATTGTGTAGTAATAAATCGCTTCGGTTTGTTCTTTTTGCCACACAACAAGATTTGCTGCCTCGACTTCCTGACTTACCGATACCATTGCAATTTCAGGTTGTTGTTTAAACGTCTCAGCTATAATTTCTTTTTCATATTTTGTAATACAACCATAGGCATCACTTACACTAAAACTATATGTTTTCGGCATCAAATTACTGCGATGCAATTCTGTTTTTCCGTCCTTCCAAACGTATGTATATGGTTCAGCTCCACCAGAAATAGAAAGTTCTATCTCACCTATATTTTGACCACAAACGGCATTTGTTACCTTATCCGCAATAACAGGCATATTATCCTCGTTCTTAACCAATTCTATCTTCTTTTCGGATATACAACCTGCATTATCCGTTACAGTAAAGATATATTCACCGCTTGCCAAACCGCTACGGCTTAGTTCCGTTGTCTCGCTATCGGACCATTTGTACGTATATGGCGCGGTTCCGCCAGAAACAGAAAGTGTAATGCTACCATTTTTTGTTTCACATATTGGGTTTACAACCGTTGGATAAATTTGTGCCTTATACGATTGGCCGCTTTCCAAATTGATTTCCAACTCATCGAAACGACCTATGGCATCGGTTACTTTTAACGTATAAATGCCACTTTGCAAACCAGAACGGCTTTCCTCTGCAGGGCCTCCATCACTCCATTCATAAGAATAAGGTTCAACACCGGAAGAAACCGATACTGTTATTGAGCCGTTATATGCATCGCATACCGGCATTCTTGTATTTGTTACGGTTATGATAGGCTTGTCGCCGAAAATAGCCGTAAATACCGTATCTTTGTCTATTACGACAGTGCGGGGATTTTCTGTATTTCCATCGCTCCATGCGACAAATTGCGAAATCGATATTGGCGTAGCTACGAGGTTTAACTTTCCATCTGCCGCACACAAGGAACCTTCGTATGAAACAGTACCCAGAGCTTTGTTGGATGATAGTAATTCTACTTTATAATTAGTCTCTACCAAATTATATATATTCCAGTTTTCATCAGCAAGATAAGCAGCTAAGTAACCGCATGGAACATAGACCACAGCTGCTGTACAAAGCGATCCTGTTCCTTCAGGAGGAGTTTGACTTTTTATTATACAAGATTGTATGTTACAAGCAAAAAAAGCCTCAAGAGCAATTGACTCAACACTTTCAGGCAAAGTCACATTTGTCAAATTCATGCAGCCATCAAATGTTCTAAAAGGAATTTGTTCTATTCCTTCTGGAATATCTACTGAAGTTAAATTCATACAACCCATAAAAACAGATTGACCTAAATCAGTAATATTTTTAGGAAGATTTATGGTTGTTAAATTGCTACAATAACCAAACGCTTCTGTACCAAATGATGTAACACTTTCCGGCAAAGTCACATTTGTCAACTTCACACAATAATAAAATGCAGCTTCGCCAATAGAAGTTAAACCATCGGAAAGTTTTAGTGATGTTAAACTATTACAATACGCAAACGAATAAGGGCCAATTTCAGTCACACTTGTTGGCAACACTACATTTGTCAAACTTGAGCATTCTTTGAATGCGCCAGTAGGAATTTGTTCTATTCCTTCTGGAATATCTACTGAAGTTAAATTCATACAATCTACAAAAACATATTGACCTAAATCAGTAATATTTTTAGGAAGATTTATGGTTGTTAAATTGTGACAAGATTTAAATGCAGCTTCGCCAATAGAAGTTAAACCATCGGAAAGTTTTAGTGATGTTAAACTATTACAATACGCAAACGAATAAGGGCCAATCTCAGTCACACTTGTTGGCAACACTACATTTGTCAGACTTGAGCAGTATAGGAATGCGCCAGTAGGAATTTTTTCTATTCCATCCGGAATAGTTATAGATGTCAAACTCGAGCATTCCTCAAACGAACGTTCACCTATTTCCTTAACGTTTTCCGGAATTTCAACATTCGCTAATTTTGAGCAGCCAGAGAATAGCGCATATGAAATTTCTTCTATACCCTTTGGGATATTTATTGTTGTTAAACTCGAACAACCATAAAAAGCATAATCACCAATTTCCTTAACGTTTTCCGGAATTTCAACATTCGCTAATTTTGAGCAGCCATAGAATAGCTCATTTGAAATTTCTTCTATACCCTTTGGGATATTTATTGTTGTTAAACTTGTACACCCACAAAATGCAGCCTTATCTATAACAGTAACTGTTTCCGGAATAGAAATAGATGTCAGCGAGGAGCAACCATTAAAAGCTTCTATCGGTATTACCGTAAGTGCATTCGGAAGATTTATAGAAGTCAATGACGAACAACCAGAAAAAGCATAAAGGCCTATAGATGTAACATTTTCTGGAATTACTATTGATGTTAACTTTGAACATCCAAAAAATGCAACATTACCGATGCTACGTATACTTTCCGGAAGAGCTATAGAAGTAAGACTTGAACATTCATTAAATACATATTGCGATATAGCCTCTACACCATCTGGAATATTTATTGAAATTAATTTCGTACAACCATAAAAAGCAGATTCGGAAATACTACTAATTGTTTGGGGCAAGACAATTGATGTCAACCTTGAACAATTCATAAAGGCACCAACACCTATATTCGTAACCATATATTTGACACCATCGTATTCTACCATTTCAGGAATTATCAAATCACCTGTGGGATATTTATTATATGCCCCCGACCACGGGTTTGCATTTTCACATGTAACGGAAATTGTCCCGTCATAAAGAATATCATAATACAACGTCTGTCCTGTTTCACGAACAGCAGAAAAGCGATACGCCAACGATTGTAACGAAATAATGGATAACACCAATAACAAATAGATTCTTTTCATAGTCTGACTTTTCTGCTGCAAAAATATATGTTTTTATTTTCGTAACAAATAATACAAGTACTTGCTTGGCGATTCATCTTCACGACCACCTGTTATATATCCTTCTTTTTGGAGAACTATATTTTTCTCCAAACTTTGGTTTTCCAATGGAATTGCAATATAAAATTTTCCATCTGAATTTGTTGTTGTCTTACATGTTTCGCACGTAACACTCACATCAGCCAATGGGTTACCAGACTCATCTACAACAACGCCAGCATATATCGCAAATGTGCTATCGCGCTGCAATTGTATTTCTACAGTCTTTCTCCAAAAGAATGGTAATGACAACTTGGTTTCTATCGTATTATAATAATAAGCAGAAAAAGACATTGGCACAGATTGTCCCCTGCAATAGCCAGGCAATGAATTTAATTGCACT
This sequence comes from Bacteroidales bacterium, assembly GCA_024402335.1. Taxonomy (GTDB): domain Bacteria; phylum Bacteroidota; class Bacteroidia; order Bacteroidales; family UBA1715; genus UBA1715. The sequence continues at coordinate 24,099 of JAKSTZ010000027.1, forward strand.
ACTGTATCTGAGCTATATAAGGGATATTCTATTCCATCCACCGTAAGAATCATACGCTCCGGCATAGGTAAAGAATGTTGTGGCTCGGATATTTTCACAGACATTTGCACCGGAACCACAAAAAATGCAGCAACAATTGCCGCAACCACCATTGCAATTGCAACTTTCGAAAGTTTGCTTCTACGCTCACGTTCGTACCGATTCCATAATCTATCAAAATCTACTCCGAGAATTCTAGAAACTATGCGAACCATAGATTTGCGTTTTCCAACTTCTTGCACATTAACGCCCAATAATTCTTGGTTGGGATTCTCCTTAAACAATGTACGAAGAGAACATGGAAAGCACGCATTTTCACCATCACTGGTCGGATCACCAGCAACTATAAAAGGTATGATATTTTGTAAACGACCATGGTCAATAAAATACTGAACCTCGTTACTAACCCACTCTGATTTAGCAGAATACGGAGAACAAATTACGATTAGGAACTTAGAAGTAGCCAGATGTTTCTGCAATTCATCATTCAAAATGCCAGAATTCAAATCATCCTGATCACGAAAAATTGGTCGAAGATATTTTGATTCTATAAACTCATTTTCTACTCCTTTTGGCAACTTAAAGTTTTCTAAGTTCTTACGAACCCAATGTGCCCATTTCACATCACGATGGTTGTAACTAATAAACGCATATCGTTTATATTCATCCATTTCACTATTGTTCCTAAATTCAGTCATTTTTTCTGTGCCAAAGAGTTATCTAATCACTGTATTTTTTTTACCCATTCCGATTGGTTAGTTTGAATAAAACTAGAATCAAATTCTAAGATTTTATCCAAGACCAATTTTGCCGATTCCAAATCATTTTTCATCACCAGAATATCGCCCTTGCTGTCGTAATAATTCACATACGACGGAGCTAGTTCTATTGCCTTATTCACCATTTGTATTGCCATATCGTATTTCTCAAGATGGGCGTAGGCATACGAAAGGGAATTATATGTTTCTGCTACGTAAAAAACATATACATTAGGATTTTTTTCGTAAAGCGGTTTAAATATATTTAATGCTTCCGTATAGGCACGTTCCGAATCAGTATATCGTTTAAATGCGTTATAAAATCGAGCCAAATTATATCGAAGAATACCTAAATCAAAAGCATAAGCATTAGGATTCTTTTCATATAGTTTTTCATAATCGTTGGCGGCCAACGTCCAATATTTTTCAGCGTCTTCATATTTACCTAAATCAAAGTATAAGGCGCCTAAATTATTTTGACTTACAGCCAAATAACGTTGATAAGAATTCGAATTTGTTTCACACAATAATGAATACGTATCAACTGCTAAAGAATAGTATTTTTCGGCATCAACAAGTTTCTTTTGCTTCATATACAAGATTCCTAGGTTATTTTGCACTCCTGCTAAATTTGGGAGACTTTCGTTGTTGCCTTTTTGAACAGATTCCTGCCACTTTTTACATGCGCGCAAATAATATTTCTCCGCGTCCTCGTAGTTTTGTTGAGAATAATACAATATACCAAGGTTATTTTCTGCATTTGCAAAATCGGAAGCATAACAAATTCTATCATCCTCGGACATATTCTCATATATTTCTATTGATTTTTGCAAATATGTTTTCCCTTCATCATATTGTTTCATTAAACGACATAAAGAGCCCATATTTGTGTAAACAGAAGCTTGTTTTTTAGTATTGCAACCATTAACACATATAGAATAAAAGCGATATGCATCGGTAAAATCATTTTGTTCATGTGCAAATTCCGCATATCGTCTCACAACATCAAGATTAGTTGTATCGGCCAAAGCGACTTCACGCAAAATAGAACCGATTTTCTTATAATTCTCATACCCACCAATCAACTGATAAGAAGAAATCTGTCTTTCTATAGCCGCTAAAATATTTTGCATAGACTCTTTTTTATGAGCTTCAACTATCTCTAATCTTTTTTGAGCTTCATTTATTTCGACTATATCGGAAGCTTCCTGCTTAAACTTCTCTACATACCGTTTATTTTCATAGGCTTTTATAGCTTCATCGATTCTTCCCTCCTGAAGCATTTCTATGATTTTCTGCTCGGCAGACGACAATTCACTCATATCGATACGAGCAAACATATCTACATAGTTATCCAAGTCCTTCAACTGTTCATAGTAATTATCCTCTAAACGAAGAAGTTGTTTCTTGTATTCCTCTTCTTTTAGTTTTCCTTCTTTTAACTGCAGCGCCAATTTTTCCTGGTCATTTTTATATTGACGAGCATAACTTGCAGAAGAAATACGCTGGTAATTTTCAGTTAAAGCCTTAAATTTATCAGAGCGACACAACACTATCTGAAAAGGTCTTTTTTCACGGGAAATATACCATTGTTCCAAAGCCTGCTTATTGAAAATTTCATATCCAGACTTTTGAATTTGCCTATACACGACCTTATCTCCTGGTTTCAACGTATTAAATGTCAACGTAAAATTTCCATTAGCATCAGAAACTGTAGAGCCGGCATCACGAATTACAATCTCAACTCCACCCAGTGGTATTTTCTCATTCTTCTCATTGTACTCAACTGTTTGACCTAATTGAATAGTTTGAGCAAATACCATTTGCACAATCAACAATAGACAACAATATAGAAATGTAATTTTACGTATCATATCTCGAGTAAATGCGATTCCAATGCAATACGTACAATATTACGTATCATTAAAGTGTCATACGATTGTATTTCATCAGTCAATTCTTCCAACGAGCGAATATCATAATGTGCATTTCGCTCATCTTTGAATTTCTTTTTATTTGAGAAGTGTTTGTCCACTTCCTGTTTTTCTTCATCACTAACAGGACGATATCCTTGCAACAACCTTTCGGTAACCCATCGATTGTGCTCAACTTTGCCTAACTGTGCCAGATTGTCTATCAAGATTGCGTTCGCCTCTTCAGACATAATATTTGATTTATTAATGCCAATAGAGCGAAGCTTTGTCTTTATATGCAAAGCATTATACACGCTTGATTTTTTATTAGAAAGATCGGCCAATTGCCAATTTTCTTCCACCTTTTCTAATGGGAAATCAATTTTGCCACTGCCTTTACTGTACACATAGTTCAACATGCGGCCAGCATGAATAAATTTTTCACTATAAAAATCTTCACAGTCATCGAACATACCAAATGCCTTAACACTATTATATTTTGTAGAAGATTTAGCTAACTCCAATAACCAATCAGAATTTTGTTGATACACATATATCGGAATATGTCTTTCCACTATTTTTTGCGGCAAAGACATAACAATCTGTTGATTTGTTTGGGATTCATCATGACATATAGCCACCGTAAACAATACATTTTGTTTTTCCGACCATGTTTGTAAAGCAGCCTGCATTATGGAAGAACAAATATCTGCATGAATAAAATCCCATTCAATATCCAAGAAATCATCTTGCGGAGCATACTTTTCTATCTCTACAAATGTATTATCCACAACCTTTGAAAAGGTATAATGAGAACAATCCAACACATATTGATACTTTTCCTTAATCTTGAGCCAATAATCCTCGGCACAACTATCAATAAATGTGATTCGAGTCTTATGAGTTTCAAAATTTGGATAATGGGCTACCAGTGCTGCAATTTTTGCCATCGAACGTCCCATTTCTGTCATCCCCACTATAACGAAATGGACAAAATCGTTTGAGTTTTTACTTATGCCATTTCGATCAAGCGGTTGGAACGTTTGCGAACCATATCTATTATCAACCAAAACCTGTCGTGCTATCAGCTCAGTTTTAACAAACGGCACAAATTCCGTCTGCTTTCCTATAGTACTGGATTCCATAGTGTTAGACAACTTTTCAATTTTGTGATACATTTCGCATGATAATATATGTAAATATATAGATTTTCTCTATTAGTCAATCTCTTTTCTCAAAAGATTAATTCACAACATAAAATTTATTTTTATGCCACTAAAAAAACAATAAGGAATCTGAAAACATCCAGGTTTATATAGAAAAAAGGAGTACTCCCCATTTCTGCCACAATACGAGCAAAACAGTAAAGCGCAATGCACGGCCAAGCAACATCCAGCAAGCAGATTTCGGGAAAGATATTTTGTAAAAGCCAAGCGAAATTGCAAACACATCGCCAACTATCGGCAACCATGTAACAAAAGCAAGCAAAGCGCCCCATTTAGCAACAACATGCTGTTGTTTCTCCAATTTCTCACGACTGACTTTCGCCCATCGTTCTATCTTATCCATATTCCCTAATCTACCGATATAGTAAGACGTTAGTCCACCCAACCAATTGCCAACAGTTGCCAACAAAAGACACAAGAAGACATTCAAGTTTACGGCAATACAACCTACAAATAACGCATCGGCACTAAAAGGCACAACCGTTGAAGCAAGAAACGAACCAACAAACAAACCAATATAGCCAGCCTCTTGTAGCATTGTATTAGGATATAATTAACTGTGCACCATTTGTATAAGAAACCTTCTGTTGATCGAGCAACATTTTAACAACTGTTTTCACTTGGTTTTCATCAAAAGAAGATAATGTGCCCAATAGTTCCGAAATAGTTCGTGGTTTTTCTTGTAGTTTTTGCAATATAGCATCCGATAACTGCGTAACAGCAAGTTCTTCTTTTTTCTTGCTGGCGCAAGCATCGCAATTACCACAAGGTTCTGCATTCTTTTCACCAAAATATTCAAGCAATTGCGTACTACGACACACCGACTTATTAGTTACAAACTGTATCATTGCAAGCAAGCGTTTTCTTTGCTTTTCTTTTAAGTCTACAATCTTTGCAACATTGAAAACAAGATTTTCTTTCGAAGTTCTATCTCGCAAAAAAGTAACGAATGGCTTTTTAGATGCAGGATAATAGTCAACTATTTCCATCTCTGCAAGTTTCTTCAAATATTTTACCACGACATCCAACTGCAAACCTGTACCACGAGCAATATCTTCCTCATTTATATGTATGGCATCGCTGAAAACACCTGTGTAATTGCGCATTAAATATAGAATTACAGAAGAATAAGCAGGAAGAGTTTCCTGAAATTCATACGCTTCGGTGTGATTCACAACAAACTGTAACTTCGATTGCACTTCGTCACGATCACCCATTGCAATTATACTTTCAGACTCCAATAATCTCAAGCAATTCAACGCATGCATCGGTGGAATTTGGTACATCTTAGCAAAATCCATCAACACAAAATCACGCGTGATTCCAGTTCCTTCTTCATATCCTATGTGACAATATGTACACAGTTTATCATACACTTCACGAACGTCATCCAAAGGAGGAAATTTTTTCTCAAAATTCTCTTTTAGCGTTTGAATATCCGCATCATTATAAAAAAGAAACGCTACAGAATCTTTTTCATCTCGACCAGCACGACCAGCTTCTTGAAAATAAGCTTCGATAGATTCCGGAATATTCAAATGGACAACAAAACGGACATTCGGTTTATCAATTCCCATTCCGAATGCATTGGTAGAAACCATAATTGCATCAGGAGCTTTCATCCACGCCTCCTGTTTCTGTACACGAGTTTTTGAATCAAGACCAGCATTATAGAAATCCGCATTTATTCCATGTTGTTGCAGAATTTGAGCGATTTCTTTCGTTTCCCGACGAGTCTTTACATACACTATACCAGTGCCTTTATATTTATTGCACATGCGTAATAAAGTGCCAATTTTGTCGTGTACTTTATAGACATTGTATGTAAGATTTTTTCGAGCGAAACTTTTTACAAACACATTCTTCTTGGCAAACCCAAGTTTGTCCTGAATATCGTCAACGACTTCGGGAGTAGCAGTGGCCGTAAGAGCAAGCACCGGAATTTTTGGGAACAATTCACGAACCTTTACTATCTCCAAATACGAAGGGCGAAAATCATATCCCCATTGCGAGATACAATGCGATTCGTCGATAGCGATAAGATTCACATTCATGAGCGTCAACTTTCTCCGAAAGGCTTCCGTCTGTAATCGTTCAGGAGAAATGTACAAGAATTTGTAGTCGCCATACATACAATTTTCAAACGTCAGCTGCATTTCCTTGTCCGACATGCCCGAATAAATTGCCGCTGCCTTAATATAACGACGTTTTAGATTATCGACCTGATCTTTCATCAAAGCAATCAACGGAGTTACAACTATACAAATTCCCGGTTTAGACAAAGCGGCGACTTGGAATATCACAGACTTTCCACCGCCCGTAGGCAATAGTCCAAGAGTATCCTTCCCGCTACAAACACTTTGAATAATTTCTTGTTGTAGTGGTCGAAA
>JAKSTZ010000028.1 GCA_024402335.1 Bacteroidales bacterium
CGCTAGCGTTCATCCTGAGCCAGGATCAAACTCTTCGTTGTGTTAAATCTTTTTTGTAATATCTCTCTTTTTGTGAAATATCACCGCTCTGTCTTTACCCTATTCTTGGCTTATAACTATTTTCTCAATGTACTCTTTTTTGCCTCTCAAACCCTCTCGCTCATCTTCCGTACCCGTTCCGTTTTTGAGGTGTGCAAATGTAAACACTTTTTCATTCGTGCAAACACTTTTTTGACTTTTTTTTGATTTTTTTCTCTTCTCGCTGAATATCACATCGTTACAACGACATTTTTTACCTCATTTTGAGGATTTTTATATCTCCGGAGGAAGGTTTTACCCGTTTTTCGCTCTCGAAAAACGTCGTTTTTTGAACGGAAACGGAAAAAACATGTCATTTTTACCATGAAAAAGCGCACGTTTTCAACCGGAAATTAACAACGAGAATGCTTTTTTCTACAAATTTATGTCAATAAACACCGGACAATGGTCTGAAAAAGATAACTCTGGATTAATCCAAGCATTCTGTAATGAATCTGCAAGAGACTCGGAAACCATGTGATAATCTATACGCCAGCCTAAATTCTTAGGTTTTGCTCCACCTCGATAACTCCACCACGAATATTGTTCCGGCTTATCATTAAATTTTCTAAAACTATCGACGAAACCACTTGCGACAAATCTATCCATCCATTCACGTTCTTGTGGTAAGAACCCTGAGGTTTCCTCATGCTTTTCCGGATGATTGATATCAATAGCTTTATGACATATATTATAGTCACCTGAAATTATAATATTAGAATTTGATTTTCGTAACTCGTTAGTATAATCCAAGACCAACTCCAAATATTCTTCTTTCTTCTCTTGACGAACATCTCCCGATGAGCCAGAAGGGAAATATGAATTTATCAATGTAAAATTATCAAAGTCCAAACGTAGAAACCTTCCTTCGCCATCGAAGAATTCATTTCCAATACCTTTTATAACCTGTTTCGGATGAATTTTTGTAAATGTAGCAACTCCACTATATCCTTTCTTTTCTGCGGCAAACCAATAAATCTCATATCCAAGAAAACGAATCATATCCACATCTACTTGATTTTGCATAGCCTTGGTTTCTTGAATTTGGATTATATCAGGGTTTTCTGTTTCCAACCATTCCACAAACCCCTTAGTTATAGCAGCACGAATGCCATTTACATTATATGAAACAATTTTCATCTATTGCGTAATTTTAAAATTATCGATAAAGATATAAAAATATGGTAATGCTACCTATTCTTTCCTATACATAGAATATAATTTCGCAAATAATGATCCCGAAATATTATGCCAAACACTAAATATAGCTCCAGGAACAGTTGCAGCTTGTAAAGCAGAGAAATGTTGTTGTGCCAAACTACAGGCTAATCCTGAATTTTGCATACCAACTTCTATAGAAATAGCAACGCACTTTTCATGTGGTAAATGTAACAATCTACCTATACAGAATCCGCAAAGAAAGCCACAACAATTATGCAACATAACAACAAAGAGAACCAACACTCCAACTGAACGTAAACTTTCAGCATTAACCGAAACCACAGCACCCACTATCAAAGCTATGACGACAGAAGACAAGGCAGGAAGTACATCTGCGATTTTTTCCGTATACTTCGGGAAAGCCATTTGTACTATAAAACCTATAATTATCGGAACTATAACAACTTGAAAAATAGAAATGAACATATCCAAGATATTCACTTCTATCAATGTGCCAGCAAACAGCCAACAAATAACAGGAGTTAAAAGTGGAGCAAGAATAGTCGATACCGCTGTCATTCCAACAGATAATGCAAGGTCGCCCTTAGCCAAATAAGTAATCACGTTTGACGCTGTTCCTCCAGGACAACAACCTACCAGAATTACCCCGATTGCCAATTCTGGCGGAAGTTGAAACACTTTTGACAACACCCAAGCCAACAAAGGCATGATAGTAAATTGTGCACAACAACCTATTATGACATTTTTGGGGTGAGAAAAAACAATTTTAAAATCAACAGGTTTTAATGTAACTCCCATTCCCAGCATTATTAGCCCAAGCATCCAATTTATATACCCAGTCTTCACCCATGAGAAAGACATAGGTTCTATCAGAGAAACGACTGCGACCAACAACACCAAGACGGCCATGTATCGTTTTATAAAATTGACTACAACCATACCACAATAATTATGCATAACGAAGAACAAAAATACATTAATAATATAAAACAAAAAAGGCGGAGTTGTCCCCCGCCTTTTTATCTTAAACAAGAAAATTCATTTATTCTGCGAACATATTTTTATAATCAGATTTCTTGATTTTAAAATCTGCATTTTTCTTTACACTTTTTGCTTCACAAATGTAAGTACCTTTTGTTCCATCATCTTGTGTGGCAACACCCTCGTAATACAAACAAAAACCTTTTGCTGCGACACCCATAGTATATCGATTATAAGCATTTCCTGCGAAATCAGGACTATTTGACACATAAGCCTTACCTTTAAAATACAAGTTATTTGTAGAATAGCCCTTACAACTATAGCCACAAATTGTCTTGGTATCAAAACTATCCAAGCCATCGTCTGATTTTGAAACAGTTTCTTCTACATACTTATATGCGAAATACACTTTTGCGGTATCTTCCGTAGAAAAGCATACCATTACCGCATTTTTATGGTCAACTACCGTAACCATATTTTCAATTGCATACGCATAATAATCGGCACTGGCATTTAAATAATAAGTACATTGAATTGTTTCCTTACCATTCTTACCGTCATCTACCGTCATATCCATTGCCACTATAGTATTGAAAGTATATTCATCTTCGAAAGGTACACTACTCATAGCAACAAGAGAATCCTGCCAACTACCAACCAATGCTTGATAACGTGCGTTTTCCTCAGTTAGATGTTTTTCATAAGCACTCAGTTTTTTATTCAAAAACAAAGTCATTTGCTTTTCTGCAACCGATTCAACTTTTTTAGTAACAGCATTAGTAACACCTTGAGTTGCTGCATTCAATGCCTTATTCAACAACCTACTTTGTGCACTTACCGAACCCATCGCAACACAAAAAGCAAACACAAGCGACAAAAACTTTTTCATAAAATTCTATTTAAATAAGAGAAGCAGACGTAAGTCTGCTTCTTGGGTAAATGTTTTAATTATTATATGCCGAAACTTCCAGAACTACTTGCAGAGCCGTCTATAGATATAGTACGAGTTCCTTCCATCTGTTTTGCCAGAATGATAACTTCAGATTTTGTTAGTTCCTCGTATTCTGAGGGGCCAAAAACAGCCGTAATTTTTGAGCCATTCAATGAATATTCAACATTTTCGTTCGCGTCCATATCTTCCAACAATTCTGCATATACTTCTTTTGCCAAGATAGCAGTTCCACAATCCTCAACCATGGTCATACCAGTAATTGTTTCGCCAGAGAAAGTATAACTTGTTATTGTTTTAATTGTATATATTGAAGATTTTTCAGTCATTATAATATCAATAGAGTTAGCCGTTTCTTCCCAAGTAGTAGATAAAACAATTTCACCTGCAGATGGTTTTGGGTCATTCTCTTTTTCATCACCACAACTTGCTAATACAAAGCAAGAAACTAAAGCCATAAGAGCAATAAAAATTTTTTTCTTCATAATTGTATCGTTTAATTTATTACCATACAAATATAGATAAATCACTGATTAAAACAATTTATCAAATGATATTTTTAGCATTTGGAATTCATAAAAAAAGGCGAGTTACAAACCCGCCTCAAAAATTCAAATTTTCAAATCATTATTTCACCTTTGACAAAGGATATTGTACACCCGAATATTCAATCAAATCACATTTAATAGAACCGATAAGGACATCGAACTCTGCACGCAAAGGGATATGATTCGCATCATCACTAACCCAGAAACGTACATCATCTTCGTGGCGAAATACGCGACCAGTTTCTACAATTGGTTGAAATTTCAAGGCATTGAATGTTCCTAATTTTGTAGAAACCTTTTCCTTACCTTTAAAAATAACCTGCATTGGATATACTTCGTTATCAAAGTAAATTGTAGTCGTTAGTGTGTCGTTGTATTTCATACCACCAAATTTAGAACGCATTTGAAACAAGGCAGAAACAATATCGTATGTATTTGCAGGAACAGTAACTTCACCTTTCTTCTTACTTGTTACCGTATTTTTTTCGTGATTATGAGTAACAACATCATAAAATTTGTACTTATTTTCCTGAATATCACGAATAGATTTAGATGGTTTGCAAGTAGTTGGATCGAAAAAGCTTTCATATACATCATTCATGTCCAAGAACCAACGCACCATCCCTACTGTTTTGGCAGTAGCTTTCGCATGGAATTGTCCATCAGAAGTTTTATCGAGAGAGATATTAGCCAAACCTCCATCCATAACTCCATAGAACAAACTATATTTTAATTTTTCTCCTGAGACATAATTGTTAGCTCCCTGTCCCATAGCAACAACACTTCCTATCAATGTTGCCACAAAAAATACCATCAAACGTTTCATTTTTCTTCTATTTTTTTATTTAGAGAAACAATGATTATGCCAAAGTCATTTTTTTCTTATTTCAAACATAGATTTTATGGAAAATTTCTTTCCATACATTAGCAAACCTGACCGATACAATGCAGATGAACACCATACTGCAAAAGTACAAGTAACTAATAAGACTACTGCCGACAAACCAACTTGCCAATAAGGGACCCCAAATGGTAAACGAGCCATCATAGCCAAAGGTGAAGTAAAAGGTATTTGTGAAAGCCACAATGCTATGGTTCCATTTGGATTAGATATAATCATAGGCAGCAAGACAAATGGAATAGCCAATGGCAACGTTACCGGAATAACAAACTGTTGCGTTTCAGTATCTTGGTCGCACAAGGCACCAATTGCAGCAAAAATTGCAGCATACAATAAATAGCCAAAAACAAAGAAGAACACAAAAGCTATTAACATAACCGTCCAGTTTACTCCATCAAGTGTTTGAAATACATTTACGGCATAATCAATATTGACAGAATTTGGAGTTACAGTTTTAGCATTCACAGATTGCGCACCTAAAGTTTCTGCTAATTCAGGAAGTTGAGAAGGAACATATGGTTCTGGGAACAATACATATTGCGCAGCTGCAATCAAGCCAAAGGTTAGCAACACCCACTACACGAACTGCAATAGGCCTACTAAACCAATCCCTACAATCTTTCCTATCATAAATTGAACAGGTTTAACCGAAGAAACTATAATTTCGACAACACGATTCATCTTTTCTTCAACGACACCACGCAAGACCAAAATGCCATACATTAATATAAAGATGTAAATCACTGAAACAAAGAACAATGCAACCATTTGTTTCTTTTCCATAGATGATTCATTCTCAACAGTTTCTCCTTTTTCATTCCACTTCTGGACACCAACAAACACCGGAGTAGAGACTTTGCCTATAGTTTCGGGAGCGACATCCTCGTGCAATAATGCCATATATTCCAAATCCCGTCTCAATGCATATCCGACATACGCTTTTAAGGCATCATCGACCCACACATTAGAATAAAGAATCACAGTATTTGAACTATAAATATTATTTGGAATAAACAATACTGCATCAAATCCTGAATTTTCGAAATCCTTACTTAAATCATCCACAGTTGCATTTATTACAACAGTGAATTTATATGATTCAAAATCCTTTAAAGTATGTCCAAGTAGATTTGATTCATCAACAATAGCAACTCGTTTTTCTCTTTGTTGCTCATATTTTTCAAGCAGTAAAGGAATAATCAAAATTCCTGCAAGCAACAATGGACCAAGTAAAGTCATTATAATGAACGACTTTGTCCAAATACGAGAAGAGAATTCACGTTTCCCTATTTTTATAGCCTTATTCATTCGTCGTTACATTTTGTTGTTTTACCGCTTCAATAAAAATGTCGTTCATTGTAGGAAGAATAGGCGTAAACGACACTATAGTTCCAGAATTCATCAAATATGTCAACACATCATTAGTAGACACATTTTGCACTAATTCTATATCAACAATAGTTTTATCCCCATCCTTTCGTTGACTTACAATTTTGAATGAAGGAGTTAACGTTGTTAGAAGAGAATTATAGTAACCAGAAAACACTATTTCGAACTTATTTGCAGAATAAGAGTTCTTTATTTCCCTTACCGATCCGCTTAATATTTGCTTAGCATTACTAATAAGAGTTATACTATCGCATAGTTCCTCAACAGAATTCATATTATGAGTAGAAAGCACGATAGTTGTGCCTTCGTCCTTCAAACGAAGAATCTCATTTTTAATAACTTGCGCATTAACAGGATCGAAACCGCTAAATGGTTCATCTAAAATAAGCAAAGAAGGTTTATGTATTACAGTAGCAATAAATTGTACTTTTTGTTGCATACCTTTAGACAATTCTTCAACGCGCTTATTTCTCCAACCGCTAATATCAAAACGTTCTAACCATAAATTCAGTTCTTGTTTTGCATCGGCATCGTTCATACCTTTCAACGATGCAAAATACAAGATCTGTTCTGCAACACGCATTTTTTTATACAAGCCCCTTTCTTCGGGTAAATATCCAATGTGTTCAACATCAGAAAAAGAAAGAGGTGTTCCATCAACCGTAATTTCGCCACAATCCGGTTTGATCATTTGATTTAGGATACGAATAAAAGTGGTTTTTCCGGCTCCATTCGGGCCAAGTAAGCCAAAAATTTTATTATCAGGGATGTCGATAGAGACATCGTCCAAGGCTTTTTTATCCGTATAATTTTTTGTAATATGTTTTGCTGATATCATCATATACTGCAAAAATAGAAATTCAAACAGTATGAAATAAGGTTTTGGCACTATTTTTTTCAAAAAGAGCACTACACTATATTTCTCTTTTGATTTTTCAAAAAAAAGACACAAATTTGTATTGTTAAACTTTAAAACTCAAAACAATGAAAAAATTTCTTGTAAGCCTTATGGCTATTTTAGGAATGGCACTATGCTTTACAGCATGTGACAATGATGAAAACAAAGACAACGACAAATCTAGTGCAACAACAAGTGGTGAATCTTTGTACCAATCAGTTACAGAATATCAAGCTGCTGACGCAAACACAACAGAGGGTCAAGTTGCAAAACTAACAGCTGCAGCAAAATTGTACTCTTCTTACCAAGAATATAAAACAAACAAGGAAGACTCACAATGGGTTAAGGATTTCGCTACAGGAGCTGTTTCTGCTTTAGCTGAAACTAAAAAAGAAGAAGCAAAAACACAACTTCTTACTAAATTAGCAGACGGAACATTAGTAAGTGAAACAACTTCAGACAAAATCGTTGCGGTAGCAAATCTTGCCTCAGAACTAGGTTCTATTTTTGGTTCTGCAAAATAACATATATTCATTTTGTGAATAATGAGCCCGATAGAAAAATCTATCGGGCTTTTTTATTATTACATCCAAAAAATTACCTTTGTAAAAAAACAAAAAAATGACAAAACGAACTAATGTTGAAATAGGAAACACTATCACTCACATAATAGGAGCATTAATAGCAATCCCTGCGAGTTGGATTATTATATATAACGGATTTCTCCAAGATTTCACAACAGGCTTCGCCATGGTTATATTTTCCGTAGGAATGTTTATAATGTATCTCGCATCTAGTCTATACCACTGGGCAACAGACGAAAAGATAAAACGACTATTTCGCCACTTCGACCATGCAAACATATACATACTTATAGCTGCTTCATACACTCCTATTTGGTTATGCACAGTAGGTGGCACATTAGGAAACGTCATGTGCTTCGTACTATGGATTGTAGCATTATGTGGTATAATTTACAAAATTATTGCATTAGGTAAATATCCCAAATTATCCCTTGCAATTTACCTGATAATGGGCTGGTCTATTGTATTTGCATTCCGTCCTGTGATAGAAAATCTTTCCACCCAGCAAATTATATTTATCGTAACAGAAGGATTGTGCTATACTATAGGTACTTATTTCTATTCACACAAAGAAAAGCCATGGTATCACGTAATCTGGCACCTATTTGTTTTAGGAGGCACAGCATTTCACTATGCAGCCATTTTGCCAATAGCCTTAGGAAAACGCTAACGAATAGTAGCTATTTTTCGTTTTATCTCCTTTAATTCTGCTTCAACATCACTGTGGCACAAGTCATTATTATCTTTTCTCGTTACTGCCGAGTACACGGCAAAGCTAAATTCATTATCTTCTATATAAAATTTTAGAGTATAAATTACTCCTACACAATTTTGCGGACGGTACACGACATACGCAAGCACCATGGCAGTATCGTTATAAGCAATTTCCGCATTATATGTAACAGTAATATACGATGTGATTTTCTCAAATAACTGAGTTCTGGTCATACCGTCTCGTTTTACATGTACAAAATCACCTGCTTCATGTGCATATGAAGCAATGGAGAAAAACAACAATATAATTAAACAAAGACGTTTTGTTCCCATAAGTAATACAAATATAGCAATTCGATTATGACAAAAAAATCCCGATAAAGAAATTCTCTATCGGGATAAAAAATAAAAGATTACTGTTATCTAGTATGAACTGTAGTTCTTGCAGTTGTAGAACGAGTACTTGGAGTCGTTCGAACGCTGCCATTATTAGTAGCAGGTTTATGATTATCATTCTTTGGAGCAACCTTGTGTTCTGCTTTTGGTGCAGGAGCTGGTTTATGATTATTTTTATCATAGCAAGGTTTTGGAGCACTATGATGTACAACTACAGGACGAGGTGCTGGTGCTGGATGATGAACAACATGAGTCACATGTCTTCTTGGATATGGAGTCAAGTCCACCACAACCACGTTATTACGATCTCTTTCTGTTGAGATATACATCTTATGATTTCCATTGAATGTTGCATATACAGTTGAACGATATGGAACTGTTACAGTATAATCATACAATAATTCTCTTGAATAACCTTCTGTGAAGATTTCCAAATTATATCTTCCTGAAGGTAAATTTGTAATAGTTACTTTATTATTGTATGAATAATATTTTTCACCATTTACATAAACTGAGAATGGAACATCAACGTTACCTTTTAAGATTAATTCAGATGCAAAAATGTTTACTGAACTCAACACCATTGCTAAAATTACCATTATACGTTTCATGACTAAATCCTCCATTAATTTTAAAGTTAGACTTACATAAAACAGGTAAAGCAAACAGCGTGCCAAAATGTAAAAACCAACTTACAATACTGTTTCCAAACCTATAAAGTTTCTAAAATAATAATCCGAAATAATATGAGCCAACTTAGAATTATTACCAACTAACAAACAGATCTCATCATATATTTGTATATGTAATTTTAAATCCGACCCTACTCCCTGCAAATAATCATTGTGTAGTTTTTTTATTTCTTCAGAATTTTCATAAATATGTTCTAAAAGCACACCAAATTTATCAAGCCATGATTCTGCAAATTTAAATAGTTGAATCGCAAAAGAGGCTTTTTTTTCGATATCTTCTTGAGTAAAAACAATGGGTACCATATACATCATATGCTCACCATACTTAAATAATCCATATTGTGGGTGATAATACGTAATTGTGAAATCTTTTGACCAAAAAGAAACAGACACTGTCATTCCATTTTTACAGAAATCAATTTTTTTTACCATACAAATCAACATTAAGAGCAAACACTTTACTACAACTATATTGTACGTATGGATTTTGTCAAGATATCAAAAGAGAAAAACATTTAATTCTCTATACAATTCTCTACAAATTCAGAAGCTAAGATTGGCTTGTTACGATATAAAAACAATTCCTTACAATGAAATGTTTTTGTTTGTACGCCCGAAGAAAAGAAGAATTTCAGAATAATTTCGCCTTGGTCGAATATAGGGAATGTTTCTTGGGTCACGACAATATTTGGTTCTACCACAGTTGCAATTTCACCTTGAAACAGTGCTGTTTTTCCCTGAAAAGAATATACGGTAAAGCCATCATCAAAGCGAGAAAAATTGTCGGCCATAGTATTAAAATTCGGATTGTTCAAAGCTGTTGGAATAGAAATTTCAACCTTATAGAATTGTTCAACACAACCACCTGTATTTTTTACCATGAAACGAGGATAGAAATTCACAGTCTGAAACCTTCCACCTGAAAGAATCGGAATACCTGCAGTATTTGTAACACCAAACAATTCTATCTGCGGACGTTTACCCTTTATATATAAATCACGAATCTCATACTCCTCCATCAAAACGGTTTTACAATCACAACGTTTATAAAAACGCTTATCAGAAGACATGTGGGGGGCAGTATGACTATTTGGAACAGTTACCCCGATTACAAAGTCGCCATTATCGGAAACAACAATCTTATCTACACAACAATTCGAAATTGTTGGCATTATTTCTGTTTCAACCAACAAGCATAGCCAATCAAACAATTTTGTATCGGTAAGAGGTTCTATCGTTTTAGGAATTCCACGAGAAGATTTGATACCAATAAAAATTGTACCACCATTTGCATTTGCAAAAGAAGAAATCAACGAAGAAAAGAAAAGAGCTGTTTTTTCATTACAAGAAGCTAAAGCCTTTGCAGGAACATATTCCAAAATAAGCGAAGACTTTAATTTAAAGCGAAAAACATCTTCTAAACCTTGTTGAGTAATTGCAACCATGATAGATTATTTTTTCCAAAATTTAGAGGTAATATTCTCCATTTCACCATCAACAATACGAAACATTTTTTGATTCGTTGTTGGTTTGTTTAATGGTCCATCAACACTATTGTAGCCTCCTAATTTAATATAGTCGAAAGAAGAAGCTAAAACAGCATCTGGAAGCACAGATTTTCCTGAATACCAAGCTGTTTTAATTTTTGGGAATTGATTCTTCACAAACAAAGAAAGATTTTCAATTTCTTTAGGAGTTGCATCACCGCCCATAAAACAAACACAAGTGATATCACTCGCATAGTTTTGTACCAAGGCAAGTAATTCCACCTCATCCAAAACCTGTCCAACATCTTGTTGCAAATGTGGACTATGGCAACCGACACAACGATTCGGACAGTTAGAAATATTAATCGCCAAAGTCACTTCATCAGGGACTTCGGCGAATACAATATCAAAGTTATAATATTTGACCATTATAGGTTCATAACCATTTGGTTATCTTTTGCATAGTAACGTCTCTTTGCTTCTAGTTGACGTGCTGCTGAAAAGTTAGATACACGTTTCATATAACCGATAACACGAGTTAAATAATCGACATTTGTACTATGGCAGTTTGGACATTCCTTCAAATAACGTTTGTCAATAGTATTACAGTCGTTACAAATTGTGTTAGGGATATTGAATGTGAAATAGTTACATCCTTCGTGTGTTGCAACACGTATCAAGTGACGATATTGTTCTTTTGAAAGGTGATTTTCCAAGTTTGCATGTAAAGCAGAACCACCAGTCAAGTGTTCAATATATTTACGTCCATGTAAACGGAATTTATCAACAATATTTACAGACTCATCTTCTACAATATAGAAATATGAGTTGTAGCAATCACGAGGAACAACATAACCATCTTCACGATCCCATTTTGCATGTTTAACACCAACATTTTCAGCAGGAATCATTTCGCAGTTGAACATCATATTCTTTGTACGATATTTCTTGTTGTATGTTTCAATCAATCCAAGAACACTTTGTACAAAGTCTACATATTGTTGATTGTCGTTAATCTTAATTCCAAGGAATTCTGCTGCTTCAACCATACCATTAACACCAATAGTCAAATACTGACGGTTGATATTGATGTAACCTGCATCAAACAATGGAAGCATACCTTTTGCTTGTAAGTTCTTAAGATTTTCATTATAACCAATTTGAACTTTATGAACCAAATCAACAACTGATTCCAAGAAGTTCATATAATGCATGTTGTTCTTTACTGCATATTGGATACAACGGTTCAAATTGATTGTCAACACACTCTTAGAACCAGTAGAAACACCACCTGCACCAAGAGTATAACTAAATCCGTTATCTTGAATTTCGTTACGCAAACGGCAACAAGAAGCTAAAGAGTCTGCATTATCACTTATATATGTAAAGAACGAATGACCTTCGGCATACATTTCTGCTGTAAAATCGCCCCATTCTTCATCCTTAACATCACCGTTTTCTGTAAGAAGAGCCATAGTTTCAACAGGGAAAGTCAAAACAGCTTTCGTACGTTCCTTATTGAACCATTTCATGAAACATTTTTGTAACCATGAAAGTGATTCCCAATGTGGTTGAGAGCCATCTGGGAAATAGAATTCACCAAAAATGCTTTGGAAATAGTACTTATCGTAGTAAGAAATATTCCAGAACACTGCTTGGAAGTTTCTTGCACCAGTAGGTTGGTTGATAGAATAAACAACCTGTTCGAAGCAATCTTCGATAATTTTTTGAATAGTGCGTTTTTTCAAAGACAAATCAACAACTTCGTCCGCACGTTTATAGTAATCTTCACCAAATTCTTTTTCGATGAAGTAGTTCATATACATAAGGAATTCGGGAGTAGCACAGGCACCGCTCAACATACTAGAGACGATGAACACCATGTTTACGAAGCCACCGCAGAATGACTTCAAATTTTTTGGAGCTTTAGAGTTACCACCAACAGAAGCAGTACCATTAAGCAACCAAGGATACATAGTAATGGAAGCGCAGTAATTTGCCATGGAAGTTTCATCGTTCTTGTAGATAAAGTGGTTGGTAAGCAGATACAAATACTTATCAGCCAATTCCTTACCATACAATTCCTTCAAACGGTCTGTCAACAAACGACGATTCAAACGAATGAAGTTCGATTTTGGCAACTCGCCTATCAATGTAGCAATGTTCTTTTTCTCAACATTCGCATTAGCATCGTATTTAGAACCGCTTGCTGCATTCGACGCATTACAATAGCTTACCAAGAAATTCAATTTCTCACGGTCATCACGATCTTCGCTGTGTTTTTGGCGGTACAACATATAACTTTTTGCCACTGAATAGTAGCGTTCAGCCATAAGAGCAACCTCAACCTGGTTTTGAATTTCTTCAACACTCATACCATCGGCAACATGCACACGACTTAACACACCTGCCAAGTCATCATCAGTCGCATAACTACCAACAGAAAGAAATGCCTTACTTACTGCATACTTGATTTTGTCAATAGAGAACGGTTCTTTTGAACCATCCCTTTTTACGATTCTAATTTCCGATATTCCCATTACTATAAATTATTAAACATTTTTTGCAAGAGGCGACTATCTCCATTCAAACCAAAAATCGGTTGTGTTACGTCCTGTGGTATTTCACTTTTCCTTCTCTACGCAAGAAATCGTAAAACCTTCACAGTCTGAGAATTATTATAGAATTACATCTAAAATATTCTCTCTATTTTGATGAGAATTTTGCAATCACTTTTGCATTTCAAAAGTAGAATTAATCCCCTTGATTTTGTGCAAATCAACTCAAAAGTTATTAGCAACTAAATCAACATCATTTTTATATTTTACTGATTATCTTTTTGTTGTGTGGTTAATAACAATGTTCACTGCTTGTACAACAAATCTATTGTCATTTTCAAACATCTAAAAATCAATGACTTACAAACAAAATATTGATTTTTAACCGATTACAAAAGAACCTTAAAACACAGATTCAATCCTATTTTCTTGGGCTCGGTACTAAAATTAATGGGTTCAGTACGATTTTCTTATTTTAAGCATGACAAAAAAATACTTTCGCACCGTAAAAACGACAAAAATTAAAGACACAATATGAAAACATTTATTGAATTATTTAGTGAATCTGTAAAGAACTGTTGGGATAATCCTTGTATTTCCCTATACGGAAACAAACCTCTTACATACGGTGAATTCGCAAAAGAAATATGCGCATTACAAAAAATGTGGGAGAAAGCAGGTTTACAAAAAGGTGACAAAATTGCCATCAACGCAAAAAGTAGCGTAAACTGGATGACTGCATTTATGGCATCAACAACAGGTGGCTTTGTCAGCGTACAACTGTTCAATGGATTTACACCTACCGACACTCAAAACTTAGTAAACCATTCTGACAGCAAAATCTTATATACAGAAAAGAAGACTTTCTCTGGAATGGATTTCGAAGCTATGCCAGAAATCATTGCCGCAATCGACACTGACACGTTAGAATTGTTAGCATTCCGTGCTAACTTCAAAGAGTTGTATGACAACAGATACGATGCTGTTGCAAACTTTAAACAAGAAGACTACAAGATTGCCGGTGCAACAATGGATGAAATTTGTGCTATAATGTACACTTCTGGTTCTACAGGAAATCCTAAAGGTGTTATGTTGAGCGTGAAGAACTTCAGCGCAAACGTTGAAATGCTTCACAGAGAACTACCATTAAGAACCGGAGAAAATCACTTAAGCGTTTTACCATACGCACACATTTTTGGTTTGACAGTAGATGGTATCACAACTTTATGTAAAGGTATGCATTTGTGCATCTTAGGCTGCGCTCCTATCCCAAACATTTTGAAAAAAGCTATGATGGAGTTGCAACCACGTCTCTTCTTCGCAGTTCCTTTGATTTTGGCTAAATTCACAGAATATGTCCTTGGAGATTTGATTAAGTCAGAAGAGAACAAAGCAAAATTGGAAGACTACGAAAACAACCAAGAATTCTGCAAAACATTACATGACATAGTTATGTCATCTCTTGGAGGCAGACTTGAAGCATTCCTTACTGGTGGTGCTGCAATTCCTCCAGAAGTTGAGTCTTTGTTGGCATTCAAATTAAAGACACCATTTGCAACAGGTTACGGTATGACAGAAACTGCACCTGTTATTTCACTTGGTCCATTGGGTAAATACAAAGCAAAATCATGCGGTCAAGTTCCTGCAAACTACATAGATATTAAAATCAATTCTTCAAATCCACGTTGTATTCCTGGCGAAGTTCTTATTAAAGGAGACATTGTTTTTGCAGGCTACTACAAGAACGAAGAAGCTACCAAAGCAGTATTTACAGAAGACGGTTGGTTGCGTACAGGTGATGTTGGAACACTTGACGAAGAAAACATTTTGTTCCTTTCTGGTCGTTGCAAGAACATGATACTTACAAGTAACGGACAAAATATCTTCCCTGAAGAAATCGAAGTCGTTTTGAATGCTCAACCATTTGTTGCAGAATCTGTTGTTGTACAACGCGACAGTCAAATCCACGCTATCATCGTTCCAAACGAAGCACAAATTGAAGAAGCAGGTTTCGACGCAAATGCAATAAATGCAGTGATGAGAGAAAACATTAATAATTTGAATAACATCATACCAAAATACTCTTCGGTTAACACATTTGAATTACGTTTTGAGCCATTTGCAAAAACGCCAAAAGGAAGTATCAAGAGATTTTTGTACATGTAAAATTTAGAAATTAAAAAAAGTAGATGTGCCACATTACTAATGGATTAAATACAAAAAACAAATATTTTTTATATTTGAAGAGTTAAAATGTGGCGTATAAGGAGTTAAGAATATAGAATTAAAATAAGTATGAAAAGAGTTGTTATTACAGGTATGGGAGTTATCTCCCCTATTGGAAACAGTATCGAAAAATTCAGAGAGTCTTTATACCAAGGCAAATGTGGTATTTCATTGTTGGAATTACCAGAGTCTAACGACAATGTAGGACTTTCTGTTAAAGTTGCAGGTCAAGTTAAAGATTTCAATCCTGAAGATTTCGGATTGACAAAAGCCGACACTCGTCGTAGCGATAGATTTACACATTTCGCCCTTGCAGCTTCACAACAAGCTATGCAAGAAAGTGGTCTTGTTGTAGGTGAAAACATTGAAGCTGAAAAACTAGGCGTATATATTGGTTCTGGTATCGGTGGTTTGGACACATTTGTTAAACAAACAAAGACAATGACTGAGCATGGTGCGAAAATGGTTTCTCCTCTTTTCATACCTATGATGATTGGAAATATCGGTGGTGCAAATGTTGCTATTCGTTTTGGTGCACAAGGTCCTTGTTTAACAACAATCTCAGCATGTGCAACAGGTACAAACGCTGTTGGTGAAGCATTTTATGCTATTCAACGTGGCGATGCTGACGCTATCATCGCAGGTGGATCAGAAGCAGCTATCAATCCTCTTGCTGTAGGAGGTTTCCAAAACGCTCGTGCATTATCATTAGCAGAAGATCCAATACAAGCTTGTCTTCCATTCGACATTCGCCGTGGCGGTTTCGTAATGGCAGAAGGTGCCGGAATACTTATTATGGAAGAATATGAACACGCCATTGCACGTGGAGCAAATATTATTGCCGAAGTTTGTGGTTACGGTCATACTTGTGATGCACACCACGTTACAGCTCCTTCACCTGATGGTATTCCTGCATCAAGAGCTATGCGTCACGCATTAGAACAAGCAGGTTACAAATCTGATGAATGTTTGTATATCAATGCTCACGGAACAGGTACACATTTGAATGACTCAAGTGAAACTAAAGCAGTGAAATTGGCTATTGGTGAAGACAATGCGAAAAAAGCAATGATCAGTTCTACAAAATCTATGACAGGCCACATGATTGGTGCAGCCGGAGCTGTTGAAGCCATCGTATGTGCATTAGCGCTAAAAGACGGCATGGTTCCTCCAACAATAGGTTTAGAGCAACCAGATCCAGAATGTGACTTAGATTATGTACCTTTGAAAGCTCGTAAAGCAGATGTCGACATCGCACTATCTAACTCATTAGGTTTCGGTGGTCACAATGCATGTATCGTTTTACGTAAATTCAAAAACTAATGAACCGAGAAGAAATAAAGAAAATGTTGCCCCATCGAGAGCCAATGCTATTGGTGGATGAAATGTGTTTAGAAAATGGTGAATCCATTTCTAAATATACTATAAAAGGCGACGAACATTTCTTGAATGGACATTTCCCTGGCATGCCTGTCGTGCCAGGTGTTATTCTTTGTGAGATAATGGCACAAGGATCCTCTATATTAGTTGCAGACAAATTAGACGGAACAATAATTCCAATGTTTGTCGGTTTGAACGACGTTCGTTTTAAACAACCGGTTTTGCCTGGCGATACAGTAGAAACACACGCAAAGTTGGCTAATATCAGAGGAAATATTATATTTACGGACGCAACAGCTTATGTGAACGGCAAAGTTTGTTGTTCTGGTAAGCTAACCGTTGCATTAACTCCTAAAAAATAACACGTGCTATGATAGAAAACATGAATAAATTATTAGCTGGAAAAGTTGCTGTAGTAACTGGTGGCGTTCGTGGTATTGGTTTCGCAATATCTAAAACATTTGCTGAAGCCGGTGCGGATTTAATCGTTACGACAACTCGTAACACAGATGATTCTGCAGCTGCTGTTGAACAACTACAATCATTCGGTGGAAAAGTAAAAATCGTTGCTGTAAATGTAGCCGACAAGCAAGCAGTTGTTGACATTCTACAACCTGTAATACAAGAATTTGGCGGAGTTGACGTATTAGTAAACAATGCCGGAATCACACGTGACGGACTACTTTTACGTATGAGCGAAAAAGCATGGGACGACGTAATGTCTGTGGATTTAAAAGCGTCATTCAACACTATTCAAACTGCTTTGCCATTTATGCTAAAACGTAAAGCCGGAAGCATAATAAACATATCTAGTGTTGTTGGTCAAGGCGGAAATCCAGGACAATGCAACTACGCAGCAGCAAAAGCTGGCCTTATTGGATTTTCCAAATCTTTAGCAAAAGAAATGGGACCAAAAGGTATTCGTACGAACTGTATTGCTCCTGGTTATATTCTTACAGAAATGACTGAATTTATGCCAGAAGCTATGGTTACCGACTATGTAGGAAGAATTGCCCTACGACGTCCAGGCAAGCCAGAAGAAGTTGCACAAGTTGCTTTATTCCTAGCTTCAGAAATGTCGTCATATATTAATGCGCAAGTAATTAGTTGCTGCGGTGGTATGAACAAATAAAAGATAACAGTATGTCAGACATATTAAAAGGTAAAAAAGGTATTATATTCGGTGCTTTAAATGATAAATCCATTGCATGGAAAGCAGCAGAAGCAGCAGTACGTGAAGGAGCAGAAATCGTGCTTACCAATACTGCAATGGCAATGCGTTTTGGAACCATCAATGAATTAGCTGAAAAATGTAAAGCACCTGTTATTACAGCCGATGCCACAAGCGTAACAGACTTGGAGGCATTGATAGATGAATCAATGGTACACTTTGAAGGAAAATTTGATTTTGTACTTCATTCAGTTGGAATGTCACCAAATATCAGAAAAAATATTCCTTATGAGAGTCTTAACTATGATTTCATGAATAAGACATTGGATATTTCTGCTATATCATTCCATAAATTATTAAGCGTTCTTTATGCAAAAGATGCTCTTCGCGACAATGGTTCAGTTGTAGCACTTACATATATTGCTGCAGACCGTGCTGTTGCCGGATACTCCGACATGGCAGACGCCAAAGCGTTACTACAATCAGTGACACGTAATTTCGGAACTATCTATGGACGTAGAAACCGAGTTAGAATCAACACGGTTTCTCAATCTCCAACAATGACATCGGCAGGTTCAGGCATTGCCGGCATGGAAAAGATGTTCGACTATGCTGACAAGCTTGCTCCACTAGGAAACGCATCAGCAGAAGATTGTGCAGATTATATTATAACATTATTTAGTGACTATACACGTGCTATTACTATGCAAAACCTTTATAACGATGGAGGCTTTTCAAGCATGATAGCAAGTAACGAAATTTTATAAGAAAAAGAAGATGAAAGCATTTGTATTCCCAGGTCAAGGTGCTCAATTTGTAGGAATGGGCAAAGATCTTTATGAAAGTAATGCGAAAGCAAAAGAATTATTTGATAAAGCAAACGAAATTCTTGGTTACCGTATTACAGACGTTATGTTCGAAGGAACTGCAGAAGATTTAAAAGAAACAAAAGTTACACAACCTGCAGTTTTCTTATATTCAGTTATATCAGCTATTTGTTTAGGTGATGAATTCAAACCAGACATGGTTGCCGGTCACTCTCTTGGAGAATTTTCTGCCTTAGTTGCGAGTGGTTGTTTAAGTTTCGAAGACGGTTTACGTCTTGTTTTTGCCCGTGCAATGGCAATGCAAACTTGCTGCGAAAAAACAAAAGGAACTATGGCTGCAATCATAGCTTTACCAGATGCTGAAATAGAAAGAATCTGTTCTTCTGTTAACGGAGTTGTCGTTGCTGCTAACTATAACAGCCCAGGACAAGTAGTTATCTCTGGAGAATTGTCGGCAGTAGAAACAGCATGTGCTTTGTTAAAAGATGCCGGAGCAAAAAGAGCTCTTCCACTTTCTGTTGGTGGTGCATTCCATTCTCCATTAATGGAACCTGCCCGCATTGAATTAGCAAAAGCTATTGAAAACACAACTTTCAAGACACCTATTTGTCCAATTTATCAGAATGTAGATGCCAAACCACATACTGATATTGAAGAAATCAAAGCTAACTTATTGGCACAACTAACAGCACCTGTTAGATGGACAAATTCGGTTAAAAATATGATAGCCGATGGTATGACTGAATTCACAGAATGCGGTCCAGGTCAAGTATTGACTGGTCTAATTGGTCGTATTCAAGCTAGTAAATAGTTGTATTTGGCACAGATATTATGAAATGGTTTAACATATCAACACAAAATTTCCTAACGCAGCATAATATCTGGCTTTTAATGGTTGCGTTAACCCTCTTTAGCACTGGCCTATGGTCAGTGCTATTGTTTATTTTCTACCACCATTCGTGGATGGAAATTGCAATGGAATTAGTTCAATCACTATTGCTATATTTCTGTATATACGAGATCCTACATATTGTTTCAAAATGGGGAAATCAGAATGGTGCATCACAAGTCAAAATTGTATTAGTTTCATTAGCAGTTTTGGCAATAATCTACTACCCATTATTTAAATTGATGGTTCATTCTCAACTATGGATTTTGAAAATTACCGGCGTTGAGAGTTTGGTGACATTGGAAGACAGATTTCTATTTAGTCACTTAATTTGGCTAGTACAAATTGTATATGGCTACCTTACAGCTTATTCTTTGAGATTCTTATTACAATCTCGCGAGCAACAGCTTGAATTGGTAAGTCAACGAGCCGAGAATCTACAAAAAGAAGCTACCCTACTTAAAAAACAACTATCACCTCATTTTCTGTTCAATTCGCTTAACACGTTGGAAGGATTGATGAAGAATGAAAATGTACGTGGGAAAAAATTCCTAACGGAATTAAGTAACGTGTACCATTACCTTCTACGAAATGCAAATGTTGTGACATTGCAAGAAGAACTGGATTTTACACGTTCCTATTTATATATGACTGAAGTGCGATATGGCAAAGCTTTTCAAGTAAACATCAGCATACCAGAAGATTGGATGGAAACACATATTCCTGCCGTAAGTATTCAATTGTTAGTTGAAAATGCGATAAAGCACAACACGTTCAGTGAGGAAAAACCACTCATTATAGAAATAAGCACTGATATGCGTCCTGATAGTTTATACGTAATTGTCAGCAATAACGTAAATTTGAAGCCGTATCAACAAGCAAGTCGTAATTCCGGTACGGGATTAAGTAATTTGAACGAACGATACCGATTAATGGACTTGCCTGAAATCATAATCCGTAAAAACGACCTTCGTTTTTCCGTTGAAATACCAGTATTCGTATGAGAGTTGCCATAGTAGAAGATGAATTGATTGCGTCAGAATCGTTACAAGATAAAATCTTGAGCATTCGTCCCAATACGGAAATTGTTGCCACACTACGAAGTGTACACCAAGCCGTTCAGTGGTTTGAACAAAACGAGCAACCGGACTTGCTATTTATGGACATTCAACTAAGCGACGGCTTGTCTTTCTGCATATTTGAACAAACAGAAGTAACCTGTCCGACTGTTTTTACAACCAGTTACGACGAATACGCATTACGTGCATTTGAGGTAAATTGCGTAGATTATCTTTTAAAACCGGTTTCTACAGAAAAATTAGAACGAGCTTTTGTAAAAATCGAACAAGGTCTCCTTTCATCTACCAGCAAGCAAAACGCACAAGACATTATGCGTGAACAAATATCGAATTTGCTTGCAACATACACATCAGATCAAAAGGTATATCCTCGTAGTATTTTAGTCCCTTCGGGTGACAAATTCGTTCCTTTGGAAATTGCACAAATAGCCTTTATTAAAGCAGAAATGCGTATGGCGAAGTTGTACATTTTAGATGGTCGTACAATCACACTTGACAAGTCTTTAGATTCACTGAAAGCACAACTGGATCCACGAGATTTCTATCGAGTAAATCGACAATACATAGTTGCACGCAAAGCGATACGCGATATTTCCCATTGGTTTAAAAGCAAGCTACGAGTGAATTTAATCATCACTCCACCTGAAGATATTATCGTTCCACCAACGTCTGCAACCGAGTTCAAACAGTGGTTGACAAAATAAAAAAAGCACTTACAATTGTAAGTGCTTTTATTTAGAGCCTTTTGCCGGACTTGAACCGGCGACCCCTTCATTACGAGTGAAGTGCTCTACCACTGAGCTAAAAAGGCTTATTTGCTTGCAAAAGTACAAAATATTTGTACTCTACAGCATTTTGCTATGAAATTTTACTCCAATTTAGTTTTTTGCCAAATCCCAATGTGTTATCGGTATATTTTGCATCAAGAATTTCTATCTGCCACAAAACTTTAGGAGCCAAGGTAGCAAAAGGAAAGCGTTTACAATAACTTTTGCTTGCTTTCTTTTCCATATCCCCTTCACACAAAG
This sequence comes from Bacteroidales bacterium, assembly GCA_024402335.1. Classification (GTDB taxonomy): domain Bacteria; phylum Bacteroidota; class Bacteroidia; order Bacteroidales; family UBA1715; genus UBA1715. The sequence goes on from JAKSTZ010000028.1 coordinate 21,958, forward strand.
TCATTTCAGCCGAAAACTGCAAACCCTGAACTTTCCCAACTATCTCTGTTTCAAGCACAACACTACCGGAAACAACGGAATTCTTCAATACTTGTTGAATATGTTTGGTATCGTCATGAGACGTAATAAACAAAGAATGTGTTTCTTCATCGAAGGCATAAAACGCATTGAAACACCATGGTTGATTATTCTCGCACGTTGCAACTGTTACAACATGATGTTTTTTCAAAAATGCAGTTATTTTTTCAGGAAATTGTTCCATTATTCTTCGTAAATATGTTGTTCTATCAATGCTTTTAATTCTTCGTAATTGTGAGCAACAGGAAGTTCCGGAAACTCATCAATAACATTTTGTGGAGGACAGAACAAAATTCCGACGTCTGCTTTTTTCAACATCGACACATCATTATAAGAATCACCGAAAGCAATCACTTTAAAGTTCATACTCTGGAACGCTTCCACCGTATGACGTTTTGGATCAGATTGACGAAGCTTGTAGTTTGTAATTTGTCCATCTTCGGCAATTTCGAGTGAATGGCACAAAATAAGTGGTTCATCAAGTTGCTTCATTAATGGCTTAGCAAATTCAGCAAACGTATCGGAAACTATCACAAAACGACTTACATCACGTAACCATTTTGTAAATTCCAACGCGCCATCAAATGGTTTGATTGTAGATATAACTTGTTGAATATCTTGAATTTTTAGATTATGTTCATCCAAAATTCCAAGACGATATTTCATCAACTTATCGTAATCCTGAATATCTCTTGTTGTAAGTTTTAGTTTGTCGATTCCTGTCTTTTTTGCGACATTTATCCAAACTTCAGGCACCCAAACGCCTTCTAAATCAGAGCATACAACCCACATAACTATAATTTTATCGCAAAGATAAAAAATCCCTTTTTATTCCAGCCTCACAGCCAATATTTTTGTATTATTGCAACAAATCAAAACAATATGGCAGAAAGAATTGCAGTTTTTCCAGGAAGTTTCAACCCATTTACGATTGGGCACAAAGCTATTTTAGAAAAAGCATTGCCGCTTTTCGATAAAATAATCATCGCTATAGGCTACAATTCAGATAAACAAACTGCAACTTCCATAGAAGAAAGAAAAACAGCCATTCAAAAGATATATAACGGTAACAATAAGGTTGTTGTTACGTCATACACTACTCTTACCGTTGATTTTTGCAAAGAACAAGGCGCTACATTTTTAATCCGCGGATTGCGAAACGAGTCCGACTTTGCATACGAGCAACCAATTGCCCAAACAAATTTACAATTAGCAGGAATTGAAACAATTTTCTTTGTAACTCCGCCTGAATACAGCCACATTTCGTCTTCCATTGTGCGCGAATTGCAATCATACGGAGCAGACGTCACGAAGTTCTTACCATAATATACAGGTAAACACTTCCCCAATTCACAAAAATCCTTACTTTTGCGCATAAATTTTATTGATATGCAATTAGATTCACTTACGGCAGTATCGCCTATCGACGGACGATACAGAAGCAAAACTGAAGTTTTGGGAAATTATTTCTCAGAATATGCACTTATAAGATATCGTGTACGTGTAGAAATCGAATACTTCATTGCTCTTTGCAACGAAGTTCCACAACTACAATCGGTTGACAAAAACATCTTCGAACAATTACGTGACATCTACCGTAATTTTACAGAAGAAAACGCTACACAAATCAAAGACACTGAAAAAATCACAAACCATGACGTAAAAGCGGTTGAATATTTCATCAAAGATCAATTCGACAAACTTGGTTTACAACAATATAAAGAATTCATCCACTTCGGATTGACTTCACAAGACATCAACAACACTTCTGTTCCTCTATCTTTGAAAGAAGCGATGAACGATGTCATCATTCCTGCACTACAAGAAACAATAGATACATTGACAAAAATGGCAGACGAATGGAAAGACATTCCAATGTTGGCAAAAACACATGGTCAACCTGCTACTCCTACTCGTTTAGGAAAAGAAATCAACGTATTTGTTTCTCGCTTGAACGCACAAATGAAACAATTAAAAGCCGTTCCTTATTCAGCAAAATTCGGTGGCGCAACAGGTAACTTCAATGCTCACCACGTTGCATATCCAGGTAAAGATTGGCATGCATTCGGTAATGATTTCGTAAAAAATCATCTTGGTTTGGAACGTTCTTTCCCAACAACACAAATCGAGCACTACGACAATCTTGCAGCATTGTTTGATGCTTCAAAACGTATCGACACAATCTTGATGGATTTATGTAAGGACGTATGGCAGTATATTTCAATGGGTTACTTCAAACAACGCATACAAAAGAACGAAGTTGGTTCTTCTGCAATGCCACACAAAGTCAATCCAATTGATTTCGAAAATGCAGAAGGTAATCTTGGTATTGCCAATGCTGTTTTTGAACATCTTGCTGCAAAACTTCCTATTTCTCGTTTACAACGCGACTTAACAGACTCTACCGTTCTTCGTAACGTTGGCGTACCTTACGGTCACGTAATGATTGCACTCGCATCATTGAAAAAAGGTTTAGGCAAAATCTTCGTCAACGAAACTGCAATCCGTGGCGACCTGGAAGACAACTGGGCAGTTGTTGCCGAAGCTATTCAAACTATACTTCGCCGCGAAGGTTATCCAAAACCATACGAGACATTGAAAGAGTTAACAAGAACAAACGATGTAATTAACGAAACATCTATTGCAAACTTCATCGATACATTGAATGTAAGCGAAGATGTAAAAGCAGAATTACGTCAAATCACTCCTTTCAACTACACTGGTATGTAATTCTAGCCTAACGGCTGACACATAGAATAGTTGATGAAATCTTTTATTGCACTGTATTTCATCAACTATTTTTTTTGTTAGGTAGGAAAACATTTCAATTATAAAAATTCGTATTTTTGAAATCGATAAAAATTAAACTTAATACTTTACAATATGCAATACGGCTATTTTGATGACGAACACAAAGAATACGTCATCACAAAACCAGACACTCCAACTTCTTGGAGTAACTATTTAGGTGATACTCGTTACGGAGCAATCATTACCAACAACGCTGGCGGATATTCATTTTTCCGTTCTTCTGTTCAAGGTTGTTTCCTTCGTATAAAATTCAACAATGTTCCTCTTGACCAACCAGGTCGTTATTTGTACATTCACGATTGTGAAAGCAAAGATTTCTGGTCTGGCTCATGGCAACCAGTTGGCAAACCTCTTGACCAATATAAGAGTGAATGCCGTCATGGTTCTGCATACACAAAGATTTCATCGGAATACAGCGACATTAAAACTGAAACGTTGTACTTCGTTCCTATGGGACAAGAATTCGAAGTATGGAATGTAAAAATCACAAACACAGGCAAAAAAGCTCGTAAGTTGAAAGCATTCACATATGTTGAATTTGCGTCAAACTGGAATATGAACGACGACAGCAACAACTTGCAATACACTCAATACATCATCAAAACTGCATACAAGAACGGTTTCGTTGATCACGGTAGCAACTTGTACATGCCAGAAGATCCAGAAAATTTCCAAAACAAAGACCAAGCTCGCCACTCGTTCATCGGCGTTGTTGGCGCAAAAGTTTCCGGCTACGATAGCGATAGAAGCAAATTCTTGGGTTCATACAGAACGTACGCAAATCCTCAAGTTGTAGCCAATGGTAAATGTACAAATTCATTAACTGAAGGTGACAATGGTTGCGGTACATTACAAGTTGATGTTGAATTACAACCAGGTGAGACAAAAGAATTCTCAGTAGTACTTGGTATAGGTAAAGCTTGGGAAGAAGGTAAGAAAGCAGCTAAAATGGTTGCAACTCCAGCAAAAGTTGAAGCAGAATTCAAGAAAATCGTGAATTATTGGCATGGGCGTATCGAAGGTCTTTCAGCAAAGACTCCAGATGCAGCATTCAATAGCATGATTAATATGTGGAATCCATTCAATAACTTGATTACATACGCTTGGAGCCGTGCAGCTTCATTAATTTACCGTGGCGAACGCGACGGTATGGGTTACCGCGATACTATTCAAGATATGCTTGGTGTAATCCACAATATTCCAGAAGAAGTTGTAGATCGTTTGGAATTGATGTTGACAGGTCAAAACTCTAACGGTGGTGCAATGCCGGTTGTAAAACCATTTGCCCACAATCCTGGCCACGAAGCTCCAACACCAGAAGGCGACTTCCGTTCTGATGACTGTATGTGGTTGTTCAACACTGTTCCTACATACGTAAAAGAAATCGGTGATATCAACTACTACAACAAAGTTCTTCCTTTCTCTGATAAAGGTGAAGGAACTGTACTTGAACACTTAAAACGTGCTATCCAATTCAACCTTGACAGAAGCGGCAAGAACGGTCTTCCTTGCGGTTTAAAAGCAGACTGGAACGACTGTTTGGTACTTGGCGCTAAAGGTGAAACTGTTTTCGTAGCAATGCAATTACGCTACGCTTTAACAGTTTACATTGACATTTGTACTCGTTTGAACAAGAAAGATGAAGTTAAATGGGCAGAAGGTCATTTGGCAACATTGACAAAAACTATCGATAAAGTTGCATGGGATGGTGAATGGTACGTTCGTGCAATTAAAGAAGATGGTTACATTTTCGGTACAAAGAACGATCCTTTGAACGAAGGTAAAATTTGGTTGAATCCAAACTCATGGTCAATCATTTCTGGTCAAGCAACAGGCGAACGTGCCGAAACAGTTATGAATAGCGTTGAAAAGCACTTAGCAATAAAATACGGTTTAGTTCTTTGCGATCCTCCATACGAAAAAACAGAAGCTTCTGTAATCAAAGCTCCTCTATTCAACAAAGGTATGAAGGAAAATGCCGCTGTATTCCAACACACACAAGGTTGGGGAATTATGGCAGACTGTATTCTTGGCCACGGTAAACGTGCATTCAAGAACTACAAGAATTATTTGCCAGCGGCATACAATACAAGAGCAGAAGTTCGTCAAATTGAACCATACGTATATGCACAAACAACTTGTTCTACATACAACATGCGTGCAGGACAAAGCCGTTGCCCTTGGTTAAGTGGTACAGCTTCGTGGGCTTATTTCACTGCAGCTCAATACATTCTTGGTATTCGTCCAGACTACGATGGTTTGTTAATTGATCCATGCGTTCCTGGTTGGAAAGGATTTACTGCAACTCGTAAATTCCGTGGTAAAATTGCAAACATCACAGTTAAAAACCCTAACAAAGTAGAAAAAGGTGTTGTTTCAATTACTTTGAACGGCAAAGCAATTGAAGGCAATGTTGTTCCTTTCGACAAAATGAAGAAAGAAAATGACATTGTTGTTGTGATGGGATAAGAAGATAATTTTTTTAATGCAAAAGAGATGTAGCAAATTCGCTACATCTCTTTTTTCACTTATACTGTTATTATTTGTAACAAGCAAATACAATGACAAGCACTGATTTATTCAGAATATTACAATTACTTCAAGCAGGGTAAACCACCAAAAACTACCCGTATTAAAAGGTTGTAGTGATGACACAATCAATCTAATTGTAAACGACACAACAAAAAAAATTAAAAACAAGGAAGCAAATATTTGTGTCGCTACAATGGGGGATAAATGTAATGATATGATTATATTGTTAGAAGGTTGTGTTCACACAAGTATGTCAAACGACGACAATAAAGAAGTCATAATTGAACGAATCACAGGTCCATTAGTACTTGCACCAGCATTTGTATTCGGGAAACAAAATTTCTTTCCGGTTACAATAACAACAGTCACCTCATGCGTATTTCTACATATTGACAAGAATAAATTTCTTGAATTTATGCATCACGATACACAACTGATGAAAAACTTTGTCGGAATACTTTCCGATCGATGTTATCTTTTAACACAACGTGTACGGGAAGAAAATCTACATTCCCTAAAAGAACGAGTTATTAAATATCTAGAGATACACCAAACAATTGACAACATTCAATGGTTGGCACGATTTTTTGGAGCTGCTCGTCCATCATTATCAAGAGTTATATCTGAATTAAAAGACGAAGGTATTGTAGAACGCACTGAAACAGGCATAAAGCTAAAAAAATCATAAATTTTTCAATAGTGTAACATTTGTTACACATTTAGACTTTTTCCTATCATATTTTTGAAAAAAATTTTCAAGAAATGACACACGGAAGAGAAATCATTGCAATGTTCAAAGAACAAGAGTACAATAAAGAAACTCTTGTACAAGCTATTATTGAAAAATACGGAGAGAACGAACGATTCTACACTTGTAGCGAAGAAAATTTAACTGCAAGTGGTTTGGTTGATTTTTTCATTAGAATGAACAAATTCACGCCTACTAACAATGGGTTTAAAGTAAACACTTGCGCATGTGAAACAAAATAAATAATCTGCGTATGAAAGTCTATTATGTTCTTGAATACATAGAGAGAAACAAGAACGGAAAAACCTCTATTGTAGAAACGAAAAAAAATGTTGACCATATAAATTTCTTTGCTTCACGAGAAGCGGCAGAAAAGCATTCTCAATTTATTTTAGAAAATTGGTATGAAGCAAGAAGCAAAAACTTGCAAGATTTAGAGAGCAAACTTATAATTCCTCGAACCGTTTTTGAGGAAAAATATCTTTCTTATCCTATTGATTTCGTTCCTGATGAAGATGCCAAATACTTGGGAGACAAATTGAAAAGATTAGCAAACAATATGTATCGTCATCGTGCCGCGATGGAAGATGAATTTCTTGCTTATTTAGGGATACCAGGAAAACGACAAGCTATAAATGATGAATTGACTTATTTAGGAGAAATTTATACGATTGAATCAAACGAATTTCTTCTCAAAACTACAATACAAGAAATAGAAATAAGAAATGAATAAGCCCAAAATAAAAATAACAATAATTGATAGAAAAGGTCCTTGTGGATGCCATAGGGGACATAAAATTGGGGATTCCTTCGATTTCGATACAGAAAGAGGTAAGATTTGTCCAATGGCAATGCATATTGCATTTCCCTACATAGATATTTTACGATATGGCGGAGAGATTCCGAAACAACCCAAAGGAGTTGCCGTATTTGCATGTTCCGATGTAGAAACATTAAATGTATTCAAAATTGAACGTATAGAGGAGTAACTCTACGAGTTTTACCAATAATTTGTCACTGAAATGTGTACCTTTGTGACAAATACGTTATGGTACTTTCTAACATAGAAAAACATTACAACAAGCATTCGGAAGACAAACGTTTGCTACGTAGGCACGGCATTGTTGAGTTCGAAACGACAATG
>JAKSTZ010000029.1 GCA_024402335.1 Bacteroidales bacterium
GTCCGTTCGCCTACGTGCTTGCGTCATTGGCCAATAAAACTTCCAAAATTGATGTGGAACAAATACTCGGACGAGTGCTTCGTTTGCCATACACTACCAAGCATGCCGATGAGTTCTTGAACTTATCGTATGTTTTCACCTCATCACAGAATTTTCGGGAAACAATAGAGTCTGTCATCCGCAGTTTGAACAATGCAGGTTTCTCTTCCAAAGATTATCGAGTTGCATCTCCTGTAGATGAACTAGAGGCAAAAGAAGAGCCTAAGCAAGAGAATATTTTCACAACGAATGTTCAAACAGAAGAGAACGATAATACACAGACAGAGGAGGAGCAAGGTGCAGTGAACAATGATGACGTTGGCATCGACGTGGACAAATTGAAAGAACAACTGCAAAGTGCGAATGAAGAGTCAAATGACGCTGGCAACAAAACTGTGGTAGAGGATAACACATCTACCTCCGTCAACACAATGGATGAAGTTCTTTCTGAGGCGCACAAAGCCAATCAGCAGTATGAAGAAGAAACAAGAGAAACAGAAGATACAGTCATTCCTCAAGAAATAGCAGACAAAGTGAAATATTATACCATCAAAGAAGAGTTCAAGGCAATTGCAGATGAGATGAAATTGCCGGTATTTGTGAAGCAAACCGATACGGGATCCATTTTTAATCCAGAAGGAGAGTTGATTCCGATTACCAAAACCATGTTAACCGAAGGATTTGAACTGGAAAAAGCCGATAAGAATATAAACTTCACAAGAACGCAACAAGAGGCTGTTTCCATTGATTTGGAGGAACGTAATAAGGGTGAATACGTTCCTAAACAGTACGCCTTGAATGATACGCAATTACATGCAGTCAGGGAAATGTTTGCAGGATATGGTATAGAAGGAAAACGACGTCAATTAGTAGGGAAAGTAGCCAAACAACTTCACTTTGACGAGGTGCATGAACCACACATCTCCAATTATATAACAACTGTATTGCAAGATAAATCTGATGAGGAATTAGTTGATTTGTTTGATAACGAATTCCAAACTACTAAAGCATTTAAAACAAAAATTGACTCATTGATTGCCGAACATCAAAAGAAGAAATTCAAGGAACTTCTAGATAAAAGTCATATCAAGATTGATCTCCAGTATGCATTCCCGAAGCAAATGACCCTTACCAAAACTTCCATCGGCCTTTCCAAAGGTCTTTATACAGAAGAAGGTGACATCAACGATTTTGAATATCGTACGATTTCCGCCATAGCCAATCTGGATAATGTTCTATTTTGGCATCGAAATCCAGAAAGAGGTTCGGGCTTTTTCATAAATGGGTTCATCAATCATTACCCAGATTTTATTATTCGTACAAAAGGCGGAAAAACCATATTGGTAGAAACCAAAGGCGATGATAGAGATAATTCCGATAGTCGTAATAAAATCGAAGTAGGAACTTACTGGGCAAACAAAGCGGGAGATGACTATCGCTATTTTATGGTCTTTGATAAGGTCCAATTTGATGGTGCATATATGATAAATGATTTTATTGATATTTTAAAAGAACTATAAGATTGCCCTTTCATAATTTTTTGATATCAATAAAAATGTAGGAGAATATTTGTAATGAATCCTACTGAAAACTTTTGCTTGTTTTGATAAAGGTTTTCAGTAGGCAAGAATTATAAAACAATTTTGACCTACATGTATTAACAAAAAAAGCAGTCGAAAGACTGCTTTTTTATGTTATTATTCTAAAAGAATATTTTGTTTAGAATGGAAGATCTGATGTAGAATCAGAAGGTGTTCCACCTGCAAAAGGATCAGTGCTTGTAGGTTCACTTGATGCAGGTGCAGAAGGAGTTGCAGTAAGACTTTCAATATCTTGTGCTTGTTGTACAGTTGCAGCTGTTGCTGCTGGTGATGGGCTTGCAACACCATATCCGCCTGTATTGGCAGCAGGAGCAATGTTTCCTCTCCATGCTTGAACACTACTAAACCAACCACCTTTTGTTCCTTCACGGCTTTCTATGTCAACAGTAATAGTTACATTGTTTCCGTTTGCCAATGTAGTATCGTGAATTCTGCCATTCCATACAGAGAAGCAAACTCGAGGAGCATATTGTTCAAATAATTCAATTACAAATTCTTGAACAGACCATGCGCCTTTAGCACTTGTACCTTCACGTTTTTCTAATGCTTGAATAACTTTACCGGTAAGTTCAATTTGTTTTGCTTCACCAACTAAGCCTTTTTCTATTTTCCACGCACGGAAGTTTGTCATCCAGCGACCATTATATTCACGGCTTTCTATATTGAGAGAAACGGTAATGCTGTCTCCAACTTGTAGGTCTGCTGTTGGAATTCTGTCGTTGTTTACAGTAAAGCAGATTTTTCTTGGATATTGTGCATTTGTTTCAATAATGAAATCTTGTCTTTTCCATTGACCGTTTGCGCTTTCTCCAGAAACTGGATCTAATATTTTTATTAATCTACCTTGTACTATTGCTTCCATACGTTTTAAATTTTTTCAAATGTAGTTTTTTATTGGTAATGTGTTTTTGTTTTTTGCGTGGAGTTATTAACAATCTTGCAAGACATTGGTGATTTTACCGTCTTTATAAATAGGAACGACGTTGCATGTATCTAATGTTATGCAATAATCTATGCATTCGTCAACGCCGTTGTTACGAAGGCGTGTGCGTTGTGCGCAATGTTCTATAAAACCACGAAGGTCGTGCTTGTGGTTGTTCCACATATCTTGTGCGGCAACAGTAGAATCGCAAATTGTAGCGTAGTCATCTGTTTGTAGCAATTCATCGGCAATAGCACCCATAAAAATAGCATCTTCTATATTGTATTTGCCCTTCCAACCAGCACAAAGAAGAATAACATCGCTTTTTTGTTGCTTAATCCATTCTATTAATGAATGGTAATTTGCAAAAGAACCTATGGCTACGGCTCTACAGTTTTCTCCCATTTGTATGGTTCTTGTTCCGTTTGTAGTGCTATATACAATGTCTTTACCTTCTATGATTTCTCTTTTAAAATTTTCAGGAGAATTACCAAAATCGGCAAAGTCTAATTTTTTTCCGTTACGTTCTGCAGCAATTAGATATCCTTTTTTCTGGTAATCTTTTGCTTCTTCTTCGGTTTTTACAGGAATAATAGTTTTTACACCATTGGCGAATGCTGTACATATCGATGTCGTTGCACGAAAAACATCGGTGACGATGACAATCGCATCTTTCTTTTCGAACAACTCAAATAGAGCGGAAGAGTAGCAGGTTTCAATTGTGTATGCCATTAGTTTCTTGATTTTTATCTTTTATGTCCAACATAACGATTATGGCTATAAATCCCCAAAATAAAGAGGCTATTTTATCCATATCGAGAAAATCATTTAAGAATCCGTGTAGATAATAGGTGATTAGACCTAATAAAAGAAACAGAACAGTGTCTTTGGTCAGTTCATCTTTTGTTCTGTTGTAAAGATTAAAACCTATTACTAGAACTGTTATTAGTAATGCAATGAATGATAGCGCTCCAAAAAGTCCGGCGTCAGCTAAAAGTCCCAAATATTCGCTGTGGGCGTTACCGCAGTCTCCGGCATTGGTACTGATTTTTGTCTTGTCTTGTGAGTTTTGAAATGGAGCGTATAAAAACATATATGTTCCAGGACCATAGCCTGTTATAGGTCTTTTTTGGAACATACGGAGTGCACATTTCCACCTATTGATTCGTTCCATGTTTGAATCGTCAGAGGAAATGTTTGATATAGATTTTACATGCGATAAAAAGTTTGTGCTGGAAACTTCATCGTTTTTCGACATTTTGTAAATAATATCGTTATAGAATGGTGCTATCATCACTATCCCGAATAATCCGATAGTGATGAGTGTTTTTATTTTTATGCGCATTTTCAATACTATCCATAATGCAGCTACTGCAAATATTCCTCCCCAAGCTGCACGTGTATAAGAAAATAATAATGCTATACATAATAATATAAGTAGAGCAAATGTGAAGAATTTTATGCTGAAATCGTTTCGTATTCTTTTTATGACGACAAACATTGCAGGAATAAGTAATGCCAAAGCGGCACCGTATGAGGTGTGATCACGGAAAAATGGCTGCATTACCAAATATGAAGTGTCGTGTGAAAAACGCGACATTGCATGGTGTATCAATGTGTAGGCAATTACAATAGAAAATCCTAATGCGTAAGCCATTATGTAATGTACTATGTTTTTCTCGTCATATACAACTTGCGTTGCGATGAAATAGAAAACGCTAATAAACCAAAGTCGTGTCAAAACGTATTTGAATGATACAACAGGCATTTCCGATGTTATTGTTGTAAATAGAAGCCATGCAATATAAATGTAAATACAAATGCTTATCGGGTGCGATAAAACTTTTTTGTCAAATCTTCGTTCTGTTATTAGCTTTACAAAAAATAGGCACATTGCCATAAACAGAAATGGCTCTGTTGGCAAACTCATGTTTAAAGGTGCGCCGGGCATGAACTCCGACAATTCCAACGAAAGAGGAGTGAAAAAAAGTAACACAAGTAATAGTTTGTCCAAAGCAAGCAATGCAAGAAATGCCATGGCAAGGGCAAACGGAACCAATGTGATTACAAACGATTCGTTGTAAATCCCTAATACACTAGCGATTATGAATGCAATCGCTACAAGGTATAATGCAACAACCGTTTTCTTTTCCACTAGGCTTGTTGTAATTCTTCCTCACGGCGGCGGAAGTCTTTTACTAATTCAATGAATATAAGTGCAACGAAAGCAAATGCAAATGTTGCAACCGTAGATACAAGTACGATTATCATACGGCGTGGTTTAGCTTTCTTATCTGATGGTAATGCTTTATTTACAACGAAATAATGTGTCAAAATAGCATCGGCATCAACTTTTGCTTCTTTTAATTTTTGGTTAAGTAAACTCATTTGCTCTTTTTCATTGAACAAGAAGTCACGAAGCGAAATATACGTAGAACCGTATTTTGCAAGTGTGTCCATTTGCTCTTTGATTTTTTCTGCGCCCTTAGTGTTACCTGAAACTATGGCGTTTGCGTATGCTTTACAATATTCTTCCGATTGTGATTCAAAATCGAACACGCCTTTTTCCATAATAGCACGAAGTGAATCTTCATACATTTTTTGTTGCTCTATTTTTGCCTCAAATTCGTGTTGTACTATGGCATAGGCATTTGTAGAACGACGTTTTTCCATGTTGTTCATAATCGTATCGATTAATGAAGCAATATCATTCGCCATATCGGCTGCTGTGTTAGGGTTTACGTCCAAAACGCTGATTTCCACCGCACTATATTCTGTACGACTGAAAGAAATACGTTTTTTAAACTTTTTCAACATCTTATCCAAAGGATGCGAAACATTGGCAGAGTCAATGTCATAGTGATTCCAAAGGTCGTATTTTGCAATCATTCTGCTACGAAGTTCATCACTATTCAAAACTTGTAGAATTTGTTCAGTTTCTTTGTCTTCACCAAAAATAGATTCTTTCTTGGCTGCATCTCGTGTTGCAATCAATTCTTGTGACGTTGAAAGCGATGGAGCAGGGAATACGACTACTGTTGATTTATATAAAGGTGTAATACAAAAAGAAACTATAACGGCAGCGATAAAGCCAATTACTGTGATAATTAACAACGGTTTTCTGTAGCGGAATACCTTATATAAAAGATCGTTTGAGTTGAATGAATAGCGGTTTTCTTCCATTGTAAATGTTATTCGTTTTTAAATAAGCCAAAAAGTTCAGCGTCGATTCTGTCAATTATGGTGCTAAAGTCTTCTTTGTTTTCCAAGAAGTCTAATTTATCGGTGTCGATAATTAATATCTTACCTAAATTATAAGACTCAATCCATGTTTCATAGCGTTTGTTCAAGTTTTCCAAGTAGTCAAGACGGATAGAGTTTTCGTATTCACGTCCTTTGGTTTGGATTCTGCGAACCAATGTTGGAACTGATGCTTTTAAGTAGATAAGCAAATCAGGTGCTTTAAGTAATTGTTCTACTTGGCGGAATAGTGCAAAATATGTTTCAAAATCACGGCTTGCCATTAAGTTCATAGAATGAAGGTTTGGCGCGAAAATATATGCATCTTCATATATCGTGCGATCTTGAATTACATCTTTTCCGGAATTTTGTATGTTACGTATGTTTTGTAGACGGTTATGAAGATATGAAATCTGCACGTTGAACGACCATGCTTTCATGTCTTGATAAAAGTCGTCTAGGTATGGATTGTTGTCAACATTTTCGAAATTTGCTTCCCAACCATATTGCTTCGCCAACATAGTTGTAAGTGTTGTTTTACCAACGCCAATGTTTCCTGCTACTGCTATATGCATATTTTGACTTTTTATTATTTGCAAAAATATAAAAACTCTATTCTATTTGAAAAAAATTCAGTTTGGAAATGTTCCGTAATGAAACATTTGTAAAATAGAACTCTAAAATCTCTTTATATGGAAATCCGAGTCGTGCCATTTCCATTGCGCCTTCTTGCGATAGTCCGACGCCATGTCCAAATCCTTTGCCGTAGAATACTACGACATCGTCACGCATGTCTATGCAGAAGAATGTGGAACGTAGTTTCCAATCTGTTCGTATAGTGGTAAGATTAAGTACAGAATCCTTGTCTTCTATATATAAATATTTTCGTCGTTGGGGTTGCTCAAAGTTCAAATCAGTAGAATCGGTAACGGCAATACCTTTTTTTGTAAGGTATTGTATCCAATCACTTTTTGCTATTGTTTTTGTCCATTCGTAACCCGGTTGTCCTACGCTGTACGGATCGGCTTTGCCGCGAAGATATGGGATAGTTTTACTCCAAACTAATTCGCTGTTGCAAGTTTCGCCTCCTGAATTAGCCGAGAATATTGCTTCTATTAGAACTTTGTTTTGGTCAACTAAAACAAGACCTTGTGTTGCGTTTGTTGCTTCCACTATGGCATTACTGTATCGGCACCGACCAACATAGGCCTGACAATGTACGCCATCGCAGAGGTTGTAGTTGTTCTTTAGGTGACGTTTGTAGAATTTTGCTGCGTATGTCCTGCAAAGAACAGCTTGGGCTTTATAGAATTCAAGTTCAGACTTAGCGCCAGCCTCTGATTCAACTACGCCAGCAATGTATTTTTCAAAATTGACATCGTTTATGAGCAATAACGATGTAGGAGAGGTTTTTACATATAAATCGTTGTCGTATTCGCGAGCTAAGGGCTTTTTGCTATGAAAACGTACCTGAAATTTATTGTCTTGGCTTAAGCCTCGGAACAATAAAAGCGTGTCGGCAGAGAAAAATCCGTACAATGAATTTATATGGATTTTCTGTCCACGTTTGGTTATTGTCACCGATTCGCCATCGTTTACCGAACAAATTATTTTATCCTGTGAAACTATGTCGTATTTCCCCGATTTTGCATAGAAAACAAACGTCTCTATTTTGTTATCGGAATAAATGCGGACATTTATGTTTTGTGAAAATCCCCACAAAGAACACAATAGGAAGGCGATGGCAAGTCTTATTTTCATTATAGCTCTTTGTAGATTTTTTGTTCTCTATGGTTAACTATAACGTGAACAGGAAAATTTTCGTGTACGAATTGCGCAGTTTTTTCCGCAAAATATACAGAACGATGCTGGCCGCCGGTGCAACCGAAGTTTATCATTAAATGGGTAAAGCCGCGTTCGACATATTTATTTACACTTTGTGTAACGAGTGCGCAAACATGTGAAAAGAATTCGTCGCATTCTGCGTATGGCTTAAAGAAATCTATCACTTCCTGTTGTGTGCCGTTTACTTCTAAATATTCTTTATAACGACCAGGATTTGGAAGTGCTCTGCAGTCGAATACGAAGCCGCCGCCGTTGTCGCTTTCGTCTTGTGGAATTCCTTTTTTGAAGGAAAAACTAGTTATCTCTACTGTTAAAGTTGATTCTGTCATTGTTATATCTGTAATTCTGGAAGTTCTTTGATTAAAGCGGAAAGATATGGCATCGGCACAATTTTGTTGATGATAGGCGTATGCGCTTTTAAATTTTGTAGTGCCTGCGGAATACTTTGGATAAAGTGTTCTTTCCGTTGAATGTATCCTCTAAAACCGTATGCTCCAAGCGTTTGCAAAATGCGTATGAATACTATGCCTTGGAATTGATTACGAAACAACTCCTCGTCAACAGAAATGTGCTTTTGTAGTTCCGTAATATAATAGGATAGAAGCAGTTGTCTGGTCTCTTCGCTTAAATTCGCCTTTGCTTGATACAAAAGAGAAACCACATCGTATTGTAGCGGACCTTTCATGCCACCTTGAAAATCTATGTAGCCAAGTTTTCCGTCTTGCAATAAGATGTTGCGAGATTGGAAATCTCTGTACATGAAAAATGAACGGTCTGCTTTATCCAAAAAATCAAGTAAAGAATTGAAATCGTTCTCAAGTTTTTGCTCGTTGAATTCTAATCCGCTGATTTTTAGGTAATAATATTTGAAATAATATAAATCCCAGCGCATTGCAGTGCGGTCGAATTCTTCGCGGACAAAACAATGTTTAAAATCAATTTTGTTCGCTCCACATAGTTGGATTTGGATTAAATCAGAAAGAATACGTTTGTATAGTTCTATGACTTCTGGGTCAGAAAGATTTTTTTTTGCGGTAAGAACATCGCATTTCCCTAAATCAGAAATAAGATAAATTTCTTTTGTATCGTTATAGGCAAGGACTTCAGGAGTGTTGATTCCATTTTCTCGAAAAATAGAACTGAAATATATAAACGACTCGTTTTCCTCTATGTTGGTTCCAACGCATGCAAGTACATCATTTTTGCCATTGCATGAAATACGGTAATACCGACGCGAAGAACCAGCGCCTGGCAATAACTCAATATGCGAGAAATCAGTTCCAAACTTTTGTTTGAATAGATTTGTAATGCATTGTAAGTCTTTAGGATATTCCATTGTAATATTATTGTCGCAAATATAAGCATTTGCTCGGAGTTTTTTAGTTTTTTACTACAATAAACATTGTAGGATTTTTATGTTTAAGTATTCTTGTAGTTATTAAACAAAAAAGTTAATAAGTTTTCGTTTTTGTTTATTGTGAGTATGAAATCGAATTCGTACTTTTGCCAAAATAAAAAATACGAAAGCAATGAAGACATTCTTAGATTTACCGATTGAGGTGATGTTGCCAAAAGGCCATCAAGAAAAAGTCTTTTTTTGTTTTTGATTGTAAAATGCGTTAGTTGTTTTTCACTAACGCATTTTTTTTGTTTTACGGAATGAATGAAAAAAATTATATAGAATGAAAGATGTTAAAAAAGTGCTTCTACTTGGTTCAGGAGCCCTAAAAATTGGTCAGGCGGGAGAGTTTGACTATTCCGGATCGCAGGCGCTAAAGGCGATGCGCGAGGAAGGAATCTCTACAGTGTTAATCAATCCTAATATCGCTACTATTCAGACTTCTGATGGTATTGCCGATAAGGTATATTTCTTGCCAATTACTCCATATTTTGTGGAAGAAATCATCAAGAAAGAACAACCTGATGGTATTTTGTTGGCTTTCGGCGGACAAACTGCTTTGAACTGTGGAACACAATTATATCTTTCTGGCACTCTTGCAAAATATGGCGTGAAAGTGCTTGGTACTTCTGTAGAAGCAATCATGATTACAGAAGACCGTGATTTGTTCGTGAAGAAATTGAACGAAATCGATGCGAAAACTCCATCTTCACAAGCTGTTGAATCTATAGAGGATGCATTGCAAGTAGCAAATCGTTTGGGCTTCCCAATCATGGTTCGCTCGGCATACGCTCTTGGTGGTCTTGGCTCTGGTATTTCTACAAACGAAAAAGAATTTGTTGACCTTTGCGAAAATGCATTGGCTTATTCAAAACAAATCCTTGTTGAGGAATCTTTGAAAGGCTGGAAAGAAATTGAATTCGAAGTAATTCGCGATGCTAACGACCACTGTTTCACTGTTGTTCCAATGGAAAATGTTGATCCACTTGGTATCCATACTGGTGAAAGTATCGTGATTTCTCCAATTGTAACATTGACGAAGGAACAAATTGCAATGTTGCAGGAAATTTCTATAAAAGTTGTTCGCCATATCGGTATCGTTGGTGAATGTAATATTCAATTCGCTTTCAATGCGCAGACAAACGATTATAGAATTATTGAAATCAATGCTCGTTTGAGCCGTTCTTCAGCGTTAGCTTCAAAGGCTTCAGGTTATCCTCTTGCATTTGTTGCCGCTAAGTTGGCTTTGGGCTACACGCTTGACCAAATTGGCGAAATGGGTACTCCAAACTCTGCATACGTTCCACCTTCGGTTGACTATATAATTGCAAAAATTCCTCGTTGGGATTTGACTAAATTCGTTGGTGTTGACCGTGAAATTGGTTCTTCAATGAAGTCTGTCGGTGAAATTATGTCTATCGGTAAATCGTTCGAAGAAATTATGCAAAAAGGTCTTCGTATGATTGGCCAAGGTATGCACGGTTTCGTTGGTAACAATGATTTAGAGTTCGACGATTTAGACAAAGAACTTTCTCATCCAACAGATTTGAGAATTTTCGCTATTGCTAAAGCGTTGGAAAATGGCTATACTCCTGAAAGAATCGAAGAACTTACGAAAATAGATGTGTATTTCATCAAATGTTTGAAAAACATTGTTGACTATACGAAAGTTCTTTCCTCATATAACAAAATCGAAGATTTGCCTGCAGATGTAATAAAAGAAGCTAAACGTTTGGGCTTCTCTGACTTCCAAATCGCTCGTTATGTAGAAAATCCTACAGGAAATATGGAAAAAGAACAATTGCGTGTTCGCGATGTTCGTAAGAAATTCAATATTCTTCCTGCTGTTCGTCGTATCAATACTATCGCTTCTGAACATCCAGAATTGACGAACTACTTATATATGACGTACGGTGAAACAGAACATAGCATTAGTTATGCGTACAAAAACGATAAATCTATCGTTGTGTTAGGTTCTGGTGCGTATAGAATTGGTTCTTCTGTGGAATTTGACTGGTGCTCGGTAAATGCAATTCAAACTGCTCGTAAGTTTGGTTACAAATCAATTATGATTAACTATAACCCAGAGACAGTTTCTACCGACTACGATATGTGCGACCGTTTGTACTTTGATGAATTAAGTTTCGAACGTGTACTTGATGTAATCGACCTTGAAATTCCTAAAGGTGTAATCGTTTCGGTTGGTGGACAGATTCCAAATAATTTGGCAATGAAACTTCATCGTCAAAATGTACCAATTTTGGGAACTTCTCCTGTTTCTATAGATAGAGCAGAAAATAGAAATAAATTCTCTGCGATGTTGGATCAACTTGGAATTGACCAACCAAGATGGGAAGCATTGACAAGCTATGATGAAATCGACAAGTTTATTGATGAAGTTGGTTTCCCTGTTTTGATTCGTCCTTCGTATGTACTTTCTGGTGCAGCAATGAATGTTTGCTACGATAAAGAACAAATGCATACGTTCTTGGGTGCGGCTGCAAAAGTTTCTAAGGAATATCCGGTAGTCGTTTCTAAGTTTATGCAAAATGCAAAAGAAATAGAATTCGATGCAGTTGCTAAAAATGGTGAAATTATAGAATACGGTATTTCCGAACATATAGAATTTGCAGGTGTTCACTCTGGTGATGCAACATTAGTATTCCCTGCACAAAATATTTATGTTGCAACAGCTCGCAGAATTAAACAAATTAGTAAGAAGATTGCGCAAGAATTAAATATTAGTGGTCCATTCAATATTCAATTCTTAGCTAAAAATAACGATGTGAAAGTTATTGAATGTAATCTTCGTGCTTCAAGAAGTTTCCCTTTTGTTTCAAAAGTGTTGAAACGAAACTTCATTGAAACAGCAACAAAGATTATGTTGGGTGAATTTGTTGAAAAACCAGATTCAGCAGTATTCGATGTTGACCATGTTGGTGTAAAGGCTTCGCAATTCTCATTTGCCCGTCTTCATAGAGCAGATCCAATTTTAGGTGTGGATATGTCTTCAACGGGTGAAGTAGGTTGCTTGGGAACAGATTTTAACGATGCGTTGTTGGCTTCGTTATATTCAGTAGGTTTCCATAAACCAGAAAAAGGCGTATTAGTTTCTTCTGGCGATTCAAAAGGTAAAGTAGATTTGTTGGATTCTTGTAAATTATTGCAAGAAAAAGGTTTGAAAATCTATGCTACCGAAGGAACCCAGAAATTCTTGGCAGAAAATGGTGTAAAAGCCACAACGGTAAGTTGGCCAGACGAAACTGCAGCTGAAGATATAACAACATTAATGCAAGAACATACAATAGATTTAGTTATAAATATACCAAAGAATCAAACAAGACGTGAATTGACGAATGGTTACAAGATTCGTCGTGCGGCAATTGACCACAATATTCCATTGTTGACAAATGCCCGTCTTGCAAGTGCATTCTTACAAGCTGCTTGCTCGAAAGAAATGAGTGATATTCAAATCAAGAGCTGGCAGGAGTATATTATTAAATAAATCTATTTAATAGATAGTGATTTTAATAAAAGGTACAATGTCAAAATTAAAAAATGCCAAATTGATCTTGGAAAACGGAAAGGAATTCGTTGGTAAGTCCTTTGGTTTTCCAGGTTCGGTTGCTGGTGAAGTCGTTTTCAATACGGCTATGACTGGCTATCCGGAAAGTTTAACTGACCCTTCATATAAAGGGCAAATCTTAGTGTCAACTTATCCTTTGATAGGAAACTATGGTGTTCCTAAGACGGAGTTCGAAAACAATATGCCAAAGTTTTTCGAAAGTGATAGAATCCAAATCGCAGGATTGGTAATTTCGGACTATTCCTTTGTGTATAGCCATTGGAATGCAGAGAAAAGCCTTGCTGATTGGTTGGTTGAAAACAAGGTGCCGGCAATTTTTGATGTTGACACTCGTGCTCTCACAAAAATATTGCGTGAGTCGGGTTGTATGCTTGGTAAAATCGTTATCGATGACGAGGATGTTGCATGGTACGATCCTAATAAAGAAAACTTGGTTGACTTGGTAAGTACTAATGAAAAAGTTGTGTATGGTAATGGTTCTAATAGAATCATGCTTGTGGATTGTGGTGTGAAAAACAACATTATTCGTTGTTTATTAAAACATAATACTACGGTAATTCGTGTTCCATGGAATTATGATTTTACGAAAGATGAATACGATGGTTTGTTCATCTCGAATGGACCTGGTGATCCTTCAATGTGTAAGGAAACAGTTACACACTTAAAAACTGCGATTGAAGGTGATAAACCTATTTTCGGTATTTGTTTGGGTAGCCAGTTGTTGGGCTTGGCATCTGGGGCGACAACATATAAGTTGAAATATGGCCATAGAAGTCATAACCAACCTGCTCGTGAAGTTGGTACAAATCGTTGCTTTATTACTTCTCAAAATCATGGTTTTGCTGTTGACCACTCAAAATTGACTGGCGATTGGGAACCATATTTCATCAATCTAAATGATGATACATGTGAGGGTATTAAGCATAAGGTAAAACCGATTTTTGCTACACAATTTCACCCTGAAGCATGTGGCGGTCCGACAGATACAGAATTTTTATTCGAAAAATTCATCAAATTAGTTGAAGAAAATAAAAAGTAACTCCAAAGTAAAATCATACTGAAATGAACGAGATTAAAAAAGTAATAGTATTAGGCTCAGGTGCTTTGAAAATTGGAGAAGCAGGTG
This sequence comes from Bacteroidales bacterium, assembly GCA_024402335.1. Classification (GTDB taxonomy): domain Bacteria; phylum Bacteroidota; class Bacteroidia; order Bacteroidales; family UBA1715; genus UBA1715. Next base: position 13,759 of record JAKSTZ010000029.1, read on the forward strand.
AATTCGACTATTCTGGTTCACAAGCCTTGAAAGCGTTACGCGAAGAAGGAATCGAAACGGTTCTTATCAATCCAAATATTGCTACAGTACAAACTTCGGAAGGTATAGCTGACAGAATTTATTTCTTGCCTGTAACTCCTGAATTTGTAGAACGTGTAATCCAAAAAGAAAAACCACAAGGTATTTTGTTGGCTTTCGGTGGACAAACTGCTTTGAACTGTGGTACAGCTTTGTACGACAGTGGTGTGTTTGAAAAATATGGTGTTAAAGTGTTGGGTACACCAGTTCAGGCAATCAAGGATACAGAAGACCGTGACCTTTTCATTCAAAAATTGAATGAAATAAATGTGAAAACTGCTCGTAGTGAAGCAGTGAATTCTGTAGAAGAAGCAGTAAAGGCTGTAGAAAGACTTGGATTCCCTGTAATTGTACGTGCAGCTTATGCTTTGGGTGGTTTAGGTAGTGGATTCTGTTCTAATGTTGAGGAATTGAAAAAACTGTGTGAAACAGCATTTGCATATTCGTCGCAAGTATTGGTCGAAGAATCTTTGAAAGGTTGGAAAGAAGTTGAGTATGAGGTTGTTCGTGATAAATATGATAACTGTATTACAGTTTGTAATATGGAAAACTTCGATCCACTTGGAATCCATACTGGTGAAAGTATTGTTGTTGCTCCTTCGCAAACATTGTCTAATGCGGAATATCATAAACTTCGTGAATTAGCTATTCGTATAGTTCGCCATATCGGTATCGTTGGTGAATGTAATGTGCAATATGCACTTGATCCAAATTCCGAAGATTATCGTGTAATTGAGGTAAATGCTCGTTTGAGCCGTTCTTCTGCTTTGGCTTCGAAAGCTACAGGTTATCCATTGGCATTTGTTGCTGCTAAGTTAGGTTTGGGTTACGGCTTGTTTGAATTGAAGAACTCTGTTACAAAGACTACAAGTGCGTTCTTCGAGCCTGCTTTGGATTACATTGTTTGTAAGATTCCACGTTGGGATTTGGGAAAATTCAATGGCGTTTCAAAAGAAATTGGTTCGTCAATGAAGTCCGTTGGTGAGATAATGGCAATCGGTCGTAACTTCGAAGAAGTTATTCAAAAAGGTTTACGTATGATAGGTCAAGGTATGCACGGTTTTGTTGCTAACCATGATATTTCGTTCGAAGATCTTGACAAAGAATTACAGAAGCCAACCGACATGCGTATTTTCGCTATCAATATTGCTTTGGAAAAAGGATATTCGGTAGATAAAATCCATGATTTGACAAAGATTGACAAATGGTTCCTTGAAAAGTTGAAGAATATTGCAAATATTCAACAGCAACTCTCTGGTTACTCAAATTTAGAATCTATGCCAGAAGACTTATTGCGTGAAGCAAAAGTACGTGGTTTCTCAGATTTCCAAATTGCTCGTCTTGTATTAAATTCTGCAGATAAGAATATAGAAGACAATATTGATACTGTTCGTCAATTCCGTAAATCAAAAGGAATTGTTCCTGTTGTAAAACAAATAGATACTTTGGCTGCAGAATATCCTGCACAAACGAACTATTTGTACATGACATATTCTGGTAATGAGAACGATATATCATTTAATAATGATAAAAAATCTGTTATCGTTCTTGGTTCTGGTGCATATAGAATTGGTTCTTCTGTAGAATTTGACTGGTGTGGTGTAAATGCATTGAATACTATCAAGAAAGAGGGATTCCATTCAGTTATGATAAACTATAATCCGGAAACAGTATCAACTGATTACGATTCTTGTGATAGATTGTATTTTGATGAATTGACATTGGAACGTGTACTTGATATTTGTGATTTAGAAGATCCACATGGTGTAGTTGTTTCTACAGGTGGTCAGATTCCAAATAACTTGGCTATGCGTTTGTATAACCAAAAGGTAAATGTTTTGGGTACATCTCCAATCAATATTGATAGGGCAGAAGATCGTCATAAATTCTCAGAAATGTGTGATGAACTTGGTATTGACCAACCACGTTGGAGAGAGTTGACAAGCATGGATGATATTTATCAATTTGTTGATGAGGTCGGTTTCCCTGTATTGATTCGTCCTTCGTACGTGCTTTCTGGTGCGGCAATGAATGTCGTTTCAAACAAAGAAGAAATGGAACATTTCTTGACGCTTGCAACCAAGGTTTCAAAACAACATCCAGTAGTTGTTACACAATTTATTGAACAAGCTAAAGAAATCGAAATTGATGCCGTTGCTCAAAATGGTGAAGTGTTAAGTTATGCTATCTCGGAACACGTTGAATTTGCCGGTGTTCACTCTGGTGATGCAACTATGACATTTCCACCACAAAAACTATATTTCGAAACTATTCGTAGAATTAAGAAAATTAGTAGAGCAATTGCTAAAGGATTACAAATTTCTGGTCCATTCAACATGCAGTTCTTGGCAAAAGACAATGATATTAAAGTTATTGAATGTAACCTTCGTGCATCTCGAAGCTTCCCATTCGTATCAAAAGTGTTGAAGAAGAACTTTATAGCTCAGGCAACACAAGTTATGTTGGGAGTTCCTGTGGAAAAATTCGATAAGTCAATTTTTGATTTGGATTATATTGGTATTAAGGCTCCACAATTTAGTTTCGCACGTTTGGCAAAGGCTGATCCTATTTTGGGTGTAGATATGTCTTCAACAGGTGAGGTTGGTTGTATCGGTGATAGTTATTATGAAGCTATCTTAAAATCAATGTTATCGGTTGGTTACAAGATTCCAAAGAAAAATATTTTCTTGAGTACAGGACCTGCTAAGAGTAAGGTTGTTTTGTTGGAACCTTGCCGTCTGTTAGTTCAAAAAGGATATAAACTATTTGGTACTAAGGGAACAGTTGAATTCTTGAAAAACAATGGAGTAGAGGCTACAGCATTACATTGGCCGGATGAAGACCTTAAACCTAATGTAATGGATTATATTCGTGAAAAACAACTTGATTTGGTTATCAATGTTCCAAAAGATCATAGCAAGTCTGAGTTGGATAACGATTATTCTATCCGTCGTGGTGCAATAGATTTCAATATTCCATTGTTGACGAATGCACGATTAGCAACAGCCTTTATTACTGCCTTCTGCAATATTTCTGTAGATGAATTGGAAATAAAGAGTTGGAATGAATATTAATAATCTTCATAAGCATAATGAAAAGGGTAAGATCAAAATCTTACCCTTTTTTATGTATAGATATATAGTCTATCTGTCGATATATTCAGCAAATCAGACTATATAGTTTGTAAAATCAATTATTTTTGGCAACAGTTATTGTAGAATTAATATTAAACAAAATGAAAAAATTATTACTCACTTTGGCAGCAGCAATAGCAACATGTACTATTGCGCACTCACAGGTCGTTAATATGGCCAATGCAGAATTGAATAAGCAACAAAGACCAGCATTCACTATGCAAGTAGATTACTCAAAAAAACTTGTAGTTGAAGCAATAGAAAAACGCTTTAAAAACGACAAATTAAAAGGTAAGGCATCTGGTGGTGTAACTTGTTATGCAAAAGCAACATATAGTGCTATGTGTGTTACCAATTGCGATATCTATACTATTATTGACGGTAACGGAAAATCGGCAACTGTAAACATTTTTGTAGCACGTGAAAATGGTAATTATATTACATCAGGCGATGATGAAGAGCAATGTATTAAAAAGTTCATGCTTAGTTTATATGCAGATGTTCAAGCTTTAGATTTACATTATCAAATAGAAGAACAAACAAAGGTGTATGAAAAAGCAGTAAAGGAACACGAGAAATTACTTGATAAAAAAGCTGATTTAGAAAAAGAATTGAAGAATGTAGAAAAAGACATTCAAAATGCTGATAAAGAAAAAGCTCATCAAAAAGATGTGTTGGAACAATTAAAGAAAAAACAGAAATAAGTCTTGTTCTTTATAGTAACAAAAAAACTCCAATCATTTTGATTGGAGTTTTTTTGTTTATGGACAATTCTAATTTTACCAATTCTTAGCAATAGTTTTTGCTTGATTACATGCTTTTATGATATATGTACCAGCGTTAAGCTTTTCAACAGAAATCACAACTTTGTCGATATCTATAGTAGTGTAGGAAATGTTTGTGATTTTTCTGCCCATAGTATCATAAAGTTCAATGCAACAAGCAGCAATTTCTTTTCCCTCAACTATAAATTCGTTTGAACTTTTCTTTGTGTATGCTTTGAAAGCGTTCTTTTTCTCTGTGATTCTATTAATACATTTTATGCTAGAGTAAGAGTAATCTCCATTAAAATCAGTTTGTCTTATTCTATAATATGAAATTCCATCTAAAGGTTCATAATCAACAAACGAATATTCATGTGAAACACTAGTAGTTCCAGCTCCAGATAATTTACCTAATTTAGTCCAATGTATGCCATCGTATGAACGTTCCACAGTAAAGAAATCGTTGTTCTCTTCTGAAGAGGTCGTCCATTCTAATAAAACAGATTTCTCACGATTGGTTGCTATCCATTTACTTATGACTATAGGCATAAGAATGGCTGGTTCATCTTCTTTTAAAATAAGTGTACTTTTACCAACTGTTTCCACTCCATTCCACCATGTGTTCATTGTATTACTATTACCGAATCCATTATTGTCATAGGAAAGGTTTTCATAAGGGAAAATATGTCCACCTGCAACAGAACCTAAATATCCACCTTCTTCCACATTTGTTATACCTTGGCAACTAACTTCTTTTGCTTGGGTAACGATTTGTTTTTGTATACATTCTCCACTATTACTATACCAAAAACCTTTATTTGCGCAATAAGAATAGGTTTTTGTTGTTGTTCGTAAACAGTTGTCAGCACATTCTCCAGTGTAATCTTCGTAATATCTAAGTTTTTCAGTCTTTTTTTCATATTGATAGCGTCCTCGTTTATCAAGAATAGGTTTTCCGTTGGAATCAGTTTTTATGACATCAGTTGTAGTTGTTATTTCAAATGAGATTCCGGTTCCTTGCCAATTTGCGGCTGGTTCAAATGTCTCATCTTCTTTTTCTATCAATTTGCCAGATACAGGATTTGTGCAAGCGTAAAATGTTTTTACATAGTTTTCCAAATTGCTTCTACATCCTGTAACATTTGTACAATATTCTTTTGTTTCGGTAATTTCTTCTCTAAGGTTTTTTCCATAGTTGTATTCAATACCATTTATAGTTTTCTTTTCAAAAGAACATTCGGTGTCATATGATATTTTTCTATCGTCCCAAAATAAGTTTAATTCGTATCCTTGCTCGTCGGAGGATTCTTGTGTTTGGTAATAATTAAGTGGTAAAGGTATTGTTGTTTCGTTTTTCTTTATAGGTGAGATTCTATATACAACCATACCTTGTAGTCCTTTACCTAATTGTATATTTTCTGGATCATAGAAGGGGAAGTGTGTGACTCCGGAATTTTTATGATAGCTAACATCTATTTTTCCATTAATACAATTGCCGTTATCATCCTTTCCGTCCCATGCCATGTAATATGATTTGTCATCGCTAAAAAGACGTCCGGCAGTTTCGGTTCTCCACATTTTGCCACAACAATAAGTATTTACTAAAACAATATTGTTGTCAAAATCTTTATCAAAGTAATAGGTTCCTTTAGACGTTGTACCCATTTGCTCAAGGTCTGGGGAGTCTTGTACAGGATTACATCCATTGGTTGTTACATATGAAATAGTTCCTTCGATGTCATTTATAGAATAGGTTACTTCACTACATTGTGGCGAAAATTTAATGGTATTAGAATTATTGTAGCAATGAGAAACACTACCCGTGATACCACTATCTTCATCACCAATAATACTACCACAATTATAGCCAGAAACAAGGCTACTATTTGAGCAACCGTCTATGCTAAAATCTGCATTTGTACGTCCTACAATACCTCCGGCAGAGCCATAATCATCATATTCATCTGTTTCGTCGTAGCTATAATCTGTTGCATCTATAGTCCCGTCATTTCTGCAATTTGTGATTGTGCTTACAGTTGTTCCATTTATTAGACCGATAATTCCACCAGAAGCAAAGTCGTTTTTTATATAGTTTAAATTGTAGCAGAAATTAATTTTTGAATTTTCTATTGCTCCTGCAATACCGCCAGTAGCATATGTGTTTGTAGACTCAATTTTACCATAGTTTGAACATGAATCCAATGTACAATTTATGCCATACCCTAATATTCCTCCTACATATTCAACATCCTGATTGTTTTCCGATGTTTGTAAGTTTGTAAAACTAGTACAATGTGAGAATTTTGTATTTACAGCATAATTACAAATTGTTCCAAAAGATCCTTCGTTGATGTTACTTTGGCTAATAAGTATGTTGTCTCCTTTTATATGTATGTTTTCAATGGTGGCATCTTTGCAATATGCAAATAATCCTTTTACTCCAATTAATGAAATTGTATCTTGATCACTTGCAGGTACCTTATTTGTTTCTATAGTTGGATTTGGATCGTAAATTCCACATTGGAATGTACCTTTAAAGGGGTTGCTCTCTGTTCCTATAGGTTCCCATTTATCATCTAGTTTTATTGTACCACTTGGTGCTGTTAAATAGAAATGAACACCCTCAAATCCTTTATTCCCACCAGAAATATTTTTAGTAATAGATTTTTTTTCTTTATCGTTATTAATATAAAAGTCCTCCATTATATAGTGAAAGTCTCTTTTTTCTTTTATTGCTTTTTGAAGTTCTATTAAATCTTCTTTTGAATCTAATATTATAGGGTTGTTTGCAGTGCCTAATCCATTACTATATGCTCCATAATTAACATCATTAGAAGAAATTTCTTCTGTTTTTATGGTATCTCCATAATTATACGTTTCATCACTATTAAGTTTAAATCTTTGGTCAAAAAGTGATAGTTTGTAAAGACGAGGACAAGCTGATGTAATTGTGGAAGGTGTATACCAATGTGTACCTGCATTTGTAATATGAGGGTTGTCTTTCCAAGGGTAGTGATAACCTTTGTTGCTTTTTGATGCATCCATACGTTCTACAAGAATTTTATCAACCCCCTCTCCGTTTTCCTCTCCATCAATGTAAAGTTCTACGGTAGCATCTTCTGTATTTAATAATTGTACTACAAAGATTAAATCTTCGCATGATAGAGCGTCACCGGCAAGTGCTAGTTGCTCAGGAACGTTAGGAGGATTTGCAGCGCCTCCCCATTCATCGTCATTTGGTCTTGTTAGGAAAATTCTGTATTCAGGTTTAAAGGTGTTTCGATTTGGATATGATTGTCTGTTTTCTTCTGCTGTAGGGAATTCATCTGTCGCTCCAAATGAGTTACAACCAAGAATGAAACGATATGGTTTTGCTCCCGCAAAATAAACTTTTGATGTGTATTTATCGTTTGAACGGGTATAGAATGTGGACCAAACTTCATTTTTAAAACCACCTAGACCTCCTGTTGGGGAAAGTCCCCATTCGTATGCCCAAACACGACCATTAATAGGTTTGTATGTCTGTCTATTTATGACAGTTATGTCAAAATATTCAAAATCAATAATTAAACTATTTGAGTTTATGGCATAACCGTTATCAAATTCTATCCAATAGTTTCCTGTATCGGCAGCAGAAGTTGGTTTATATGAAATGGATTTATATCCATTACTATTGATAGTATGTCCATCTGTTGCTGTTTTGGGACCATTAATAGCTTGATTATAAGCTGTTGTTCCAGAAATAAATGGACCATCTTTTAAATTACCGGTTTTTGCAACTGTACCGTCAGGTTTCATTATTCTGTAATTTAAAGTTGGAATATTGGATATATTAGAGAGTGTGTTACTCTGATCTTTGAAAATTTTATCTCCTACGCCAAAATGTATTTCTTCGTTTGCTGCATCAATAATTCGTATATATATGCGATCTTGTTCGCTGGCACTTTCAGAATTATGATATCTACCAAAAGAGACAGATTGCGCTTGACCTATTGAGATGTAGCATACTCCTTTCGGATTCCCATTTTCTTGTGGTGGCATCAATTGCTTTGTTCCGTCAGCAAGAGTGGATAGGGTAGTAAATAGTAGAAAAATTATTGTAAAATAAAAATGTTTCATAAACACCTCACTTTTTGAGTATATTAAAACTCGTATGCAATATACAAATTTGTGAGGCTGATTTCAAGTCTTTGTTACCGAAATGCTAGAACATTTTATTCACTATTTTATGCACAGAAATTTTCCTTTATAGACTTTGTCTTTTGTTTGTACTTGTATTATGTAAGTACCTTGTGGTAGGGCGTTAATAGGGATGTTGAATGTCCCGTCTTGTATTTTGTAGTTACCTTGTAGCACAATGGTTCCATGTGAATCGGTAATGGTAACGGCAACAGAATTATGAAATATGTTCTTGAACTGTATGTGTATCTCGTTTTTACATATACTCGGATAAAATACGGCTGAACTTTTTTCATTAAATTCCAATATCGATTTGTTTGTTATTGGATATTGTAAAATAGAAGTAGAATCTGGATTATAATGATATTTGCTTTTTACAGTAATAGGTTGGATTCCAATATTATATAGTTTGTTGTAGTTTGCGTATTTATTCCAAGAATTACTACTATAGAAATACCCATCTATGGAGGATTCTATATCAGAATAGAAGAATAACGATAGATTTTTATCGTATTGTGTTGTATCGAAACAAATACCGTAAGCAAATGATTTTCCGCATTCAATTAGTGAATCAAAGTGTATTTGATTAAAATAATTTTTCTTGAGTTCTTCATTTGAAATAGTTTTTCTTGCAAGTTCTTGGCTAAAGTCTTCATTCCAAATGATGAGGTTTGTTTCTATGGTAGGATCCGGTATTTCTGCAACGGCAAGTTTTAATCCACGCACGATTTCATCTTGTTTGCTTGTGACAGTATTGGCAAAACAAACACTATGTGTTTCGTTTGGTCCAGCAATTTGTTTTTCTGTATTGTTGTAAAACAGTGTCGTGCTGTTTTTTATTTTGGCTAATGAGTCTATTCCAAATATTTCAGGAGTAGGGAATGGAATAGTTTTGGTTGTTATTTGTTTCTCAAAAACATTCCCGGAAAAATTAGGCGTTGTAAGTGTATCAGGTTTATTTGTAGCATGTACAATTACGGATAAATGAGCCGGAATCCCTAATTCCATTGTGTTTACCCAGCCTTTGGAATGTTTTACATACATGGTTCCTTCGTAATTTACTTTGTCCATGTAGCTTGAAAATGAAGAGGATTGATTTTTGTTCTTATACCCGATCCAACATGCTCCGTCACAGGTGATAGGTGTTTCTAGAGGAATATAAATTTGATGCTCATTTTGTTTTATCGTCTTGTTGTAAGGAATTTCCAATAGTATTGTTTGAGGTTCTTTTACTCCTGTCCAAATATAAAATGTTAAATCGTCAAGGTTCTCATTTTCATCTATTTGCCCACAAAAGATTATGTCATAAATAGTTTTTGATGTATTTATTTTTTCTGCGTAGGTATTCCAACTAATATTGTTTTTACCAGACCATAATCCTTGTGCTTTTTCTCCAAAACTATATAATTGCAATGTGTCTTCTGGAAGAATATTAGTCAATGTATTTTCGTCTATTTCGTATGGGTCGTAACCTTTACATATTGTTATATCTGAGTTAGTTGGATCTAGCCATGGCTCTAACTGGGCCGTTGTTGAACCATAGTAGTTCCATGCTTTTGAAAATTTAGAGAAGAAGTCATTAATAGGTGATTCACAATCTGCTTCTCCACCGGAAAGAGTACCTATTATGCATTTGTTTTTATCAAATAAAACAGCTCCAGAAGAACCTCCTTCGGTTGTCCCTTCGTCCCATTCTGATATTTTCCAATGTCCGTCTTCTATATAGGTTTTTGCTGTTGTGCGAAATGTTTCAGATGTTGGTTTGTTGTAGTCTATAGAATATTTTTTTACGTCTCCTTTGGGATGATGTATGCATACAACACCCTTGTCTATTGTTTCGGAACGGTTCCATCCGGCATAATATGGTTTAAATGATTCAGGTGGAATTTGGCTTAATTCTAATAAAGAAAAATCCAATTTACCATCTGGGGCTGTTGCTATAAGTGAAGAACCGGATATAGTGTTTGATTTTGAAATACTTGTTTCTCCACATTTTTCGTTTTCGTATCCAAAATAAAATACAGTACGCATGGCTTTTGTGTTACTCGCAACGCAGTGGTTTGCTGTAATTAAATAAGGCGTTTTGTCTTTTGCTGTGTTTGCAATAAGCGTACCGGTACATAGAGTTACGCCTTGTATTACCATTTTACATACTGCATGTTTTTCTACATCCCAATCATTTGTACAAGCAATGTCTTTGTGGCATGTCGCCGAACCTGCTTTTAATAGTGATTCTTCTTTTAGTATGTTTATATAGTCATGGGAGATTTGCGTTATAGTCCACGAACTTGCCTCTGCCGTTTCTATAGGCTCTGTGTATTGTATGAGCACTTTATCTCCTTTGAAAATGTTAGTGCAGAATATGTCGTTCAAAATAACGTCTTTGTTTGTAATTGTCTGAGAATCGGTGCTTTTAAGTGATAGTATGGTTAACTGTGCGCCATCGGGAATATGCACGTTTTCAAAAATTATGTTTAAAGAATAGGCTTCTGGTGATTCTATTGTTATGTTGTATACTAATGAGTCATCGAATTGTATCGGTTCTATATCATTTTTCGAAATATGTACTTCGAATGGATATGCAAATTGCAATGCCCCTTCGGTATTATTGTTTTTTTTTTTTGTTTCGTGAATAGGGGGAAGTTGAATAATAGGATTACATTGTTTTGTTGGAGTAACAAAACTGTGCGCATTAGATTGCGAGAAAGAAAGAAGCGACATACTAAGAAAGTATGTCGCTATCATAAAACATCTTATTTTTTTAATCAAGTTCAAGTCCCAAAACAAGTACATCATCAATTTGTTTTCGAGAACCTTTCCAATCTTCAAATGTTTTGTCTAACAATTCGCATTGTTGTTCCATAGGAAGATTGCTTGATTCGAATAATAATTTCTTGAAATGAACGCCCAAGAATTTTTTGTTGTTTTCTCCTCCGAATTGATCTTGGAAACCATCGGAGAACATATACAATCTGGTTCCTTGTGTATAAGTGAATTCGTGGTTTGTGAATCCACCTGTTGTTTCAGATGTGATAGAACCACCAACGGATGCCATATCACCATCTATAGTTTCAATTAAATCGTCGTGGACGCAATAAGCAACATGGTTTGCAGCTGCTATTTGTACGGTACGATTTTCCTTGTCTATTAAGCAAAGGGTTATGTCCATTCCGTCTTCTTGTGAATCTGCTGTTGCATTTTCTTTTTGGTTTAATGCTGAACGTACGCCTAAATTAAGTTTATCCAAAATTTCCGCAGGTGTACGTAGCTTTTTGTATGTGATTTGTTGTAATAGTGTCGCTCCAATCATAGACATGAATGCTCCTGGTACACCGTGACCGGTACAATCGACAACGGCAACATACATTTTATTCTCTTTTTCAAGGAACCAATAGAAGTCGCCGCTTACAACATCGCGTGGCTTGAATAAAATAAATGCCGAAGGAATGTAATCATGTAGAACTGAGATAGATGGAAGTATTGCATCTTGAATACGTTTCGCATAGCTAATACTTGCCTTAATCAATCGGTTAGATTTCGATAATTCTTCGTTATTTCGTGCCAACATATCACTTTGCAACTCTAATTTTGATTTTTGTTGCTCAATTTCGTTGGTACGTTCTTTTACCATTCGTTCCAATTTTGTGTTCTCTTCTTTATAGAAGTGCTCTCTGTATTTTATATAGACATATATTCCTAAACCTAATAATAAGAACAGTAAGGAGTAGAACCATGTCGTTTTCCAGAAAGGAGGAATGATGGTTATTTTTATTTGAGTGATTTCATCGCTCCAAACACCGTCATTGTTTGTTGCCGTTACTTCAAATACATATTCGCCACCGGCTAGATTTGTGTATGTAGCGGAACGTTTACTTGCATCGGTGTAGTTCCAATCTTCGTCAAATCCAACTAAACGATATTTGTATTGCACTTTTGAAGGTGCAACATTATTTAAAATAGAGAAATCAATAGAAAAGTTGTATTTGTATGAAAGTTCAAGTTCTTTTGTTGTTGTAATTGATTGTTTTAGTACGACATCACCTTGTATTTCTTCACCGATTTCAACAATTTTGTTGAAGATCTTAAGGTCGGTAATCACAACTCTACCTGTATAAGTATCGTTTATGATACTGTCAGGATAGAAGTAGGATAGACCTTGTGATCCACCAAAAAACAAGTAACCGTTAGCAGATTTAAATGAAGCACGTTCATTGAATGAATTACCTTGTAAACCGTCTGATTGGTTATAGTTTGTAAACGTTTCTGCGAATGGAGCAAATTTGGAAATACCATAACATGTACTAATCCATAGATTGCCGCGTCTATCTTCTTGTATGGCCAAAACCATATCGTTAGTTAAGCCGTGTGATTTTTGTGTATAGGATTCAAACGTTTTTTCGCGTCTATTGAATTTAGAAATACCGGCACCGCCAGTTCCTACCCAAAATGTTCCATTGCCGCTTTCTAACAAAGAATATACGATTTCGCTGTTGAGTGACTTTGGATTGCTGCGATCAGGCTCGTAAAAATTTACTTCATCTGTTTCGGGATTCACGGACATAACTCCACGTCCGTTCGTTCCTGCCCAGATCATATCTTGAGAGTCTTGCATTACACACCAAATAGCATTACGCATAAAGTTCGATTTGTTGACGTCGTATGTGGTAAATTTGCAGTTTTCCCATTCAAACTTACAAAGACCACCTCCGTATGTACCAATCCAAAGTCTTAATTTGTTGTCTAGGCACATAGCTGTAACAGCACTGTTTGGTAGTACGTTACGAACATTTTCTTCATAAATATAATGGTCAAGAATTCCTCTTTCCAAAGAGAATCGGAATAAACCATTACCGTCGGTTCCTAACCAGAAAAAACCTCGTGGATCTTGCACGATAGAGGTAATCATATTGAAGCTTTCCTTGTCGTCTTTCTTGCTTTGGTATGACTTGATAACATTAAAGTTTTTGTCATAATAGAGCAAACCGGCACCACGTGTTCCCACTAAAAAATGTCCATCGTGTTCTGGCGAAAAATTACGTATCTCTAAGATCGACATTACATTGTCGGAAGAAAGAGGGGCTTTCTTGAAGTCTGCGCTTGGATGATTTGTGGCAAATTTCTTTCTGTGTGTGTTATATTTATTCAAACCTGCCGTTTCGGAACCTATCCATAAAATTCCTGATTTGTCTCGTAAAATTGAAAGTATATTGTTTGAAGACAAAGAATTTTCGTGTTGGTTCATTTTTTCAGAACCAAGAAATTGTCTTGTCGTAAGATCAAACATATTAAGACCGCCACCTCGTGTACCAACGTACATGATGTTGGAAATAGTGTCTTCGTAAAATGTCCATACAATGTTGTTTGAAAGTGTTAATGAATCAGTTGCGCTGTTTTCATACACTTTATATTCATGCGTTTCAGGGTTTAATACTCCAAAACCTCCGTAGTATGTTCCTATCCAAAGATTTCCAAATTTATCATTTTCGATACTCATGATGTCATGGGCTATGAAGTTTATGTGTTGGAATATGCCAGTTCTTTTGTCGAATTTATCTAAACCGCCGCCTTCGTTTACACCAACCCATATATTACCTAAATGGTCTTTGTTTACGACACGAACCTGGTTACTACCGATAGAGTTTAAGTTGCTAGGATTATGCTTGTATGCCGTGAACTTATTAGCTTTTCGGTCAAAACAGTTTAAACCACCACCATATGTTGCTATCCATAGCAGACCTTCATTGTCTTCAACTATGTCATAAACGTCATTGTTGCTTAATGAATTTTCATCTTTAGGATTATGCATATAACGGGTAAATGTTTCAGTGATAGGATTATACACGTTTAGACCACCACCTAATGTTCCAACCCAGATTTTACCTTCAGAATCAAGATATAGGCATAAAATACGGTTACTTGAAATAGAAGTAGTATCGCTTGCCGATGGCTTAAATATTTTAAAATCGTATCCGTCGTATCGGTTCAAGCCATCAAGAGTGGCAAACCATAAAAATCCTGTAGAGTCTTGTATTATAGAGTTTATACCAACTTGCGATAGACCATCTTCCATAGAAACTTGCTCAAAGTGCATTTCATTTACTTTTTGAGCTAATCCTATGATAGATATAAGCGAAAATACTATGTAAATAAATATACGTTTCATCTTCTATGTATTGAGAAAGGTAAAAATACTTTTTTATTGTGGTAAAATAAAATTATTGTGAGATTTTTTTTCTGAAAAATAATACTAAAGAATGAAGTTGATTATAGTGTTATTTATACGAAAAAAGGCATTACGTATTGTAATGCCTTTTCGTTTTTATATAGAAATATAGGAGATGTATTATCGTAATTCTGCTCCTAATTCTTTCTTGTAGTTTGCAACAAGTCGATTCATTACTGAGTCTATTTGTGTGTCAGTTAATGTTTTTTGATCATCTTGTAGCCAAAATGCGATAGCATACGATTTCTTTCCAGTTGGAATTCCTTTACCTTCGTAAATATCGAATGCCGTAACTTGTTTTAATAGTTTCTTTTCTGTTTTGTATGCGATATTTTTGATTTGCTCAAAACTGATAGAGGAATCTATAAGTAATGCTAAGTCACGACGTACACTTGGTGCTTGTGGCAATTCCTTGAATTGTACTTTTTGACGATAATTTTCAAGTATTACGTTCCAATAGATTTCTGCAAAATAAACAGGTTTGTCTATGTCGAATTTCTTAAGTATTGGTCTTGAAACCGAACCGA
>JAKSTZ010000003.1 GCA_024402335.1 Bacteroidales bacterium
TATAATATGGTAGGTTTCGTTATTCGTGTCAGAAACAAATTCTTGTATCTTGATTCTGTCATTTTCTTCAACTTCGCCTTCAACATAATCTTTACGAACAATGATTAATGGGTTGTTAGCTCCGGCATAGCGAACCATTTTTGATTCTTCATCATACATCCACATTGCAAGGTCCATACCATCCTTTTGTTCTCCGGCTGCACCTGTTTGTTTCAAGGATTTAATAATGTGGGTACGAAGTTTGTCAAGGATTTCGCCTGCATGAATATCCGACATTGTCGGATCATTAATGATTTCGTTCAATCCTGCGGTTCCAAGCATACTCATGAAAGCTCCCGGTACACCGTGGCCTGTACAGTCAGCTGCTACAGCTATCTTCCAGTTATTTTTACGACCGATCCAATAGTAGTCACCGCTTACGATATCGCGAGGTTTGAACAAAATAAATTTGTGGTCAGTAAATAATTCTTCTACCAATTCAGGTTTTGGCAATATAGCCGTTTGAATACGACTTGCATAATGGATACTATCCATGATACTTTCCTGTTGGATTTCGATTTGTTCTTTTTGTGCGGTAACTTCGTCTTTTTGTCTTTCTATTTCCGCTTTCTGTTGAGTGATTTCTTCGTTCTGCTTACTGATTTCATCGTTTTTGCTAGCCAATTGATCATTTTGCTCACGAATCTTTTTGTTCAATTTTTGTGACTTCATGAACAAGTAGATTACGAAAATCAAGAATATCGCAATGATAATTGCAGCTCCGGTCATAATGCGGTTACGAAGTTGTAATGCATCTTGTTCCTTCTGCATAAATGCTTGGCGTTCTTTTGCTTGAGCAATTTCTTTGTCCTTCATTTCTGAACCGAAACGTGCAGACAATTGATTCATCTGACGTAACATTTCTTGTCCACGAAGGGTGTCTTGCATAGTTACATATTTTTCATAGTGACGTAGTGCATTCTCGTAGTCTCCAAGTGAATCAAGCGTACAAGCAAAGTCTTTGAACCACATACATTCTTTTTCGTTGTAGTTTCCTTCTTTAATACGTGGATATTCTTTCAAGAAAAACTCTTTCGCTTTGTCGTATTGTCTCATTTTGTGATACATCAAAGCGTAGCCATTTTCTATGGCAATGATTTCCGCAAAATAATTTTTACGTAAGGCTATAGGATAAACTTTGTCGAAGCTTGCTTTTGCTTTACTCCATTCTTGGGTCATGGTATATAAAAGTCCCATGTTTGTTGTATTCTTCGTTATGTTCAAAGAATCTTTCAAATCCTCATAGATCTTCTCTGCTTCGTTTCTATAGTAAAATGCAGAATCAAGATGCTGGTATTTTGTGATGACGTTTTTACGATTGTACCCGGCATATATTGCTGACATGTTTTGCATCACATTGGCAACTTCTCCCATATTGCCAAGTTCTTTTTGTACTTCAATAGCTTTTCTATCATATTCAAGAGAAAGGTCAAAACTTTCAAGTGTATAGTAGATACCAGCGATGTTAATCAAACACGTTCCAACACCAGATTTGAAGTCTATTTTCTCGAAATATTTACTTGCATCTTGATACGATTCAAGTGCTTCTTCATTTCTGGCAAGATTTTGGAAAATATTACCAGCTTGCAGATATCCAATAGCTATACCTCGGTCGTATTCCGCTTTTTTGCCGGCTTCAATAGCTTCTTTTGCAAAGGCCAATCCTATGTCGTTTTTTCCGATAGAAAAGCATACACTTGCTGATTGTGTTAGAGCTTTGTTCAATCCAAGCCAAAAATTATGGCTTCTTGCCTCATCAGCAGCTTTTGTAAAATATGTCAAAGCAGAATCTTGAAGCCCCATTGCCAAATATAATTTGGCCGTAGCATGGTATGCTCCTGTAGATTGTTCATAAAGTTGCTCTTTTTGAGCATATTGTAATGCCTTATTGTAATAAAACAGGATAGAGTCAACATTTCCCACCGAGAAAAATGCTTCACCTTGTTTTATGTAGGACTCTGCTTTCTTTATTCTTGTAGAATCAATGCTTTGTGCAGTAGCAAAAAGACCGCATAATAACGCAAAAAATAATGTAGATATATTTCGTTTCATAATGTACAAAGATACTTTTTTTATAGTTAGTGTTACGGTAAAAACAAAATACATTTTAACAAATATATTAACAGAAAAGAGTCTGCTATACCCTCGTAGTGAAGAGATTTTTAGTGATTGAAAAAAACATAAAAAAACTGAACATTTTCCTAAAATATTTCTACTTTTGACCCCAAATAAATTTAAGTTTAATCCATTAATTGATTGAAACAATTATGACTCCTCAAGATTACATGGACAGAGAGAATAAGTATGGAGCTCACAACTACCATCCACTCCCTGTTGTATTGGAAAAAGGTGAAGGTGTATTTGTATGGGACGTTGAAGGAAAACGTTATTATGACTACCTTTCAGCTTATTCAGCAGTTAACCAAGGTCACTGTCATCCAAAAATCGTGAAAGCGATGGTTGACCAAGCTCAAAAAATAGCTTTAACTTCACGTGCTTTCTATAATGACGTTCTTGGTGAATATGAAGAATTCGCATCTAAATTCTTTGGATACGACAAACTTCTTCCTATGAACACTGGTGCAGAAGGTGATGAAACTGCATTGAAATTAGCTCGTCGTTGGGGTGTTGTAAAAAAAGGTATTCCAAATGATGAAGTAAAAATCATTTGTTGTGAAGGTAACTTCCATGGTAGAACAATTTCTATCATTTCAATGTCTATCGATCCTGATTCTTATGCAAATTATGGTCCACTTACTCCAGGTTTTATAAAAGTTCCTTATGATGATGTTGAAGCTTTGGAAAAGGTTTTGGAAAAAGAAGGTGACAAAGTTGCAGGTTTCTTGGTAGAACCTATTCAAGGTGAAGCAGGTGTGTATGTTCCACATGATGGCTATTTGAAAAAATGCTATGACTTGTGTAAAAAACA
The DNA here is from genome assembly GCA_024402335.1 of Bacteroidales bacterium. Taxonomy (GTDB): domain Bacteria; phylum Bacteroidota; class Bacteroidia; order Bacteroidales; family UBA1715; genus UBA1715. The sequence goes on from JAKSTZ010000003.1 coordinate 2,969, forward strand.
TAATGTGCTTTTCATTGCTGACGAAGTTCAAACAGGTCTTGCTAGAACTGGTAAAATGCTTTGCTGCGACCACGAAGGTATTCGTCCTGATATCCTTATCTTAGGTAAAGCTATCAGTGGTGGTATGCTTCCAATTTCTGCAGTATTGGCTGACGACGAAATCATGTTGACAATTAAACCAGGTGAACACGGATCTACTTACGGTGGAAACCCAATCGCTGGTAAGGTTGCTATTGCGGCTTTGTCTGTATTGAAAGAAGAAAAATTAGCAGAAAATGCAGAAAAATTAGGAAAACTTTTCCGTGACGAATTAAATTCTTTCGAACACCCAATGAAAAAATTAGTTCGTGGTAAAGGTCTTTTGAATGCTGTTATTATTGAACCACATAATGGTAAAACAGCTTGGGATTTCTGCTTGGCTTTGAGAGACAATGGCTTGTTGGCCAAACCAACTCACGAACATATTATCCGTTTTGCACCTCCTCTAGTAATTAATGAGGCTCAAATCAGAGAAAGTGTTGAAATTATCAAGAAGACATTCAAACAATTCGAATAGTTTTCGGTTAGAAATTTCTTAATATTACATTGTAGAGTCGCAAAAAATGCGACTCTACTTGTTTTATTTACATTGCAAGGTTGTGAAATCATTTCTGTATCAGCTGAATACTTGTTTTTGGAAAAAAGAGGTGCTTTTTTTGAAAAAATCTTAGTCAGATATTTTTTTTATTGAGAATTTATATGTTATTTTGCAACCCGATTTAAGAGGAATAGTATATAATAGCAAATAGTAGAATACAATGTATAGAATTTGTCAAATTACAGGTAAAAGAGCAATGAGTGGCAATAATGTATCTCACTCAAATGCAAAAACGAGAAGAGTTTTCGATGTTAACTTGCTCGAAAAGAAATTCTATTTAGCAGAAGAAGACAGATGGATTACCCTTCGTGTTTCAGCAAATGGATTAAGAACTATCAATAAAAAAGGCCTAAGCCAAGCTCTTAAGGATGCAAAAGCGAAAGGATATATTCAAAACTATTAATACTTACAGCAATGGCAAAGAAAGGTAATAGAGTTCAAGTAATTCTTGAGTGCACAGAACAAAAAGAAAGCGGTGTACCAGGAATGTCTCGTTATATCACAACGAAAAACCGTAAAAATGTTCCTGATAGAATGGAAATGAAAAAATACAATCCATATCTAAGAAAGGTAACTGTTCACAGAGAAATTAAATAATACTAAGACTAAGTTATGGCAAAGAAAGTAGTTGCAACCCTTCAAAAAGGTGCTGGTAAAGAGTTTACAAAGGTTATCAAATCTGTAAAGTCTGAAAAAACAGGTGCTTATGTTTTCACTGAAGAAATAGTTCCTAATTCTGAAGTTCAAGCATATTTGAGCAAAAAATAGTTTTCTCATACATATTAAATATACAAAAGGCCTTGTCATTATTGATAAGGCTTTTTTGTGTGTGTATCTTATTTTTTGTACATTGCAAAAAAATAAAAACTGATGGGCTTATTTGATTTTTTTAGAAGCAACAAAAAAGAATCTCTTGATAAAGGTTTGGAGAAGACCAAAGAGTCTGTGTTAATGAAAATTGCACGCTCTATTGCTGGTAAATCCAAAGTTGATGATGAGGTTCTTGATAATTTGGAAGAAATTCTCATAACTTCTGATGTGGGAGTAGAAACAACTCTTCGTATAATAGAACGAATAGAGAAACGTGTTGCTCGTGATAAGTTTATTGGTACAGATGAACTACAAAGAATACTTCGTGAAGAAATAATGGGCTTATTGGCAGAAAACGACAACGAAGTATCGGAAAATTTTCTTGAAGTAAAAAATAAACCCTACGTCATTATGGTTGTTGGTGTTAATGGCGTTGGAAAAACTACAACTATTGGTAAACTTGCTGCAAAATTTACGGCAGCTGGTAAAAAAGTGTATCTTGGCGCAGCTGACACTTTCCGTGCGGCAGCTATAGAACAATTGGAAGTTTGGGCTCAACGTGTAAATGTTCCTCTTGTTAAACAACAAATGGGTTCGGATCCTGCTTCTGTTGCTTTTGATACTTTAAATTCTGCGATAGCTAATAGTGCGGATGTCGTTATAATTGATACGGCAGGGCGTTTACATAATAAAGTGAATTTGATGAATGAGCTAACGAAGATAAAACGTGTTATGCAAAAACTAATTCCAGATGCTCCTCATGAAATTCTTCTTGTCCTAGATGCTTCTACAGGACAAAATGCTTTTGAACAAGCGAAACAATTTACAAAAGCGACAGAAGTGAATGCTTTGGCGCTTACAAAATTGGATGGCACGGCTAAAGGTGGTGTTGTTATAGGCATCTCTGACCAATTTAAAATACCTGTAAAATATATTGGTGTTGGTGAAGGTGTTGATGATTTACAATTCTTCAATAAGAAAGATTTTATTGATTCTTTGTTTGAATAGTCTTTAATGCTATGGAAGAAATGTTGCTCTCACCAGAAACGTGTATGCAGTTTCTGATTTGGTCTTATTATTATCATAATATAATTCCTGAAAAAAATATAAGTTTTGCTTCTTATAAAAAATTCTCGCAAGCTGATGTGGTTCGTTTGGATGAACTTAAAAATACTTTGTTTTTAAGTTATGAGGAACAATCAATTCGTAATGCTTGTGCACAATTTCGTCAGGCTAAACTTCAAAACGAACCTTGTCCATATACTCAACTACAGTTGGATTCAATGTTCGCGTCAGAATTATAGTATTGTATGGACAATCTTGAAAAAAGGGAGAAAAGAATAACTACCGTGACCGTTGTAGGTTTGGTGGTGAATGTCTTTTTATCTATTTTTAAAGTAGTTGCAGGTATATTTGGACATAGTGCAGCTATGCTTGCTGATGGTGTGCATTCTGTTTCAGATTTTGTATCGGATATAGTTGTCTTGGTTTTTGTTAAGATTTCTTCAAAAGGTGTTGATGAAGATCATGATTACGGACATGGTAAGTTTGAAACCTTGGCTTCCCTTTGCATTAGCATTTTGTTGTTTTTTGTTTCCGTGGAATTACTTCTATCTGGTGCAAATCTGATAATAGATTATTTTCATGGAAAGTCTCTAGAAACTCCACGATATATAGCGTTAATTATGGCAGTAGTCTCTATTGTTGTAAAAGAGTTGCTGTTTCAATATACTGCTCATGTGGGAAAATCGGTGGATAGTTCTGTAGTTGTTGCTAATGCATGGCATCATCGCACAGATGCTCTTTCCTCTGTCGCTTCAGCATTGGGTATTGCAGGAACAATCTTTTTAGGAGAGAAATGGTGTGTGTTGGATCCAATAGTTTGTTGCTGTATTAGTGTGTTTATTTTTTATGTTGCCGTTACAATGGCTTTACCTTCTTTGCATGAGTTATTGGAAAGCTCTTTACCAAAGGAAGTTGAAGACGAAATGTGTGGATTTATTATGTCGGTGGAAGGTGTTGAAAATGTACACGGCATGAAAACTCGCAAAAGTGGTCCTGTGATTATAGTGGAGGCTCATATAGTTGTAAAACCACATTTGTCTATTGTGCAGGCACACGATATCGCAACGAAAACAGAAAAAAAATTACGAAAAGAATACGGTTCTAATATGCATGTGAATTTACATGTTGAACCTTCTGAAGATGCAGAATAAAAAAAGCCTCAATTAAAAATTGAGGCTTTTTTGTGATTTGAATTGTATAGGCTAAGCTTTACAATTGCATGGTTTTAGTTGTTTAAAGAAATCGTTTCCTTTGTCGTCAACAAGAATGAATGCAGGGAAATTTTCTACTTCAATTTTCCATATAGCTTCCATACCTAGTTCTGGGTATTCAACGCATTCTATTGATTTAATATTGTTTTGAGCTAAGATAGCAGCAGGACCACCAATAGAACCTAAATAGAAACCGCCATGTTTCTTACAAGCATCTGTAACGCATTGTGCACGATTTCCTTTTGCCAACATGATTAAAGAACCTCCATGATCTTGGAATTCGTCAACGTATGGGTCCATACGGCCAGCTGTTGTTGGGCCCATTGAACCACATGCCATACCTGCTGGAGTTTTTGCAGGACCAGCATAGTAGATAGGATGATCTTTTATGTATTGTGGTAGGTCTTCTCCTGCATCTAAGCGAGCTTTTAATTTTGCGTGGGCAATATCACGACCAACGATAATAGTTCCGTTTAAGCTTAAACGAGTGGAAACAGGATATTTTGTTAATTCTTTTAGAATATCTGCCATAGGTTGGTTTAGGTTGATTTTTACAGCATCACCTTCACCTGCTTGACGCAATTCTGCTGGAATTAATTCTCCAGGATTATCATCCATTTTTTCTATCCAAATACCTTTTTCGTTGATTTTACATTTTATGTTACGGTCTGCAGAACAGCTTACACCTAAACCAATAGGGCAACTTGCTCCGTGGCGTGGCAAACGAATGATTCTAATATCGTGAGCCATGTATTTACCGCCGAATTGAGCACCTAATCCAATGTTGTGCGCTTCTTTTAATACTTGTTTTTCCAATTCAACATCGCGGAATGCACGACCATATTCGTTTCCTGTAGTTGGAAGTTCGTCGTAATAGTGTGTAGATGCTAATTTTACAGTTAACAAGTTCTTCTCTGCTGATGTACCACCAATAACAAAAGCGATGTGGTATGGAGGACAAGCTGCTGTACCCAATGTTTTCATTTTTTCAATTAGGAAAGGTACTAAAGTGTCTGGATTTTGGATACGAGCTTTTGTTTCTTGGTACAAATATGTTTTGTTTGCAGAACCACCACCTTTAGTCACGCATAGGAATTTGTATTCCATACCTTCTGTAGCTTCAATGTCGATTTGTGCAGGAAGATTACATTTTGTATTGACTTCATCGTACATTGTAAGAGGTGCGTTTTGTGAATAACGAAGATTTTCTTCTGTATATGTCTTGAAAACACCTAGAGAAAGAGCTTCCTCGTCACAGAAACCTGTCCATACTTGTTGTCCTTTTTCTCCGTGGATAATTGCTGTACCTGTATCTTGGCAAAGTGGTAGTTGTCCTTTTGCTGCAACTTCGGCATTGCGAAGGAATGTAAGTGCTACATATTTATCGTTGGCACTTGCTTCAGGATCAGTTAATATCTTTGCTACTTGTTCATTGTGTGAACGACGAAGTAAGAAGGATACATCACGGAAAGCAGCATTTGCCATTGCTGTCAAACCTTCTTTTTCTACTTTTAGAATTTTATGTCCTTCGAATTCTCCAACAGATACATATTTGTCGGTTAGTAAATAATATTCCGTCTTGTCTTCACCAAGAGGGAACATTGGTTGATAATGAAATTCTGCCATTGTGTTAATTTATATTTAATTTTTATTTAATTTTTATTTAATCGAACGTTTACTCCCATTGAGAAATGGAAAAATGTTGTATTTATATAGTTAGGGTTGCAGGAGTTATTTTTTGCGTTATCGTATGACTCTGTATAAATTGGTGACGAAAAGCCTGCTTTTGCAACAAACCGCACACGTTCCGAGCCTGCCCGTATGAAGGCGATAGGCTCTATATGAAACATGGTGAATTTTTCAGTATCAGGATGAGAATGAGAATATCCCTGTTCTTCCCAAGTATAGGAATGAAATGTTGGCGCAAAACGAACACCTAATCCTAAGTCGCAGTATTTAAATGTAAATCCTGTGTTTATTTGAGCGAAAGGTGAGAAATATTTAGAATCGTATTCTTGTTTTTTCTTTGATTTTGAATCATCAACGTCAGTCGCGTGACAATATCCTAATCCTAAAAATGCTTCTGTCTTGAACCTTTCAGAATTAAACATGTTATAATAACCTATTCCTAATTCATAGGTGCGGTTGTTGAATTTACCGTAGTTTGTAAGATCAGCAAGTGCCGAAGAATCTTTATCTTTTGACGTGTATATGTCATAATAGTTCGTGAAATTCCCGTATGAGAAATTCATATTGCCCATTGCTGCGATATGGTCGCTATATGCAATGTCTGCTGAAAGTTGTAGGCTATTAGTGGTGAGTGAAGCTTCTGCTTGAAGTTCTCCTTTCTTACTCAATAATGGTGTGTTTCCTGCACTTGGAATGTACATGGAAGAACAACTTGCCAACAGGGAAGCGATTCCGATACTTGCAACAAAAACTAATCTTTTCATCTTATTTATGGTTTGGAACTATACCTAAGAAAATAAGGTCTTCTGTTCCTGTGTTAGATATACTATGTTCGTGGTTTTCTGGACAATAATGAAGAGTCCCTACCGACAAAGGCGAATTTTTACCATCATAAAGCACATTGCCGGAACCTTGCAATACATATACAATTTCACTATTGCCTTCGTGCTTGTGTAAACCTATAGATGCACCTGGAGTTAAGCGTATACGCATTATCTTGTTTTTGTCGTCTTGAAATGTTTGAAAAATAGCGGATTTTTCTCCACCCTTGAAGTTTGCAACTTCGTTTTCTGTGATAGCAGTTAAATCAATATTCATCTTTGTATATTTTTCGTAAAAATACAATATTTAGATGAAAAGTACACTTGTTTGCTTCTATAAATTGTATGTTTTTTTGTTTTGCTTGGTGAAAATAATTAGGAGTGGAAGCAAATATAAATTTTCTTCACTTTAGTTGTTAAAAGATGCTTATTCGTATATAAAATCATATTGTTTATAGATAAAATCATATTTTTGTCATTGATTTTATATAGGATTGCTTGGTAATTTAAAATTTAGATAATGAAAGTAACTAGATTATTTGATATTCTTGACCATTATTGTGAGCAAAAACCTGATCAGGAAGTTGCTTTATCTCATAAGGTTGATGGAAAATGGATTAGTTATAGCATAAAAGATTATGTGGAATATGTTAACAATGTAAGTTATGGATTACTTGCATTGGGTATCCAACCAGGAGACAAAATTGGTATTGTGAGTGGAAACCGTCCAGAATGGAACTTTTTGGATATGGGTGCAATGCAAATAGGTGCAATTCCAGTTCCAATTTATCCAACAATTAGCCAAGAAGAATATCGATATATTTTGAATCATGCGGAAATGAAGATTCTATTTGTTGAAGGCAAAAGTTTGCGTTCAAAAATAGAACCTATTCTTCCGGAATTGGAACATTTAAAGGAATTATTCACTTTTGTTGATCAAAACTGTGAATATCGTCATTTCGGTCAATTGATAGAATTGGGAAAACAAAATCCACAACCTGAAAAAGTGGCAGAGTTAAAAGCTCAAGTGAAATCATCTGATATGGCGACTATCATATATACTTCAGGAACTACAGGAAATCCAAAAGGTGTAATGTTGTCGCACGATAACATCATACTTAATATGATGAATGTTCAGGAATTGGTGTTCCCAACTTGTAAGAAAGCATTGAGCTTCTTACCTCTATGTCACGCTTATGAAAGAATGTTGATGTACACTTATCAATACAAACAATGTTCTATTTATTATTCTGATTTAGCATTGATAGCCGACAATTTGAAGGAAATTCATCCAAATGTAATGTGCTGTGTTCCTCGTTTGTTGGAAAAAATGTATGAAAAATTATATAGCGCAGGCAAGAAGCAATCGTTCTTGATACAAAAAATATACTATTGGGCAGTTGCTGTAGCAAAGAAGTATAATCTAGATCCAGAAAGACGTTCATGGTATTATAATTTGAAATGGAAAATTGCAGATAAGTTAATCTATAAAAAATGGAGAGATGTCTTGGGTATTCAAGGCGTGATTCAGGTTGTGTCTGGTGGTTCTGCTTTGCAGGCTCAATTGGCTTCTTTCTTCCAGGCTATAGGTTTTTCTGTCTATGAAGGATATGGCCTTTCTGAAACGTCTCCTGTGATTGCAGTTGCCCGTGATGAAGCATTTACACATGAACCTGGAACCGTAGGATTGCCTTTGCCTGGAGTTGAAGTAAAGGTAGATCCTGCAACTAATGAGTTGGTATGCCGTGGTCATAATGTTATGCTTGGATACTATAAGAATCCAGAAATGACGGCTGAAGTAATCGACCAAGAAGGATGGTTCCATACTGGTGATACTGCTAGAATTACAGAAAAAGGTCTTGTCGTTATTACAGGTAGAATCAAATCATTGTTTAAAACTTCATTCGGTAAGTATGTAAATCCTGAACATATAGAAAATAAAGTAGTTGCGTCTCCTTTTGTTGGAAGTATAGTTGTTGTTGGAGAAAATAAACAATTTGCAGCTGCTCTTATTGTTCCTGATTTTGAGTTCTTGAAAACTTGGTGCGACAAGCATAAAGTTCCTTTCAATACAAAAGAACAAGTTGTGAAAGATCCTGAGGTCTTGAAACGATTCAAAAAAGAAATCAATAAATACAATACAAGCTTTGCCGATTATGAACAAATAAAACGCTTTGTTTTAATTTCAGAAGAGTGGACAACTCAGAATGGAAAACTTTCTCCAACATTAAAAGTTAAGAGAAAGGTTGTTCAGAAAGCATACGAAAAAGAAATTGACAGTCTTTTTAATAAAGAATAACAGAGAAAGGATGAATTTTTATTCATCCTTTTTTTTATTGTTGTTTGTAGATGTTTATAGATGTTCTAAATCAAACAGTTTTCCGTTTAAATAATGCCTGGATTCCTTGTTGAACATCCACATTTTCTTACATTTGTAAAAACATTAGTAATGCACCAAACTCAGAAAAAAAATATTGTATATAACTTGCTTATTGCACTGTCTGTGTTTTCTCAATGTTCTGTATCGCGTCATCTTGCCGATAATCAGAAACTCTTGGTGAAGAATGTAATACAGTCTGATAATCGAAAAGTTGATACAGATGAAATGTTGAATTATGTAAAACCAAAGCCAAACCGTGCTCTTTGGGGATTTCATACTCGATTATATTTTTATTATGCGTTTGAACATTCGGAACGTAGATTTGGAACATGGATGCGAGATATAGTTGGTGAAGCTCCTGTTTTATATGATAGCACATTTGTCGCAAAAAATGAAGAGCAACTCCGTTTATACTTGAACGAATTAGGCTATTATAATGCCTCTGTTGGTTCTCGAATACGTGAGAGAGGATGGAATGACAAAAAAGTTGTTGTGTCTTATCAATTGGAAACTGGTACTCAGTATAAGATAGTTTCTTGTTTATATCAATCTGCAGATTCTAGTATAGGTCAAATACTAGATAAAACGGAAGGCATGTCAAAATTAAAGAGAGGGAAACCTTTTTCTATTGCTCTTTTACAAGAAGAACAGGAACGAATCGTATCTGTTTGCAGAACTATGGGTTATTATGCTTTTTCTAAAGATAATGTACTTTTTTCCGCAGATACAACCCATGGGCCGGACAGCGTTGCGTTAGTTATTAGTATAAAAAAGACGTCGGATGCGTCCTTGAAAAAGCATGTAATAGGCGCTATAAATATAAAACAAGGAGAAGGTGGTAGAAGTGTTCTGCATTCCGAAAATCGTAAAGGAAAACAGCGGAAAAATAAATTTGAATCTCCGACATATATAAAAGAACAGACTATACAGCAAGCAAATTTTATTGAAGAAAAGAAAATGTATAGTTCTTTTCGTGAATCGAGAACACAAAAAATTTTGTCAAGTTATCCAATAGTCAAATTGGTGGCAATTGAATTTAAACCTTCTCTTGTTCAACCAAATGATGAGACTGTGAAGCTTGATTGTAGTGTAGATATCGTTGCAGAAAAAAAACAGTCTTTGTCTTTTGAAGTTGAAGGAACGAATACTAGTGGAGATTGGGGAGCTGAATTGAATGCATCGTATGTAAATAGAAACGTGTTTCATGGAGCAGAATTCATGACTGTTCAATTTAAATTTGCAGAAGAATATAATAATGTATTACGAGGTGGGGAAGAAACTAATCGTAGATTTTTCAACTCGCAAGAGTATGGAATTGGGATAGATTTTACAACACCAAAATTTTTACTTCCATTTAATTCACGAAGTTATGATAAGAAGTTTCGGGCTAAGACTAATTGTCATGTAGAATATAACTTCTTGCAAACAACAGACTACACGCGTCCGACAACAGAAATTAACTTTGGTTATATTTGGTATGGAAAACGATTCTGGACTTTTAATTTAAACCCGATAGATATTAGTTACATTCGTTATTATGATATTTCCGATCGTTTTAAAAATTTCATAAATCGTCGTGATTATTATAAATATAGTTATGAGGACTACTTGTTATACTGTAATAATTTTTCGGTAGTTTTTTATAATAAAAGAAATATTGAAACAAGAGATTATCAATATTTTAAGGTTGGAGCAGAAACAAGTGGTAACTTAATGTATGCATATTGTAAGGCTATTGATAAAGTAAAGAATGATGTTGGACAATATGAAACATTCAATTTGCCTTTTGCACAGTATGCAAAGATAGATATAGATTATCGGTATTATGATGTTGTGTCGAACCGTACAACATTTGTTTATAGAGTGTTTGGCGGTCTTGCTATGCCATATTTGAATTCGGCTGTGTTGCCAAGTTTGAAAAAGTATTATTCAGGAGGAGCAAATAGTATGCGTGCCTGGGAAAGTCGTTCGTTGGGGTTGGGGTCTCATGTTGATACTGCTGCAGGATTCAAATATTATTTAGGAGATATTAAGCTGGAATTAAATCTTGAAAGCCGTTTCCATTTGTTTTGGATAATTGATGGTGCTGCATTTATTGATATTGGTAATATATGGGCATTTGACAATAATGAGCTAACAGATGCTATATTCCACATACGAGATTTTTACAAAGATTTAGCTGTCGGAACCGGTTTTGGATTGAGATTTGATTTCTCTTTCTTGATACTTCGTTGCGATTTAGGTTTAAAGGTCAGAGAAGCATATTCCATAAATAATACAAACAAACATTTAATTTGGGGAAATCGAGATCTAACGAAAGATGATTGGAATCTTAGCGTTGGTATCGGTTATCCATTCTAAAAGTATGAACAAAGCCAATCAAAATTGGGTGCGGTTAGGTAAAAACCTTTCCACGCTTATCGTTGTTGTTACTATTGCTATATTCTTTTATGAATATAAGCCAAAGAAAGAATTTGTAATATCTAAGGAAGCCGATTCTGTAGCAGAGGTGCCCACTCCGGTGATTATTGAGGAGGGCAAATTGATTAATCCAAACACTGCAAGCTTTGAAGATTTTCTTTCCGTAGGTTTCTCCGAAAAGCAAGCACGAAGTTGCTTGAATTATAGAAATAAAGGAGGAGTTTTCTATCGTAAAGAAGATGTTCTGAAAATATATAGTATATCAGAAGAAGATTATGCTATTTTACAAGACCATATCGATATTCCAGGCATGACGCATAAGGTTACGAAAAGAGAAGAATTCCGGAGTGTAAAGAACAAGGAAAAGGAGAGCGTTGCCAAAAAGGAGAAACATGTAATGGTAGAGTTAAATGCCTGTGATACGACAGATTTAAAGCAATTGCCTAAAATTGGTAGCTTTCGAGCAAAGAAGATTGTTGAATATAGAGAGAAGTTAGGAGGCTTTTATTCTGTTGAACAGTTGTCTGTTATTTATTCTATGGATTCAGCCTCTATTAAGGCGATTTCTCCGTATGTTACTGTGTCAAAAGAGATGATACAAAAAATAAATGTAAATACAGTTTCGTTTAAAGAAATCAATAAACATCCGCTCATAAGTTTTGAGCAAACAAAGAAAATATTTGCTTATAAGAAAATTGTGGGGACAATAAAAAATCTTGATGAACTATTGAAAAACAACATTTTAGAAGAAAAAGAATACAATATTTTACAATTCTACTTAAAAACAATTGATTAAAAACTTGCTCTTTATTCAAAAGTTTATACATTTGCAGTCCGAAAAAATAACATTCTAAACAAACAAATAATATGATAATCGTTCCAGTAAAAGAAGGCGAAAACATTGACAAAGCGTTAAAGAAATTCAAAAGAAAATTTGAAAAAACTGGCGTTGTTAAAGAATTAAGAAACAGACAAGCGTTTACAAAACCTTCAGTTATTCGTAGAGAGCAACTTATTAAAGCTATCTACAAACAAAAAATGCAATTGACTGATGAACAATAATTCCTGTAACGAGGAATTATTGCAAACTTTTTTGAACTATCTCGAATTCGAGAAAAAAAGTTCAAAACATACAGTTATCTCTTATCAAAACGATTTGTCACATTTTGTTCGATATTTAGGAGAAAAATCTCTTCTAAATGTTGATGCAAAAGACATTCGTGGATGGATAAGTACTTTATCAGAAGAAGGAATTGCTTCTCGATCTATCAATAGAAAGATTGTGGCAATTCGTTCTTTTTTTTATTTCTTACAGCGAGAAGGAAAACTGCAAAATAATGTGGCACGAAAAGTTCATGCTTTGAAAACAAAAAAAAGGCTGCCAAATTTTGTAGAAGAAGAAAAAATGAATATCTTGCTAGACGAAAATATTTTCGCAAAAGATTTTTCTGGTTTGCGAGATAGAGTGGTCATTGAATTATTGTATACAACAGGAGTCCGTCGTGCAGAATTGCTGACCTTGGAACTGAGTTCTATTGATTTTTCAGAGGGTACAATAAAAGTGTTTGGTAAACGGAGTAAAGAACGTATAATACCAATGCTTCCGGAGTGCTCTTCTTTGTTAAAGGAATATATACAGGAAAGAGGTAAAATAGCAAAAGGCAATACGTGTTTGATTGTGACTGACAAAGGATCTAAAGCTTATGACAGATTTTTATATAGAATAGTGCATAAGTATCTAGGTGAAGTTACAACTTTAAATAAACGTAGTCCGCATGTGCTTCGTCATACATTTGCAACACATTTATTAAATAATGGAGCAGATATAAACGACATTAAAGAATTGTTGGGACATGCATCATTAGCGGCGACTCAGGTCTATACTCATAATTCGTTTGAGAAATTGAAAAAAGTATATAAACAATCTCATCCGAGAAATTAAAATTGTATAGTTATGGAAGTTAAAATTCAATCAGTAGGCTTCAAAGCCGATGCAAAATTAAAAGAGTTTGCAACAAACAAAGTTAACAAATTAGATACTTTTTCTGACGTTCTTCAATCAGCAGACGTTTTTTTCAAATTAGTGAATACGACAAGTGAAGAAAATAAGGAAGCCGAAATCAGTATTAAGACTCCAGGAAAGGAACTTTTTGCAAAAAAATCTGCAAAATCATTTGAGGAAGCAGTTGATTTAGCAACCGAAGCGTTGAGAAATCAAATAGAAAAAATGAAAGGAAAGCAAGAAAAAAAGTAAATTCTTTTGTTTTTAAGAAAAAAAAAGTACATTTGCACTCCAAATTTTCGGGCGGATATGTCTGTGCGGAATTGAGTCGGCCGGTGTAGCTCAGTGGTAGAGCGTTTCCTTGGTAAGGAAGAGGTCATGGGTTCAATTCCCATCATCGGCTCAGAAATGATGTGAAATTTTATATGTTGAATAATAATAAATATAAGTAGAAATGGCAAAAGAAAAGTTTGATAGATCCAAAGATCACGTAAACATTGGTACTATCGGTCACGTTGACCACGGTAAAACAACTTTGACAGCAGCTATCACAACTGTATTGGCAAAGAAAGGTCTTTCAGAAGTAAAATCATTCGATCAAATCGATAACGCTCCTGAAGAAAAAGAAAGAGGTATCACAATTAATACTGCTCACGTTGAGTACCAAACAGAAAACCGTCACTACGCACACGTTGACTGTCCAGGTCACGCTGACTACGTAAAGAACATGGTTACTGGTGCTGCTCAAATGGATGGTGCTATCCTTGTTGTTGCTGCAACTGATGGTCCAATGCCTCAAACAAAAGAACACGTTCTTCTTGCAAAACAAGTAAACGTACCAAGAATCGTTGTATTCTTGAATAAATGTGATATGGTTGACGATCCTGAAATGTTCGACTTAGTTGAAATGGAAGTTCGTGAATTGTTGAGCAAATACGATTTCGATGGTGACAATACTCCTATCATCCGTGGTTCTGCTCTTGGTGCATTGAACGGTGAAGCTGAATGGGAAGATAAAGTAATGGAATTGATGGCAGCTGTTGATACATGGATTCCACTTCCTCCACGTGAAAACGAAAAACCATTCTTGATGCCAGTTGAAGACATCTTCTCAATTACAGGTCGTGGTACAGTTGCTACTGGTCGTATTGAAAGAGGTGTTATCCATACAGGTGATGAAATGCAAATTATCGGTTTCGACGCTAACTTGAAAACAACTTGTACAGGTGTTGAAATGTTCCGTAAACTTCTTGATGAAGGTCAATCAGGTGATAACGTTGGTTTGTTACTTCGTGGTATCGAAAAAGATCAAATCAAACGTGGTATGGTTATCTGTAAGCCAGATTCAATCAAACCTCACAAAAAATTCAAAGCTGAAGTTTATGTATTGAGCAAAGACGAAGGTGGTCGTCACACTCCATTCCACAATAAATATCGTCCTCAATTCTACATCCGTACAACAGACGTTACTGGTGAAATTTCTCTACCAGAAGGTGTAGAAATGGTAATGCCAGGTGATAACGTAACAATTACTGTTGATTTGCTTTCAAGCGTAGCAATTAACGAAGGTCTTCGTTTCGCTATCCGTGAAGGTGGTAGAACAGTAGGTGCTGGTCAAGTAACTGAAATTATTGAATAGTACAATAATAAACCAAAGGGGTTGAGCAATCAATCCCTTTACCTAGGGGTATAGCACAATGGTTAGTGTGCCGGTCTCCAAAACCGATGATGGGGGTTCGATTCCCTCTACCCCTGCAAACAAAGAAATTACAATGGGACTAAAAACATACGTAAAGGAGTCTTACAACGAGTTGATTCATAAAACAACTTGGCCTACGTGGGCTGAATTGCAGTCAAGTGCTGTTGTTGTACTTGTTGCAACCTTTATTATAGCACTTATAGTTTTGGTAATGGATTTTTCGTTCTCTCTCGTTATGAGAGATGGTATATATCATTTACTCCGATAATAAAATTTGCGACATGGCAGAAATAGGAAAAAAGTGGTACGTCGTTAAGGCGATGAGCGGAAAAGAAAAGAAGGTCCAAGAAAGGATTATGTATGAAATAAATCGTAGTCATTTGGAGGATTATGTTTCGCAAGTACTTATTCCAACAGAGAAAGTGGTACAAGCGAAAAATGGTAAAAAAGTTACAAAAGAAAGAAATTACCTACCAGGTTATGTTCTAATCGAAGCAGTATTAGAAGCAAACGTGGATGGTACAAAAATTAATATTGCGGGAACCATAAACAACATAGACGGAGTTATAGGATTCTTAACGGCTGAACGTCATGGTGGTGCACCTATGCCTTTACGATTAAGTGAGGTTAATCGTATTTTGGGCAAAGTCGACGAACTTGCCGAAGGAGAAGAAGAAACTATTATTCCTTTCGTTGTTGGCGAAGTTGTGAAAGTTACCGATGGACCATTTAACGGATTTTCAGGAGTAGTTGAAAAAGTTAACGAAGAAAAGAAAAAATTATCTGTTGAAGTTAAGGTTTTCGGTAGAAAAACACTTCTTGAATTAGGATTTATGCAAGTTGAAAAAGAATCTTAATAAATAATAAATAGCGTTATGGCAAAAGAAGTATCAGGTCTTATCAAATTACAGATTAAAGGCGGTGCTGCAAATCCATCACCTCCAGTTGGACCAGCTCTTGGTGCAAAGGGTGTGAACATCATGGATTTCTGCAAGCAATTCAATGCAAAGACACAAGATCAAGCAGGAAAAGTTCTTCCTGTTATCATCACTGTGTATTCAGACAAATCTTTTACTTTTGTTGTAAAAACTCCTCCTGTAGCAATACAATTGTTGGAAGCAGCAAAAATTAAAAGTGGTTCTGCAGAACCTAACAGAAAGAAAGTTGCGAGTGTAACTTGGGATCAAGTAAAAGCTATAGCAGAAGCAAAACTTCCAGACTTAAACTGTTTTACAATAGCTTCAGGTATGGAAATGGTTGCAGGTACTGCTCGTAGTATGGGTATAACAGTAGAAGGTGAAAAACCAACACTCTAAAACATTGAAACGATGAAGCTTACGAAAAATAAAAAAATCGCTCTTGCGAAAATAGAAGCAGGTAAAGCATACGCCATAGAAGATGCAGCAAAATTAGTTAAGGAAATTACTACAACTAAATTTGATGCTTCTGTAGATATGGATGTTCGTTTGGGTGTAGATCCTAAGAAAGCAAACCAAATGGTTCGTGGTGTTGTTACACTTCCTAACGGAACAGGTAAACAAGTTCGCGTATTAGTACTTTGTACTCCAGATAAGGAAAAAGAAGCTCAAGAAGCAGGTGCTGATTATGTTGGTTTGGACGAATATGTAGAAAAAATCAAAGGTGGTTGGACTGATGTAGATGTTATCATCACTATGCCTACTATCATGGCAAAAATCGGTGCTCTTGGTAGAGTTCTTGGTCCACGTGGCTTGATGCCTAACCCTAAAAGTGGTACAGTAACTATGGATATCGCTAAAGCGGTAGCTGAAGTTAAAGCTGGTAAAATTGATTTCAAGGTTGATAAATTCGGTATTATTCATGCTTCAATTGGTAAGGTGTCTTTCTCACCAGAAGCAATTGTTGGCAATGCTAAGGAATTTGTTAATATGATCAACAAATTAAAACCAGTGTCTGCAAAGGGAACTTATGTAAAAAGCATCTATATTTCTTCTACAATGAGTCCTGGAATTCAAGTAGATACAAAATCATTAATGTAATTGTAAAGCAAGAATTGTTATGGATATAGCACAAAAAAGAGATATAGTTGAAAGTATCGTTAGCAAAATTAACGAAAACGGTCACTTTTATATAACTGACATTGAAGCGTTAAATGCATCAGATACATCTACTCTTCGTAGAAAATGTTTTGAAAATGATATTGAAATCGTTGTTGTAAAGAATACTCTTTTAAAGAAAGCTTTAGAACAAGTAGATGGCGATTTTGAAGAACTATATGGCGTTTTAAAAGGAACAACTTCAGTTTTATTCTGTAAGACTGCTAATGTTCCTGCTAAAATGATTAAAGAACTTCGTAAATCTGGACAAGAAAAACCTATCCTTAAAGGTGCGTTTGCTGAACAATGTGTTTATATTGGCGATGATCAATTGGATACATTGGCAACAATCAAATCTAAGGCTGAACTTATCGGAGATATCGTTGCTCTTCTTCAATCACCAATGCAACAAGTTCTTTCTTCTTTGGAATCTGGAAAGAATACAATTGCTGGTATCGTAAAAACATTATCAGAAAAAGAATAAATAATAATAAAACAGTAACTATTTAAATTAATCAAATTATGGCAGATTTAAAAGCATTAGCAGAAGAATTAGTAAATCTTAGCGTAAAAGACGTTAAAGAATTAGCTGACATTCTTAAAGAAGAATACGGAATTGAACCTGCAGCAGCAGCAGTAGCAGTAGCAGCTCCAGCAGCAGCTGGCGCAGCAGCAGCTGAAGAAAAATCAGAATTCGATGTAATTTTGAAATCAGCAGGTGCAGCTAAACTTCAAGTTGTAAAAGTTGTAAAAGAACTTACAGGTCTAGGTCTTAAAGAAGCAAAAGATATCTGCGACGGTGCTCCTAAAGCAGTAAAAGAAAAAGTTTCTAAAGACGAAGCTGAAAACATCAAAAAACAATTAGAAGAAGCTGGAGCTGAAGTTGAACTTAAATAGGATTTCATAATCTTATTACTTTTCAGGGTTTTAGTCACAAAATGTGGCTAAAACCTTTTATCATACCCATTAAGTTCAATATTTCAACTTTTCGCAATGAAGACAAAGGAGAGAGTAAACTTCTCATCAATAAAAAATAAACTAGACTATCCTGATTTCCTAGAAATTCAGTTGAAGTCTTTTAATGAATTCTTCAAAGTAGATTCAACACAAGAAGAACGCAAAACCGAAGGTTTAAGTGAAGTTTTCAATGAAAATTTCCCTATCGCTGATACCCGTAACAATTTTGTACTTGAGTTTCTTGACTATCAGTTAGATCCACCAAGATATTCAATAGAAGAGTGTTTGGATAGAGGTTTAACATTCAGCATCCCTCTAAAAGCGAAGTTAAAGTTATATTGTACAGATCCTGAACACGAGGATTTTGAAACAGTTGTACAAGATGTATATCTAGGTACAATTCCATTTATGACACCAAGAGGTACTTTTGTTATAAATGGTGCTGAACGTGTTGTAGTATCTCAGTTGCATCGTTCTCCAGGTGTATTCTTTGGTCAAAGTGTTCATACGAACGGTACCAAATTATATTCTGCGAGAATTATTCCGTTTAAGGGATCTTGGATAGAATTTGCAACAGATATTAACGGTGTAATGTATGCATACATTGACCGTAAGAAAAAATTACCAGTAACAACTCTACTTCGTGCTATTGGTTTTGAAGGTGACAAGGATATCCTTGAAATCTTTAACTTGGCAGAAGAAGTTAAGGTGTCAAAAGCAGGCTTGAAAAAAGTTGAAGGCCGTAAGTTGGCAGCGAGAGTTTTGAAATCATGGATAGAAGATTTCGTAGATGAAGATACTGGTGAGGTTGTATCAATAGAAAGAAATGAAATTATTGTCGAACGTGAAGAAATAATTGAAAAAGATCATATTGACATGATTCTTGAATCAGGTCAAAAGACTATCCTTCTTCACAAAGAAGAACAAAACTCTTCTGATTTCGACATTATCTATAATACATTACAAAAAGACCCTTGTAACTCTGAAAAAGAGGCAATTTTCTACATCTATCGTCAGTTGCGTAACGCAGAACCACCTGATGAAACAACAGCACGCGATGTTATTGAAAAATTGTTCTTCTCAGATAAGAGATACGATTTGGGTGAAGTTGGTCGTTACAGAATCAATACAAAATTGTATAGCAATGAACCAACAGAAGATAAAGAAACAACTCGAGTTTTAACTAAAAAAGATATTATTGAAATCATCAAGTATCTTATTCAGTTAATTAACTCAAAGGCAGATGTTGATGATATCGACCACTTAAGTAACCGTCGCGTTAGAACAGTTGGTGAACAACTTCGCAATCAATTTGGTGTTGGTTTGGCTCGTATGGCTAGAACTATCCGTGAACGAATGAATGTTCGTGATAACGAAGTGTTTACTCCAATTGAATTGATTAATTCTAAGACTTTGTCTTCAGTTATTAATTCATTCTTTGGAACAAACCAACTTTCTCAATTTATGGATCAAACTAACCCTCTAGGTGAAATGACTCATAAACGAAGATTGTCTGCACTTGGTCCTGGTGGTCTTTCTCGTGAAAGAGCAGGTTTCGAGGTACGTGACGTTCACTATACTCACTATGGTCGTCTTTGTCCTATTGAAACTCCGGAAGGTCCAAACATCGGTCTTATTTCTTCATTGTGTGTTTTCGCAAAAGTTAATGACTTAGGATTTATCGAAACTCCATATAGAAAAGTTTCTAATGGTAAGGTTGATCTTTCTGAAGTTGTTTATCTAAGTGCAGAAGACGAAGATGGAAAGACAATTGCACAGGCAGATTCTCCAATCGATGCAGAAGGAACATTTACAACAAATAGAATTAAGGCACGTAATGAGGCTGATTTCCCTATTGCTGCTCCTGAAGAAATCGATTTGATGGATGTTGCTCCTAACCAGATTACATCTATCGCAGCATCTTTGATTCCTTTCTTGGAACACGATGATGCTAACCGTGCTTTGATGGGATCTAACATGATGCGTCAGTCAGTTCCTCTATTACGTGCAGAAGCTCCTATTGTTGGTACTGGTATTGAACGTCAAGTTTGTCATGATTCTCGTATTCAAGTTATGGCTGAAGGTTCAGGTGTAATTGAATATGTTGACGCTCGTGAAATTCATGTTCGTTACGATAGAACAGAAGAAGAAGAATTTGTAAGCTTCGATAGCAGTGTTGTTGTTTACCCTATAGTTAAGTTTAGAAAGACTAACCAAAATACATGTATAAACTTGCGTCCTATTGTTGTAAAGGGCGAACGTGTAGAAAAAGGTCAATGTTTGACAGAAGGTTATTCTACTCAAAACGGTGAACTTGCAATTGGTCGTAACTTAAAAGTTGCATTCATGCCTTGGAAGGGTTACAGCTTCGAGGATGCTATTGTGATTTCAGAACGTGTTGTTCGTGAAGATATCATGACATCAATTCACATTGATGAACATATTTTGGAAGTACGTGATACTAAACGTGGTATAGAAGAATTTACATCTGATATTCCAAACGTAAGCGAAGATGCTATTAAGAATCTTGATGAAAAAGGTCTTATTAGAATTGGTGCTACAGTAAAACCTGGCGATATCTTGATTGGTAAGATTACTCCAAAAGGTGAATCTGATCCTTCTCCAGAAGAAAAATTGCTTCGTGCAATCTTCGGTGATAAAGCCGGTGATGTGAAAGATGCATCTTTGAAAGCTCGTCCTTCTTTATATGGTACTGTAATTGACAAGAAATTGTTCAAGAGATCAGTTAAAGACAAAAAGGCTAAAGCAAGAGATAAAGAAATCATTGACGCTTATAGAGTAGAATATGAAGCTGATAGCAAGAAGATAAAAGATATTCTTGTTCAAAAGTTATTCAAGATTCTTGAAGGTAAGACATCTCAAGGTGTAAAAGATTATGCTGGTAATGTTCTTATTGCTAAGGGTCAAAAATTCACACAAAAAGCTCTTTATGAGATAGCAGATTATGAAGTTGTTGTAGCAGATAAATGGACAACAGATGCTTCTAAGAATGAATTAATCTGTAAGTTGTTGCATAACTATAACAGAAAACATAAAGAAGTTGAAGGTGAATTCAAACGTAAAGAATATGCTATTTCTGTTGGTGATGAACTTCCTTCAGGTATAATGGAATTAGCAAAAGTTTACATCGCTCAAAAACGTAAATTGAAAGTAGGTGATAAGATGGCTGGTCGTCACGGTAACAAAGGTATTGTTTCTCGTATTGTGAGAGACGAAGATATGCCTTTCTTGTCTGATGGTAGTATTGTCGACATTGTTTTGAACCCTCTTGGTGTGCCTTCTCGTATGAACATTGGTCAGATTTATGAAACAGTGTTAGGATGGGCAGGTAGAGAATTAGGTTGCAATTTCGCTACACCAATTTTCGATGGTGCATCACTTGATGATATCTGTGAATACACTCGTAAGGCAGATAAAGTTGCACGTGAAGCTGGTAGAGCTGGTGTCCCTGATTTCGGTAAAACATATCTATATGATGGTGGTACTGGAACAAGATTCGACCAACCAGCAACAGTAGGTGTGATTTATATGTTGAAATTGGGTCACTTGATCGATGATAAAATGCACGCTCGTTCAATCGGTCCTTATTCTTTGATTACGCAACAACCTCTTGGTGGTAAAGCACAATTTGGTGGTCAACGTTTCGGAGAAATGGAAGTTTGGGCAATAGAAGCCTTCGGTGCATCTAACATATTGCAAGAAATTTTGACGGTAAAATCTGATGATGTAAATGGTCGTGCAAAAGCTTATGAAGCTATTGTAAAAGGCGAACCACTTCCAACTCCAGGTTTACCAGAATCTTTCAATGTATTGTTGCATGAATTACAAGGTTTGAGCCTTAACATCGAATTTAAATAAGCAATTGCGTTAAACTTTTAAAGTTCATAAGAAAATGGCTTTTAGAGAAAAAAAAGGAAATAATAATAACTTTTCACAAATAAGCATCAGCTTAGCGTCTCCAGAAGATATTTTGGATCGTTCAAGTGGTGAAGTTTTGAAACCAGAAACTATCAATTATAGAACATATAAACCAGAAAGAGATGGTTTGTTCTGTGAAAGAATTTTTGGTCCAGTAAAAGACTACGAATGCCATTGTGGAAAATACAAACGTATTCGTTATAAAGGAATTATTTGTGATAGATGTGGTGTTGAAGTAACAGAAAAGAAAGTTCGTCGTGAAAGAAGCGGACATATCAATTTGATTGTTCCTGTTGCTCACATTTGGTACTTCCGTTCTCTTCCAAATAAAATAGGTTATCTATTAGGATTGCCTACAAAGAAACTTGATTCTATAATTTATTATGAAAGATATATTGTAGTTCAAGCAGGTTGTAAGAAAGTTGATGGTATCAATGACTTGGATCTCCTTTCTGAAGAAGAATATCTACAAGTTTCAGAAACTCTTCCAAAGGAAAACGATATGCTTGACAATAGTGATCCTAACAAGTTTATCGCAATGATGGGTGCAGAAGCACTTGAAGAATTGCTTAAACGTTTGGATTTGGACTCATTGTCATATCAATTACGTGACCAAGCTAGTAAGGAAACTTCACAACAAAGAAAAACTGAAGCGTTAAAACGTTTACAGGTTATTGAATCATTCCGTGAATCAGCTGGTAAGAACAAACCAGAATGGATGATTTTGAAATGTATTCCTGTAATTCCACCAGAATTGCGTCCTCTTGTACCATTGGATGGTGGTCGTTTCGCTACTTCAGATTTGAATGACTTGTATCGTCGTGTTATTATTCGTAACAATCGTTTGAAGAGATTGATTGAAATCAAAGCTCCAGAAGTGATTTTACGTAATGAAAAACGTATGTTGCAAGAAGCTGTAGATTCTTTGTTTGATAACTCAAGAAAGACAAACGCAGCCAAGAGTGAAGCAAACCGTTCTTTGAAATCATTGAGCGATAGTTTGAAAGGTAAACAAGGTCGTTTCCGTCAGAACTTACTTGGTAAACGTGTTGACTATTCTGCACGTTCGGTAATTGTCGTAGGTCCAACATTGAAACTTCATGAATGTGGTATTCCAAAAGGAATGGCTGCAGAACTTTACAAACCATTCATTATCAGAAAATTGATTGAAAGAGGTATTGTAAAAACTGTGAAGTCGGCAAAGAAAATTGTAGATAGAAAAGATGCTGTAATTTGGGATATTCTAGAAAATGTAATGAAAGGTCACCCAGTTCTATTGAACCGTGCCCCGACGTTGCACCGTCTTGGTATCCAAGCTTTCCAACCACGTATGATTGAAGGTAAAGCTATTCAGTTGCACCCACTTGCTTGTACAGCGTTCAACGCCGATTTCGATGGTGACCAGATGGCTGTTCACTTGCCACTTGGTAATGCAGCAGTATTGGAAGCTCAAATTTTGATGTTGTCTTCTCACAATATTTTGAACCCTGCGAATGGTGCTCCTATCAAGGTGCCTTCTCAAGATATGGTCCTTGGTCTTTACTATATTACTAAAGGTATGCCAGGTGCAAAAGGTGAAGGTTCTTATTTCTATTCTCCAGAAGAAGCAATTATTGCTTACAATGAGAAGAAAGCTGATTTGCACGCATTCGTACGTGTTCCAAGAAATTTGTGGAGATCAGTTGATGAAGAAAAAGATATCATCAAACAATATAAAGACGAAAATGATAGATCAAAATGGATTTTGACTACAGTTGGTAGAATTATGTTCAATGAAATAGTTCCTGAAGAAGGTGGTTTCATCAACAAACTATTGACTAAAAAATCTTTGCGTGATATCATTACAGATGTCTTGAAAGTTGCTGGTACACCAAAAACAGCAGACTTCCTTGATGATGTTAAGAATATGGGTTACAGAATGGCATTCGAAGGATGTTTGTCATTTAAGTTGGATGACGTTGTAATCCCAGAAGCTAAAGCAGAATTAGTACAAAAAGGTTATGAGGAAGTTGAAGAAGTAATGAATAACTACAATATGGGTTTCATTACAGACAACGAACGTTATAACCAAATCATTGATATCTGGACACATACGAACTCTGATTTGACAAATAAAGTGATGGATCTTTTGAAGTCAGATCAACAAGGTTTCAACTCTGTATACATGATGCTTGATTCTGGAGCTCGTGGTTCTAAGGAACAGATTCGTCAGCTATGCGGTATGCGTGGTTTGATGGCTAAGCCTCAAAAATCAGGTGCTGAAGGTGGTCAAATTATTGAAAACCCTATCCTTGCAAACTTCAAGGAAGGTTTGTCAGTCCTTGAGTACTTTATCTCTACTCACGGTGCTCGTAAGGGTCTTGCCGATACAGCCTTGAAGACTGCAGATGCCGGTTACTTGACTCGTCGTTTGGTTGACGTTTCTCATGATGTAATCATTACTCAAGAAGATTGTGGTACATTACGTGGTCTTGTAGCAACTGCTGTTAAGAATAACGATGAAGTTGTAGAATCATTATACGAAAGAATACTTGGTAGAACTTGTGTTCACGATATCTATAATCCACAAACAGGTGATTTGATTGTTAAAGCTGGTGAAGAATTAACAGAAGTAATCGCTGATGCTATTGTGAGTGCAGGTATAGAAGAAGTAGAAATTCGTTCTGTATTGACTTGTGAATCACGTAAGGGTGTTTGTGCTAAATGTTACGGACGTAACCTTGCTACAGCAAGAATGGTTCAACAAGGTGAAGTTGTTGGTGTAATTGCAGCACAATCAATCGGTGAACCAGGTACACAGTTGACACTTCGTACATTCCACGTCGGTGGTACTGCTTCTAATGCTACAATTGAAAACTCTATCGTATCTAAACATGACGGTAAACTTGAAATTGAAGAATTAAGAACAATAGAAGGAGAGGATGCAAATGGTAATAAGTGCGAAATCGTTCTTAGCCGTCTTGCTGAATTGAAGATTGTTGGTCGTAAGGGTGTATTACATAAACGTGATGAATATATTTCTTATGGTGCATTCTTGTACAAGAAAAATGGTGAGGATGTAAAAGAAGGTGATTTGATCTGTACTTGGGATCCATACAATGCTCCTATTATTTCTGAATATGCAGGTAAGATTGAATTAGTTGACTTTATTGAAGGTGTAACTTGTTCAAGTGTATCAGATGATCAAACTGGTTTCAAAGAAAAAGTTATCATTGAATCTAAGGATAAAACAAAAACTGCAGTTATCAGAATTCTTGGTAAAGGTGAAGAAGTTCTTCATACATACAACTTACCAGTTGGAGCTCGTGTAGCTTTAGAAAAGAATCAAAAAGTAAAAGCAGGTGATCAACTTGTTAAGATTCCTAGAGTTATCGGTACAAACAGTGGTGATATCACTGGTGGTCTTCCACGTGTAACTGAATTGTTTGAAGCACGTAACCCTTCTAACCCTGCAATTGTTTCAGAAATCGATGGTTCTGTAACATTTGGTAAGGTTAAGAGAGGTAATCGTGAAATCGTAGTAACTGCGAAAACAGGTGAAGAAAAGAAATATCTTATTCCACTTTCAAAACAACTTCTTGTTCAAGAAGATGATTATGTAAAAGCAGGAACTCGTTTATCAGATGGTTCTATAACTCCTTCGGATATCCTTGCAATCATGGGTCCTACTAAGGTTCAAGAACACATTGTTAATGGTGTACAATCAGTGTACCGTCTACAAGGTGTGAAGATTAACGATAAACACTTCGAAGTAATTGTTCGCCAAATGATGCGTAAAGTACAAATCGTTGACCAAGGCGATAGCAAATTCCTAGAAGGTGAAATCGTTGACAGATGGGATTTCATGGATGAAAACGATAAGATTTACGAAAAGAAAGTTGTTGTTGATGCTGGTGATTCAGAAGAATTAAAAGCTGGTCAAATTATAACAGTTCGTCAATTACGTGATGCTAATTCACAATTGAAACGTAAAGATCTTAAAGAAGTTGTAGTACGTGATGCTCACCCAGCAACTGCAAGTCAAATTCTACAAGGTATTACAAGAGCTTCTCTTCAAACTCATAGCTGGATTTCGGCTTCTTCATTCCAGGAAACAACTAAGGTTCTTAATGAAGCAGCAATCAATGCTAAAGTTGATGATTTGGAAGGCTTGAAGGAAAATGTGATTATTGGTCATAAGATTCCTGCCGGTACAGGTTTGAAACAATATGATAGCATAATCGTAGGTTCTGCTGAAGACTATGCTAAATTACAAGGAAAGAACTAGAATTGTTCTAGACTAAATAAAAAAGCCGAAGAGAAATCTTCGGCTTTTTTATTTTATATACTTTAGTGTAGGTAAGTTTTATAGATTATTTGTTACAATAATTGGTCTGAAATGTATGTAATCATTTCTTCAATTTCATTTGGAGAGAACCAACGATATTCGTTATCTCGTTTAATCCATGAAATTTGTTTTTTAGCGTATTTTCTTGTGTTCTGCTTGATTTTCTCTATTGCTTCGGTATAAGTGCTCATTCCATCAAAATAATCAAAGAATTCGCGGTATCCTACGGTTTTGAGGGCGGTGCAATCTTTCCATTGAGAAAGCGACTTGACTTCTTGCTCTAAGCCGTCGCATATCATTTGATCAACTCGTTGATTTATGCGTTCATATAATTCATCTCGCTCTCTGTTTAACGCAATTTTTACTATTTTAAAAGGGCGAGTTTTTTTATTTTCTTTACGCAATTCGGTATATGTCTTGCCAGTTTGTACACATATTTCAATTGCCCGTTTTAGTCTTGCTGGATTGGATAAATCTACAATTTTATAGTAGTCAGGGTCAAGGAATTTAAGAGTTTGTCGTAAACTTTCAATACCCTCTTGTTCGAGCTGAGAATTTATACGTTCTCGTAAATCTGGATCGATGTCGGGAATCTCGTCGATACCATTGCATACAGCATCTACATATAAACCAGAGCCTCCGGCTAGTATAACAATATCATGCGTTTGAAATAATTCTTCTACTTTTTGCAAAGCATCTTGTTCAAATTGCCATGCATTATAATAATCGGTAACATGTTTTGTTCCGATAAAATGATGTGTAACAGTAGCAAGTTCTTCTTCGCTTGGTACGGCAGTTCCTATCTTTGGCTCTATAAAAATCTGACGTGAATCAGCAGATATGATTTCTGTATTGTAATGTTGTGCAAGTTGGATAGCTGTTGATGTTTTACCAACAGCTGTAGGTCCCGTTACAACAACAAGAGTTTTCATTACAGGGATTAATAATCGTAATCGTTTGAACCACCGAAATCGTCGTATCCGCCTCCGAATTCATCACCGCCAAATTCGTCTCCGAACCCAAGCTCGTCAGCATCTTCATCGCTGAACAAATCATCGTCGTCTATGCCGGTTTCATTGAACAAATCGTTGATATCTTCGTTTTCGTCATTTATTTTTTGTAGTGGAGGATTTCCTGTTGCATGTGAGCAGACTGGATATTTCTTCTTTGCATCCTTTGCAATTATGTCGACTAATGTACAGAACAATGCTCTATCGCCAAAGAAGTCAAATTGATAGATGATTTTATCTTCTTTTTCAGAAATAAAGTCTTTAAGTTTAGCTTTTTGCATAGGTATGGTACCTAATTCTTCGTCTCCCATATCAAAAAGAGTGATTTCTTGTCCTTTGTCCCAGTCATCGTTAGAAATAAAGAATGAAGCCATCTCTGTCTCTTTATATTCGCAGGCTTGTAGAATTGCCTTATGAAGACTTTCAAATGTATCATTATCAGAAATCTCAATTACTCTGTGGAATAATTCGTTTTCGTCACTTACAACGCGTATTTTGTATATCATGGTTATAAATTTTTTAGAAATTGTATATTGTTATCTATGTATTTTTCTTGTAGTTTATATGTATTCCCAAATGGTATGCCTGAAGGAAAAGCTTTCTTATCATTGCATACAATGGAATATATGTTCTTTTTATTTTTTTCTAAAAATAATTCTATTTGAGAAATGTCAGAATATTTTTCGTAAAAAACAACTGCAAGTGGTGATTTTAGGTCTTGGTCTTCTTTTAGCAGAAGGAAACCATTGTCTAAATGCTGTTTTTGTGCTACTAAATAAACAGATTTATTATACTCGTAGTTGTTCATGTATTTATTGTGCATGGAAACAGAATGGAACGAGTCCAAAGTTTTCATTATTCGTTCTTCTGTGAAATCAAAAGGAATAAAAATTTTTGAAACACTACGAGATTCTTGGCCCCAAAATAGAAAAATGTCTTTACCTAAATTTTGTAGATCTTCGTCTGTCTCATTACCTTGAAGTATAGCAACAGATGTTTGTTTTGGGATAAGAAGATGCGGAAATTTGCTTAGATATTTTGTAAAGGTTGCATTTTCTTCGTTGGCAATAATTGCATCAAATTGAGGAATAAATGAATCAGTAATGCAAATAGAATCCTGAAAACCAAATTCTTGCAGTTTCTTTAATAGCAATAAGCTAAGAAGTCTATCTTTTTCGGATATACGAGCTATCAGTTTATTGCCGGAGAGAAGTATAAGAATTGCTTCGATTATTCCCTCAAAAGGGTAGTTTCCACCCATGATGAGAGCAATTCTCTTGTCTGTCTTACAATAGTTGAGTTGTTGTGAAATGTATGGAAGAAATTTGTCCGAGACTATTTCCGTAATATTCTTGAGCGACAGTAGGCAATAGTTTAAAGTAAACCAAGGGTTTTGTCGTTCTGCTCTTTCTGCGAGAGAAATAAAATCGGCATTCGTTTCATTAAGTTGTTCAAGAAATTCCTTAAATGAAGCGAATGCCGAGATACGTTGTTCTATCGTCATGGATATTATCTTTCGTCAATGACTTTTACACCTGGATTTTTGCTCTTATCAAATGTGAATGAAGCATCAGGAATTTGCTCGTTTACCTTGAATGTATTTACAGTGATGGTATATTTATTTCCATCTTTTGCAAAATATTCAGCTCTCCACAATTGTGATTTGTCTTTGTCAATAGAAAGTCTGACTTTTGAGTATTCTGATTTGTCGATATTTTCAGGATATAAATCAATTACATAAATTGCACGATTTGATTCGAAACGATCTTGGATGAATTTATATTTAAATCCTTTTTCATACATAGTAAGCACTTTGGCAGGATTCATCATTCCAGAATCATCGTTGTCTATAGTAGAAATAACAACTTCTTTTTCTTCAACCATGTGAGTCCATAGATTCTTGCCGTCGCAGTAAAGCACATTGTCGAGAATAGAAAGTTGGTATTTGCTACCTTTCATTAACATTTTTCCGTTTGCTTTATCTGTTTTTGAATCAGGAGACGTGTGAACTAAAGAGTAGGTAAGTGAAATTGTACTATAACTTTTCGTTTTTTTAGATACTTGATCTAAAATTTGTTTAGCCTTTGCCGTTGTGTTGTTATTTTGACCAAACGAAACTGTCGCACATAGTACGAATGCTGTAAGAATTGAAACTAATTTTTTCATAATCTTTATATTTTTTACACAAAATGTTTCTATACCAATAATCGTTCCAAAATTTATTCTAAGAGACCTTTGGCTCTAAGATCGTTTAAAATTTGATCCAAACCTAATATATCTGTTTTTAATTCTCTTGCTTTACTACCATTGTATGGACCAACTATTCCGTGTCTTTCCATCTGGTCCATAATTCTGCCGGCTCTATTATACCCAACCTCGAATTTTCTTTGTATTAGAGATGTTGAACCAGAACCTGATGCAACAATAAATTGAGAAGCTTCTTCGAAAATAGGGTCTAGTTTTCCGCCGCCTTTTTCCGATGAATTTGTTTGAGCCATATCGCCACCTGAATTAGTATCCTTTACTTCTGGCAATTGCATAGGTTCGCCGTAGCTTTGTTGTTCCTCGATAAATTTGACGATTCTTTCCACTTCAGGAGTGTCAACGAATGCACATTGTACACGTTCTGGTTTAGCACCATTGGTAGAAATAAGTAAGTCACCACGTCCAACTAGTCCTTCTGCACCAGGAGCATCAAGGATGGTTTTACTATCAATGCCGGACGCTGTTTTGAAAGCCATACGACTAGGAACGTTTGCTTTGATTATACCAGTAATGATATTAACGCTTGGGCGTTGAGTTGCAAGAATTAAATGCATACCAACCGCACGTGCTTTTTGGGCAATACGGGCAATAGGGGTTTCTATTTCTTTGCCGGCTTGCATAATAAAATCACCGAACTCATCAATAATGATTACTATGTACGACAAATATTTGTGTCCTTCAGTAGGAAGTAGATGTCTATGTATGAATTTATCGTTGTATTCAATAATATTACGACAATGAGCCTTCATAAGAAGTTTGTAGCGATCCTCCATCTCTTGAACAAGAGATTTTAATGTTTGCTGTACCTTCATGCAGTCGACGATGATGATGTCTTCTTCGCCAGGATATTGAGCCATATAATGGTTCTTTAAACCTTTGTAAATACTGAATTCCACCATCTTAGGGTCAACCAATACAAATTTAAGTTGTGAAGGATGCTTTTTATAAAGTAGAGACGTTACTATTGCGTTAAGACCTACCGATTTACCTTGACCAGTTGCGCCGGCAACTAAAAGGTGAGGAGTTTTTGCAAGGTCAAACATGTAGACTTCGTTCGTGATAGTTTTCCCTAACGCAACAGGTAGTTCCATAGTTGATTCTTTAAATGCCTGTGAGTTTAGTACAGAATACATAGAAACAACTTGACGTTTCTTGTTAGGAACTTCTATACCGACACTACCTTTACCAGGAATAGGAGCAATGATTCTGATTCCCAAAGCAGAAAGACTCATCATGATATCTTTTTCCAAATTTTGGATTCTTGAAATCTTTGTGCCAGAAGCAGGTACAATTTCATATAATGTAATTGTAGGCCCTACGGTTGCAGAAATTTTATCGATATTTATTTTAAAGTCAGATAATGTCTTTTTAATAAGATTTTTGTTCGAAATGATTTCGTCTTGGTCTACTTCAACTGCTTGTTTATCGTTGTCGTATATTTTTAGAAGAGTCGTATCTGGTTGCTTGAATTTCGACAAATCAGCTTTCGGGTCATAATCTTGCATGACAACTTTTATGTCATCTGTATTTTTAGGAGCTTCTCCTAACGTGTTGTTTATTGTTAAACTGTTATCCTCTTTTTTCACAGGCTCAATAACAACAGGCTGAATGATTTCTTCTTCAGCTTCTTCTATAGGCTCTTCGTTTGTATCTTCCTCAACTATTTCTTCTGGTTCTGCAACATCTTCGTTTTCCTCTTCAGAAATAACAGTTGGTTGTATATCTTCTGTTTGTTCCTCTATAGGAGTTTCTTCTGTAATAGTTTCTTCGTCGCTTTCTTCAACTTCAGGTTCTTCTTCAGCAACAGAAGGTTCAATGTCTTCTTGTTCGGCTACAGGAGGCTCTGGTTGTATAGGGGAGTTGTATGTTTCTACCTCTTGTTGTTCGATAATTTGTTCACCTATTTGCTGTACGTGAGGTTCTTCTTGCTTTTCCTCAATGATTTCAGTTGCTGTATTTTCTGTTTGTTTTTGTGAATTTCTTTTTGCTTTCCATTTTTCAAAAAGAGAACTCATGGCAGGAAGCACATTCTTAAATGTAAAAATTACATATATGAATGTAGTGAAAATAAGCAATAGTCCTGTTACAAAACCACCAAGCACATTTCGAAGTAATCCATAGCAGAAATAATATCCAAAACAGCCACCGAGATTTCCGTCAAGAGCGTTATTTGCAAAAAATCCAAACAATAGTGACGACAAAATCATGAGAGAGACTGCAACAAATAGATAGCGTTTTGCTTCTGTTTTTCGAACAGATTCAAAAAGTAGTCGTCCTGCAATGTAGAGACAAATAAAAATAAAGGCAAAAGCTCCGATGCCAAACCAATCATGTATACATTTTTTTGCTAGAAGTGCCCCTAATTTACCTGCAGGATTTTGTATTTGTAATACAGGTTCTTCGTCGTATGCTGGATCTTCGGAAGTGTTGTTTGAAAATAAAACCTCAAAAGTACTTCTTCCTAATAATTCACTTTGGTCATTTTCCCATGTAAAGAAAAAAGAAAAGAACGAAATAGTCAAAAGCACTGCAAATGTTGTTAGTGCAAGAGCAAAGAAAATTCTCCACTTTGTTTCCTTGACGGTTAATGTATTTTTAATTTTTCCAAACATTAAAATTCCATTTTTAAATATTCATCGAATATGGCATTCATTG
Organism: Bacteroidales bacterium; assembly: GCA_024402335.1. Lineage (GTDB taxonomy): Bacteria > Bacteroidota > Bacteroidia > Bacteroidales > UBA1715 > UBA1715. The sequence continues at coordinate 34,932 of JAKSTZ010000003.1, forward strand.
AATCAACTTCTACAAGTTTGAAATCTTTTGGCACAATAAATTTTGCACTATCAACGACCATTTCCGAAATGTTATCGAGTGTGATGTGCATTGAAATGTCTTTTAAAGCAATGCGATAATCGATAAGTACACCGTCTATGTCTTTGTAGGGTGTGTGCCAATTAGGATTTGTAACTTGTAGGTCTTTAGTATACCAAATGTCGTATTCTTCTTTTGTTGTATCTTCAAAAGATACATGGACTTTATGAATTGTCAAGCCCAAAGTGTCTTTTTGTTCTTCTGTAGGAGTCAAAATAATTCCCGGCATAGGATCGAATCCTATCATATGTTCGCCAAATTTAGCCTTGCATGTAAACTTGTTAGGCATTAAATAGAATAAGACACTATTTGTTTTTGATTGAACATTTGAAATGTATGCAGTTCGAAACATTCCCATAGCACTGATTTCCATAGAAGATGAACCATGCTTGAAATAATATTTCATTTTATCGGGAAGTAATCCGATGATGCTTCGTTCTGCTTTTTCTTGTTCGTTAAATTCTATATTGTATGTTAAAGTACCTTCGTTGCTTCCTTTTTTGCATGATGAGCAAAGGCATAGCAATATTGCTATTGCTAAAAAAATAGTCGATTTACGGTTTTTATGTGTCATTATTTTATAAAAGCGTTGCAAAGGTACAAAAGTTATACATATATGTTAGCTTTCTATGTCGTAGAAAAGTTTGTAAAATCTTTTGTTTTTTTCACTATCTGTTCCTTGCTCTATATTTTCAGGGCTTGAGTGTACGTAAATGTGGAAATTTTTGTCCAATTTAATAACACTTCGAAGGTACCTTTTAGATTTTTTAACAGCGTCGGCGTCAATGTCGAATGTTTTACTTGGTTGTATGTCGTAGTTGTTGCAACATCTAGTTCTGAAGTTTTTAAAAGCTTCGATAGCGTCTTCGTTTTGGATGATTTCTTTGGTGAATTGTTCTTCGTCAAAGGTTTCGTTTCTTTGAAAATAGTTGAGAGATTGTTGTAAAAATCTTGCTCTGTCTTCTCCTGTTACTTGGTCTTGTGTGCTAAGAATTTCCTTGTCAAACTCTTGGCACGTTTTCATAAATGTTTCTGTGTTAAAGTATTCGGTCTCGACAATTTTTGCTTCAAGGAAAGAGTCTATCCAATAAAGTCCTTCTCCTTTTTGTTTGTCGGTTGCATAGATTTTATATCCGTTTTCTGCATCAGTGTTGAATATTAACGCAGATTTTTCTATTGTACTTCCTAAATTTATGCCACTTTCAACTTGAAAATTTATTTCGTTCTCGTTTTGCATTAATTTTAGGATAACATCTTTTTTCTCAGATTTGAAAATACCGAGTGCATCGATGGCGATTTCACCTTCAACATCTTGAAATAAGATGTTTGTGAAGTGAACAACGAAGAAATCGCTGTATGTCTCGTCATCTTCTGGCATTTTGTCGTATAACTCTTGAGCTAAATTACGAGAACCGTCCAATAATGATGTTTTACGATTGAAGATACGCGTGATTTCGGTGTAAACATTCGAATCTGGATTTTTGAACGTAAACAAATCTCTTGTTTTCAAAATTGGGCGGAAAAAATATGTACAAAGTAAACTTTGTGTTTGTTCGTCAATATTAAGGGCTTGAATTTCGTGTGCAGAATAAAAATTTTGATGTCTGCTGTCGTCTTCTTGGGCCGTTTTTATTCCGATCTTGTGTATAGCAAGGCTTTTGATTTGTGCGTTGTCAATATTCATAAAACTATTGTTTTTGTATGTTGCAAAAATAATGTTCGCGAGTGTATTTACAAAAAATGGGGCAAGAAAAAATTTTACATTAAGTCGTTGTTGACATTTTGTAATGTGGTAATTTATTGATAAATTTGCCCGTAATTTTTAAGTAGAAATTTTTTAAAACTATAATTTATGCAATACGGCTATTTTGACGACGAACGAAAAGAGTATGTTGTGACTCGTCCCGACACTCCTCGTTCTTGGAGTAACTATTTAGGTGATGTGAACTATGGCGCATTGATTACAAACAATGCAGGTGGTTATAGTTTCTACAAATCCGCAGCTCAAGGTCGTTTTATGCGTTTCCGTCCAAACACAATTCCTATGGATCAACCAGGACGTTACGTATATGTTCGCGACAATGACAGTAAAGATTATTGGAGCACCGCTTGGCAACCAGTAAGCAAGTCTTTGGATGAATATAAAACAACTTGCCGTCACGGTAGTGCGTATTCTATTATTGAATCAGATTATTCTGATATCAATATGAAGTCAACATACTTCGTTCCATTGAAAAAGCAATACGAATGTTGGATGGTAAAACTTACTAATAATAGTAAGAAAACTCGTAATTTGAGTTTGTTCACATACGTAGAATATGCAAGCCACTGGCAATTGTGGATGGACTTGATCAATCTTCAATATACACAATATATTATGAAGATGACGTACAAAGAGGGTGTTATTAACCACTGTATCAATCCTCACTTGCAAATAGAAGAAAAAATCGATGCAGGTCAAAAGAATACTTTCATCACAATGGTTGGTGCAGAAGTTACAGGTTTTGATACAGATCGTGAAAAATTCATCGGTCCTTACCGTGCATACAACAACCCACTTGCAGTAGAACAAGGAAAATGTTTCGGTTCTTTGGCAGAAGGTGACAATGGTTGTGGTTCTTTGCAAACTGATATTACATTGAAAGCAGGCGAATCAAAAGAATTCGTTGTAATCATGGGTATTGGTCAAGGTTCAAAAGAAGGAAAGAAAGCTAAGAAAGAAATTCCTTCGTATGCAGTTGCAGAAAAAGAATTCAATAAATTAGTTGAATACTGGCACAATCGTATCCAAGGTATGACAGTTAAGACTCCTGATGCAGAATTCAACAGCCAAATCAATATGTGGAGTCCATTCAACTGTTTGATGACTTATTCTTGGAGCCGTGCCGCTTCGCTAGTTTACAGTGGTGAACGTGATGGTCTTGGATATCGTGATACTGTTCAAGATATGTTAGGCGTACTTCCTGTAATCAATGATGAAGTTAAAGAACGTTTGGAATTGATGATCACAGGTCAAGAATCAAATGGTGGTGCAATGCCAGTTGTAAAACCATTCGACCACACTCCTGGTAAAATGCCAAAAACAGCAGACGAAGATTACCGTTCTGATGACTGTATGTGGTTGTTCAATACGATCCCAGCTTATATTAAGGAAACAGGTGATTTGAAATTCTACGACAAAGTACTTCCATTCTCTGATAAAGGTGAAGCTACAGTACTTGGTCACTTGCGTCGTGCAATTGAATTCAATCTTGAAAGAGAAGGTGCTCATGGTCTTCCTTGCGGTTTGAAAGCTGACTGGAATGACTGCTTGGTACTTGGTCAAAAAGGTGAAACTACTTTCGTAGCATTCCAATTACGTTATGCTTTGAAGACATACGCAGAAATCTGCGAAATGAAGAAAATGCCACAAGAAGTAGAATGGGCAAATAAAGAATTGAAGAAACTTGATGAAACTATAGAAAAATATGCTTGGGATGGCGAATGGTTCGTTCGTGCATACAACGAAGCAGGTGAAGTATATGGTTCAAAAAATAGTGCAGAAGGTCAAATTTGGTTGAATCCACAATCTTGGTCTGTATATAGTGGCTATGCAACAGGTAAGAGAGCAGATGTTGTCTTGAATTCTGTTAAGAAAAAACTTGCTACAGAACATGGTGTTATGTTGGTAACAAAACCATACATCAAGACAGATCTTTCTGCTATTAAGGCTCCATTGTTCTTGCCAGGTATGAAAGAAAACGGTGCAATTTTCCAACATCCACAAGGATGGATCGTAATAGCTGAAACATTACGTGGTAATGGTGAAAATGCATACAATTATTTCCGTGCTTATATGCCAGCTGCATACAATACAAAAGCAGAAATCCGCGAAATTGAACCATACGTATATGCTCAATCAACAAACAGTAAGTTCAATACTCGTTTCGGAGCATCTCGTTTGCCATGGTTGACAGGTGCTGCAACTTGGTCTTACTATGCTGCAACTAACCACATTATGGGTGTGCAACCAGATTACGATGGTTTAGTAATTGATCCATGTGTTCCAAAAGCATGGAAAGATTTCGGCATGACACGTCGTTTCCGTGGAAAAATGTTCGATATCACAGTTAAGAATCCAAAAGGTGTTCAAAGAGGTGTAAAATCTATTACAATCAACGGAGTTGCAGTTAAAGGTAACAAGATTCCAATGAGTAAGATGAAAGCACAAAACACTGTTGAAGTTATCATGGGATAATTCTTCATATGTTAAATTAGAAAAAAGGCAACGACTAATCGTTGCCTTTTTCTATGTATAAGCATATCTAATGTTTTGTTATAGGTTGAATATAAGATACATACAAAAAGATGCTAAAAATCATAAAAAGATTTTTTTGTAAATATGTGTGATTCTAAAAAAAATAAGTATATTTGCCGACCCTAAAATATAAATGAGATGAATCTATTAGACGAAGTAAAGAGCGAGGTTATTGCTAAGAGAGAGTGGCCAGAATTCCAAAGTGGCGATACAATTACTGTTCATTATAAGATTAAAGAAGGTGATAAAGAACGTATCCAACAATTCCGTGGTATTGTTCTTCAAAGAAGAAACGAAGGTTTCGTAGAAACATTCACTATTAGAAAAATGTCTGGTAACGTTGGTGTTGAAAGAATTATCCCAGTAAACTCTCCAATGATTGATAAAATTGAAATCAACAAGAAAGGTAAAGTTCGTCGTGCTCGTATCTTCTACTTGCGTGACCTTACTGGTAAAAAAGCTCGTATCAAAGAAAAACGCGTTTAGTATTTTACTAAACTTTACAATAAAAGGTTGTCTGAATTCAGGCAACCTTTTTTGTTTTATGTAATTTAAATAATTGGATTTGTTTGCCTTTTTGTGAATATTTCTTGATTCGCATTTTCGTTATTTTCAAAAAAAGTTTCTATATTTTTTGTTATTTACTGTATTTTTTTTTTTTTTTTGTTAAAATTCAAAAAATGCGTATTATGAAAAAAATAAAGACAATTACAACTTTTTTATTTTTGGTCTTTACTACAAGTGTAAATGCACAATTGTTTACATTTTCAGGTCAATTAGGATATGCAAGACCTCAAGGGAATGTTTTTAAAGATAAAACTACAGGTGACAGATTAAGTTCTTTTGGTCTTGGATATGATGCCGATATTTTGGTTTGTTTTGATAAGTTTAATAATAAACTATCGGCAGGAGTTACTTATGTAGGTAGTGTATTATTTGGAAGTGAAAGTTCTTCTGGATTTGATATTGGAATGTATGGATTGGCTCTATATGGAATAAAGGGTCATTATCGATTGTTACATCCTGATAGAAGTGTAAGTCCATACGTATCTTTGGGTCTAGGATTAAGTCAATTTTCTACACCAGATATTTATTTGGATGAAACATTAATCGCAGAGGGGAAAAGTTCTTTCTCTTTAGGTGTTCGTCCTGAAATAGGATTCGATTTAGGAGGCTTATTATTGTCTGCAGCTTACTTTGTTCCGATGCGTTATTCTGTCGAATCAACTACTGGTGACTTTAGTGGATCAGCGGGAACATTTTCAATTTCAATAGGATATAGACAATATATTTCGTTAAATGATATAGGTTTATCTTCTCTATTTAAAAAGAATAAGGATACCAATACTTCTACGAAAGAAAAGTCAATTAGTTCAAAGTCTATTAGTTCTAATTTTTCTACAAAAAAACAAAAAGATAAGGAGGTAAATGATACGGATATAGAAATAGAGGATGAAATTTATGAGGAAGTGAAAGCTGCAACTTCTGCAAGTGAAAATAAATCTAATGAGAAATCTGTTGCAAAGAAAACTTCTAAAAAGACAGAAACAGTAAATTCTGCTCAAAATCAAACAATTGAAAAACAAATAACGACAACGCAGAATGAAGAAACGAAAACAGAGATAGTTAATGGGCAGCAATTACCATTACATAATGCAGAATCAGTGAAGGAACCTGTAAGTCCTTCTGAATCGCGTGTATCTTATGAAAATCCCAATTTTAAGGTTGGAGAGATAGTTTTATATAAAATGCGTGATAGAGTTTATACAGCAACAATTATTTCTTTTATTGGAACTAATATAGCATTGGTTGAAATGGAAAATGGTGCAGAGGTAAAACGATATTTGAAGGATCTTGTTAAAGTAAATAAATAATTGTTACTATGAAAAAACAGCTTTTTAGCTTGACATTATTGATTTTAATATCAATTGTAGCAAATGCCCAGTATTGGTCACCGAGTGTTTATGTATTTGGGAAAAAATATCCAGGGTACATTATAAAGAATAATGGAGAAAAAGTCGAAGGTTATATTGAAGTTCAGATGCAAGGATGCATAGACTCGTATATGAAGAGCAATCAGACTTGTGTTATTTTTTATTCAGATCCCAATAATAAAAAAACTAAGGTAGTGTACACTCCGGATTATCTACAAGGTTATGTTATTGCAGATAAATATTTTAAATCAATGCATTATAGTGGTGGATTATTGTCAAAACCATTACGATTTTTATTGCAGGTTGCGGAAGGTCACATATCAACGTATGTTTGGTATACCCCAAGTGAAGATAGATTGCCTTATGAAAAGAAATTCGAAGAAAAAATGGTATATCAAAAAGGCAATGAAATGCCAGTAGAACAATCAATGTTATTTCTAAATTTTGCTGGAAAGGTTAGCGAATTAGTTTCAGAAGATGTTGAACTAGCACAAAAAGTTTTAAATAAGGAAAAAGGATATGGTCGATTAAATATTGATAAGATTATAGCAGAGTATAACGAATGGTATGAAAATAATCAAAAATAAGTAACATTATGAAACATTGTAAAATTCTATTGATTCTTCTATTCTTTTGTTGTGCGAATACATTTGCACAAGAACCTATTGTTAATTGGGGAAAGTTTCTTCAACCTGATTATGATATTGAAACAACAATATCGTCAGTTTTAGGTATTAGAAATTCTGAATTATTCATAAAACGCAAATCAGGTCTTGTTTCTAATCAAAAAGTAGTTATAGATAAATATTCAAAAGATTTCTCTAAATTGTTCTCAAAGGAAATAAGAACTTCGTATGGCATAGTTGGTGATAATAAATCTTTAGAAAAGATTTTCTTGACAAATAACTCTATTGTTGCTTTTTATCGTGGATGGCAAAAAGCATCAAAGCAAGTTTCTTGTTATGCTCAAATTTATTCAATGGATTGTGAATTGCAAACCGAATTTATTGAATTACATACTTTTACAGTGACTCAGCAATTAAATTCTGGGAATTTTAACATTTCTATTTCTCCAGATAAATCAAAGATTATTGTTCAAACAGATATGCCATATACAAAAGGAGAAAAAGAAAAAGTGAGAATTGCGGTATATAATGCACAAAACATGGAAATAATGTGGAGTAAAGATATTACTCTTACAAATGAGAGTGAAAGAGGTGTGCGTAATGAAATTTATGTAGATAACGATGGCAATGCGTATATGTTTAAAACTCAATTTCTTCCGAAAAATACACGACTATATACCTTATTTACTTGTAATGCAAGTAATAAAGTATGGCAGTCAAATTCGGTAGATTTAGAAAATAAGCTAATGGCACAATACAAAATGGGTTTTAATTCGAATGGAGATTTTGTTTTGGTTGGCTTTTATGGTAGTCAAAATGAAAATAAGATAGAAGGAACATATTATTCTAAAATGAATAAAACTTCATTACGCTTTGATGTTCAAAGAAATACGCCATTAGGAGCTAATTTACTTCGCAATTGGAAAAGTGAAAAGGCCGCTATGTTGGAGGGTGCATCAATTTCAGATTTTAAATTAGTTGATATTCTTTCACAATCAAATGGGAATAGTATTATTATTTCGGAATCACGGTATACTACATCAAAAAATATAGCTCCAGCAGGAAGCGAACCAAAATACGAGTATTCTCTTTATAATAACGATATTATGGTTATTTGTTTAAATCAAGATGGGACTCAAGAATGGGGTGCTGTAATTAATAAGAATCAAACAGAAAAATCAAAAACAACAGATCCTGTAAAGACATCTTTTATTTATGGATTATGTAATGATAATCTGTACGTTTTATGGAATAATGATGCTTTAAATGTACTATCTGTTAGTCCTACTAAGTGGAATGATCCATCGGGGCAGGCTTTTGTTGGTAGGAAAAATTTTGATTCAAATACTACATTGATACCTCCTTTTATGAATATTGTCGACAAGAATGGAAATGTTCTTTATAGAGAGGGAACGTATGGATTACCTCTTTTTAATTTATATAAAGATTCTCCGTTCTCTTTATATATGAATCCTCGTCTTTTCGTTAATGATTCAGATGGATTAATAATTTTTTCAGAAATGAGAAATACACAACGATATAGAATAGGAAAGATGCAACTCCACTAATTTAGAGTGTTATCTCAATAAAAAGTAAAGTCGAATTTCATGATGAAGTTCGACTTTTAATATTTATTATGGCATCAACAGCGAGCTATCACCATAGCTCAAAAATCTATAATTATTCTCAAGGGCATGTTTGTACATGTCTTTCCATGCATCACCAATGAAAGCACTTATTAATAGTAAAAGTGTGCTTTGTGGTTGATGGAAATTGGTAAACATTGATGTCACTAATTTGAACTTGTATTTTGGTGTAATCATAATTTGCGTATAGTATTGAATTTCTTGCAAATTATGTTTTTCCATATAGTTTAGAATTGCATTCAAGGAATCTTTTGCGCTTATGTTTTGTGGCAAATTGTATGCTTCCCATTGCGACAAGTGATTAATGTCATCTTGTGGATTTGTATGCAATTTTACGCCGGTCCAATACAAAGACTCTAATGTGCGAACCGATGTCGTTCCTACAGCCGTTATAAGTGGCAAATGTTTTAGTATATTTTGTATCAAACTCTTTTTTACGATACAAAGTTCCTGATGCATAACGTGGTCGGTGTACAATTCCGTTTTTACCGGCTTAAATGTACCAGCACCAACGTGTAAGGTTACTTTATCTGTTTCAATTTGTTTTTGTGCAAATGAAGAAATTACTTCTGGGGTAAAATGAAGACCTGCAGTTGGTGCGGCAACAGAGCCGTTGTTCTCGGCAAAAATTGTTTGGTATCGGATGTTGTCGTCTTCCTCGCTTTCTCTGTTAAGGTATGGAGGAATAGGAATTTTTCCTATTTGTTCCAAAATCTCGCTGAATGTCTTTTCTCCAGTCCAACGGAATGTTATAACGAAACCATCTTCGGTTCTTTCTCCTTTTTCTGCGGTGAAAATGGTATTTGTATTTGGAATTTCAATGTGTAATGGTTCGTCTTTCCATTTTTTTGCGTTTCCAACAACACATTTCCAAGAACATTCGTTGGTTTGTGCAAACGATTGCTCGTAATTACTAGGGTTGTGAGGTTCCAAACACAAAATTTCAATTCTTGCTCCTGTAGCTTTTTGAAGAATTATTCGAGCGTGTATAACTCGGGTGTTGTTGAATATTATTAAAGAATTTTCTGGTAAGTAGTCAACACAATGTTTGAATGTTTCGTCAACGATGGTGCCTTTTGAATACACTAAAAGTTTGGATGCGTCACGATTTTCCAAAGGATGTTTTGCAATTTTTTCATCAGGAAGCTCGTAAGAAAAATCGGTAATTTTTGCTAAAGTATCGTTTGAATACATTTTTCTGAATAAATTTGTCAAAAGTACTTACTTTTACGAAGTAAAAAAATTGAATTCGATGAAATTACAAGTTGGAGATATCGTGCGTTACCTAAATGATGTAGGTGGCGGCGTTGTGCAGAAGATTATAGATGCCAATATGGTTGAGGTTCTTGATAATGAAGGATTCTTGATACCCGTATTGGAAAAAGAACTAGTATATATAGGTCGTTCAGAAAATAAAAAAGAGGATACGACATCGGTTTCGCTTGCGGAAGACCCAATTTCAGTAGATGAAGAAATAGAAGATGAGGAGATAGAAGGAAATGATAATCCACATTTGTATATTGCTTTTGTAAAAAACAAAAAGAAAAGCAATGAATTTGTTTCATACTTAATTAATGATTGTAATTATCATTTGTTTTTTGTCTTGACTGTTGTAAAAGATGATGTGGCAGTTCGACTTGCTTCTGGACAATTAGAAGCAAATGTGAAAACAAGTATGATGACAATCTCTTACGATGATATTTCGCAACTTGGAGAATTACATTTTCAAGGAATTTTCTTTAAAAAAGGGGAGTTCGTACCCCAGAAAATGGTGTCAACCACTATACCTATAAGTCCAGTAAAGTTCTATAAACCAGGTGTGTTTACCGCAAATGATTTCTTTGATGAAGATGCGTATGTGGTAGATTTCTATGATTCTACTAAAATAAAGATAGAAGAAGAAAAGAAACAATTGGGAACGGTAGATGCAAAGAAAATTCAAGAAGCAATCCAAGAAAAACAAGACGATGTTGTTCCTACTGTTGTAGAGAAAATGGAGGAATCTATACGAGAAATAGATTTACATATACAAGAATTGGTTGACGACCCGTCGCATCTGGAACCAGCTCAAATGTTAGAGTTACAAATGAGAACTTTTGAATTGGAGTTGGGGAAAGCTGTAACCGATAGATTGGAAAAAATAGTATTTATCCATGGGGTAGGAAATGGTATTTTAAAAGCAAAAATTCGTGGTACATTAGATCGAGAATATCCACAATATTTTTATCAAGATGCTTCTTATCAAAAATATAAATTTGGTGCGACATTAGTATATTTACGAAAAATCTACAAATAGATGAGGATACGTGTTCTGTTATTTGCTTTATTACTTGGAATTCAATGTTTTGCTACATCGAATTCCAAAGTGTTGCATATAACGGTGGACGATGGCTTGATTAATGGTAACATTCATCAAATTGCTCAAGATGAACGTGGCTTTATTTGGATTGCTACAGAAAACGGTTTGGTTCGTTATGATGGTTTTGACTATACTGTTTTTCAAACCAATTTAAAATCAAAAAGTTGTATCTCGCATAATTTTGTAAATTCGGTTTCGGTGGAACGTGGAGGAATCGTATGGATAGGCACCATGTCAGGAGTAGACCGATATGATACCAAAACGGGAGAATTTGAACATTTTTATTTTTATAATGCCTTGGGGAATATCAATATGAAGCCGGGCCTGCAGGTCTGTCCTATTGATTCAGGTTGTATGGTGCGAAGTGATGACAGGGCCTTATATTTTTGTCGGAGAGGGAACGATACTATTGTACAATATAAGGAATATGAATCCAATACATTTATAACAGCATTGGATGTGTTGGACGGCAAACAATTTGTTGCAGGAAATAAGGAAGGACAAGTCTTTATTAGTACAGATCGTGATTCGAAGTTGTTGGAAAGAAATTCGTCTGTTACATGTATAAAGAACCTGAAGAAAAGTATAATGATTAGTTTTTCGGATGGAACATTAGCTGTTGTTTCTAAGGATGATTTTGGCAAGAATTCAATACTATATGTTCAATTTCCACAAAAGAATGTATATGTTACGAGTATAGTAGAAACTGAATCTTCTGTTTTGTTGGGAACGAGGGCCCATGGTGTATATGAGTTTAAGCAAAATGGACTATTGATTCCCAATGCGGCAAAAAATTTGAGAAATCAAAGTTGCTCGTCATTATTAAAAGACAACTTCGGAAATATTTGGGCGGGACATTCTTCCGGTGGTATAACGGTCCAATTGGCCGAGTCTGTAGATTATGAAGAAACAGGTTTGTTTGATGCTTTAAATGATGTAAAGGTTATTTCTGTTGCGCAAACGAATAATTATTACTTAGTTGGAACAGACGGTTTGGGGTTGTTTGTGTATGACAAACGGTCTGGTGCTAAACGTGTTTTTTCTGCTTCTTCAGGATTGGATGATGTTGTGACGTCTTTGTCTGTTGATGGAGATAAAGTATGGATTGGAACCTATAATAAGGGAGTGTATTGTTTGTCGTTAACAGAAAACAAATTCCTTTATTTAAATGAATTGCGACAATGTCCGGAGAAAAATGTTTCCTCTGTTTTTGTTGATTCAAAGAAAAACGTTTGGGTGGGAACATACGAAAGTGGTGTTGTCGTCTATAATCAAAGAACTCATTCTTTCGATAGACATTATACTGGCTACGAAGGTGATGCATATCAAACAATATCATGTAATGGTATAACAAGTTTCTACGAGGATAACCAAAACAATATTTGGTTAGGTTCGTATTACGGTTTGACAAAAATAACTAAGGATAATGCTATCACTTTGTATCGCTATAATGATTTCCCAGGAATGAGAAGTTCGGTGGTGACAACGGTAAGGCAAGATTTACAAGGGAAAATTTGGTTTGGCTCATTGCAAGGTTTGAGTTTTTATGATGAAGTGCACGACACTATTATTGCGTTACAGAATATTGCTTCAGCAAATACTATGGCGATAAACGATATTCTTGCTCAGTCAGATAGTACATTACTTATTGTTACTCCAAAATATTTGTATTCGTTTGATACAAGACTGAATAAGTTTCAATATATAGCAACAGTAAAGCAGGGTGAATTTGGGAAAAATACCGTTAGTGTTATGGACGAAACGTTACTTCTTGGTACGGATAAAGGTGTAAAAGAACTGATATTCCCAGTAGTAACGTCTATAAAAGATGGACATTCTCTTCAATTAACAGATGTTAAGGTGCAACGAAAATCGGTTTTCTCGTTGGATTCAGAATATGAGTTAGAAGAAAAAGATGGCGTATATTATTTGAATCTGCCGTATTTTGAAAAAGATGTGTCGTTTTGTTTTTCTGATTTCTATTTTGATGAGAACCGTACACATGATTTCATATATTATATGAAGGGAATTGATTCTAAGAAAAATTTGTTGCAAAACGAAAATTCAGTTTCATATACAAATTTGCAGGGTGGAGATTATGTATTTGTAGCTCAAAGTCTTGAAAATATAGAGGACAAAATCGAAGTCCATGTACATATAGCAAAAGCTATATGGGAACGTAAATTATTCTATGTAGTTTTATTTGTTTTTATTCTAACTGTTATTGTATTTGTGTTTGTTCGCAGAATGCGTATGGTTGTTCGTATGCGTAACAAGTTGCAGAAGCAAATGGACATTAGGATAAAAGATATCGAAAGAAAAAAGAAACAAATAGAATTACAGAACGAACAAATCCGTTTGCAGCGGGATGCGGCAACACGTCAGCGGGGAGACTTGGAAAAACAACGTTTCGGATTGGAGAAGAAGATAACGTTGTTGTCCGAAAAAATGCAAAAAAACGAAGAGTTAGTCGATGATTTCAAACAAAAAGTTGTGACTTTAAATAAAGAAAAGCAGTCGTTGAAGCGTAAACTTGATTTGTTTGAGGACAACGTATCTGATGTAATATTTAAGATTGCTTTGCCTTCAGAGACTATAGAATATGTCAGTCCTTCGGTTCAGAATTTAACCGGCTATGAAGTAAGAGAGTTTAGTGAGTCGTTGGTTACAGTTAAGGATTTATTGGTAACAGAAGATAGAATGAACTGGCTTCAGTATAGAAATTTAGGACTTTCGGGAAGTTTGCCTTCGGAGGTACAATTCTATATTGAAACAAAAGAAGGGGAGCAAAAAAGTATTCGACAGATAGCACGTTACGAAACCGACATGCAAGACAATATAGTCGCTTTAGAACTATTATGGATGGACGAAGATTCTGGAAAATCATTTTCTGGAGAGCAAGCTTCAGCACAAAAGAAAGTCGTTGACGAACCATTGACCGAACAATATGATTGGGCAGGAAAAACAATTTTAGTCGCAGATGCAGATGAAGAAAGTTTTTCCTTTATAAAGGACAGTTTGAAATCTACACATATAGATATTCTACGTGCTTTTGATGGAGACCAAGTTTTGAAAATTTGTCAGTCGAAATTAAAACCAATTGATGTAATACTAATGGATGTTTCGTTGCCAAAACGAAATGGATTTGAAACAACAAATGTATTACGGGAGAAGGACATTAGAATTCCGGTGATTGCTCAGACGCAATACGGAAACTACGATGCAAAAATTCAATGTTTTGATGCAGGTTGTAGCACGTATATTTCCAAGCCATATAAAGCGACTGATTTACAAAAAGTTATATTGAAATATTTGAGTGAATAACTCAGGATAATATTTTTTTAGTATTTTCTTTTGGAAAAGAAATCCCTTCTTTATAAATTTGTCCATTCCTTTGAAGTGGTGTAAAATCACGTAAAAGGTAGGAAGAATATATAATGTTTAACTAAAAAAAAAATTCATGAAAAAAATCTTCAAACTAAAAAAATGCTTAGTCGTTTTTTTGCTTTCGTTTTTTTCTGTAGGATTCGCTAGTGCGCAGGTCTCAGTGTCTGGTAAGTTAACAGACCAAAAAGGCGCTCCACTTATTGCTGCTTCTGTAGCTGAAGTTGGAACTACGAACGGTGTGTTCACAGAATTGGACGGATCTTGGTCCTTGACGGTAAAAAATGCTGACGCCGTTTTGGAATTTTCTTATGTGGGTTTCCAAACTCAGACAATTAAAGTCGGAGCAAAGAAAACCTTCAATGTATCGTTGAAGCCTGATGCAATTCAGATGGAAACGGTTGTGAAAATTGGTTATGGTCAAGCAAAGAAAGAAGATGCCGTAGGTGCTAACAAAACAATGGGTGGCGAAGAAATCAGCAAAGCTCCAGTTTTGGCAATTGACCAAGCTCTTCAAGGTAAAGCTTCAGGTGTGAGCGTAACTTCAAACTCAGGTACTCCAGGTGCTGGTATGAACATCGTTATCCGTGGTAATGGTTCAACTGGTGACTCTCGTCCATTGTACGTTGTTGATGGTGTACCACAAGGTTATGAATATCGTGGTGATCCAGGAAACATTGAATCTCTTTCTATCTTGAAGGATGCTTCTTCTTGTGCTATCTATGGTGCTCGTGGTGCTAATGGTGTCGTTCTTATCACAACTAAAGGTGGTAACAGCGTTGCTGATGCAGAATATGTAAATATTAACTTCGATGGTTACCGTGGTATTCAATCAGCATGGAAGAAAATGGATGTACTTTCTGGTGATGAGTTTGCAGATTATGTAGGTGGTGTAGAAAATACTACTGCTAACGGTTTCGGTGGTGCAAACACAAACTGGCAAGATGAAGTTTTCCAAACTGCTACAATTGAAAAATACCATATCACTGCTGAAGGTGGTTCTGCAAATAGCTCATGGACTATTGGTGGTGGTTATCAAAATCAAGATGGTATTGTTAAAACAACTAACTATACTCGTTATGAATTTGGTGTAAAATCAATGTATAAAGTTAATAAACGTTTAGACATTGGTGCTAATGTTGGTTACAGCCAAAGTTCACAAGATCTTGTAAACGAAGCAGGTCTTGAATATTCTGCTCTAGGTTTAGCTTTGATTTTCGACCCAACAGTGTCTGCTGATGCTGAAGGCGCAGATAGAGCATCTTCTCCTGTTTCAGGACAATCTTATAGTAACCCTATTGCTATGCTACAATATGACAAAGACAATAAAAAGAGTTATGGTGTAGGTGCAGGTGCATGGTTGAACTATAAGTTAGATTTATTGTTAGATGGTTTAGAATTCAAAACTCAATTTAACTATGGTAAATGGGGTAATGAAGAGAAAAAATACAAACCTGTTTATTTCGTGTCTTCTGGACAAAACAACGGTGTTTCTTATATAGAAAATACAGTTAATGGTGGTTATAACTGGAGTGTTACAAACACATTAAGTTATAAATTCGACATCTTTGATAAAGTTGACACAACTCGTGTAAATCACGCTTTCCGTTTCTTGTTAGGTCATGAAGCTTTGTATGAAAAACAAGAAGCATATATGACTCGTGTAGAAAACGTTGGAGAAAATGAAGCTCTACATTATGTTATCGCTGGTGACAACGGTAAAACATGGGCAGAGTCATGGCAAGCTCCAAGTGAACATGCTATGATTTCATACATCGGTCGTATGGAATACTCTTTCAAAGATAAATATCTTGCTAACTTGACTATTCGTCGTGATGGTTCTTCTCGTTTCGGTGCTAAACACAAATATGGTTACTTCCCATCTGTAGGTTTGGGTTGGAAGATTAACAAAGAACCTTTCTTCTACAACAACGAATTCTTACGCAAGAATGTAAACTTGTTCAAAATCCGTGGTGGTTGGGGTAAAATCGGTAACGAAAATATCGCAAACTACTTGTATGTTGCAAACATGACACAAGATGCTAAGTCTGGTTATGCATACGCCGGTTCTGCTGCAACAGGTGTTGTTCCTGCAGGTGTAGCTAATGAAGATTTGCACTGGGAAGAAGCAACAAGCTGGGACTTAGGTACAGATATCTCTTTGTGGAAAAACAAATTACAAGTTAACTTCGACTACTATGTAAAGAAAAACGTAGACAACTTGGTCGCTTTAGCAGTTCCTGCTGTTGTAGGTTGTGATACAGAAGGTGCAAGTAAAAATCCAACAGTAAACGCTGGTAAGATCTTGAACCGCGGTTATGAATTCGATATCACTTACCGTAACAACAAGAAGTTCGGTGAAGAAAGTAAATATACTTTGGATTATAGTGTAGGTGCAAACTTCTCTCATAACTTCAACGAAGTACAAGAACTTGGTGGTACAATTCTTTATGGTGGTAACATCGGTCGTTCTTCTGCAGTTTATGCATGTAGAACTTTGGAAGGTTATCCAATCGCTTCATTCTGGGGTTATAAAGTTGATGGAATCTTCACTTCATGGGAAGATATTAATAAATCAGCTCAACCAACTGCTAAGTTAGGTGACTTTAAGATTGTTGATATCGATGGTGATGGTCAAATTACTACAAATGATATCACTTGTATCGGTAACCCAACACCAGATTTCACATATGGTTTCAATTTCGATGCAGGTTTTGCAGGATTTGATTTAGGTATTTCTTTCCAAGGTGTTGCAGGTAACGATATCTTCAACAATACAAAATATTATTTGGATGGTGGTGCTCTAGGATCAAATGTTTCAACTCGTCGTTTGGATGTTTATTCTGCTGACAACACAGGTTCTTCAGAACCAACTAAAGGTGATTGGTTCACAGGTGAATACTATCCAAGTTCAGCTTATATAGAAAATGGTTCTTACCTTCGTTTGAAAAACATCACTTTAGGTTATTCTCTACCTGATAATGTTATCCAAAAGATCAAATTACAAAGATTGCGTTTCTATATTCAAGCACAAAACTTGTTAACATTCACAAAATATTCTGGATATGATCCTGAAATTGGTACAAATACTTCAATGAACTGGGAAGGTCCTGAATATGGTGTTGACCGTGGTGTTTACCCACAATCAAGAACATTTGTACTTGGTGTAAATCTTGGTTTCTAATTTAAATAGTTTAGAATAATGAAAAAGATAACAATAGCATTAATAGCAGCACTAGGGTTATATTCTTGTACTGAAGATTTTATAACCAAGAATCCTCTAGGAGTAACAAGTAGTGCAACATATTATACAAACCCTGACCAATGTCAGTTGGCTTTAAATGCAGTATATGATCCACTGGGATGGTTCCAATTGCATGATGAATACTTATGGAAAATCGGTGATATTTGTACTGATGACTGTGAACGTGGTGGTGCAAATACATTGTCAACATATACAACAGGTGACGACTGGGATAAAAGTGGTCAGTTGTGTGTGTTCGAAGCAACAGACAGAAGTGGTGTAATGAGTGGTATTTGGGACGCAGGATACATTGGTATTGCTCGTGCAAATGCTTTATTGGATGGAACTTCTTCTGAAAGTTCTGCTGAATACAAACAAATGCGTGCAGAAGCTCGTTTCTTACGTGCATGGTATTATTTCCAATTAACTCGTGTTTTCGGTCCAGTTATTCTTAGCAAATCAACAGTTTCTGTTGCTGATGCAGAAAAATTAGGTAACCGTGCTGATGGTGATGATAATGAAGGAACAAAACAAGTAAAAGAACAATACAACTTCATTATTGATGAATTGAACGCAATTAAAGATGATCTTCCAAAAGCAGGTAGTACAGCATTTGGTAAAGTTACTAATGGTGCGGCTAGAGCTTTCTTAGCAAAAGCGTACTTGTATAGAGCAGATATCTGTGGTACTAAAGAAGATTATGAAAATGCTTACACTACAGCAAAAAATTTGATAGATGAAGGTACATACGCATTGGAACCACATTACCAAGATTTGTTTGACATTTATGGTGAAAGCCATGAACAAAGCAAAGAGGTAATCTTCTCTGTTCAATTCTTGTTTGGTACAAAATATGGCCGTGAGGAATCAGGAACAATTCAACCAGTTTATGTAGCTCCTCGTTACTATGTTGATCCAATTTCTGGTGCTTCTCAAATTGAAGATGGTCTTGGCTATGGTTTTGCTATTCCTACACAAAACCTTATGGATGAATTTGAAGCAGGTGATGCTCGTGCAACTATGATAGTTGCAGCTCCTAGTAAAGGTGCTGCAGTTGTTTCTACAATTGCTAATTTGAATTTGGATACAAAAGCGTGGGCTAAACCAAGTAATATCAAAGGTGGTGAAGGATGGTACGAAATTGGTGCTACTGATTGGACAACAGGTTACTACAATATGAAAAGAACATATTTGAGTACATTGTTGTGTAATAGTGGTTACAACAGCCAAGTTGCTGGTAAAGACAATATCGTTCTTCGTTTAGCTGATGTTATGTTGATTGCTGCTGAAGCTGGTGTACAATCTGGTAAATATTCAGCTGAGGCTGTTACAATGATTAATAAACTTCGTGATAGAGCTCGTAACTCTGCAAGAACTATCGATTATTCAGTTGATGGAAATTCTGCAGCTTGCTATACGTATGCTCCAGCTGCTACTCCAGCAGATATCTCTTCTGCTGATTTAAATGCTGTGAAACATGAACGTCGTGTAGAAATGTACGGTGAATGTGAACGTTATTGGGATTTGGTTCGTTGGGGTGACTACGATAAATTTAGAACTCAAGATTTGTCAGGTTATAAATTCAAATTCAACGAACAAACTTTGGGTAGATGGCCTATCCCACAATCACAAATTGTGTTGAATACAAACGGAAGTTTGAAACAAAATCCTGGTTATTAATAAATAATAAGAAGTTATAATTATGAAAAAGTCTAGTTTTTTAGTATTAGCACTTGCTGTAGCAAGCTTTACTTCTTGTAAACATGTAGAGGAACCAGATAATGCAGATTTCGCTTGGTATCTAAACAGTGATTATTCTGCTAATTTGCTTGATTTGTCAAAAGCAAATGAATGTCCTTATACTATAGAATTAAGTGATCAAATATGTTTTGTTGCAAAATCTGCTGATGCTAATTCTTATGTAGTATGGGCTGGTGATCCTGGTCATACATTTGATGGTAGAAATTTAGCTGATTCTTTGCTTAAGGATACTGTTAATAATGCAAGTTTCCGTAGTGCAGGAACTGCTTTATCTGCAACAGATGGTAAGGGTAGAAAATATAAAACATATAAATACTCTGCTATCTCTCCTGTAGGTGAACCATTCCAAGTGTATTGTACTGCCCGCAATTATGATTATAAAAAAGGTGAATATGCAGAAAAAGTGTATGGACCAAAATCTATCGTAGTTGTTGATAGTAAAGTTGATTTGTGGAATGATGCAGATCCTTATAACTCTGCAGGTCCATCTACTTATGATATCACTATTATCTATAAAAATGGTTCTAAACAAGCGACAATTACTAACAAATCAACAGGTAAAAACGGTTCGTATGAGTTAGTATATGAAAAAGAAGGTGTAACTCCTGGTGTTAAAATTACAATGCCTAAAGGTATTCCAACTAGCGCCGTTACAAAAATTAACATTAAAGCAGGAAACTGTATTCTATTCACAGAAGAAGGTTTAGTGCCAGTAAATGCTAAGAAGGTATACGGTTGGACTCCAGATTTCTCTTCTTCAACAAAAGCAACTGTGTATTTGAAATCACAAAGTGCTGCAGAAGATGCTAAACCTGGTGATCCATATACAAAAGGATACGAATTTACTGTTGTTGAATATGCAGAATAGTATTTGTAAATTTTAAAATAACACCTCTCAGCAATGGGAGGTGTTTTTTTATTTCTATGGAAACACAAACAAATAAGAAAAAAGAGAATCAATTGGTCAGCCTTTTGTTTAACATTGTTATACCTGTTATAATAATGACAAAAATGAATGGCACTGAAGGTACATTGGCTTTAGGACCAAAAGTGAGTCTTATTCTTGCAATTTCGTTTCCGTTGTGCTATGGCGTTTTTTCTTTTATTCGTTCACGTCAAGTGAACTTTGTCTCTATACTTGGCTTTGTTAGCGTTTTGCTTACAGGAGTATTTGGTTTGTTGGAATTGAATCCTCTTACTATGGCCATAAAAGAAGCTTCGGTGCCTCTTATCATTGCAATAGTTATACTGGTATCTATCCGTATGGGAAAAAATGTAGTTAGTAGCTTGTTTTTTAATGAAGATGTTATAGATCTTCAAAGAGTCTATGCCGTTTTGGATGAAAGAAATTCTCGTGCACGTTTTGATGATATGTTTAGAAAATCATCATACTGGGTTGTGTTTTCTTTTCTGCTTTCTTCTGTATTAAATTTCACATTAGCACGAATTATTTTACAAAGTCAGCCGGGAACAGAAGAATATACGGCTGAAATAGGTAAACTTACAGGTCTTAGTTTCCCTATCATTGCTGTACCATGTACTATCATTTTGGTTGTTGTTATGTTTTATATTTTTAAGCAAATAACTAAAATGACAGATATACCTTTAGAAGAACTTCTAAAGACTGATAAATAAAATCCATTTCATTTTCTTTCTTGTGTACAATTCGTTTATAACTTGATTGTTATGACGGCTTATTGCAATTGGTAGTTTCTTACTTTTGATTGCTTAATTGTATGGCAGAAGGAACCTATAAAACGATAGAAAGCTCGTCGGAAGGCTTATATAAGGAGAAAGGAAGCAAATTTATTGCTTTCGCTTTTCCTGTATTGTCTGAAGATGACGCAAAAGCAAAACTTGCTGAAATACAGAAGAAGCATCATGCAGCGCGGCATCATTGTTGGGCCTATAAACTTGGTAATCAAGGAGAACGTTTTAGATGTTCCGATGATGGAGAACCTTCAAATTCGGCAGGTAAGCCAATACTTGGACAGTTAGAAGCTTTTGGTGTAACTAATGTTATGGTGGTGGTTGTTCGTTATTTTGGAGGTATACTACTTGGTGTTGGCGGACTTGTACATGCTTATAAGGAAGCCGCGAAAGATGCATTGACACAGGCGGTCGTGGTTGAAAAAATTATTCAGTCATGCTATTCTGTGCATTTCTCTTATGAGCAAAGTAATGCTGTCATGAATATATTGAAACGAATGGGCTGTGAGATTGTGCAACAAACGTTTGAATTGACTTGCTCTGTACGTTTCATGGTGGCACAAAAGGTAGAAAAAGAATGTGTTAGTGCATTACAAAAGATAGCAGAAATACGATTGGAAGATGAATAGCGAGTATGGATTATTACAAAAGTTATGTAGCATTTCGGCTCCATCCAGCGATGAAAGTCGTTTGGCTATGTTTCTTGTTGAGTATGTAGAAAAAAATAGTTTCTCGTGGAGACATAAGCCAAAGGTTATATGTGGAGAGGATTTCCAGGATTGCGTTATGTTGGTGTGGGGCACTCCGCGTACTGCTATGTTTGCTCATATCGATAGCGTTGGTTGGATGGTTGGCTATGACGATGAACTAGTACCAATCGGATCGCCTCGTTGTGATGCAGGAACGCAACTGGTTGGATTCCAAGATGGAAAAGAAGTCACTTGTGAGTTCGTTGAAGATGGGGAACGATATACTTACAAATCAGATGTAAAGTTAGAACGTGGAACACTTCTTACTTATAAACCTGATTTCGTTGAGTCTGAAGATTATATAGAATCTCCTTTTTTGGATGATAGAGTTGGGGTGTATGTTGCCTTACAATTGGCAAAGACAATGAAGTGCGGCGCAATCGTGTTTTCTACAGGGGAGGAAACTCGTAGTGGAAATGCAAAATTTTGTTGGAGATATTTATATAAAAACTATCACTTGCATAATGCGTTGATTGCCGACATAACATGGATTACCGAAGGTATAGAATATGCAAAAGGTTGTGTCGTGTCTTTGAAGGATAGCTACGTGCCACGTAAAGTATTCGTCGATAAGATTTTGAATGTTGCAAAACGAGAAAAAATACAAATTCAGCGTGAAGTTGAAACTGCAGGAGGTAGCGATGGTGGTAATTTACAAATGATACCATACGCAGTAAATTGGTG
Source organism: Bacteroidales bacterium (assembly GCA_024402335.1). Lineage (GTDB taxonomy): Bacteria > Bacteroidota > Bacteroidia > Bacteroidales > UBA1715 > UBA1715. Next base: position 57,404 of record JAKSTZ010000003.1, read on the forward strand.
TTTTGTTGGTGCCGCACAAGAATTTCCACATTCGCCAAAAGAAAAGATTCATAAGTCAGATATTGAATCTATGATAGTGTTATACAAAGCTTTAATGGAATATTTATAGATGAAGAAATTTGTAAAATATATGTTTTTTGCTGCTCTGCTACTTTGGTGTGGAGCTTTAAATTCAACAGAACCGGTGTCAACTCCAACACATCCGTTTATGGGAGCTAATTCGCAATGGGTTGATTCAGTGTTTAATACCATGACTTTGGATGAAAAAATAGGACAACTATTTATGGTTGCTGCTTATTCCGATCCAAAGCAAAATAATGAAGCTGCAGTTACAAAATTAATAACTGATTATCATATTGGTGGGGTAATCTTTTTTAAAGGTTCTCCAATTTTGCAAGCCAAAATGACCAACAATTTTCAAAAAGCTTCAAAGATTCCATTGTCGGTAGCTATTGATGGCGAATGGGGATTGGCAATGCGATTGGATAGTACAATATCTTTCCCTCGTCAGTTGCAATTGGGGGATATAAGTGAAAAAAATGCACATTTGATTGAGGAAATGGGAGAGGAAGTAGGACGTGAATGCGTTCGAATGGGAATACATATAAATTTCGCACCTGTTGTCGATATCAATAATAATCCTCAAAATCCAGTGATTAATACTCGCTCTTTTGGTGAAATGAAAGATAATGTCGCTGAAAAAAGTTTGTTGTATATGCGTGGAATGCAATCGCATCATATATTAACAACAGCGAAACATTTTCCTGGACATGGCAATACTAATAGCGATTCTCATTATGCTTTGCCTGTCATTCACAGCTCAAAAGATGAGTTGGAAGATTTTGAATTGTTCCCATTTAAACAGCTGATAAAAAATGATTTAACAGGTGTGATGATTGCACATTTATATGTGCCTTCATTGGATAAGACTAAGGACTTACCTTCGACTTTGTCTCCAAAAATTGTAAAGCAAAAACTTCGTGAAGAGATGAAGTTTCAAGGTTTGATTTTCACCGATGCTTTGAATATGAAAGCTGTAAGTAATGCTTTTCCAGCAGGAGAAGTAGAGGTTCGTGCATTGCTTGCTGGTAATGATGTCTTGGAATTTACTTTGGATGTACCTAAGGCAATTTCTGCAATAAAACAGGCTTTGGCAAATGGTCGTTTAAAACAAGAAGATATTGATGAGCATTGCCGTAGAATTTTATTGGCAAAATCATGGATGAATGTTCCAAACAGACAATTTGTTGATTTAAATAATTTACATAAGGATTTGAATACACCTGCAGCTCGAAATCTTAATCGTAAGTTGTTGCAAGCTTCAATGACGGTTGTAAAAGATAAAAAGTCACAATTGCCATTGCGACAATTGGATAAGAAAAAGATTGCTGTTGTCTCTTTGAAAAAAGGTACTTCTTATTTCGTGAAACAGTTGCAGAAACAGGCTACAGTTACGGAGTTTGTTGTACCAACAAATGAATCGTATGCTACAATTCTTCAAAATACAATGGAAAGTCTTAAGGCTTATGATGTTGTTATTTTGAATGTCCCTGGTTCAAGCTCGTATCCAAATAAAAAATATGGAATTACGCCGGAAATGGTACAAGTGGTAGGCAAGATTGCTGCTGCAAACAATGTCATTATGGTGTTACATGCTAATCCGTATGCACTGGACTATTTTAAGGATGTATTACCTTCTGTTGAAACGTTATTGGTTTCTTATGATTTTAGAAAACAAGTGCAAGAAATTGCTGCAGAATCATTATTTGGTGCAACTCCAATAAATGGTCGTCTCCCTGTTTCTGCTGGAGGTTTTAATGCCGGATCTGGAGTAAATTATGGAGCAGTACAACGCTTACGCTCCGGTGACGCAATAGAAGTCGGAATGGATGATTCGAGATTGGAAAAAATAGACTCTGTTGTGACTTATTTTATACAAAATGGAGCAATGCCTGGTTGCGAGGTCTTGGTCGCAAAAGATGGCGTTATTGTCTATGAGAAAGCTTTTGGAATATATTCTTTTGGATCTACGGATTCTGTTTCCACTGAAACATTATATGATTTAGCTTCTATTACTAAAGCGGCAGCAACAACAGTGTCACTCATGAAATTGTATGACGAGGGTGATTTTTCTCTAAAAAAGCAATTTGGTGATTATGTTCCTTATCTAAAGGGAACCAATAAGGACACATTGTGTATGCGCGATGTATTAACTCATCAGGCGCAATTACGTTCGGGTGTTGCTTTGACACAAACGGTCTTTAAAAACTATTACGATAAAGGAATGAAATCCAAAAATCGTTCTGCAGAGTTTCCTTACTTGATTGATTATCAATTATATCTTTCGTCTAAGGTAGAATTTGCTGAAAATGCGGTGGCAACAACAAAAGATACGGATCACCAAATAGAAATGGGAGAAAACTTCTATTTGAACAATGCCTATAGAGATACGGTTTTTCGTATGATAGCGGAATCTCCTTTGTTGCCGAAAAAAGAAGTTGTATATAGTGATTTGGGGTTTTATTTAATGACAGATGTAATAAAAAATATTACGGGCAAGTCTTTGGATGAGTATACCCAAGAGAATTTCTATTCGAAATTAGGAGCATCAACGTTAGGTTATTGTCCGCTTACTAGATTCTCGAAGTCAGACATTGCTCCAACGGAAAATGAAGAGTTTTTTCGTCATCAGTTGTTGCAAGGATATGTACACGATAGAGGCGCAGCTATGTTGGGTGGTGTAAGTGGTCATGCAGGCTTGTTTTCGAATGCACACGATTTGGCAAAATTACTTCAGATGCTTCTGAATAAAGGAACATATGGCGGAGAACGATATTTAAAGGCAGAAACAATAGATTTGTTTACAGCTTGTCAGTTTTGTGAAAATGGAAACAGAAAAGGTTTAGGTTTTGATAAACCTGAGCCTGATGGGGTTAAACTTGACCCAACGTGTCATTGTACTTCTCCGTTAAGTTATGGTCATACTGGTTTTACGGGGACGATGTTTTGGGTTGATCCAGAACAGTCGTTGCTTTACATATTCCTTTCAAATAGAGTGAATCGTTCAACTCCAGATGCTAAGAATACAATGCTTGGTGATTCTGCTGTTCGTTCTCGTATTCAACGAATAATTTATAATGCAATAATTTAAATCTTGGCTTTATGTCCAGTACAAACGAAATATTTGATGACTTACGAAAAATGTTTAATGCAAATCCGCAATCGTTGAGTATTGTGGAAGAACAAATAGATTTAAACATTCAGGCTGGTTATTACAAAAGATCGCGAATGTTGCGTCGTCAAGTGTATGAGCTTTCGGATATTATGGAGAAGGTTCCGTATTTATATGATCCAGAAACTCGTTTGGAAGATAAGCGTGATATTTTAGTGAAATTAGCTTCTTTCGACGATGTTGAGGCATTTCGTGCAATAGAAAAATTTAAGAATGAATCCGAAGGTGAGATTCGTTTATGGGCTTCTATGGCTTATCGCGAAAGTAAAGCTGAGATAGAAGGTTCTTTATTGGACGAAACGCAAGTAATTATTTCTACTGGTTTAGGTGGGAAAGGTAGTAAACTACGTTATTTCGTTTGTTTTGTAAACGAACAAGATTGTCCATTTACTGATGCACAAGCACGTATTCTACAGGGAGAATTGGAATGTGCAATAGATAAGTATGATTCTGATTTGGAATCGTTCTCTTTTTCAGGGCGCTATATGCGCGCAATGGTGCTTATTCCAATTACAATAGCACCGTCAGATGTAATTCAACAAGTGGTTGATGCAACAGAGGATTTAGGAGGATTTTTGGATGAAACATTAGTGATTTCTAATGTTAAGGAAATGGATGATGATGAAATGCAAAAAATCTTAAATGGTGAGATGTTGGAAAATGATGTTGCTGGCATAGGTTCCTTTGAATTTTCTGATTATGATGACGAGAATGAAGACGAAGAGGAGGATGAAGAAGATTCTGAAGATAATGACTTGTTTTAGTCTGTAGTTATGCGCATCGCAATAATAGTTTCCATTTACTTACTAGTTCCTTTTTGTATTGTGTTTGCTTTTCGTAGGTGGGTATTTGTACAAAAGGTTGGCTCTGTTGTAGTCGCTTATGCGGTAGGAATACTATTGTCGCTTTCTGGATTGATGACAATTAATTTAGATGTTGATCAGGTTGCTCGGTTAGCGGTTATACAAAAATGGTTTATGAATATAACGGTTCCGTTAGCTATCCCTCTGATGTTGTTGAGTTCGGATTTCCGTTTATGGGCAAAATCTTTACCGAAAACAATTTTTGCATTATTAGGTGGTTTGTTGGCTGTTTTGATAGCTGTAATCGCCGGTTTTTTTGTCTTTCGAAATGGAAATACTGAAAATTTCGAAGATTTATCGGCTATGATGGTGGGAATCTATACCGGTGGAACTATGAATTTTGCTGCTTTGGGAGCAGCTTTACAGGTAGATTCAACTGTAATGACTTGTTTGATGACATTTGAGATGTTAGGAACATTCCCATTGTTGTTGTTTGTCGTGTGTGGTGGATATAGATTATTCCGAAAAATACTTCCATTTCCCGAAGACGAAGGTAGTTCGGCTATTTCAAAACGTTTACGTGATAATGGTGTTGAGTGTTATGACAATATGCTACATAGACGTATTTTCCCGTTGACAATGTTGGGCTTGTTTCTGTCTATTGTGTTTCTTGTTATAGGTGCAGGTTTATCTTTATTGTTGACGGGTACATTGAATGAGATGATAGTTATTCTGACAGTTACAACTTTGGCAATAGTTGCATCTTTTAATGACAAAATTCGTCGCTTACCAAAAACATTTGAATTGGGAATGATTTTCATTCTTATGTTTAGCGTTGTTGTTGCGTCGCAGTTTAATTTCTATACGTTGGGAACCAATGGACTAACATTATTGTATTATGTCTTATTTGTTATGGTGGTTTCAATGTCGTTACATTTGTTGTTTTGTCGCTTGTTTAAGGTGCATGGTGATTTATTTGTTGTCGCAAATATAGGCTTGCTATGTTCGCCACCGTTTATTCCTCCTGTTGTTGGTGCGATGGGAAATAAAAAGGTGCTTGTAAGTGGTTTGGCAATAGGACTTGTGGGATATGCAATCGGCACATATCTAGGCATAACAATGTCATATTTCCTTCGTTTGTTGTAGGTAACGGCTACCGTTGTTATCTATTTTTGTTTTCTTGAATAGTAAGCCATTCTCGTATTTTACTGATGAAAACTTTTATAAGGTTTTGATATTTAATGTTTTATATGTTGAAAATTTCTTTTTATTTTTTGTGTTGTACAAAAAATAAAATATGTTATTTTCGCAGGAAAGAACGAGTATAAACGCCTTAAAAAGAACGACATGATAGAATATTTAGAATGCAAAGGCGGATTCAAGAAGATATCCAAATGGCAACCAAATTGCTGGATTCAGGTCACAAAACCTACGCAGAAGGATTTGACTGAATTGGAGAACTCATTTAATGCTCCTATGGACTTTATTAAGGACGTAGAAGATACGGAAGAACGTCCGAGAACGGAAAATGAAGATGGTTGGTTGATGACCCTTATTCGTATTCCGAATAAAGAAATTGATGAGGATGGTGATTCTTTGTTTTCTACTGTGCCGTTGGCCGTTCTTATCAGTAACGACGTTTTAATTACTATCTGTCATTACAAGTCGGAAATGATAGAGGATTTTATTCGTTGGTCGAATCGTAAACGCATTCAAGGTCGTCAGCGATTAGATTTGATGCTTTCGTTGTTTTTAAGTAGTTCGGTTTGGTACTTGAAGTACTTGAAACAGATGAACATCATGATGAAAAACGCAGAAGAGGCTTTGGAAGAATCAATGGAAAATGAGCAATTGCAACAGATGATGCGCATAGAAAAATTCCTTGTCTATTTTATTACGTCTATGCGAGGTAACGAGGTTGTGCTTGTTCGTTTGAAGAAACATCTACGTAATCTGCAATTTGATGACGATTTGTTGGATGATGTAGAGGTCGAATTACAACAGGCTTATACAACTGCAAATATCTATAGCGATATCTTGGAACGTCAACGAAGTGGCTATGCAAGTATTATTAGTAACAACTTGAATGGAACCATGAAGAAATTGACTACTATTACAATTATTTTGATGATTCCTGCCGCTATTTCTGGATTCTTCGGTATGAATGTTCCGAATGGTATGGAAAATTGGTGGTTTGCGTTCCCATTAATATTGTTGATTACTGTTCTTATTATTGCAATAAGCTATTACAGCTTCAAGAAACGGAATCTATTCTAAAAAGTAGAGACGATGCACGCATCGTCTCTACTTAAAATCCTGTTTTATATTTTATTACTTAAATGCTATCAATTCTATATCGAAAATGATAGTTTTTCGTGGTGCAATGTGCATTGCTTTGTCGCCGTTTTCTCCAGCTGCAAGTTTTGATACGGCAATACAAGTTGCTTTGCTGCCTTTCTTCATATATAGCACAGATTCTGCCAAACAAGGCCAAACAAGCGGATCGGCAACGTCAAAAATAAGCGGATCGTTCTTTTGATATGTCGAGTAAATTGGCTCACCGTTTATGTATGTTGCAGTGTAATGAATCGCAACTTTATTGCTTTTCCCAACTGTAGGCCCTTCGCCTTCACGGGTTTCAACGAAGTATAATCCGGATTTTGTTGGTTGTAGGTCAGGATAATTGTTTTCTAAAAATTCCTTTAAAAGTTCTTCTTCTTCATTTTTCAATTCTTCCATCTTTTTTTCTTGTTCTTTTTGAACTATTTCTGGCGAAAGAATTTTCTTTAGTTTTATTTCGAAACGAAGGTTTTCTGTCCTGGAAACATCTTTCAATTTTTTAGTTTGTCCGGCAAATAAATAAAATTCGTAGGCATTTATTAGAAAACTCATACTGTCACCTTCATGCATCATTGCTAACGCATCGTTTATCGTACTTCCTTCGGCAGTAGGCTTTGTGAAGTCCATGATGAATTTTGAAGAAATATCTTGCGAATTGAATAAAAGTGAATCGTTGCTGTCGTAGTAACATACATCAAGGGCAAGTTTATTGCCTTCTTGAGGCAATAGTGTAGAATCACTTTTTACTATATATTTATATGTAAGCCCGTGTTCTGTAGTTTTATATTCGTTTTTTTCTTTACAACTAATTGTAAAACATGTAATTATACTGATTAGTATGGAAATTTTATATTTCATGTTGAATTGTCTTAATTTTTTACAAAGATAATTGTCTGTTTTTATTCATCAACAACGATTTTCTGCATAAAAAAGATTTGTCGTTTAGAATGTTCGTCTTTGTTTTTTATGCGTTGATTACCGTATGACAAGAAAGCGTTATTGTACCAGTGTACATTTTTAGTTGCAGAGAACAATAGTTTCTCATCTTCATTTATGATGTCAATTTCTTTATTGCTGGTACTTCCGTTAGAGGAAAATTCTTGTACATAGATTTTATCCCACGACGAATACATCGTTTGTATTCCTGTAGGTTTATTGTTTACGGAAAGATAGTGAATCACAGAATATGGTTTTTCTTCTATTTGAAGTGGCGAGGCGTTGCTCCAAAGAATCTCACCTTGTTCGTTGAAACTTAAAATAAAGAAATGAGTGTATTGAAAACCGTCAAAAACAGGGTAGCAGTGCATTACCGGCGCTCCCATTCCAGTTGGAAAATAATCGCATTCTTGACGGTAGGTTGGGTAAAAGGATTCCGCTACCAGTATGAATTCCCCGTCTTTTTCAAGAATTTTATGCGGTGTCATTAAGTAGTTCATTTCCAACTCTTTGTTTGCTTCTGCAAGTCGTTCTTGTCTTTTTTCTATACGCTCTTGTTTCTTTGTTGAAAGATAAGAGGTAAAATTGTTGATTTCCAAGTAGTTGATGAATTTAGTAAATACGGTCGAACCATCGTTTGCCTTTTTCATCAGAAATATACCGACTGAAATATCGTTGCTTTTTAGTGCATTGCCGTATGTCCCCGAAATCATGAGACTGCCGTCTTGTAGGCGTGAAGCAGCAGCCGATACTATATATTTATCGGTTTGTGGCGAGCGTATCATGATTTCGTTTGTTTTTTGTCCATCTTTGTAGATGTGTAATTTAACGAGTTTGTCGTTTCTCATTACATCTTTGGTGAATACGTATAATTCACCACTTTCTTCATTTATCTCAAATGATGAAATTGAAAAGTTTCGTTTGCTAAGTGGAATTATCTTTCCAAAGCTACATTCCTTCGTTTCAATGTTTTGAATAAGTAGTACAGGAAGATCTTTGGTGTGTCCAAGGATATAAACATAATTTCCTATAGCACGAATATTTTGTACTGCAGTACCTTTAGGAAGTCTGCCGGACAGTGTTCGTATTTGTAGATTTTTCGATACAATGGTAACCGTGTACGTACCTGAAGTTTGGTACGATAACCAGTATATGTTCTCTTTGTTTGCAAATCGAGTATATGCCGACTTTCTTGCAGGAATCGCAGCGTCAATTTCAGATTTCTGTTTACAAGCAGTATCAAATAAAGTGAATGTAAATACATCGTGTTTTTTTACCGTTTGTTTTTCTTTTTTGAACGATTGTAGTAGAAATCCAGTCTGTTCAAAAGGAATGCAGTTAATGTATTCTTGGTTATCGTTCTGAAATTCTTGTCGAAAGACCACAGGTCCTTGGGCAAATCCGCAAAACGATACGAAAACAAATAGTATAAACAGGTAGTGTTTCATTCTATTCTAAATCAACAGTAAAATATGTTGGCGTTTTTATCAGTGTTTTTCCAACTTTTATGGCTGGTTTTACTTTTAATGTTGAGTTTTGTGGTAAACCTTTGGAATTGCTAATGTTAAAAATAATACTTTTGATTTCTGTAAGGGAGAATTTTTTTAACACACTCGTGTTTGTTTCCACATCGATAGGTACCGTAACACTTTCGTTTGCACCGATTTTTATTCTTTTGTCGATGACCCCATTGGCAACTTCCACGTCTTTTATAAGAAGTATCCATTCCAAAGCACAAAGTTCAGCTTTTTGTTTGTTAGGATTGTCTATTGTTACATGTGCAGTGAAATCTATAGGCATTTCACTCATAAGTCCGCGTGAAATTACAGCGACATCAGCAGGAGTGAAGTCTTTTAGGCTTCGCTTTCCGTCGAAGGAAATGTCGTTTACCATAAGGTTGGAAATAGAATTAAAACGGAATTTGCAATCTTTAATGTTTTTTGCACTATTAATGTTACAAGACACAAATCCCAAGCAAATAGTAAGTATGAAAAGAAGATTTTTTAATCGCATAGTTGAAAATTTTTAACAGATACAAATGTAGTGAAAATCATTTAGATTTTTGCTTGTATGATTTTTGTTCTTGTTCTTTCTTGCTGCTGGCCAAGATAGAACAAAAGAACTCCGTCGAACATTTGATGCTTCCGGCAATGTCATTGAGAAATCTAACCACGCGGCATTCTGATAGATTAATGGACTCTCATTTAGAGGTTATATCAATATACAAAAAAAGGTCGGTGTTTAGCCGACCTTTTTCTATGCTAGTATAGAAATTATTATTTAGTGAAATCTCTAAAATCCACCATTGCTTCATTCATCGTAACGACATAATATCCACCATCTTCAAATTCTTTCTTGAACATTGCACGATCTGTGTTTGGCATTTCTTTAAAACCAGCTGCCTCAAGTTGTTGAGCGTAAGTTTCACGAGAAGAAGCTGAAAAACTACCTGTAAGTGCAACTTCGTCGCTTGATACAAGTCTGTAGTTAGTAAAACGGAAATCTGGTGCTGGCAAATTATTTAGCCATTCATATTCACTTACTACATCTTCCCATGTCGCATTTGTTGGTGTTGAATTTTCTAATCTTTCTTGGTAGTCTTCCAACGCAATTTCGTAGTCCGAACTTATAAGGAATTTTTCTGCCATAAATATGAACGTTCCTTCTACGCATTCAAGACTATACTGATGATCATTGGCTACTTTGTCTGCAAGTAAAACCTCTCCCATTCTTGTTACGCAAAACTTATTATCAGCAAGTTTTTGTATGTAAGAATCAAGGTCTCCGTTTGAAATGTTGTACGTAAACATTACCATATCGGCTTCTCTTTCTCCAATATTTGTGTTCAAAATAACCGATCCGTCGCTGAATGTACCTCCCAATTCAGGAAAGGTAGATAGGAAACTAGCCTTTTTAGATAGTTGGTTCCATGTACAATTTTCAAGATTGTCGTAATCGAAATCATCATCGCTACCATCTGTATCGCATGAAATGAATGATACTGAAGCCAATAATGACATGACTAACAGTGCTAATAATCGTAATTTTTTCATAGTATTCATGTGTTAGTTTATAATTATTTAGATATGCTTATATTTCATTAATTTTATTTTGTACCAATTGCAAAGCATTTGGAATACCTTGTGGATTCTTTCCACCAGCTGTTGCAAAAAATGGTTGTCCGCCACCGCCGCCAGCAATTTCTTTTGCCATCAACGAAATCAAATCTTTTGCAGTTAGTTTGTAGTCGTCGATTACATCTTGTGAAAGTGCAACGCAGATGTTTGCTTTTCCGTCGATGTTTGCTGCAAGTACGATGATGAACGAAGCAAGACTGTTCTTCATTGAGAACGCAATGTCTTTCAAGGCATTTGCGTTAGAAACAGATACTTCTTTTACAACTGTAGAAATATTGTTTTTAGAAGCAACGTCTTTCAACAAATCTGTAGCAAGTTGTTGTGTTTGCATTTTCTCGAATGCTTCAAGTTGTTTTTGCAATTTTGCATTGTCAGCAACCAATTGCTCAACTTGTTTCATCAAATTAACAGGGTTTTTCAATGTTTCTTTGATTGCACTCAATGTATCAACTTGTTCGAAAATATATTGTTCTGCATTGTCGGAAGTAACGGCTTCAATACGGCGGATACCTGCTGCAATAGCACTTTCCGATGTGATTTTCAAGAAACCAATTTTTCCCGTTGAACCAATGTGCGTACCACCACAAAGTTCCATAGAATCACCAAATTTGATTACACGAACTTTGTCGCCATATTTTTCGCCGAACAATGCTTTTGCACCCATTGCCTTTGCTTCGTTAATAGGAAGGTCACGGAATTCTTCCAAATGAATATCTTGGCGAATCATTTGGTTTACGATTTGTTCAACCTTACGGATTTCTTCGTCTGTCATTTTTTGGAAATGAGAGAAGTCGAAACGTAAATGTTCAGGAGTAACCAAAGAACCTTTTTGTTCAACGTGTGTACCAAGAACTTGTTGCAATGCATATTGCAAAAGGTGAGTAGCAGAGTGGTTACATTCTGTTAACTCGCGTGCTTTTGTGTTAACAACAGCATTGAACTCTGTATCAAGAACTTCTGGAAGTTTTTCGCACAAGTGAACAGTAAGACCGTTTTCGCGAACAGTGTCAACGATTGTTGTTTTAACACCATTAGCTTCGATGTAACCTTTATCGCCAACTTGACCACCCATTTCACCATAGAAAGGAGTTTTGTCGAATACTAATTGGTATAGAGATTTACCTTTTGCTGTTACTTGACGGTATTTTACAAGAGTTACCATACATTCCGTTGTGTCGTAGCCAACGAATGCATTTCCTTGTTCGTTAGAAAGAACAACCCAGTCGCCAGTAGAAATGTTTGTTGCTTGACGAGCACGTTCTTTTTGTTTGTCAAGTTCTTTTTGGAACTCGTCAATATCAACTTCCATATTTTGCTCGCGAGCAATCAATGTAGTTAAATCAAGAGGGAATCCGTATGTGTCGTACAATGTAAATGCATCAACGCCAGAGATTTTGTTGCTTCCTGCTTGTTTCGTTTTTTCTATCTTAGAGTTCAAAAGATTGATACCAGTTGCAAGTGTTTTCAAGAATGATTTTTCTTCTTCGAAAATCACTTTGGTAATCAATTTTTCTTGAGCAATGATTTCTGGATAAGCTTTCCCCATTGTTTGAATTAAACAAGGAAGAAGTTGGTACATAAATGGTTCGTGAAGGTTCAAGAACGTGTAACCGTAACGAACTGCACGACGTAAAATACGACGGATTACATAACCAGCTTTGATGTTCGAAGGTAATTGTCCATCGGCAATCGCGAATGCGATAGTACGGATATGGTCGGCGATAACACGCATTGCGATGTCTTGTTTTGCATCTTGACCATATTTTGTATTTGAGATAGCTCCAATTTCTTGAATAAGAGGTTGGAACACATCAGTGTCGTAGTTCGATTGTTTACCTTGAGTAACCATAGCAAGACGTTCGAAACCCATACCTGTATCGATATGTTTCTTTGGAAGTAGTTCCAATTCGCCGTTAGCTTTACGGTTGTATTGCATGAACACAAGGTTCCAGATTTCGATTACTTGTGGATGATCGTGGTTTACTAATTCGTGACCAGGTTTCTTTGCCTTTTCTTCGGCAGAACGAATATCCACATGGATTTCGGAGCAAGGACCACAAGGACCAACTTCGCCCATTTCCCAGAAGTTATCGTGTTTGTTACCACGAAGAATTCGTTCTTCTGGAAGATATTGTTTCCAAATGTCGTATGCTTCTTGGTCGAATTCCGTTCCATCGGTTTTGTCACCTTCGAAAACAGTAGCATACAAACAATTTTTGTCTATTTTCAAAACTTCGGTAAGATATTCCCAGGCCCAGCTTACAGCTTCTTTTTTGAAGTAGTCGCCGAACGACCAGTTACCAAGCATTTCGAACATAGTGTGGTGATATGTGTCGTGTCCAACTTCCTCAAGGTCATTGTGTTTACCGGAAACACGAAGACATTTTTGAGAGTCCGCAATACGAGGTTTAGTGATAGGAGAAATTCCAAGGAAAATATCTTTGAATTGATTCATACCAGCGTTGGTAAACATCAACGTTGGGTCGCCTTTTACTACCATAGGGGCAGAAGGCACGATAGTGTGTTGTTTAGACGCAAAAAAGTCTAAAAACGACTGACGTAATTCTTGAGCGTTCATATATGAATTTGTTATAACGGGTGCAAAATTAGTCTTTTTTAATTGATAATTGACAATTGATAATTGATAATTGACAATTGACAATTGACAATTGATGCTTTGGGAGTGTTTGTGATGGATGATTCGCTCATCTTTTTGTGTGTGGTGTGCTTTTATTCGCTCATGTTTTTGTAAAATTCTTCTTGCGATTCGCTCGTATTTTTGTAAAAAGTTTATTTTTGTACTTATATATGAGATAGTTATGTATTTGAGAAGAAAAATAGATTCGTTTTTGCAGAATTGGAAAGAAAATCCAAACAGATTACCTTTGATAGTAAAGGGAGCTCGCCAGGTTGGAAAAACAGAGGCTATACTTCATTTTGCAGAAAAAAATTATAAAAATATTGTCTATATTAATTTTGTGACGGACGATAAGTTTAAGCAAATTATACAAGAAGGTTATCAACCGACTTTTATTCTGAAGAATATGTCAAAGTTGGATCCATCTTTGCGTTTTGTTGAGCATCAAACGCTCATAATTTTTGACGAAATTCAGGATTTTCCAGAAATAGCGACTTCGTTAAAGTTCTTCAAAATAGATGGTCGTTTTGATGTGATTTGTAGTGGCTCGTTGTTAGGGATAAATTACCAAAGGATAGAAAGTAATAGTGTTGGTTATAAGGCTGATTATGAATTATTTTCTATGGATTTTGAGGAGTTTTTATGGGCTAAAGGATATACACAAGAACAAATTGATGATTTGTTGTTACATTTGATAGAAAAACGACCTTTTTCTTCGTTGGAAATGTCTGTTTTTCAAAGACATTTTATGGATTTTTGTTTGCTTGGTGGTATGCCAAAAGTTGTAGTGTCATTTATTGAGAATGAAACATTTGAAAATGTGTTATCAATACAGAAACAATTAATTTTAGACTATCAAGAAGATGTTCGAAAATATGTGCAAGGATTGGAGCAGACTCGCATTTTGAATGTTTTTAGGCATGTACCAATTCAATTATCAAAAGAGAATAAAAAGTTTCAAATTTCAAAAGTTGCAAATGGTGCTCGTTTTAAGGATTATTGGGGTTGTGTTGAGTGGTTAAACGATGCGGGAATAATAAATATTTGTTATTGTATGGCTTTCCCTGAATTACCATTAAAAGGGAATTATGATTCTTCGAAGTATAAGTTATATTTTCGTGATACTGGTTTATTAGTTGCATTTTTGGACGATGAAGCACAAGAAGACTTGCGTGTGAATAGTAATTGGGGTGTGTATAAAGGTGCGTTGTATGAAAATATCGTTGGCGAAGCATTGGTAAAGGAAGGTTACGAGTTGTTTTATTATAAACGAGAAGATTCTACATTAGAAGAAGATTTTTTTGTTCGTACAAAAAAATATCTTGTTCCTGTTGAGGTAAAGTCAAGAAATGGGAGGTCAAAATCCTTGCGTACATTGATAGAAAGTCCTAAATATCATGATATTCAGGTTGGTATAAAGTTGGTACATGGAAATGTGGGATTTGAAAATAATATTTTTACTATTCCATATTTTTGTACGTTTTTGTTGAAACGATTTATGAAATTTTTTGATGAAATAATTTTAAATGAATAGAATGGGGTGTTGTAAGAATAATTGTCAATTGTCAATTGTCATTTGTTTATTATTTCATATTTTTACGCAATAATTATGTTTGCAATAAAAGCAAACAGTAAACAGAAATACTCTTGTCTGACGTTGCGATTAAAATAGAAAATGTAGGAAAGCAATACCGTTTAGGTCTTGTTACTACAGGTACGTTGTCCCACGATTTGAATCGTTGGTGGCGGACAGCTATTTTGCGTCAGGAAGATCCATATTTAAAGATAGGCGAGACGAATGACCGCACAACAAAAGGTTCTTCGGACTATGTGTGGGCATTACGCGACATTAATATGGAGATAAAGAAAGGCGATGTTGTTGGCATAATTGGAAAAAACGGTGCTGGCAAATCTACATTACTCAAATTATTATCGCGTGTAACTACGCCTACTACTGGAACCATAAAAGCCCATGGCCGAATAGGTTCTTTGTTGGAAGTGGGGACCGGTTTCCATCCGGAAATGACTGGTCGTGAAAATATTTATATGAACGGTGCCATTTTGGGTATGAGCAAACAAGAAATTACCCGCAAGTTTGATGAAATAGTAGATTTTTCCGGTTGTGAACGCTATATCGATACTCCGGTAAAACGTTATTCCTCGGGAATGATGGTACGATTAGGCTTTGCTGTTGCTGCCCATCTCGATCCGGAAATCCTTATCGTAGATGAGGTTTTAGCTGTTGGTGATGCCGAATTTCAAAAGAAAGCCATAGGCAAAATGCAAGACGTAAGCAAAGGAGAAGGAAGAACCGTACTGTTTGTGAGTCATAATATGGCGAGTGTGAAGAGTTTATGTCAATCTGGTGTGGTAATGCATAATGGCTCAATTGTTTATTCTGGCAATATAAAAGATTCGGTTGATTATTATGTGGGTTCAACTTATTCAAATTCCAGTAATTTTTATTTTGAAAATTCAGTAGATTTTATTGGAAATGATAAGATAAAATTGAAAGCGTTGGAATTCTTGCCTATGGAAGGACATGTAATAACAGAAACTTCAGGAATCAAGATCTATTTAGAATTTTATAATTATAATTCGGATATACAGTTAGATTTTTCATATAATATATCAACTATTGATGATATAATTATTTTTTCAGATGGAGTAGATATAGCTAACAATGATACTATAAGGGAAGGATTATATTCCTGCTGTTTGATAGTTCCTAATAATTCATTAAGAAAAGGGAAGTATAAGTTTGAATTCTGGTTTGGCAAAAATCATAAGTATTTGTTGTTGAGAGAAAAAGACTTTGTCTTTTCTGTAGAAGACGCTTTTGAGGATAGTTCTCCTGCGCTAATAAAAACAAAGCTGCAATTTAATTGTGTATTTTTGAAATAGTTTTTCCTGTATGATCTTTGATGCTAAAATAATTGATTTGCCAAAAATATTGGATAAACGTGGAAATTTATCTTTTATAGAAGAGGAAAATCATGTCCCGTTTAAAATTGAACGTTCTTTTTGGATCTATGATGTTCCAGGGGGAGAATCTCGTGGTGGACATGCGTATAAAACTTCTGAGGAATTTATTGTTGCGCTTTCTGGTAGTTTTGATGTTGTGTTGGATGATGGAAAAGAGAAAAAGACTTTTCATTTAAATCGTTCGTACTATGGTTTGTATGTACCGAAAATGATATGGAGAGAAATGAATAATTTTTCTACTAATTCTTTGGCGTTAGTATTATCTTCAACTATGTATGATGAAGGTGATTATATACGTGATTATAATATTTTTAGATCTTATAAATAGGTGAAGGATTTAAAAGAAATAAGTGTTTATGATTGTTCTATTGTAGAGTTGTCACGAATAAAGGATCGACGTGGCAATATTACACCTGTAGAGAATTTTGCAAATATACCTTTTGGTATAAAAAGGATTTTTTACTTATATGATATACCAGGAGGAGAATCTCGTGGTGCTCATGCTCATAAAAATTGCCACCAATTTTTGATTGCTGCAAGTGGTTGTTTTGAGGTTGTTTTAGATGATGGTAAAAATAAAAGAACAATTACATTAAATCGTCCTTTTTATGGTCTCCATATTCCTCCAGGTATATGGGCTGCGGAACAAGGGTTTTCTTCGGGAACGGTGTGCTTGGTTTTAGCGTCTGAAAAATATGATGAAGGTGATTATATACGAAATTATAGTGAATTCTTAAATTATAAGATATGATACATCCTTTGTCTGATTGTCAAACTAAAATTCCAGAGTCAACAAATATCTGGCAGTTTTGTGTTGTTTTACCTCAAGCAAGATTGGGGGAGAATAGCAATATTTGTAGTCATTGTTTTATAGAGAACGATGTTGTTATTGGTAATAATGTGACCATAAAGTGTGGTGTGCAATTATGGGATGGATTAAGAGTCGAGGATAATGTTTTTATCGGTCCAAATGTGTCATTTACTAATGATAAATATCCGCGTTCAAAACAATATCCTGAGTTCTATGAAAAAACAATTATACGAAAAGGAGCCTCTATTGGGGCCGGATCGGTTATTGTTTGTGGAGTGGAAATTGGTGAAATGGCAATGGTTGGGTCTGGAAGTGTGGTAACAAAAAGTATTCCTGCTGGTGAATTATGGTGTGGAAATCCTGCAAAATTTGTTAGAAAAATAGAAAAATGATAAAATTTCTTGATTTACAGAAAATAACAGAAACATATAGTGATGAAATACACGAAGCAGTGTCTCGTGTAATAGATTCTGGTTGGTATTTACAAGGTCAAGAAAATGCAAACTTCGAGACAGAGTATGCTCAATATATTGGGACTTCACATTGTGTAGGGGTAGCAAATGGTTTGGATGCCCTTATTTTGATATTTCGTGCCTATATAGAAATGGGTGTTTTACAAAAAGGAGACGAGGTGCTCGTTCCTGCTAATACCTATATCGCGTCTATATTGGCTGTTACGGAAAATGGGTTGAAACCTATATTAATAGAGCCGAATATTGAGACCTATCAGATAGATGATACGTTATTAGAACAGTATATTACGCCAAAAACGAAGGCCATATTAATTGTTCATTTGTATGGGCAATGTGCATATACAGAACATATAGGAGAAATTTGTACAAAGTATAAATTGAGGCTGATAGAAGATAATGCTCAGGCGCATGGTTGTTTGTATAATGGCAAACGAACAGGGTCGTTAGGGGATGCTGCTGGACATAGTTTCTATCCAGGTAAAAATCTTGGTGCATTAGGTGATGGAGGAGCAGTAACTACCAATGATACAGAGTTGGCAAAAATAATACGGTCGTTGGCAAACTATGGTTCATCAAAAAAATATGTGTTTGATTATTGTGGACGTAATAGTCGTTTAGATGAAATTCAGGCTGCGGTATTGTCTGTAAAATTACGTCATTTAGATCAGGATAATGAAGCAAGGAAGCAAGTCGCTAAATTGTATCTTGATGGTATAAAAAATACTTCGATTACTCTTCCTAAAGTTAAAGATTGGAATGCCCATGTGTTCCATCTATTTCCTATTCGTTGTAAGAATAGGGATAAATTACAACAATATTTAACAGATAATGGTGTACAAACGTTAATACACTATCCTATACCTCCTCATAAGCAACAATGCTATGTTGAATGGAATATGCTGTCATATCCTATTACAGAATTAATTCATAGAGAAGAATTGAGTCTGCCTATAAGTCAAATAATGTCTATCTGTTCTGTTGAGTTAGTTGTAAATTTAATTAATCAGTATCAACTATGAAAACGTTGACAATAGTGATGCCGGCGTTTAATGCGGGTAAGTATATAGGAGAAGCAATCCAAAGTATCATACAACAGTCTTTTAAAGATTGGACTTTAATAGTGGTTGATGATTGTTCATCGGATAATACTGTTGAAGTAGTTGAAAAATTGATATTATGTGACGAAAGGATTTCTCTATTAAAACTAAAAGAAAATAGTGGTGCTGCCAAATATCCTCGTTTAAAAGCCTTGGAATTAGCAACATCGGAATGGATAGCTTTTGTTGATGCAGATGATGTGTTGGATGAGCAATATTTTGAAAAATTATTTGTAAGACAATTGGAAACATCTGCTGATATAGTGTTGGCTAAGATGTTCCTTGTTTCTGAAGATTTAAAAGTTTTGGAGAAAACTATTCCTACAGATAAATTCAATATGAATACGATTTTTTCTGGTGAACAGGCATGTCGGTTAACCTTGATGGATTGGGAAATTGGTGCGTCAGGAATATTTCATCAGAGGTTATCTAAAATATTTTTTCAAAATGCAACTATTTATATGAATGCAGATGAGTTAGATACTCGTCGTTTGTTCTTTGCGGCAAAAACAATTGCGTTTGCACAAACTAAATATCTGTATCGCATGCACAGTGATTCAATAACTCATACACTGTCATTAAAATCATTTGATAAAATAATATCTGTTCGTGATATTATACAATTTGTAAAAGCAGCTTATCCTAAGGATGTATTATTACTTAATCAAGTAAAAGAGTATTATAAACCAATGTTACGATGGGCAGAGAATCAACTTTGGTTTATGAAATAACAAAAAAAAATAATTTGGAAGGATTTAATAATTGTCCAAAATAATATAAAGTCAACTTTTTGTTTGATGAATAAAAATGGTTGTGTTAGTGGATTGAGATATTTTTATTTTGTTATTATAAATGTTTTTCCTATTTTAATAAAAGCAATGCATGATTTCTGTTTATGTCGCTTGAAAAAGTATTGTGTTAAAGTATAGCAAAGTGATTAAAAATGAAGGAGTATGTTAATTGTACAATATTATGTATTTTGGGCTTTATAAGTTCATATTGTTCATTCTCTCAAAATATTTCTGATCCAACAAAAGTAAATGGAGTTTCTGCATGGTGGTGTGCGGATTCAATAAAGCAAGAGAATGGCTCGTTAGTTTTTGGGTGGCAAAGTTTAACAGAAGAACCAATGGTTCTTTCTCAATTGTTGGATGAAAATGCACCACGACTATTTAAAAATGAAGAAAATTTGGGTTTTCATAATGTGTTACGATTTGATGGGAATGATTTCTTGTCTGGTGGTGATATTTTAAATGTAGGCAATGGTGGACAAACTGCATTTGTTGTTGGCATGTCAAAAAATAAAATGGGAACATTTTGGGCAAAATCAACCGCTGGAAGTGGAAAATATAGATACAGCTTATTGTATGAAAATAATTTGAGAGTAATTTGTTTTACAGGTCAATGGTTTTTAATAAATGTTAACAACAATATAGAAAAATATGATTTACTATCAACTAAATTTGATCTAAAAAATGCTGATTTACAGCTATTTCAAGATAAAAATGGGTTGTATACAACAAACATTGATGTTTATTCAAAATTTAATTCTAGATATGATTTTTTAATTGGTGCGTATAATAATGGAGAAGGTTCAATTCCTCCTAATTCTTCATATTATCTCAACGGTGATATCGCTGAAATAATTTTCTACGATCGTCCTCTTTCCAATTTAGAACGCCAATCGGTAGAGAACTATCTTCGTTCGAAATATTTCCCAGGAACGGAACGCGAGCAGTTTTCGCTTGGAGATGATACGGTTGTTTCGTATGGTTTTAAACCTATTGCTTTAACTGTTCCTGATAGGAGTTATTTTCAAACTATAACATGGAGTACAGGGGAAACTTCACAATCTATACAAGTGAATAAACCTGGTGAATATAGTGTGTTTGTTACGGATGATTGGGGATATGAGTATGTTGATACTATACAAATTGTTTTCCCTGAAATCAACCAGATTTCAAACCAAATTCTCTGTCTTGGTGATACATTGAAATGGGATTGTGGACTTGCTGGTGATTATACGTATGTCTGGAGTACGGGGGAAACGTCACAAGCAATTTCGATAACTAAAGCAGGTACGTATTCGGTTACGGTAACGGATAATGCAGGATATTCTATTACGTCGAAACCGATTACGATTACGGTCGATTCGTTCCCGAAAGTTGCAACTCTTGGTCCTGATACATTGTTGTGTAAGGGAAATATTATTCAGTTACAACAAGGTGCAGAGCATGCAAAATCCTACGAATGGTTCAATGGGGAATATACTCCATATTGTGTGGTAGATGCTCCAGGAAAGTATTCGGTGGAGGTAATGGATAGTAATAACTGTGTCGCACGCGATACCATGGTCGTTGCGGTACATGGCGTTGCACCTATCGTGAACTTTGTCGCCGAGAAGCTGTGCGAAGGAAACATAACGCAAATCCTTCAAAATTCTCATACTACCGATAACACTGAAATAGTGGAACATGTATGGATTATGGATGCCGATACCTTGGTTGGCGATGTGGTAAGTCACCAATTTCCTTCGTGGGGAGCGTTTCCTATACAAATACGTGCGACAAACGAGGAAGGATGCGTGGGCGTGTTGTTCGATACTATCCATATTCACCCAACGCCAGTCGCTTCGTTTTCTCCACTAATTGCCTGCCAATATACCGAACGTGAAATTACTTCTACCTCAAAGATAGCCGATGGCGAAATTACTACCTATAGTTGGGAGGTGGATGGTAATTCTTTTTCCGAAAAATCTGTACAGGTTTTGTCTGATGAGATTCGTATGATACCTGCAAAATTAACGATTACGTCCGATCAAGGTTGTACGGCAACAAAAAAAGATGAAATACAGGTGGTTCCGTCAACAAAAATCACCTTAGTCCATAAGGATGTATGCGTCGGTGATACGGTTTTGTTTTTCGATGCTACCGATTATCCTGTGTATAATGCAATGCAAGATGCTTATTGGTTGTTAGACCATACACAAAAAAGAAGTTATTCGCTATTATTGCCATACATTACTACCGATACCACTATGCATATAGTGGAGTTATATGCAAAGACATTTAATGGCTGTATGAATATTGGTCGCGATACCTTACGTCCGTATGCTATTCCGGAACCACGTATGGATACTTTGTACACGTGTGTTGGTTCTGAGATTATTTTGAAGAATAGTGGTGTAAGTCGTGACAATATTGCTTCGTATGTGTGGAATATAGTCGATTCGCTTACGTTTACCGAAGAAAAGCCTTCGTTTGTGTTACAACGTTCAGGTCTGTTTCCGGTTTCATTACAAGTGACAACAGAAGCAGGTTGTCAGGCAGCAACGACGTCGGCTATAGTTATCGATGCCCAACCACAGGCAGATTTCACATTCTTCCCGAAAAAAGGAGCAGAACCATTGTTCGTGAACTTTACAAACGAGTCGAAACATGCTGTTGCCTATACGTGGACATTCGAGCAAAAAGAGGTGGAAACAATCGAAGATCCAAGTTATTTATTTACCGACAAGGAAACATCGTATGCTAAATTAGTGGCACATTCTGTTCATGATTGTCGTGATTCTATAACCAAACGTATTCCGTTAACATTGGCTGATGAACAATTGCAGATAACCGATGTGCGTACCACTATAGATGCAAATGGATTTGTGAGCTATGCGGTACAAATATTAAATAGCGGCAATGTAGCGACAAGCAATATAGAATTATTGTTGTCAACTCCAGATATTGCTTCATTGGCGGAGAGTTGGAATGGCACGTTGGAGCCGGGAACAGTCTTGGATTATGTGTTTGCAGCAAAGACAAAATCAATAAACGGCACGTTGCCAAAATATGTATGCGTAACGGCAGAAATAGTTTCTCCAGAAGAATACAAGGTATATTTCAGTGACAATTTCTGTATGGATCAAACCAACGAATTTAGTGTGTATTATGTTGCACCAAATCCGGTAGATAAAGAAGCAACGGTTGCTTTCAACACCAAACGGAAAGGTACGGTAACAGTTTCCTGCATAGACGAAAACGGAAAGGTTCGTGTTAAACGTGAATGGGAGAATATAGAAGCAGGATTTCATACCATTCAGATTGATACCATGGAATTGCCATCAGGACGATATGTGTTGGTGATAGCACAAGATAATCAGAAACAACAGATACCATTCGTAAAATAATTGACAATTATTTTAGGAAATGATATACATCTTGGCTGTATATTTTATTACACATTTGTTCGTTAGAATTTTGGTATATGTTCTTGTTCTTTCTTGCTGCAGGTCAAGAAAGAACCAAAGAACCCCGCCGAACACCTGCTTCGCTAAAAATCACCTTCGGACGGCTAAAAAAGACTATGAGTTGCTCCGTAAACTCCGCAACAATCGTCTTTTTCTTTACGCCGACCTACGGTGATTTTCTTAACGCGCGCAGCTGAATCGGTTTTGTCGTTTTTACATAGATGATAGCCCGAAAATATAAGACATTGTATTTCGCATAGAAAAACATAAAAAAGGAATACCTTTCTCGACTTCACGAATGAGCGTTAAGAAAAACGATGGAATGAAGCGTAAAAAAGGATTTGATGCCTCCGGCAATGCCATTGTGAAATCTAACCACGCGGCATTCCAAATCCTTTAGCGGAATGCAGTCGTTTTTTAGCGAAGGCGTGGGTCGATGGCGCTCTTTTGGTTACTTTTCTTTCGCTATAGAAAGAAAAGTAACATGACTTCACTTTTTCCATTGCCAACTAGTATATCATTCCCTTATTTTAATGGTTATAGTTCAATGATGAATGACTAGTATTGTTGGGATGGGTTGGTTAATTGACAATGGATAATTGATAATTATTTTGAATGATAAATGTCAGGGCGGGGTTCTACTCCGCCCTTTTTTCAAAAATTTTCAAAACAAACATATATCAATGTGAAATTTTACGCCGATATTTAAGATTGTATGTGAAATTTTACGCCAATGTTTAAGATTGTATGTGAAAATTTACGCTAATATTTAAGATTGTATGTGAAAATTTACGCCGATTTTTTCAGGTAATATTGCTAAAAATTGTATTTTTGTCTTTGTAAGAGAGTAAAAAATGGATAAAAATAGAACCATATTATCGGCAGTAAACCAATTGAAGGATAGTAAAATAGGTCGTATTCTTGTCTTTACAGGTTCGAGGCAGGTTGGAAAAACCACATTGGTAAAGCAGTGTTTGCCAGCTTATCAGTATATATCGATAGAAGATCCGACAAAGAATGTGGTCTTGAAAAGTCTTTCTGCCGAGCAATGGAAAGATTTATATCCTATGGCTGCACTTGATGAAGTTCAGAAAGAACCGCGATTAATCGAAAGTATAAAATCTGCATACGATCAATTTGATTCGGTACGGTATGTTTTGTTGGGTTCTAGTCAAATTCTACTATTAAAAAAAGTTCACGAAAGTTTGGCTGGTCGTTGTGTTATTTTTGATATGTATCCACTGACATTGCCTGAAATGATGACAGAATCTAGCGATGAAGAGGTTCATGTGTCGGCATGGCAACATCTGTTGCAAAATTCGGAGTCAAAGCTTACGTTATTTCCTTTTTTTTCGTTGCATCCCGATATGTCGAGAATAAAAAAACAATGGGATTATTATTTACAATTTGGTGGTTATCCAGCTCTTGTAGATGATTCGTTGACTGATGAACAGCGATATTTATGGTTGCAGGGGTATGTACGAACCTATCTAGAACGAGATATTCAGGATTTAGCAATGTTACGTGATTTGGAACCGTTTACAAAATTGCAGAAAATATTGGCGGCTCAAACAGGGCAAATCATAAATAATTCATCTATAGCTACTGATATTGGTGTGTCTGTTAATACGGTGCAGCGTTATATTGAATATTTGAATGTGAGTTATCAAACAATATTGCTACCAGCGTGGACACGAAATCAAAGTAAGCGTTTGGTAAAAGCTCCGAAATTGCATTATTTGGACTTTGGGGTTGTGCAGGCTGTTCTGAATAAACGAGGCGGAATGACAGGTAATGAGTTTGAGAGTTTTGTAATAGCAGAGCTATATAAGCAAACCAAAAATATATTGAAACAGGCTTCGTTTTATCATTTACGGACTCATGATGGCAAGGAGATAGATTTGCTGGTAGAGATTCCAGAAGGATATTTTGCCTTTGAAATAAAACAAACAGAGCATGTAAAGAAGGCAGATGCTCGTCATTTACTACACTTATCTGAAATGTTGGATAAGCCATTGCTGCATTCTTTTTTGTTATCGAATGACAATGAAACCAAACAGATTACAGATACGGTAACGGCGGTACATGTTGCAATGTTTTTGGCGTAGTAGATCAGTTAACAGTGATAAATGAATAATATTGTCGGGGCGGGGTTCTACTCCGCCCTTTTTTTTAAAATTTTCAAAACAAATATATATTAATGTGAAATTTTACGTTTGTATAGAATTAATCACTAATCACTAATTATTAATCACTATATATTTTATTTTTGCAAAAAACGAGAAATTATGCAATCGGTAAATATTATCACATTAGGTTGTTCGAAAAATACTGTTGATTCGGAAAAATTAGCACGACAATTGTCTGCTATGAATTATAAGCTTTGTTTTGATTCAGAGAAGTTTACCGACATTGTTATTATTAATACCTGTGGCTTTATCCACGATGCAAAACAGGAGTCTATCAATACTATTTTGAGTGCGGTTCAAGCGAAACAAGCTGGAAAAATCAAGCAATTATATGTAATGGGTTGTCTTTCGCAACGCTATGCAGACGAACTTCGTGCCGAAATTCCCGAAGTAGATTCGTTCTTTGGAGCTCGTGGTTTCGATGATGTGTTGCAGGCATTACAGGTCGAAAAACAAGAAAATTTATTACAAGAACGTGTGGTTTCATCTCCAAGTCATCTTGCATATTTGAAATTGGCGGAAGGATGTAATCGTACTTGTGCATTTTGTGCAATTCCTTCTATACGAGGAAAATATGTTTCGGAACCGATTGAAAGTTTGGTGAAAGAAGCGAAGTTTTTAGTTCAAAATGGGGCAAAAGAATTGTCGTTGATAGCGCAGGATTTGTCGTTTTTTGGCTACGATTTATATAAACGTAATGTGTTGGCGGAATTGTTGGGAAAACTACAACCAATAGAAGGCTTGGAATGGATACGTCTTCATTATCTCTATCCCAACAGTTTTCCTATGGAAGTGTTGGATTCCATGAACCAGTTGTCGAAAGTGTGTCATTACATAGACATACCGTTCCAGCATGCTTCCGACAAAGTGTTGACGAAAATGCGACGTTTCTTTAGCGAAAAAGAAACATTTGAATTGATGGAGAAATTAAAAAACAAGGTTCCTGATATTGCAATTCGCACCAGCTTGATTGTTGGTCATCCGGGCGAGACTGAAAAAGAATTCCTGAAATTGGTTGATTTTGTCCGTCAGGCAGAATTTGACCGATTAGGAGTCTTTACCTATTCCCATGAAGAAGGAACTTATGCCGGTGAAAATTACAGAAATAGTATTCCGGAAAAAGTTAAACAAGAACGTCAGGAGATAATTATGAACTTACAACAAGAAATTTCGTTAAAAAAGAATAACGAGAAGGTAGGAAAGACGTTCAAGGTTTTAATTGATCGTAAAGAATCCGATGGGGTAGTTGGTCGTACCCAATACGACGCATTCGAAGTCGATAATGAAGTGTTTATTGCCGACAAACGATTGAAGGTAGGAGATTTTTACAACGTACAAATTACTGCCGCCGACACATACGATTTGACAGGAACGGTTGTTAATTGACAATGGACAATCGTTTTGAATGATTAATGTTCAATGATAGATGATTAATATTGTCGGGGCGGGGTTCTACTCCGCCCTTGTGTTTTTTCAAAAACTATATATATGTTAATGTGGAAATCCGCGTATAATATGTAATATTTTGTGGTTTTAATTGTCAATTGTCAATTAATTGTATCTTTGTACTTTCAAAACAAACTGATGTCAAAAAGTAAATTCCGATATAATCCAGAAACGCTTTCTTACGAAAAGATAGAACGATCTCCCAAGAAGATTTTTCTAATGCTGTTGTCGTATGTTGTTGTGGTGGTTGTGGTTGGATTTGCATTCATGTTCACGTGGTTACATTTTTTTCCATCTGCTCGCGAAAAACAATTGATGGATGAGAATAAGATGTTGCGTAGTCAGTATAAAAACCTAAATGGTCGTATGAAGAACGTGGAGACGGTTTTGAGTGACTTGGCCGATAAGGACAACAATATCTATCGTATGGTGTTTGAATCGGAACCTATTCCTGATGCAGTTCGTAATGGCGGTTTTGGCGGCGTGAACCGCTATGCCGAGATTGAAGCTATTCCCAATATGGAATTGGTGGTGGAAACCAACAAACGTATAGATGTATTAACTAAGAAATTGTACATACAATCCTTGTCGTTCGATACCATAGTTGATTTGGCAAAAAACAAGCAAGAAATGTTGCAACATATTCCGAGTATACAGCCATTAAAATCATACAAATATGTTTCGGGATATGGTACCCGTATGCACCCGATATATAAAACATTGCGTACCCACTCTGGTATAGATTTGGTAGCCCCATCGGGAACGAAAATTTATGCAACCGGCGATGCAGTAGTAAAATCCGCCGATTTTGAGCGAGGTTATGGAAAAACAGTAGTGTTAGATCATGGTTATAAATACCAATCGATGTACGCCCACTGCTCGGAATTATTAGTCCGTAAAGGACAAAAAGTAAAACGTGGTGAAGTGATAGCTCTTGTTGGTAATACCGGTGTTTCAACAGGTTCTCACTTGCATTATGAGATAATAAAAAGCGGACAAAAAGTTAATCCGATTAACTATTTCCTAAACGATTTGTCAGCAAACGAATTTGAAGAAATCCGTCAAATTTCCATTCAACCAAACCAGTCGTTTGATTGATGATAGTAATTACGAATATTTGTGATGCAGGCAAATCGATGACTGAAAGTCTTCATTTGAACCTGTGGCGTAGTCTTAGGTTGCCATAGTCTATGAGCAAACTTGGCTGTAAGCCAATATTGATTTTTTTTTAATTGTAATGGTTTTCAGCTATTTTGTTGTGTAGTGTATGGTCCCCCAGACTTCGTCCGGGGGTTACGGAAATATTGCCTTGTCAGGCGATATGTGCAAGTTAGATGGTAGATTATTTCGGATTTATTCACATACATTATCCCCTACGGGAATCTTTTGTCTCAAAAAAAACGTCTTAGGCCGCTCCAAAATATGTAAAATCCTAATTGACATTATAGCTTGGTAATAAATCTTATGCTTTGCATTTCCCCGTAGGTGATATCTATTGGTAGAATATATGATGTCCTCCCCTAAATGAACAACCCCGTTAGGGGTTGCACATCTTAATAAATTTTAGAAATAATATACAAGTTGTCAGGAAATGTTGCATAACGATAATCTCATACTTTTCTTTCAGCAGCGAAAGAAAAGTATGCAAAAGAACGCCGTCGACCCACGCCTTCGCTAAAAAACGACTGCATTCCGCTAAAGGATTTGGAATGCCGAGTGGTTAGATTTCCCAATGGCATTGCCGGAGGCATCAAATCCTTTTTAACGCTTCATTCCGTCGTTTTTCTTAACGCTCATTCGTGAAGTCGAGAGGGTTTATTTTCAAATGCTTTTTGTATGCGACAGACATAACTTTTATTTTCAAAAAAACATCTATGTAAGAACAACAACATTAATCCAAAATATGACGAATAAACGTGTAACAAGGCCTACTGCCAAGATGTATATCATTTTCTAATTTTTATAATATTTGAGAATTTTACGGTGTAGATTTGAGAATTTTATATTTAACATTTGAGAATTTTATTGCAAAGATTTGAGAAAATTATTTATGTTTGCAGAAAAGAAATCAGTCTATGTATATTCGTCCACAGTCACAGATTTTACAAGAAAGAATTGCGGAACCACGACAATTCATTCAAGTAATTGTCGGTCCAAGGCAAGTTGGAAAGTCAACCACGGTTCAGCAAGTTTTGGAAGAAACTACTATACCTCATATTTATGAAACGGCCGATACGGTGGATTCATCACAGTCGATGTGGATTCACGAGATATGGGAACGTGTTCGTGCAAAAATGGAGTTTGCTCATTTGTCGGAGTATTTATTAGTGATAGATGAAATACAGAAAATAGACAATTGGAGTGAGCATGTAAAGAAGGAATGGGATTCCGATACAAGGCATAAAAGAAACATTAAGGTTGTTTTGCTTGGCTCCTCAAGGATTATGTTGCAGCATGGTTTGACGGAATCGTTAATGGGACGTTTTGAACTTATTCGTATGGGGCATTGGACCTATACGGAGATGCGTGAGGCTTTCGGTTGGAATATTAATCAATATATATATTTTGGTGGTTATCCTGCGGGAGCATCGTTGATACAAAAAGAAACACGTTGGAAAAATTATGTCCGTGATGCGATTATAGCTCCTTCAATTACGAAGGATGTTTTAATGACTTCATTTATATATAAGCCAGCGTTGTTAAGGCAATTGTTTGAATTAGGTTGTTCGTATTCTGGTGAAATTCTTTCGTTAAATAAAATGTTAGGACAATTGCAGGACGCTGGGAATGTAACAACGTTGGCTGCATATATTACTTTGTTAGATGAAGCTAATTTGCTAAAGTCTTTACATAAATATGCAAACGATACAGCTCGGCGATATAACTCTATCCCTAAGTATCAGGTTTATAATACGGCATTGCTGACGCAATATTCAGGTACTACATTCGAAAATGATTTTACGACACCTTCACGTTGGGGACGTTGGGTAGAATCTGCAGTTGGAGCGTATTTGGTGAATTGCTCACAAGAAATTGGCTATACTGTTAGTTATTGGCGTGAGAATAACAACGAGGTCGATTTTATACTCCGTAAGCAAGACCAAACGGTAGCGATAGAAGTAAAAAGTGGCAAGCGAATGATGAATAAAGGTTTGTCTGTTTTTAGCCAGAAATTTAACCCGAAATATGCCATAGTTGTAGGTGCTGAAGGATTTTCTTTAGAAGAATTTTTCTTGATGGATTTGAATGTGCTGTTTCGGTAGAATTTAATTGATTTTTTCTGCTTATGCCAATGAAAAAAATTGTATATTTACCAATAATCAGATAATAGTATGGATTCTGTTAGTACGCCTTTAGTTTCAATTGCAGTAATTACCTATAATTCTTCAAAATATGTTTTGGAGACATTGGAAAGTGCAAAGGCACAAACATATCAAAATATAGAATTGATTATTTCTGACGATTGCTCAACCGATAATACTGTTCAATTGTGTAGAGATTGGGTTGAACAAAACAAACAACGTTTTGCTCGTGTGCAGATAGTTGAATCTGAAAAAAATACTGGTGTTTCTGCGAATTGTAATAGAGCAGAAGGTGCGTGTCAAGGAGAATGGGTGAAGTTAATCGCTGGAGATGATTTGCTGCTGTCTAATTGCATATCTGATTTTGTTGGTTATATCAGAGATAATCAACATGTTGTGTATGTGTTTGGTAAGATTTTTTTTGAAGGGAAAATAAAAAACAAAGGGAATGATTGGCCTAATTATGATTTTTTTCAATTAGAAGCAAAAGAACAATATACTTGGCTTATAGAAAGAGGAAATTGTATTGCTGCACCATCGGCATTTTATAACAAAAACAAATGTTTGGAATTAGGCTTGATTTATGATGAGAGAATTCCATTTGTGGAAGATCGACCTCGGTGGATAAATGCGTTAAGGAAAGGTGTAAGGTTTTACCTTATGGAAAAATATGTTGTAAAATATAGAGCATCTTTAGATTGTTCTATTTCTACAGGAAAAATCTATTCAGAGAAATTTTTTGAATCTCAAAGATTAGTATATTTTTATTATATTTATCCTAATTTGTGTGATAAAGACTTGGCAATTCAAAATACTGTTGCTCTTGAGAAAACATTACGTCAAAATTATATTGATTTATTAAATTCTAAATCCTATAGGTTAGGATCTTTTTTGTTGCAACCATTAAAAAAAATTTATTCTTTAATAAAGAATTGTTAGTTATATGAAAGTCGAGAATTCTGTACCATTAAATATAGAAGGAAGATATAGAAACTTATATTTAAAAAAGAATGTATATGACTGTCCTAAGCTGGCGGTGAGCGAATATAAGAATGTTTTTGTTTCTCATGAAGGTCTTTGTTGGAAAAACTTTCGTTTATTACCGTATTCTACTTTTAATATAAATTCGTCCTATGATGTTAAGCATGGTTGGGAGTTCTATCGACTTGTTACAGAACAGTATATAGTTAGCACATTTGGAACAAGTTTAAAAAAAATACATTTAGACACACAAAAAAACTATGCTGTGATTCATACAAAATGGTTTAATTATTCTTTTTGGATGACATCAAGTCTAGTTCGATTGCAAATGTTGTATGATTTAGGAAAAGATTTTATTTTGCTATATCCAGAGGAATGGGATACTTTACCTTTTGTACAAGCGACATTACGTACATTTCCTAAGTTGAAGATAGAGAGGATACCTGCAGGTATTCATGTGCAAGTTCCCCATTTGTTATTACCTGAAGTTCGTCCTTTTACTGCGTGTTTGAACGAACAGGATATAAAGCAGGTAGCTAAACATATTTGTGAATTTTATAAAAATGATATTGCAGAAATAATAAACACTCCAAAAAAAATTTTTGTT
Source organism: Bacteroidales bacterium (assembly GCA_024402335.1). Classification (GTDB taxonomy): domain Bacteria; phylum Bacteroidota; class Bacteroidia; order Bacteroidales; family UBA1715; genus UBA1715. The sequence goes on from JAKSTZ010000003.1 coordinate 88,618, forward strand.
AATCGTAAAAAGGCTAATTGTAGAAAAATAGATAATGAAACTCAGATAAAACCTATATTTGAAAAATATGATTTTGTAGAAATAGATTTTGATGATATGACCTTAGTGGAGCAAATTGCATACACTCGAAATGCAGAACAAATTGTTATGCTTCATGGTGCAGGAATGACAAATGTTATGTTTGCTAATCCTGGAACTAAAATACTAGAACTTATGCATGAATATACGGATCCCTGTACATATCGTTTTATTTATTGGTTCCTATCTGTACAAAACCAATGTGATTATTTTGTTCAATTTTGTAAGACGCAAAATACCCATTTCGATGAATGGAGAAAGGATTTAGTCATAGAAGCAGATGTTCTTGAACGAAATTTATCTCTAATGCTAAAATAGATGAAAATGCCTTTACTAACTGTTTTGATGCCTGTTTATAATGGTGAGGATTTTTTAAGGGAATCTATAGAAAGCATTTTAAATCAAACATATACCGATTTTCTATTTCTCATAATAAACGATGGAAGTACGGACAATAGTGAAAATATAATTTTATCATATCATGATGAAAGAATTATATATGTAAAAAATGAACAAAATCTAAAACTAATAAGAACTCTTAATAAGGGAATATCGTTGGTTCGTACGAAGTATGTTGCGAGAATGGATGCCGATGATGTTAGTTTGCCTGAACGATTAGAAAAACAGGTGCGATATATGGAGGCTAATCCTGAAATTGGTGTTTTAGGCGCATGGTGTCAATCTTTTGGTGAAGGATATAATCATATTGTTAAGTATCAAGCTGAACATGAGTCAATTCGTTACAAGCAACTATATCAAATACAGTTAGTACACCCAACATGTATAATGCGAATGGATGTATTGCGTTCCCAATCAGTTGTATACGATAATAATTACACTCATGCTGAAGATTATGAATTATTTACAAGGTTGTCGCATGTAACTAAGTTAGCAAACCTTCAAGAGGTGCTGCATCTTTATAGGAAGCATAGCAATGCTGTCTCAACGGTGTATAGCAAACCTCAACTTGAAGCAAGTATTCGCATAAAGCAAAGAGAATTTGCCCTTTTGGGTGTAAATGCAACCGAAAGCCAAATCGAATCGTTCAAACTATTGAACTATCAAGACTACAACAATTTAGCATTATCGGCAAATGAAATAATGTCGCTACTAGAATCCATAGTAAATGCAAACGAACTATCTTCATATATTGAATGGGATTATTTGAACAACATGTTATCACAACTTTGGTTCTCGTACTGTTACGAGACAAAGCAACCAATACGTGTTTTCAAGTCATCAAAATTGCAATATAGATTATCCTTAGTTAGATATGCCAAGTGGATCATCAAACGTTTCTACTAACATGAAATTCTCTATAATAATTCCTACATTTAATCGTGCTTCATTTTTGACCAAAGCAATAGAATCAGTATTAACACAAACCTATACTGATTGGGAATTAATTATTGTGGATGATGGTAGTACGGATAATACAAAAGATGTTGTCTTGCGATACAAAGATCCTCGTATTCGATATATCTATCAGCAAAATGCCGAACGAAGTTCTGCTCGGAATAATGGTATAAATCATGCTAATGGAGATTATGTATGTTTTATGGATAGTGATAATAAAATGCATTCTCACAGATTACAATTGTTAGCTGATACCATTACGACAGAAGCTTGTTATTATACTGGTATAGAATATTGTAATGAAGTAAATTCCTCTTCCGTAATAAAAGGAGGCAAAGAATTTGGATTCCCTATTAATAAAGATGAACTTATACAGGAGATAATAGCAACTCCTCAGATTTGTTGCGCAACACCGATATTACGAAAACATCAATTTAATCCACAAATTTCAATAGGTGAAGATATGGAATTGTTATTTCGTATTACTGATGAATTTCCGTTGGTATATTTACCAAATCATGTAACAATTGTGGAATTTGAACATGAAGGAAGATCGGTTGCACAAGGTTCAATAGCAAGTGAAAAACAATTACAGACTTTGCAATTAATGTTTTCTGGTTATCATCCAGCTAATAAAGTTTCTTCAAAAATGAAACGATGGTTGAAATCTGCTGTTTTATTTAATGCGTCAAAGAATTATATTTTAGAAGGCAAAATAAAAGGCTTGCAATATCTGTTGCGTTCGATTATTATAAAACCGATACAAAAAAATACAAAATACAAGTGTAATATTTTGTTTTCTTGTATCTTTAGAAAACAAAAATTACGTGAACTGCTTGCTTATGAATAAGTATAGATTATTGTTATCAAAGATATATCGATTCTTTTTTCCTATTGATGAGGTAACAAAGTATAGAAAAATGGGAGAAAGGATAGGTGAGAACTGTAATTTTCAGTCTGATGTAATTATAGATTATTCACATTATTGGTTGATAGAAATAGGTAGTAATGTTACATTGGCACCTCGTGTTCATGTTTTAGCTCATGATGCAAGTACTAAACGAGAACTAGGATATACCAAATTAGGATATACTAAAATAGCAGATGATGTTTTTATAGGAGCAGGTTCTATTATTCTCCCTGGGATTACAATAGGAAAAGGTTCTATTATTGGTGCAGGTAGTGTTGTTACAAAAAATTTCCCAAAGGAAGTGGTTGTTGCAGGAAATCCGGCAAAGATTATTTGTACAGTTGAAGACTATTATAAAAAAATAAAAAGTAAAATGCATCAGGAAAATTGTTTTGACGAATCGTATACATTACGAAAGAATGTGTCAGAAAGTAAAAAACAAAATATGATAGATGTTATAGAAAAATATGGCTGTGCTTTTGTAGAATAGGATATGAAACAACACATTAAAAATTTGGATACTTTTCGTGCCATAGCAGCAATAGTTGTAATGATTGGGCATATTGAATTGTTTCGTTTACAAAAGTTTGGTAGTGAGTTTTTTTATTTTATGCCAAGTGGGCATACGGCAGTAATGTTGTTTTTTGTTATTTCAGGATTCTTAATAACATATTTACTGACACAGGAGAAAGAACGATATGGTCAAATTTCGTTAAAAGCTTTTTATTTACGCCGAATTTTTAGAATTTGGCCAGTATATTACTTGGTATTGCTAGTTTCTGCATTTTTGGTAGACTCATTGTCGTGGTCTAATGTATTATTTGCTGTTACTATATTGCCTAATGTCTCTCATTCAATAGGTTGTGGTTGGAGTGGAAGTCCACAAATTTGGTCTATAGGGGTAGAAAATTTATTTTATATATTTTTCCCATTTGTAATTATGTTTATTCGAGAGGAAAGAATACCTATGTTGTTAATTCTTTTTATTGTTTGTTATGCTTTGTTGCCTCATTTTATTGCTTTTACTAATGTTCGAATTCTGCAGAATGAAACATTGGAAATGATTAACAATAAATTTTTTTATAATAATAAGTTTGATACTTTGGCTATAGGTTGTTTAATAGGATATTTGTATGCAAAGAATCATACTTGGTTAAAATATTTGTATAATAGATATGTATTCTTTGTTTGTTTGTTTGTTTCGATTGTATGTTGGTTTGGACATATAGAAACGAAACATTTTAATGATGAATTTATGTCGGTTCTTTTTTCTGTTGTTATATTAAATGTTTGCACCAATAACAATTTGAAAATCAATATTGAGAATTCTGTAACAAAATTTCTTGGGAAAATCTCTTATGGCATTTATATGTATCATTGGATTGTTTTGTTTATGGCGTTTAAACTATTCCCTTTGACAAAATCTATCGGCTCAATGGTTGTCCTATATTGTTTTGTTATAGGAGTTACGATTTTATTTGCTTGGATTTCTTTTGAAACCATAGAAAAGTATTTCTTAAATTTGAAGAAAAAGTTTGAAAGATGATAGAAGGTATATTAAAAAAAGTTAGAGATTTTATATTTGGGTATCAGAATCAAATTTTATCATTTATTTTTATTCTGTTTTGTCTTAATTATGTAATAATTCGATTTATTTTTATTTTTAGTTCGGATTATTCTACTATTAATGGAGAGTCTCCTAATATTTGGAACTTATTGCAGATGTTAGAAGGTCGTTCGTTATATGTAAATCCCGAACAACTTCCCTATGAGGTTTTTATGTATGCACCAATACCTCAATTAGTTTATTATTTTTTTGCATCTCTGTTAGGAATTACTCAATTCCAGAGTTTGTATGTTATGTGTCGTGGTATAAGCTTTTTATGGAATTTAATTGCGTTTTATTTTATATATAGATTATTACGGACAGAGTATTATAGTTTGAAAAAAGATGTTGCGTTATGGATAGCTTTAATGTCGGTGTTTTTGATGACAATGTTGAATTGGAATACAAGGGTAGATTCTTGCTCTGTAACATTAATGGTTGTCTCCATTGTTTGTGTCGTTTATTATATTAGAAAACAATCAATAAAATATATTATTTATTCTGCTATTGCTGCTTCTTTTGCTTTTTATTCAAAACAGGATGGTGTACAGTTGTTTGTAATTGTTCCATTTGCTTTATTAATAATAAAGGAGAAAAAAGCAGTTATATATTATTTGTTAGTATGTTTTGTAATGCTTTTATTGTTGACAGGTTTGTTTTATGTAATATGGAAGGAAGCATTTCTATTAAATGTTTTTGGAGGATTGAATAACGGTATATCGTTTTCTCAAATGTTTTATGTGTTCAATAGATATTTTCAATTTTATACAATATTTCCATATGTAGTAATTTTAATTTGTTTTAAATTAATTGTAAAGTTAGAAGAAGAATCTTCAGATTTACTCTTTGTCGCATTTGTTGCATTGTCAGCTTTTGTTTTTGCGACAGGAATATCCTTAAAAGCAGGGTCAGGTATAAGTTATTATATGTTTTTTACATGTGTTGGGACTATTTTAATAGGAATGTTTTTGTCAAAATGTGCATTAAAAGAATCTATCGTGAAAATAAGTTACTTGTTGTTTCTTTATGTTTTTTTCAGTGGATACGTTTATCATTATATAACTCCGTTTTTGACTTTTTCTAAAACTGAAATAGAGTGTAAACAAAAGATATATGAGTCTTTTTCTTCTAAGATAGATGAAAATTCTTTGGTATATGTGGACGATGCTGTATTACGCTTAATGTTTTCAAAACAAAGTATATTGCCTAATACGGAGTACTATAGTGTTTCTCCATTTGTTTATAAACTTCCCTCAAAAGAGGTCTTTTATATTGTAAAGGATAGTGATGGGGTGGACTATGTCGCGCGAGATATATTATTATTTTCTGATTTAAGAGAAGATAAAATAGTTGCTACTCTTGGAGGTTGGACATTATATAAAAAGTAAATTGATGGATATAAAAGAATTGAATGTGAAGACGGGAGAAAAGCGTCATCATCCATGGGAAAAAGCTCGTGCAAGAATAATATTGTTTCTGTTAAAGAAATATAAAAAGAATTTTAAGAGTGTAGTAGATATAGGATGTGGAGATTGTTTTTTTTTACAAAATTTCTCAGAGGTATATCCCGAAGTGAAACTACATGCTGTAGATTCTGCTTTTGATGAGTCGTTGGCTGGTGACTTAAAATTAAAAATAAGTAACCTTGAAACTTATAATAATATCGAGGAAGTAAAGGTTTTGAAACCAATAGATGTTGTTTTTCTTATGGATGTCTTGGAACATATCAAAGATGATGATCTCTTTTTGAGCCGTTTAAAACAAAACAAAAATTTTTCAAAAGAAACTTTTTTTGTTATAACAGTCCCGGCATTTAATAAATTATATTGCTCGCATGATAAATGGTTGGGACATTATAGAAGATATTCTCCAAATCAATTGAGACAGATTGTGAAGAATACAGGTTTTAAATATGTTTCGTCAGGAAGTTTTTTTATGTCCTTGTTATTCGTAAGAGTGATACAGAAATTATATGAAAGGTTTATAAATAAGACAGATAATGAAGTTAAGGGTGTCGGGGATTGGAAAGGTGGTTTTATGATAACTTTTTTGTATGAAAAAATCTTGTTGATTGATTTTCTCATTGCATATTTTTTTTCTTATTTCGGAATTAAATTGCCAGGATTATCAACATACATAATTTGTAAGTAAAACATTATGAAAAAAGTAACAATATTAGTACCGGTTTACAATGAACGAATGGTCTTGCCGCAATTAATAAAGACCATACAGGATTGTATATCTCTTTTAACAATGTATCAATGGGAAGTATTATTTGTTGATGATGGTAGTAATGACGATAGTTTGATTGATATAAAAAAATATAGAGATTTAGATGATCGTATTTCATATGTATCTTTGAGTAGAAATTTTGGAAAAGAACATGCTTTGTTGGCGGGATTAGACTATTCACAAGCTGATGCTGTTATAATAATGGATGCAGATTTGCAAGATCCGCCATCTTTAATTCCTGAAATGTTGAAATGGTGGGAACAGGGATTTGATGATGTTTATGCCAAAAGAATGTATAGAGGTAAAGAATCGTGGTGTAAAAAGTTCGTATCTTTAAGATTTTATAAGTTTTTAAATAAAAATTCTCGCTTTGAAATTTTAGAAAATGTTGGGGATTTTCGCTTATTGGATAAAAAGTGTGTTAATGTAATTTGTCGAATGCGTGAGTCTGAAAGGTATACCAAGGGTATATTTTGTTGGATTGGTTATAAGAAGAAAGAAATTTTATTTGATAGAAAAGATAGGATTGCGGGAGAAACAAAGTGGACTGTTGCATCATTAGTGAATTTAGCAGTTCAAGGTATCACAAGTTTTAGTATAAAACCATTACGTGTTGCAATAGTTATGGGATTGTTTGTTTCTTTTCTGTCGATGGTAATGATGTTGTATTTTTTTATAAGAACTTTATTATGGGGAGATCCGGTTGCTGGCTTTCCTGCAACAATAGTAATAGTGTTGTTTTTAGGTGGGTGTCAGTTGTTTTCTATCGGTATAATTGGTGAATATATTGGTAGAATATTTATGGAAGTGAAAAAAAGACCGTTGTATTTAGTTTCAGAATATAATAATTCTGTTATTAATGATGGTGGGAAAGGTGTCTTGTAATATTTTATTCTTTTAAAGTTCTTGATAGATGAATATAAGATTCATGGTAAAACTAAAATCTCCAAACAACCGAAAAATAAATCTCCAAACAACCGAAAAATAAATCTCCAAATAACCGAAAAATAATTGCAGCATATTGATATTTTGCAAAATGTTATACCTTTGCAAAAAGGTGTGTTATGGAACAAAAGCCGACATATAACAATCGCATAGCTGATGAAGTACTGGCACGAAAACTATTGTCTTCTAGTGCTGTGTTACTTCAAGGACCAAAATGGTGCGGTAAGACAACTACGGCAGAACAGCTTGCCAAAAGCGTATTGTATATGGCTGATCCAGATGCCTTACAAAAGAATCTGTTTATAGCCTCTACCAATGTAAAGTCATTATTGGTTGGCGACAACCCTCGTTTGATTGATGAATGGCAGGTTGCACCGCAAATTTGGGATGCCGTTCGTTTTGAATCAGATAAACGAAAAAATGTTGGTCAATTTATTCTAACAGGCTCTGCTGTTCCTCCTGTAACAAATAAAATTCAACATACAGGAACAGGGCGGATTTCGCGTGTTACGATGCGTCCAATGAGTTTGTGGGAATCGAAAGAAAGCAATGGGGCAATAAGCCTACAAGATTTGTTTGAAAAGGGTGGAGAACCGATTTTTGGAGAATGCGAAAAAAAATTAGAAGACATTGCATATTACATTTGTCGTGGTGGGTGGCCAATGGCGGCAACGATTATGAAAGGTGAAAGTGCATTAGAAACAGCATATTCGTATTATGAAGCAATAACAGAAATAGACATTTCCAGAGTAGATTCGGTACGACGTAGCCAGGAACGCACAAAAAAGTTGATGCGTTCATTAGCTCGCAATCAAGGAACACAAACCAGTTATTCAAAACTGAAAGATGACATGGCGACAAATGACAGTCGTACATTGGACGAAGATACAGTTGCTTCATATATAGAGGCATTGAAAAAGATTTTTGTCGTGGAAGACATGGAAGCCTGGAATCCTAACCTAAGAAGTAAATGTTCGATTCGCACTACCGACACACGATATTTTGTCGATCCATCAATTGCGGTTGCGGCCCTTGGTATAGGTCCGAATGATTTGCTGAACGATTTAAACACCATGGGGTTTCTTTTTGAAACAATGGCTGTACGCGATTTGCGTGTATATGCAGATGCACTATATGGCCGAGTGTTTCATTATCGTGATAATAATAATTTAGAATGTGATGCTGTTGTTCATTTGCGTGATGGACATTACGGTCTTGTGGAAATAAAGTTGGGTGGCGAAAAACTCATTAATGAAGCTATTGAGTCATTGAACAAATTGGCAAGCAAAATTAATACGGACAAAATGTATCCTCCTTCGTTTAAAATGGTTTTAACTGCAGTTGGCAATATCGCATATCTGCACGAGAAAGGTGTTTATGTTGTTCCAATAGGATGCTTAAAATCGTAAAAAAAAAATGTTTCGAATTCTCCACATAATACCTCGATTACGTAAAGGCGGAGCAGAACGGCTTTGCTTGGATATTTGTAATGAGTTACAAAAGCGAGAGAATACCCAGGTACAACTGATTACATTTTCAGAAGAAAATGCGTATCCGTTTTTAACGGAATCATTAGATTGGAAGATAGTCCCTGCTTGTGTAAAATTATCGGTATTTCATAAGAATCAGTATTTTGTTGAATCTTTGCAAAGAGCAATTGAGGATTTTGCTCCTGCTGTTATCCATACCCATTTGTTTGAAGCTGAAGTTGTCTCCCGTTCTGTATTTTATCCACAAGCGAAATGGTTCTCGCATTGCCACGATAATATGAAACAATTCAAGAGTTTTAAGATTAAAACTGTATTAAATAAGGAATTGTTTACGAATTATTTTGAACGAAAACATTTGTTACAACGATATAAGGCTAATGGTGGGAATACCTTTATTGCTATATCGAAAGATACCGAAGCTTATTTCAAGCAGAATGTGGATGATTTAGAAACTGTACTTCTTCCCAATGCAATTGATTATCGGAGATTTTACAGAAAAACAAACAAAACAAATTCAGATTGCCTTCGCTTAGTTCATGTTGGTTCTTTTACAGCTAATAAAAACCAAAAATTTTTAGTGGAAGTTGCTTCTATATTACAAAGTAGAAATATTTTGTTTGAATTACATTTCTTAGGTGCAGGAGAGTGCTATAAGGAAGTTGAGAATTTGGTTATAGAAAAACAATTGCAACATCAAGTTGTTATGCATGGTAATATTGCAAATGTAGAAGAGTATTTGTGGCAGTCTGATTTGTATGTACATTCTTCTTTTTCTGAAGCCTTAGGCTTAACACTTATTGAAGCCATGGCAGCAGGTTTGCCTATTGTAACTCTTGATGGTAAAGGTAACCGTGATTTAGTCGAGGAAGGTAAGAATGGGTATATGGTATACGAACAAAATCCAGAATTATTTGCAGATAAGATTTTAGAAATATGGAACGATAAACAAAAATATCAGGAAATGTCATTGTATGCACAAGAGTTTGCAAAACGGTATGATATAGTTCCGTATGTGGATCGATTGTTTGAGATTTATTCCGAAAAATAATTAATATAATCTGTCCTTTTTTAGTATATACCTTGGTTTTGAAACAAAGGTTATGTCTTTGTGTTTGAAAGACAATGTGTTACGTGTTGCAAAAAATAAATAAAGAAATGGAACCTTGAGTCTACTTGAACTTTAGTATCTTTGTGGTTACCAGCGAAATCAATTAGTAACCACGAATTATCACAAATTAACACGAAGGGACTTAGAAAATTTCGTGAGTTTAGTGGTTAATATATATTATGAACCAATAATTAAAAACACTATGGATTTACTTTACAAGGAAGAAGTTTATGAGATAATCGGTGCCTGTCTTGCTGTACATCGGGAATTGGGCAAAGGATTCCTTGAAGCGGTTTATCAAGAAGCTCTGGAGATAGAGCTGCAAAACAACTTTATAGATTATGAAAGAGAAAAAGAACTGACAATATTTTACAAAGGAATAGAATTGAAAAAAGAAATATTATGCTGATTTCTTTTGCTACAACAAAATTATTGTCGAGCTAAAAGCTACATCATCATTACTTCCTGAACACGAAGCACAACTTTTAAATTATTTGAAAGTGACAAAGAAAAGGGTTGGCTTGTTAATTAACTTCGGAGAACAAAGTCTAAAATATAAACGTTTCATTCTATGAAAATTCATGTATTTTATAGAACCACGAATTATCACAAAAGGAATTAGAATATTTCGTGAAAATTCGTGTAATTAGTGGTTAATACCTTTGTTATGAAAAAAGTTTGTATATTTGTTTTGATAAACAGTGAGTTATGTTTTTGTTGAAGAACCGTTTAACGAAAATGTTACTTTTGAATATTCTAACTGGGGATATGGGTACGTTGCAGATCTTGTACTAAAAAGTACCGAGAAAAGTACCGAGAAAAGTACCGAGAAAATATTGACTATTATAAAAGAGCAACCACATATTACAATTATAGAATTGTGTAAACAAGCAGGCTTGTCCGATAAGGGGGTTCGTAAAAATTTGGATAAATTAAAGAAAGAAGGTTTACTTTTGCGTGTAGGCCCCGATAAAGGTGGCTATTAGAAAATAATAAAAAATGAATAAAAAAACTCTCATATTTCTCTGTGATAATTACCCCATCGCAGCTCGTGAATTCTTTGTGGATGACGAGATGAAGGTGATAGCTCCGTATTTTGAGAAAATACTAGTGCTTACTTCTGCACAACCTGATGGTGCGGAGCTACAGCGGTATGTTCCTGAAAATATGGAAGTAAGGCAATTTTCTCGTACAGATTTGGAAACGCAAAAATGGAAATCGATATGGCGTTTGTTCACACCTATGGTGCTGACGGAAATTTGTTTTGTTGTGAAAACACTGCCGGTAAAATATTGGTTGCAGGCATTCAAGATATTGTTTGTTGAGGTTCATAGGGCATTCAATCTGAAAAAAATCATAAAAACATATTGTAGAGACGTGGTGCACCGCGTCTCTACTGATTGTGTATTCTATTCCTATTGGCACGATTATAAGGCAATGGCAATAGCATTAATGCGTAAGGATAATCCAAATATAAAATGTTATGCCCGTGCCCATCGGTGGGATGTATTTGCAGAAGAAAATAATCCTCCGTATTTACCTTTTAAAAATTTTGTTATAGAAAATTTATCAAAAACTATATCGATATCGGAAGCAGGAAAAAGCTCATTTGAATCGTATTTGTCTCGAAAATTGAATGATAAAGTACTTGTTTCCCGATTAGGTAAGTTTAATGACAGGATACCTCTATTTGAAAAAACAAATGATGATTTTGTTATTTGTAGTTGCAGCAATATAAATCCAATGAAGCGATTGCACTTAGTTGTAGAGATTTTATCTCAAATGAATGTGAAGAATGTTTCTTGGGTTCATTTTGGGGATGGCTATGAAGATTCAAAAAAACAAATTTATAAGACTATACAGGAAATGCTTCCTGATATGATTTTTGAATTTAAAGGTATGGTACCTAATGAACAGATTTTGGATTTCTATGCAGAAAATTATGTGGATTTATTTATAAATGTAAGTGATAACGAGGGGATACCTGTAAGTATTATGGAAGCATTGTCTGCAGGAATTCCCGTTATTGCAACGAATGTTGGTGGGACAGCGGAAGCAGTCTCTCGATCTGTTGGTTTTTTAATAAAAAAGGATTTTGATAAAAAAGAAGTTGCAAAATGTATAGATGCATATCTGCAATCTGATTTAACTACTCAAGAGGCTTATCGTAGAAATGCGTATGAATTTTGGTTGAATAATTATAATGCACAGTCTAATTATACTACATTTGTTACCGATATATTGAAACAATGATTAAACGATTAAAGCAGAAATTAAGATATCTTTTTGCAAAGAAGGTTTGTCCAGAGATAATTGGCGGTTGGAGGAATGCAAATGGTGTTTTTTGTAAACATACAGGTGTTAGTAATATGACGCATATTTCTCAAGATGGGGAAAATTTATATATAGGCAATAATGTTTTTATTGGTCATTTTAATTATATAGATGGAAAAAATGCTCCTTTGATTATTTGTGACAATGTTGAAATAACAAACTATACAAGTGTTTTAACTCATTCGACACATAATGCCATTCGATTTTCATTGGCAAAAGAAACAAAACTAGTAGGGCCTGTATTTATTGGTGAATGCACATATGTTGGTCCTCATGTAGTTATCATGCCAAATACAAGAATTGGCAAGGGGTGTATAATTTCAGCATATTCGTATGTAAAAGGGAATTATCCAGATTATTCTATTTTGCGAGGTCAACCAGCTCGTGTAATAGGAGATACTAGGAAGATAGATAAAGATTTGTTGGAAAAATATCCTGATTTACAATGTTTGTATTATAATAATGAAAATAATTAACTCCATATATGAGATTACATCCAATCAAGAGGACTTCCCAATTTTCTTTTGGGATAAGTGGAAAGCGGTAGAAGAACATTTGCACCATAAACAATGGTCGCTTTGTGTGGATGAAGAACAGAATGTTGTCGCTTTTACTGTTTATCAAATGAAGTTCTTTCGAAAAGGTGAATACTTGTATGCTCCATTGGATAAAGAAGGCAATAGACTTTCTGTAGAGAAAGAAAAACAGTTTTTGGAAGAATTTCATAAGTATTTGAAACATGAAAATCTTGTGGATGTAATGTTTCCGCCGACTCATTTTGTATCTTTTAATTCTATTCCTACGGAGGTTATTTATTATAAATTAGGATTAATGCTTGTTGATTTAACATTGGGAGAAGACATTTTGTTCTCAAAGGCAAAATCAAACACAAGGAATGAAATACGTAAGGCAGAGAGTTTAGGCGTGTCGATTCAATTTGGAAATAAGAATATAGATGATTTTTATAAGTGTTTTCAATTTACTGTAAATCAAAAAAATATTTCTTGTCCTGCAAAGTCTTATTTTATTGCGTTGCAAGAGATACTAGGAGAAAATGTTGAAATGGGGATTGCGTATTTGAATGGTAATATAGAATCTTCTGAATTTTCTGTGGCAGATAAAAAACATATTTATGTGTTTTATGCCGGTACATCATTTACTCCTCAATATAAAGGGTCTAATAAATACCTTATTTGGAATTTGTTTGAACATAGTAAGAAAACGGGGAAAGAAAAACTTATATATGGTGGATACAGATATGGCTTGACGGAAGATGATGCGCTGTATCATGTACAAAAATTTAAAAAACATTTAGGAGTAGATGTTTTTGATGGTTACCATTTTATTAAAGTCATTCATCCATTTAAATATAATCTTGTAACGTTCGCATTACGACTAAAATCAATGCTAACAGGTAGAGATTGTAGTTTTGTGAATTTAAAAGGTTTAGATGTAAAAAAATCAAACTAATGCAAGGAAAAATATTGTTGACATTTGATTATGAACTGTTTCTTGGAGCAAGATCGGGAACGGTGGAGAACTGTTTAATACGGCCAACAAATATGCTTCTTGAAATATTGGCAAAACATAATCAACAAGCAATTTTCTTTGTTGATACGACTTATCTGTATAGAATGGAGGAAATGGTTGTCGGGCATCAAGCTATATTTGAGGATTTAGATCGTATTTATGCACAATTGTTGCAAATTGTAAAACGAGGTCATAAGTTGTATCATCATTTACATCCGCATTGGTTGGATGCTGTTTATATAGATTCGGAAAATCAATGGGATTTGTCTAACACCCGAAAATATAGATTACAAGATATAACTAAAGAGGAGAAAGAACAATTGTATTCTTATTCACTATCGTTTATGCAACGGGTTTATAAAACTGCCGGTAAAGAATATGAAGCTTTGGGATTTCGTGCAGGAGGTCTTTGTATTGATTCTTTGGCAGAGGAACGATTGTTTTTTGAGAAATATGGTATTGTTGCAGATTATAGCAATGTAAAGCCAATTGAGGAAAAAATACAACATTGTATTGTTGATGGAGTAGATGAATATCCAATTTCTAAGATACACATATCTGGTTTATGGAGATTGTTACATTCGCTTAGTTACAGAATGTGTAAACGTGATGTTTTGTTTTCTCAATTTGGAGATGGAAAATCATCAGTAAGGCCGAAACAATCAAACCAAAAGACGAAATTGTTTTCTTTTAGTCTTCCTATTAGTGTAGAATTGCTTACGCCAATATTGGTGTATTACTATAAAAGATTGTATAAAAAATATGGATATATTCATTTTTTATCACATCCTAAGTTACAATCGAAAGGAACTATTTTGTTGTTAGATAGTTTTCTTTCTATGGTAAGTCGCTGAAATTTATAGTGTTGTCAAGAATTGATAATTCGCGGATATAAAAAGGACCTATTTTAGGTTGCCTAAAATAGGTCATATTCTTTTCTTGTTATTACTTTGGGAAAAGAATAGTTTTTTGTAGAAAAATATGTATATTTGACCAAGTTATTCGCAATACCTAAATTACTATGGCAAAAATTTTAAAATTATCGGATCTTCCCAAGGTTGATCCAAAAAACAGGAAAGGCAAGAAACCTTCAGGTGCATTTGGTTGTATGAAAGGCCAAATATATTGTCGTGATTATAAAAAAGTATTTAATTTGTTGTAGACTACATCAACTCTTCAAAAGAATTAGCAATTGCAGAAATATGATAATCTTGCATATTCGGTATGTGAAGTTCGTTGTTGTAATTGCCTTCTAAAAACTCATTTATAATTGTAAATTCTGGCTTAGTTGGAGTAATGTTTAGGATTGGTCGGTTGGCAATGCCGTAATCTATTAGTTTGCTTGGTAGTTGATGAGGACTATTTTCATTTTTTAGATTTACAAGAAAATCCATGGTCTTTAGTTCTTCGATCAACTCTTTTCTTGGAATAGAATTGCGTATTTCAAGCTTGGCACCAAGTTTTTCTTTGTATTCTTTTATGAGATTGTCATAGCGTGTATATACAATGAATTTAAACGATTTATCTATCGAACATAAATAGTCAAGAAATAATTTCGGATTACGAATGTCGGAATAGAACATTCCTGCGTATGCAAAAGTAGGAATGTCGTTTTGCACTTCTTTACGTACAAGATTGTTGAGGTCAAAATCAAAACCTTGTGGAATTACTCGAAATTTGTCCTTGTATTCAGGATAATAGGCCTCTATAGCTTGTTGAATAGGAACTGTTATGTACGAACATTCTTGGCAGAACAACCGTTCGTATTTTTCGAAGTAAGCAAGATGATCGTTTGTCTTTCCGTTTTTCATGAATGGATCTCCGCAATCGGCTATCCATGTTTTAGGGAATTTGTGCGGATATTCTGTTTTTGCCTTTGCGCATCCCCAATGAATGTGATGTGGGGCGGCTATAGAAATAAGCACATCGAAGTTCTCTTCTTTTTTAATGATTTCAGGTATTCGATAATAAAATTCAAATAATGGAAATTCAAATTTGTGTAGTAATCTCCCTAATGCTTTGTCTAGTAAGGTCCTATTGTTTATTCCATCGCTACTGTAAGGGTGTAGTTCCCAGTGGATAGGAATATTTTTCAGCTTTATGTTGTATTTGTTTTCAAACTCCGTATAATCGTAGTTTCCTAATACGGCATAAACAGTAACGGAATGACCTCGTCGAGCAAGTTCTTGTATTAATTCCGTGCTACGGATGGAACGTGGCGTTTGAATAGGAAAAATATGCTGGGTAAAGACTAGAATGTTCATTGCTCGGATGTTTCTTTAATAAAATATGATTCTGTAGCGTAAAGAGGAATGTTTTCCATCCATAGTTGGTCTTTATAAGGTAACATGGAAATTCGTAGCCCTTTAAGATTGTTTGTTGCAAAATCAATATTTATAAAATTAGAAAGAGACTTGCTTTTCACATTTATTTCTGCTTTTACTTCTGTAGGAACAATACGTCCTGTTTGTGCTAAAAAATCAATTTCTATTGTAGAATTTTCTTTGCTGTAGTAGTAAACTGGTATGGTATCTATGGATTTTAGTTGTTGTAAAACAAAATTTTCGGTAAAAGCACCCTTGAATTCAACGAAGGCATTAGAGCCGAGAAGCATTTCGTTTGGATTTGTTTCAGACATACATGAGAGAAGACCACAATCAAGGAGATATATTTTAAATATGGAAGATTCGCAATAAAATTTTAGAGGTCTGGTCGGACATTTTGCTAATTCTACTTTATATATTAGTCCGGCGTCTAATAGCCATTGTATGGCGAGCTCATATTCTGAAGCTCGTGCACCTTTTCTTATCGCTCCATAAATAAATTTCTTGTTTTCCTTTGCTAACTGGGCGGGTATGTTGTCCCATACTTGGTGAATCCTTGTCACCATGGTTTTAGTATGCTTTGAAATGTCTTGTTTGTATGCATCGAGAATTTCTTTCTGGACCTTTCTTACTTTGTGTATGTCGTTTGTTGAGATATATGTCTGTACGGCTTCGGGCATACCTCCAACACAATAGTATTCTCGTAAGTATTCGATTAAATCGTTGTGGGCTGTTTTTAGCGTATCCCATTCAAGATTTTCAAGGGCGATAGTTAGACCTTCTTTCCCTTTTGCCAATAGAAATTCGCTGAAAGTCATGGGATACATACGTATTGTTTCCACTTTCCCCACAGGAAAAGATTCATTTTCTCGTAATGAAATACCTAATAGAGAACCAGCTACAATTACATGCAAGTCAGGTTCGTCTTCGCAAAAATATTTTAATGATGCTATGCCGTTAGTTACTTCTTGAATTTCGTCAAAAAATAATAAGGTATCTCCTTGGGTTATCTTTATGTCGAATATTCTGCTAATCTCTCTTAGGATTCTTTTGGTGTCCATGTCGCAAAATAAGTTTACGACTCTACTGTCTTTGTGGCAATTTATATGAACAAAGTTTTTAAATTCCTGTTTGCCCAAAGCTTTTACAATGTATGTTTTTCCTACTTGGCGCGCACCAAGCATAAGTAGTGGCTTTCTGTGTTGCTTGTTTTTCCAATCAAGCAAATTGTTATAAATTTTTCTGTACATAGCTCTATGCTTGCGTTGTTTTGCAAATATACATTTTTTCTGGGGAATGTTTTGGTAGAATTCACACTTTTCTTGGGGAATGTTTTGGTAGAATTCACACTTTTCTTGGGGAATGTTTTGGTAGAATTCACACTTTTCTTCGGGAATGTTTTGATAAAATATACACTTTTTTTGGGGAATATTTTGATAAATGTTACACTTTTCTTGGGGAATGTTTACATGGGTACAATTACATCCATTATTCTTTCTGCTGCTTTTCCGTCCCATAGTGGTGGAATGGAACCTTGTTTCCATTTCCCGTTAAATAAGGTTTGTAGGGCGGGAACAAGATTGTCGGGGTTAGTTCCTATCAATTCGTTTGTCCCAATAGTGCATGTTTCCGGACGTTCTGTGTTATCTCTCATAGTCATACAAGGAACGCCGAGAACAGTCGTTTCTTCGGTGATGCCACCAGAGTCGGTTATAACGGCCAGGGAGTTTTGTATGCAGTAGATAAATTCCAAGTAACCAAGAGGTTTTGTGAATTGTATGTTTTTAAATGAGTATTGCACGTTGGCAAGTCGTTGTTCTGTGCGAGGATGAATAGGAAATACTATCGTATGTCCTTGTGCATTGTTATCAATGGCTTGTAGAATACGGAGTAGGTTCTCTGTATTGTCAACATTACCAGGGCGATGTAAGGTAAGGATAATATATTTTTTTGCTTGTAAATTGTATTCCTCAAAAATAGAAGGTCGTTGTAGTTTGTGCAAGTTTGCCAACAAACAATCTATCATAACGTTGCCTACAAAGAAAATCCGTTCATTTGGAATACCTGCTTTTTGTAGGTTGTTTTGTGCGTAATCTGATGTTATGAAAAAATAGTCGGTAATGCTGTCTGTAACCATGCGGTTAATTTCTTCGGGCATAGATAAATCAAATGAACGTATGCCAGCTTCCACGTGGGCTAGTTTTATACCGAGTTTTTTAGTAACAATAGCACATGCCATGGTTGAGGTCACGTCGCCTACAACTATAACTAAATCGGTAGGATGTGTGGTAAGGTATTGTTCGAAAGCAATCATGATAGCTCCCGTTTGTTCGGCTTGAGTGCCACTACCAACTGCAAGATTCACATCAGGTTGGGGAATGTTTAGTTCCTCGAAAAAAAGTCCGCTCATTAGTTTGTCGTAGTGCTGTCCTGTATGCACAAGGCTATACTGAACGTCAATACCTTGAGACTGGCGTTTCTTTATTTCGTTTATGATAGGGCTCACTTTCATGAAATTTGGGCGAGCTCCCGCAACTAACGTGATATGCATTCCGATATTTTTGTGTAAAGATAGTCATTAATTGACAATTGATAATTGAAAATTGACAATTATTATTTTATGCGATATAAATATGCAATGGTGAAACAATCAAACATAAAAATTGACAATATTACGATTGCTTATTTTTAACAAATAGGGCGGAGTAAAACCCCGCCCCTATGGTATTAATCATTAACAATTAATCACTAATTACTAATAATTAATCACTATTTCATGCTTCTTGCTTCGGTTCTTCCTTCGATATAATTAATGAAGGCGTCGTTTACCAACTTGTTGCCGCCTGGTGTAGGGTAGTTCCCTGTGAAATACCAATCTCCGCTGAAATTTTTGCAAGCTTCGTGAAGGCCTTCGTTCTTTTGGTACACGATTTCTATAGGAGTTGTTACATCGCTTGGAGTAAGTAGTTCGGCAATTTTCTTCGAAATTTGTTCGTCAGTGAAAGGCTTGTAGATTTCTTTCACATAGTTTACTATTTGTTCTTTTGGAAGATGTTGTTGTTCCTTGGCTTTTTTGTAGGCGTTTTCTACTATGTGTTCCAAACCATTGTCTTCGATAAGTGCAATGGCAGCCTTGAATGCAATGAATTCGCCCATGCGCGACATGTCTATACCGTAGCAGTCAGGGTAGCGGATTTGTGGAGAAGAAGATACAATTACAATCTTCTTTGGATGTAATCGGTCAAGAATTCGTATGATGCTTTGTTTCAATGTTGTTCCACGAACAATACTATCGTCGATAACCACAAGATTATCTTTGTAAGGTACGATGCTGCCGTAGGTAATGTCGTACACGTGTGTCGCTAAATCATTACGGCTATTGCTTTCTGTAATGAAGGTACGGAGTTTGATATCCTTAATAGCAACCTTTTCGGAACGTACACGTTTGGTAAGAATGGCGTGTAAATCATCTTTCGATATATTCTTACCTTTTGCAAGAATTTCCTCTTCTTTCTTAATATTTAGATATTTTTCGAAGCCTTCGAGCATACCGTAATATGCAACTTCGGCAGTGTTAGGTATAAACGAAATCACTGTGTTTTCTATGTCGTTGTCCACTGCTTTAAGAACGGCAGGAACAAGATTTTCTCCCAAACGTTTACGTTCTTTATAAATATCGGCATCGCTACCACGTGAGAAATAGATGCGTTCGAATGAACAAGCGCTCTTTTTGTGGGCACGTACAATTTGTTTTGTAGCAACCTCACCGTTTTTGCGGATAATGATAGATTGTCCAGGAAGTAGTTCGTGTACGTCATTTATGTCGGCGTGCATTACCGTTTGTATAACAGGGCGTTCGGAAGCAACGATAACAATTTCGTCGTCAGCATAGTAGAATGCAGGGCGGATACCCCAAGGGTCACGTACGGCAAATGTTTCACCACTACCAGTCGCACCGCAGATGACGAAGCCGCCGTCCCAATATTTTACCGAAGATTTAAGAACATTCTCTATCTTGATATTGTCTTCAACCTCTTGTGTTATATTGTAACCAGATTTGTCTTTTTTGCTTATAGATTGATAGATGTGCTCAGCTTCTCTGTCAAGACGATGTCCCAATTGTTCCAAAAGAATAAATGTGTCGGCGTAGCGGCGAGGGTGTTGTCCCGATTGGTACATCATATCAAAAACCTCGTCAACGTTGGTGAAATTGAAGTTTCCGCAAACCGCCAAATTCTTTGAACGCCAATTACTTCTGCGCATGAAAGGGTGTACGTACGAAAGACCAGAGCGGCCGGTTGTGCTATATCGAAGGTGACCTATATATATATTGCCGGCGAAAGGGAGGCAGTCGGCGGCATATTTAGCATCGTTGAGCTCTTCCGAAGGAATGTTTTCGTAATTCTTGTGAATAAGCGAAAACACTTCAGAAATGGCATTAGTTCCTTCGGCGCGCTCACGAAACATGAATTCTTCGCCTGGATTTACGTCTAGTTTTACGCAAGCGGCACCCGCGCCTTCTTGTCCGCGGTTATGCTGTTTTTCCATGAGTAAATACAGTTTATTAAGCCCGTACATCCATGTCCCGTACTTCTTTTCATAGTAGTCGAGAGGCTTTAGTAATCGGACAATTGCAATACCACATTCATGTTTAATAGGTTCCATATTTGTATCTGTTTTTTGATATTGCAAATATACATGTGTTTTTATTATAAATTCATACGAAAAACTCGTAAAATGTTACATTTTTAAATTTTTTCTTGTAAAAAACTTGCGAATTGAAAGAAAATAGTTGTTACTTTGTATCGTCAAACTAGAAATAGAAAACCAAAGACGATGGGAGTAGTTAATAAGAACTTTACAAAACTGAATGAAAACTATTTGTTTTCGGAGATTGCTCATAGAGTGAAAGACTTTAAAACAGCCAATCCGGATGCGAAAGTTATTAGTTTGGGTATAGGCGATGTTACACGTCCATTGTGTCCTGAAGTTATTAAAGCTTTGCATGCTGCAGTAGATGAAATGGGACAGAAGGAAACATTTCATGGTTATGGTCCAGACCAAGGTTATTCATTCTTGATAGAGAAAATTATAGAACACGATTATAAATCTCGTGGTATAAAATTGCAACCAAGCGAAGTTTTTATTAGCGATGGTGCTAAAAGCGACTTGGGAAACATTAGCGAATTGTTCGATAATGGTAATTTAGTTGCCGTTACCGATCCTGTTTATCCGGTGTATGTCGATACGAATGTGATGGCTGGACGTGCCGGAGAATTGGAAGAAAGTGGATGTTGGAACAATATTGTGTATCTTCCTTGTAATTTAGATAACGATTTTGTCCCTGAAATTCCAAAAGAATGCCCAGATATTATATATTTGTGCTATCCAAACAATCCTACGGGGACAACATTGTCTAGAGATGCTTTAAAAGCATGGGTTGATTATGCTTTGAAGAACAAGGCAATCATATTGTATGATTCTGCGTATGAAGCATTTATAACAGAAGACGATGTCCCTCATAGTATATACGAGATTAAAGGAGCAGAAAAGGTGGCGATAGAATTTAGAAGTTTTTCGAAAACTGCAGGTTTTACGGGACTACGTTGTGGTTACACGGTGGTTCCTAAAGGTGTGGTCGCAAGTGATTCAGAAGGACAAGAGTTCCAATTGAATCATTTGTGGAATCGTCGTCAGTGTACTAAATTCAATGGTACGGCTTATATTGTTCAGCGTGCGGCAGCTGCTATTTACACGCAACAAGGACAAAAAGAAGTAAAAGAAAATATAGCATACTATTTAAATAACGCGAAGATCTTACGTGAAGGATTAACAAGCTTGGGATATCAAGTGTATGGTGGTGTAAATGCTCCATATATTTGGTTGAAAACTCCAAAAGGATATGGCTCGTGGGAATTCTTTGATGCGGTTTTAAATAAATGCCATGTCGTTATAACTCCTGGAGTTGGGTTTGGACCAAGCGGCGAAGGATATGTGAGACTAACTTCATTTGGAACGACAGAAGATTGTGTAGAAGCAATAGAAAGATTTAAAAAATTGTAAAAAAACAAACGGTGTATTAATTATAAAATTTAACTTATGTCAAACTTAAGATTTCAAGTAGTAGGCGAGGCTTTTAAGAAAAAAGCAGTAGCTGTAGAAGCTCCTGAGTCAGTAACATCGGAGTACTTCGGTAAGTATGTGTTTGGCCGCGAACAAATGGCTAAATACTTGTCAAAAGAAACAGTTAAGAAAATTCGTGACGTAATTGATAATGGTGCGACATTGGATAGAGACATTGCGAACCACGTTGCTGCTGGTATGAAACAATGGGCAATGGAAATGGGTGCAACTCACTATACTCACTGGTTCCAACCATTAACAGACGGAACAGCAGAAAAACATGATTCATTCATTGAATATTCAGGTGCTCCAGGAGAAGGCGTTATCGAAGAATTCTCAGGAAAACTTTTAGCTCAACAAGAACCAGATGCTTCTAGTTTCCCAAGTGGTGGTTTGCGTAACACTTTCGAAGCTCGTGGTTATTCAGCATGGGATCCTTCATCTCCTGCATTTATCGTTGACGATACACTTTGTATCCCAACTGTATTCGTGTCTTACACAGGTGAAGCTCTTGACTACAAGGCTCCTCTTTTGAAGGCTTTGAATGCTGTAAATAAAGCAGCTGTTGACGTATGTCACTATTTCGATAAAAGCGTAAAAAAAGTATATTCTTACCTTGGTTGGGAACAAGAATATTTCTTGGTTGACGAAGGTTTGTATGCAATCCGTCCTGACTTATTGTTGACTGGCCGTACATTGGTAGGTCATGAATCAGCCAAGAACCAACAGTTGGAAGACCACTATTTTGGTTCTATTCCAGAACGTGTACAAGCTTGCATGAAAGAAATCGAATTTGAAGCTTACAAATACGGTATTCCTCTAAAAACTCGTCACAATGAGGTTGCTCCTAACCAGTTTGAATTGGCACCTATCTTTGGTGAAACAAACTTGGCTAACGACCAAAACTTGTTGATCATGTCTGTTATGAAGAGAGTTGCTCGTAAACATGGATTTAGAGTCTTACTTCACGAAAAACCATTCGCTGGAATCAACGGTTCTGGTAAACACAATAACTGGTCTCTTGGAACAGATACAGGTGTTGGTTTGTTTACTCCAGGTAAAAATGCTACAGAAAACTTACAGTTTGTAACATTCGTAGTAAATACTTTGATGGCAGTTTACAAAAATAACGCATTGTTGAAAGCTTCTATCATGACTGCTCAAAACTCACATCGTTTGGGCGCTAACGAAGCACCTCCAGCAATCATCTCTGTATTCTTGGGAACTCAATTGTCTGCAATTCTTGACAAAATTGAAAAGAGTAAAGTTGAAGAATCTATCACAATTGAAGGTAAACGTAAATTCAACCTTGGTGTTTCTCAATTGCCAGAAGTATTGTTGGATAACACTGACCGTAACCGTACTTCTCCATTTGCTTTCACAGGTAACCGTTTCGAATTCCGTGCTGTAGGTTCTTCAGCAAACTGTGGTTCTGCTATGATCGCATTGAACACTGCAGTTGCTGCTCAATTGAAAGAATTCAAGGCTGCTGTTGATGCTAAGATTGCAAGCGGAATGACTAAAGATGAAGCAATCTTCACAGTATTGAAGAAACTTATCAAAGAATCGAAAGCTATTCGTTTCGATGGTAACGGTTATAGCGAAGAATGGAAACGCGAAGCTGCTAAACGTGGCTTGGATTGCGAATCAAGCGTTCCACTAATCTATGATGCTTATACTAAACCAGAATCAGTAAAAATGTTCGAAAGCTGTGGAATCTTCACAGAAAAAGAATTGGAAGCTCGTAACGAAGTTAAATGGGAAATCTACACTAAGAAAATCCAAATCGAAGCGCGCGTTTTGGGTGACTTGGTAATGAATCACATTATACCAGTTGCAACTCGTTATCAATCAGTTCTTTTGGACAACGTATATAAAATGACTCAAGTGTATGAACACACAAAAGCAGCAAAATTGTCTGCTCATGATAATTCAACAATTGAATCATTGTCTGAACACATCGCAGCTGTAAAAGACTATGTTGAACAAATGGTTGACGCTCGTAAAGTAGCTAACAAAATTACTGATGAAAGACAAAAAGCATTCGCTTATCAAGAAACAGTATTACCATTCTTTGACAAGATTCGCTATCATGCTGATAAACTTGAAATGATAGTTGATGACGAAATGTGGTCTTTACCAAAATATAGAGAATTATTATTCATTCGTTAGTCAAACGAAACCTTATGGACAGCGGATTTTCCGCTGTCCTTTTTACCCCGAACTTTAAAAAATTATACGCATATGAAATGTTTTTATCCAAAACATCAGGGATTGTATTATCCCGAAAATGAGCATGATGCTTGTGGTGTTGGACTTGTAATTCAGCTACATGGAGGGAAATCCCACGACATTGTAGAGAAAGGTCTACAAGTGTTGGAACACATGAATCACCGTGGTGCAGAAGGTATAGATGCAAACACAGGTGATGGTGCTGGTATATTAGTACAGATCCCTCACGAATTTATCCTTCTTCAAGGAATCGCTGTTCCTGAAAAAGGTCGTTATGGAACAGGTTTGATTTTCTTACCTAAGAACGAAGGCGAAGCTTCAATCTGTATGAATTTCTTGAAAAAAGAAATCGAAAAAGAATCATTGACACTTATCGCTGTTCGTGACGTTCCTGTAAATAGCTCAATTTTGGGTGAAGGTTCTCTTGCAACAGAACCACAAACAAAACAAGTATTCATCTCTGGTGGTGCAAGTCAAGAAGAACTTGAACGTAAATTGTACATCGTCCGTAAGAAAACGGAGATTGCAGTTATGAATGCTGATTTGGCAGAAAAACGTAGTTTCTATGTGAATAGCTTGTCAACAAAAACCATCGTGTACAAAGGTATGTTGACATCTCCTCAATTACGTGAGTATTATTCGGATTTAACTCATCCAAACTTCACAAGTGCCATCGCTCTTGTTCACTCACGTTTCAGTACAAACACATTCCCAACATGGGATTTGGCACAACCATTCCGTTTGTTGGGTCACAATGGTGAAATCAATACGATTAAGGGAAATAGATTCTGGATGACTGCACGCGAAAGTGTCTTGAAATCAGACAAACTTGGCGATTTGAAGGAATTATATCCACTTATTCAACCAGATATGAGTGATAGTGCTTCACTCGACAACGTATTCGAGTTCTTGATGATGTCAGGCTTGTCATTGCCACACGCTTTGTCTATGCTTGTACCAGAAAGCTGGAACTCTAAAAACCCTATTCCTGATGATTTGAAGGCATTCTATGAATATCACAGTATGTTCATGGAACCATGGGATGGACCTGCAGACTTAATGTTTACCGATGGTCGTTATGCCGGCGGTATGCTTGATAGAAACGGTTTGCGTCCAGCTCGTTATGTAATCACCAAAGATGACTTGATGGTTGCTGCTTCAGAAACAGGTGTGTTGAAATTCGATGCTGCTGATGTTCGCGAAAAAGGTCGTTTTAGTCCAGGTAAAATGATACTTGTTGATACAGAAACAGGAACAATCTATCGTGATGCAGAAATTAAAGATAATTTAGCAAAAGCATATCCATATAGAGATTGGATCAATAAAAACTGTATTGACCTTTCTACTATCACTTCTGGTCGTGCTGAAAAAATCGAACTTCCTAACTACAAACAAATGGTTAAGGAATTCGGTTACACGAAAGAAGATATCGATATGTTGATTGATGCAATGGCTGTTGAAGGTAAGGAACCTGTAAACTCTATGGGTAACGATACGCCACTTGCAGTTATGTCTGACAAACCACAACGTATGTTTGCATATTTCCGTCAGTTGTTTGCTCAGGTAACTAACCCACCAATTGACCCAATCCGTGAGGAATTGGTAATGTCTATGATGAGTTATGTAGGATCTGTTCACTCAAACTTGTTGGAACCAACTCCAGAAATCTGCAAGTTGTTGAAGGTTAAAAATCCAATATTGACAAACAGAGAGTTTGACTTATTGTTGAACTTGAACTATAAAGGTTTCACAACTACTGTGATTCCTATGACATTCGAACCTGCCGCTGGTGTTGAAGGTTTCGAAAAAGCAGTTGACGATATGTGTATCGCTGCTGAAAAAGCAATCGATGAAGGTAAAAACTACATCGTATTGAGCGATCGCTCGGTTGACGCTACTCACGCTGCAATTCCATCGTTGTTGGCTGTATCTGCTGTTCACCATTATTTGGTTGAAAAACGTAAACGTATGCAAAGTGCCATCGTTGTTGAAACAGCAGAACCACGTGAAGTTATGCATTTCGCATTGTTGTGCGGTTTCGGTGCAAACATCATCAACCCATACATGGCATTCGCAGTCTTGAAAGAAGAAATTAAGAACGGAAATATTTCTCTTGACTACGAAAGTGCACAAGCACATTATATTAAAGCGGTGACAAAAGGTATCATGAAGATTATGTCTAAGATGGGTATCGCTACAATCAGAAGTTACCGTGGTGCACAAATATTCGAAGCTGTTGGTATTGGTTCTTACGTATTGAATAAATACTTCAAAGGAACAAATTCTAAGATTGAAGGTATCGATATGTCTGATATCTACCGTGACGCTGTTACAGCTCACAAAGCTGCTTTCGAAGCCGAAGAATGGACTATTGAAAATGCAGGTAACTATGCCTTCCGTAAAGATGGTGAATTACATGCTTGGAACCCAGAAACTATCTCTAAATTACAAATAGCAACACGTACAGGTGACTATGCTAAATACAAAGAATTCACGAAAGCTGTAGATGAAAAAGCTCATCCAATTTGGTTACGTGACTTCATGGATTACAAGAAAAATCCTATTGATATTAGTGAAGTAGAACCAGCAAGCGAGATTGTAAAACATCTTGTTACAGGTGCAATGTCATTCGGAGCTATTAGTGCTGAAGCTCACGAAGCAATTGCAATCGCAATGAACAAACTTGGTACTAAGAGTAACACTGGTGAAGGTGGTGAAGATTCTGACCGCTACAAACCACGTGAAGACGGATTGTCAACTCGTAGTGCTATCAAGCAGGTTGCTTCAGGTCGTTTCGGTGTAACAACTGAATATCTTGTAAATGCTGACGAAATTCAAATTAAGGTTGCGCAAGGTGCAAAACCAGGAGAAGGAGGTCAGTTGCCAGGTTTCAAAGTTGATAAAGTGATTGCAAAAACACGTCACTCTATCCCTGGAATCTCATTGATTTCGCCTCCACCTCACCACGATATTTACTCAATCGAAGACTTGAAACAATTAATCTACGATTTGAGAAACGTAAACCCTAAAGCTGCTATCAGCGTTAAGTTGGTTTCTGAAACAGGTGTAGGTACAATTGCTGCCGGTGTTGCAAAAGCAAAAGCAGATTTAATCTTGATTTCTGGCGCTGAAGGTGGTACAGGTGCAAGTCCAGTAAGTTCTGTAAAACATGCAGGTCTTCCAGGTGAACTTGGTTTAGCAGAAGCACAACAAACATTGGTAATCAATAACCTTCGTGGTCTTGTACGTCTTCAAGCCGATGGTCAGTTGAAAACAGGTCGTGATGTAATCATCTCTGCATTGCTTGGTGCTGAAGAATTCGGTTTCGGTACAAGTACATTGATAGTTCTTGGTTGCGTAATGATGCGTAAATGTCACAAAAACACTTGTCCTATGGGTGTTGCGACACAAGATCCAGAATTACGTAAACGTTTCATCGGACACTATCAATATCTTGTAAACTTCTTCAACTTCTTGGCTGAAGATATCCGTGAACATTTGGCTCAACTTGGTTTCAAGACATTGAACGAAGCTGTTGGTCGTGCAGATTTACTTGTACAAAAGAAATTTGATTGCAATCCTAAGATTGGTAAAATCGATATCTCTAAATTGATTTACATGCCAGAAGAAGCAAAAACAAATGCTTTACACTGTGTTAAATTAGGTATCAACAAAGTTGAAGAAGGTATCGATCATAAGATGATTGAACAAGCAAAAGCTTCAATTGAGAAAGGTACAAAATCTGAATTGTCGTTCGAAATCGAAAATACTGATCGTACCGTAGGTGCAATGCTTTCAGGTGAAATCGTGAAGAAATATGGCGAAGCAGGTTTGCCAGAAGATACAATTAAAGTAAACTTCAAGGGTTCAGCTGGCCAAAGTTTCGGTGCATTCCTTACAAATGGTGTAACATTCAAATTGGAAGGTGACTCTAACGACTATGTTGGTAAAGGTCTTTCTGGTGGTCGCATAGCAATTATGCCTGCTGAAGGAACGACATACGCTCCAGAACAAAACATTATCGCTGGTAATACCATATTATATGGTGCAACTTCTGGTGAAGTTTACATTAGCGGTCGCGTAGGTGAAAGATTCTGCGTTCGTAACAGTGGTGCAATCGCAGTTGTTGAAGGTGTAGGTGATCACTGTTGTGAATATATGACTGGCGGTCGTGCTGTAATTCTTGGTCCAACAGGACGTAACTTCGCTGCCGGTATGAGTGGTGGTGTGGCTTATGTTCTTAACGAACAAGGCAACTTCGATTACTTCTGTAATATGGAAATGGTAGAATTGTCATTGTTGGAAGACAACCAAGACGTTCATGAACTACAAGATCTTATCTACAAACACTTTACTTATACGGGAAGTCCTATTGCAAAACGCATCTTGACAAACTGGAATGAGTATGCTGGTAAATTCATCAAAGTAGTTCCAATTGAATACAAGAAAGTACTTCACGATGAAAAGATTGCTGCAATCAACAAAAAGATTGCTGAAGTAGAACGCGATTATTAATCAGTTAAAAAGAATCAGATTATGGGAAACCCTAAAGGATATATGACGATAGCTAGAAAAGAAGCAGGCTATCGTCCAATACACGAAAGAATTGTAGATTTTAGTGAAGTTGAACAGACACTAAATCTTGAAGACAGAAAATTGCAGGCTTCACGTTGTATGGATTGTGGAGTGCCATTTTGCCACTGGGCTTGTCCTCTTGGCAATAAAAACCCTGAATGGCAGGATTTAATGTACAAGGGTAAATGGCGCGAAGCTATCGCTAAGTTGCAACAAACAAGTAACTTCCCTGAATTTACCGGTCGTGTTTGTCCGGCATTGTGCGAAAAATCTTGTGTGTTGGCACAAACTGGTGAGGCTGTAACTTGTCGTGAAAACGAAGCTGCTCTTATCGAATATGCTTTCAATCAAGGAATGATAGTTCCTTGTCCTCCAAAAACACGTACAGGTAAATCTGTTGCTGTAATTGGTTCAGGACCTTCGGGATTGGCTGCAGCTGATATGTTGAACAAAATGGGACATACAGTAACAGTATTCGAAAAAGACAATGCAATAGGTGGTTTGTTACGATTTGGTATTCCAGATTTCAAACTAAATAAAAAAGTTATCGAACGTCGTTTAGATGTGCTTAAAGCAGAAGGTATTACATTCGTTACAAGCACTTGCGTAGGTAAGGATATTACAACATCTGAATTGATGAGCAAATTCGATGCAATCTGTTTGACAATGGGTTCTGGTGAACCACGTGATTTGCCTATCGAAGGACGTGATTTAAAAGGTGTTTATTTCGCACTACAATTGTTACAACAACAAAACCACGTGAATGCAGGTGAGGAAGTTGCTGCAGCAGAAAGAATTTCTGCAAAAGGAAAGAAAGTGTTGGTAATCGGTGGTGGTGATACTGGTTCAGACTGTGTTGGTACATCAAACCGCCAAGGTGCGACTTCGGTTACACAAATCGAAATCATGCCAAAACCACCAGTAGGATACAATCCTGCTACTCCTTGGCCAAACTACCCAATGGTGTTGAAAACATCTAGTTCTCACGAAGAAGGTTGCGATCGTTTCTGGAATCTTGCTAGTAAGAAATTCATCGGTAAAGATGGTGTTTTAACTGGCGTTGAAGTTGCTGAAGTTGAATGGTCAAAAGATGCTGCAACAGGAAAAATGTCTATGAAGGAAACTGGTAAGACATACGTGATTGAAGCAGATATAGTTCTATTGGCAATGGGATTTGTTCACCCAGTTCATACAGGTCTTCTTGATGAATTAAAGGTTCAATACGATCAAAGAGGTAACGTTGCTGTTGATGCAAACCAAATGAGTAGCGTAGAAAAAGTATTCGCTGCAGGTGATACAGCAAGTGGTGCAAGTTTGGTTGTTCGTGCAATTGCTTCGGGTAGAAAAGCAGCTGCCGGAATTGACAAATATTTAAGTACAAAATAAAAATGTCGGGGGCAGGGTTTTACTCTGCCCCTTTTTAATAAAAGAAAGTTGAATTTCTCTAAACGTTATATATTATGTGTGGTATTGTAGGAATTCTAAATATACAGACTAAATCAGAGTCTTTAAGAACAAAGGCTTTGACTATGTCAAGAAAAATTAGACACCGTGGACCAGATTGGTCGGGTATATATGAAGGTAAATCTGCGATTTTAGCTCACGAGCGTCTTTCAATTGTGGATCCTCAGTCAGGAAGTCAGCCATTGAAGAATCAGGCTCAAACTCATATTCTTGCTGTTAATGGAGAAATTTACAATCATAGAGATATTCGTGCTAAACTTGCTGGAAAATATGATTTCCAAACAGGTTCAGACTGTGAAGTAATTCTTGCTTTGTATCAGGAAAAAGGAATCAACTTCCTTGAAGATCTAAGTGGTATCTTTGGCTTTGCATTGTATGATGCTGAAAAAGATGAATTTTTGATTGCTCGTGACCCAATTGGAGTTATACCATTATATATAGGTAAAGATTCTGACGGTACTGTATATGTTGCATCGGAATTAAAAGCTCTTGAAGGTTTCTGTGAATCATACGAACCATTCTTGCCAGGACATTATTACTGGAGTAAAGAAGGTGAAATGAAACGTTGGTACAAACGTGATTGGGTTGAATACGAAAATGTTAAGGGGAGTTCTCTTGATGTTGCCGATGTAAAACAATCTCTTGAAGACGCAGTACAACGTCAGTTGATGTCTGATGTGCCTTATGGTGTATTGTTATCAGGTGGTCTTGATTCATCTGTAATCTCGGCTATTGCAAAGAAATTTGCTTCAAAACGTATTGAGACTGATGGTGCTCAAGATGCTTGGTGGCCACAGTTACACTCGTTCGCCGTAGGTTTGAAAGGTGCTCCTGATTTGATTGCTGCTAAAAAAGTTGCAGATCATATTGGTACAGTTCACCACGAAATCAACTATACAATACAAGAAGGTCTTGATGCTATTAGAGATGTAATTTATTATATTGAAACATACGATGTTACAACTGTTCGTGCATCAACTCCAATGTATTTATTGGCTCGTGTAATCAAGTCTATGGGTATAAAAATGGTGTTGTCGGGTGAAGGTGCTGATGAAGTTTTCGGTGGCTATTTGTACTTCCATAAGGCTCCGGATGCGAAATCTTTCCATGACGAAACTATCCGTAAGTTGAAAAAATTGTACTTGTACGACTGTCTTCGTGCTAACAAATCGTTGATGGCATGGGGTATAGAAGGTCGTGTACCATTCTTGGATAAAGAATTCTTGGATGTGGCAATGAATATTGATGCTGAAAAGAAGATGAGCAAAGATGGTAAAATCGAGAAATGGATAGTACGCAAGGCATTCGAGGATTTGTTGCCGGAAAGCGTTGCGTGGAGACAAAAAGAACAATTCTCAGATGGTGTAGGCTATAGTTGGATCGATACGCTAAAGAAAATTACATCTGAAGCAGTTACCGACGAACAAATGGCTCACGCAGCAGAACGATTCCCGATTAACCCACCGATGAATAAAGAGGAATACTATTACCGTTGTATATTCGAAGAACATTTCCCTTCGGAATCTGCAGCAAAATCAGTTCCTTCAGTTCCTTCTGTAGCATGTAGTACGGCAGAAGCATTGGCTTGGGATGCATCATTCAAGAATATGAATGACCCATCTGGTAGAGCTGTGAAATCGGTACACGAGAAAAGTTATTAAAAAAGAAAACTGATTAATTTTTTTCATTCGGGGGACGCTGTATGTTGAGGAATCGCATACGGCGTTTCTTTTTGGTATATTCAAAAGTTTTCTTTCTCTATGAATATTTGCATACATAAAAAGTTTAATTATTTTTGCACCGTTTTTAAAGAATAAACTAATGAAACGATTACGATCTATCTTATTGTTAATGCTTGGTTTCTCAGCAGCTTATGCTCAAGAATACCAAAGCCCATGCTCTTTTAAAGAGCCTGAAACTCAACCAACAAAATTTGATGCATGGTTTTCGGAAGGTTGGGGAATGAATGCCGGTGTTGGCGCTAATTTCTTCTTTGGTGATGTACCTAGTAAGTTCTCTGATTGTACAGGAATGGCTACTATCGGTCTTCAAAAAGATTTGACTTCATATTTAACTTTACGTTTGAATGCTGCGTATGGCCTATTAAAAGGTACAAAAGATGAATATCAAAATGGTGATGCTGCAAATCTTGCATTCAAAACAAAATATAGCGAAGTAAATACAACTTTGAAGTTGAACTTGTTCGGTTTCTCTGAAAAACTTTCTACTAAGAAAGTTGCTCCTTACATCTATGCTGGTGTAGGTTTGATGAACTTGCGTAGCCGTTTGACTCAAAATGACAATATTCAATCTTCTTTTGGCTATAAAGGTTATAAAGCAACAGCTCCAACTCACGAATTGGAATTTCCATTCGGTTTAGGTGCAGATTTCAAAGTAAACCAAGCATTGTCTTTCTATGTTGATGCAAGAATGACTCCTGTAAAATCTGATAAAGTTGATGCTTGTGTGTCTAACTACAATGATAAATTATTGGCTGATATGTTCAGCACAGTATCTGTAGGTTTTGCATACAAATTTGGTTACCGCGACTGCGATAGAGATGGTGTTGTAAACAGATTAGACAAATGTCCAGAAACTCCATACGGTGTAACTGTTGATGCTAATGGTTGCCCACTTGATAGCGATGGTGATGGTATTCCTGATTTCGAAGATCAATGTCCAAACGAAGCTGGTTTAGCTGAATTCAACGGTTGCCCAGATACTGATGGCGATGGTATTCCTGATAAAGACGATAAATGTCCAAAAGAAGCAGGTTTAGCTCAATTCAATGGTTGTCCTGATACAGATGGTGATGGTATTCCAGATCCAGAAGATACTTGTCCTGAAGTTGCAGGTTTAGCTCAATTCAATGGTTGTCCTGATACAGATGGTGACGGTATCCAAGATTCTGAAGATGCTTGTCCTGAAGTTGCAGGTTTAGCAAAATACAATGGTTGTCCTGATACAGATGGTGATGGTATTCCTGATAACGAAGATGCTTGTCCTGAAGTAGCTGGTCAAAAAGCAAACAATGGTTGTCCTGCTGTTAAGAAAGAAGTCTTGAGAGTATTCGAAAAAGCCTTGACTGGTATCCAATTCGAAACAGGTAAGGATGTAATCAAGAAACAATCATTCCCTATCCTTGACCAAGTTGTTAAGGCAATGAAGGAAAATCCTGAATATAACTTGGAAATCAACGGTCACACAGATAATGTTGGTGATCCAGCTAAGAACCAAGTTCTTTCGGAAAAACGTGCCGCTTCTGTTCGTAAATACTTAACAGATAAGGGTGTTGAAAGTTCACGTATGGTTTCTCACGGTTATGGTGATACTCAACCAGTAGCAGACAACTCAACTGCTGCAGGAAGAACTAAGAACCGTCGTGTAGAATTCAAGGTAAACTTCTCAAAAATTGAAATCGTAGAAGAAAAATAGTTCTTCATATCGATAAAAAAGAAAAGGGCTGCAGGTTGCTGTAGCCCTTTTTTATTGGAAATAATATACAAGTTGGCAGGAAATATAGTAGAATGATGTTCTCATACTTTTCTTTCAGCAGCGAAAGAAAAGTATGCAAAAGAACGCCGTCGACCCACGCCTTCGCTAAAAAACGACTGCATTCCGCTAAAGGATTTGGAATGCCGCGTGGTTAGATTTCCCAAAGGCTTTGCCGGAGGCATCAAATCCTTTTTAACGCTTCATTTCGTCGTTTTTCTTAACGCTCATTCGTGAAGTCGAAAGAGCCTATCTTCAAATGCTTTTTATATGCGACAGACATAACTTTTATTTTCAAAAAAACATCTATGTAAGAACAAGAACATACATCAAAAATCTTACGTAGAGACGTGTAACAAGGTCTACTGCCAACTTGTATATCATTCCTATATTTTTTTGATTAAAGTACATAATACCGAAAATCTTACTCAAATTACATTTATTATAGATAAAATTACATATCTTAGACCAAGAATAAAATATTATGAAATAAAAAAAGAGTCCGTTGTGTTAGTTTATGCAGAAATTTCTATAGAAGTTGGAAACAATAGTGGAGCGGGAACTTGTACGGTACGTGCTCAAACTGATTTAGAGGTATTACGTAATTATGTACAAAATGCAACAATACAACCTGCTTATGATAGAGGATATACAACGACCATTCAAACCAATTGTGGTGAAACAACCTATACGTTTAACAGTTGTTTCCTTGACAATGCCGATATTGATAGATTGGCAGAACTGATATTGGAGCAAACAAATTGTCAAAACAACCAAAATAATTAGAAGCCATGAAGAAGATTATCGTGTTATTCTATGCGACAATTGTGTCGTGCTTGCTGTACTCACAATCGTTTGACTATGAATGGAGAGAAATAACAAGCAAGTATGCAAGATTAGAAATAGAGAAGAAAGCATATACAAAGAATGGTAGAGTTGTTGTTTTGACAACTGAAGGGTGGTTGGCAGAAACAATTGATTCAGGAAAAACATGGAATGCAACATACGATGTGATGAATTTAAATGAAAATATATATACAAGAGTGGCTGAATACAGCAGTGAGTCAGTTATATTAAGTTTTTCACCTGATTCGCTTCATGGATTTTTGAATGCCATATACGTCAAAGATAATGTTCCCTATAATATACATCTTTTTAGTACTGATGGCGGACATACTTGGGAGCCTTCCCAAACGGTTATTGATAATAAAAATAAAATATTAAAAACTGTATGGAGAGATGATGAAACTATGTTTGCTGGTGTATTTAATTCTGACTTCAAAGAATTATATTTATATAAAAGTATTGACGCAGGAAATCATTGGGAGAAAATAACAGATAACTTATTGTTTCATACGCTGGATTATGATACTCCTGAAGTTTATATGGCATTTGTCAATGAACAATTAGGCTATATATTCACGTGGGGAGGATATTATGTTACGACTGATGGTGGAAATTCATGGATACGCAATACATTGGAGATTATACCGAAATATCTTTTCCAGTTTAATAATGGACAAATACTTTTGACCGTTTATAGTTCAGTAGAAAAGACGATAAGTGGTTGTAAAATAATTAATTTCCCTAATACATCAGACAACTCATTCAATACTCCAGTTTTTTTATATGACTTAGGAAATGGAAGTGTTAAAGGATTTCTATCGGGAAGTGGTATGGGAGAATTTATTATATCTACAGATAGTTTATTAACATGGGAATATTCACAAGATGCATTTTTAATACCACCATCTGATATAGACAATAAAATGTCTGAATATATCTATTGGGGGAATATGCAATGCAGTGCATTATACGTTAAATCATCACAAGATTTGTACATAATAGGGAAACAAAATGGTCGTTTGTTTCGTTCATCAGATGGTGGAGAAACGTGGTCGTATAAAGATTTCAATACAACATTATACACAATGCAGTTTTTCCAAAATGATGTTATTTATATGTCCAGTTCTGACAGTTTGTTCATCTCTCGTGATGGAGGAGATACGTGGACTGGAAAATATCAGTATTGGTCGGGGGCAATAGGTAACAAACGTATGCAATTTTTCTCGGAAAAATTTGGTTACATTTATGATGACTATAGACTTTTCCAGACACATGATGGTGGAGATTCATGGAAAGAAATAGAAATTATAGGAGATGAATTTTGGGATTATGGTGGCACTTTGAATGGGTGTTTTGCAAACGAGCGTTCGGGTTTATTTCGAAGTGAAAATTCCAAAATAATAATGGCTGCAAACATTGACTCAGAAAAAAACACTGTAGATTTTTCTGTGGTAACGAGTACTGATATAAAAGGAACAAAACCAATAATTAACATAACATGTCATAATTACCAATGGATATTAACGGATTCTTGGTCTGGTTATATTTATACGTGCGACACGAACTATTCCCTAAAAATAGTGGCAGAACCAGAGAATTATCATAGAACAAACCCATATAATACTTTGTTGAATTATGGAGATGGTTTATTTCTTCTAACTGAATTATCCGAACGTACAGAAAACAATACTGCATATGCAAGTTTTGATAATGGGAATACGTGGCAGACAGTCTCTTTTATAAGCCCAATGGTAAATATAATTGAAAAATCTGATAATCCCAATGTGTTGTATGCTTGTTCTAGTACAAGAAACTTTCGAATATATAAAGGTGTTCACAAAGTACGTACTTCAGATTCATCTTTTGAAAAACAAGAAAACGGCACAATTCAATGCTCCATAAGCAATGCAGAAAATCAAACCTATACTGCAAAGGTTTTAGTAGAACAAGTAAATGGTATTTCTATCGTGGTAAATGAGAACATAGAAATAAAATCGGGAGAAGCATTTGTAATTACATTGCCACAAAATATAATTGCAAACTATGTTATAAAAGTAATCCCAGAGGACGAAGATGTTTATGAAATGGTGCAGAGCCAAGAGTTTATAGTACATGGTGGCAGTAGTGCCATAGAAGCTATGTCTTCTGATAACATGGAAATTCGTGTAGAAAACAGAATAATACGATGCAATTGCGAGAATTATGTTATTTACAATGTAACTGGGCAAAAAATGCAAAACAACATATCGTTGCCAACAGGAACATATTCTGTGCAATGCGGAACACAAATAGAAAAAGTTGTGGTGAAATAACTTTTAATTATCAATTGTCCATTATCAATTATCATTTATTTTTGCAAAAAAAGAAACAATTCTGTCTATGGTGCTTGACAAATTAGTTGGAATAGGTATTATTAGTCAGAATAAATACAAAACAATATGAATAAAGATTTTAGAAATTTTGCGACCAAACATCTTGGTATTAACGGATTGGCTTTAGATCAATATGTGTCAGCCATGGAAGGTAGTTACATTTCTCCGACTATTATAGAAGAACGTCAGTTGAATGTGGCAACTATGGATATATTCTCTCGTTTGATGATGGATAGAATCATTTTCCTTGGTTCTCCAATCGACGATTATGTAGCAAATATCGTCCAAGGCCAATTGTTGTATTTGGAATCTGCAGATTCAAGTAAGGATATTCAAATATATTTGAACTCTCCTGGTGGATCGGTTTCTGCTGGTTTAGGTATCTACGATACTATGCAATATATCAATGCTGATGTTGCAACTATCTGTACTGGTATGGCGGCTTCTATGGCTGCTGTTCTTCTTGCAGGTGGTGCACAAGGAAAACGTATGGCATTGACTCATTCTCGTGTGATGATACATCAACCTCTTGGTGGAGCACAAGGTCAGGCTTCTGATATGGAAATCACCGTTCGTGAAATTCAAAAATTGAAGAAAGAATTGTATGATATTCTTGCATTCCATACTGGACATCCTTACGAAAAAATCTTAGCTGATTCTGATCGTGATTACTGGATGACTGCTGCAGAAGCAAAAGAATATGGTATGATAGATACAATAATGGTAAAAAAATAAAATAGAGAACGGCGTATGCCGTTCTTTCTCATTCTATGTTACAATTATTTTTGATAGTATTATTTATTGTTGCGCTTTGCTTTATAGGCTTGGCTGTAAATATTTTGTTCTTTAACAAGCCTTTCCCAGATACGGAAGTAGGCCATAATAAGGAAATGCGTAAGCGTGGCATTAAATGTGCAAAAGGCGAGGAATTACGTATTTATCGTTCACAACAACGTAAAAAACGTGTTTTCCAATCTGCTACATTAGATCTTGAACGATTGCAGTCCGATGAGCATTGATGGTAATATACCAAAACTGTACATTATTCGTTGTGCAAAGTGGTTCATGTTGTACATGCCTATTATAGGCTTGTTTTACGATGCAAATGGACTTTCTTCTACGGAAATATTTTTAGTGCAGGCTGCATATTCGTTTGCAAGTGCTTTATTTGCAATTCCGTCAGGTTATTTTGCCGATGTTATAGGCAGAAAAAAGACCTTGGTGATAGGAACAGTGTTTGCCGCATCAGGTTTTCTTATTTATGCAACCATACATTCGTTTTGGGCATTCTTTATTGCTGAAGCAATTATGGGTATAGGAAACAGTTGTATTTCCGGAACAGATTCTGCCATGTTGTATGATTCTTTACAACAGTCACAAAATCAAAGCAAATATCTAAAATATGAAGGCCGGGTTACGTCGTTAGGCTGTCTTGCAGAAACGACGGCGGCTTTGTTCGGAGGTTCTGTTGCAGCATTGATTTCTAACAATACGGTTTTCTGGTTGCAGGCATGTATAGCAGCTACGGCAATACCGGCAGCTTTGTTATTGGTTGAGCCTTCTCGGGGAAAATTACTTCATAAGACGTTTAAACAAGTGTTTGATATAGGTTTCTATGCTTTGTTTAAACATAAAGGACTTAGTAGAACTACGGTTATGTCGTCGGTTACAGGCATCGCAACTCTTACCATGGCTTGGACCATTCAAACATTTTTTGTGGAAAAAGAATTTACTGAAATTCAGACAACTATAGTTTGGGTTCTTTTGAATTTAACTGTGGCGTTGTCGTCGATGTTTTCCGATACGTTGGAAACAAAATTTGGTGTAAAGCCAATGATAGTAATGATGGTGCTTTTCATTCCGTTTGGTTATTTGGCATTTAGTTTCTCTAATGTATTGATATCTTTATTCTTTGCATTTGTGTTTTATTTTGTCCGTGGCTATGCAACACCAATATTGAAAGAATTGATTCAAAACTATTGTGATTCGGAAATCAGAGCAACAGTGCTTTCTGTGCGCGATTTGTTGATACGTCTTGGATTTTCTGTAGTCGGACCATTTATAGGCTATTTGTCGGATACTTACTCGTTCTCGTTTGCGGTAATATCTGCGGGAATACTGTTCTTGGTAACGTCGTTAGTAGGCTATTTGTCGTATCTGCAATTACGAAAATACGAAAAGCAACACGGTTTGGATAGTTTATAGAATTTGAAGAACAATAATTCAAAGAATCTTTTATTTTTGTGTGTCAATAACATAAAACAATGAAAAAACAATATTTCTTTTCGTTAGTGTGTATGGTGTTACTTGCAGCAATGCAAGCAACTGCACAGTATCTTTCTTTTGATAAAGTAGAACATGATTTTGGAATTATTTCTTCAAAATATCCAGTTAGTGTGAATTTTTCATGTACTAACCGTGGTTCAAATCCTATCGTGATTTCAAAGGTAGAAACGTCAAATCCTAATATAACGGTTGAAATTACAAGAGATACTTTGCAACCAAATTTTCGTGCTTCGTTAATGGTGACGTTAAATCCGGAAAATCTCTCTTCTATGTTTACTGAGACATTGGAAGTGTACACTGATGATCCGATTATGAAACGAGTTTTCTTGAAATTAAAAGGAACAGTTAAGGATATTAATCCGGAAATAGAAAAGCAGTTTCCGATAATGCTTGACGTTGCTCGTTTATCGAAAACGTCAATTGTATTTGATACGATAAACTATCCATCGATAGT
Organism: Bacteroidales bacterium; assembly: GCA_024402335.1. Taxonomy (GTDB): domain Bacteria; phylum Bacteroidota; class Bacteroidia; order Bacteroidales; family UBA1715; genus UBA1715. The sequence goes on from JAKSTZ010000003.1 coordinate 128,375, forward strand.
TACGGATACAATTCGTGTGTATAATCCACAGGATACGGCAATAGCATTGATATTTCCTAATATTCCGGAATATATGACGGTACGTATGCTTCCTGAAGTTATACAACCAAATTCTACGGCGTTATTGATATTGTCATATAATTCAGGTATTCGTAAGGAATGGGGCAATATTTATGACCGACTATATATCGGATTTCAAGGAAGAAAGATTAATTACAAAATGAAGATTTCTGTATCTGGTATTATAAGTCAGGATTTTTCAAAGATGACACGTAAGCAGTTGAAAAATGCTCCAAAAATTACATTTGTACAAGATACAATTCTATTTGGAACAGTAAAACAAGGCGATCCTGTTGAATGTAAGTTTGAGTTTTCAAATGAAGGAAAATCTACATTGGAAATCTTAAAAATAAAGACTTCATGTGGTTGTACTGCTGGTACAATGGATAAAATGTCGTATGAAAAAGGAGAGAAAGGTGTTGTAAATGTTACGTTGAACACCCGAAACAAGCGTAATCACGTACGACAAACAATAACAATTATTTCCAATGATCCGAAAAATTCAGAACATCGATTGTTTATCGATGGACAAGTTGAAGTAAACGAATAATCCAATTATTTATTGTGGGGAAGGGGCGCTAAATACGCCCCTTTTTTGTTTTGATTTATTCAAACATTTGTCGTTTCCCTATTGTCTATGGAAAGTTGTTGTTTGTATAGACAAAATTTGTAGTTCGGAAAGTAATAATTACTTTCGCACCGTTAAAAAAATATAGGATGAAACAACCACTTTTAATTGTAACGCTTTTCTTGGGACTCTGCAGTATGGCGTATGCCCAGGAGGAAGAGAATACATTATCTCTTTCATTGGAAGAAGCTCGTCAGTATGCTGTTCAGCATAATAAGACACTTCAAAATGCTTCGTTAGATGTACAAATTGCAGAAGCAAATCGTTGGCAAACAATTTCAACTATGTTGCCACAGGTAAGCGCTTCGTATGATTATAGCAATATGTGCGGCTACGAAATGGAAATGATGGGTATGAAAATTGCCATGCCTCCATACGGAACTTTAGGTATGACAGCTTCTGTGGCATTGACAGGTGCTCAAATTGTTGGTTTGCAGATGCAGAAGATTGCATTAAACATGTCGGAGATTTCGTTAAAGAAAAACGAACAAGATATTCGTTCTAGTGTGACTACAATCTATATGTCAATTCTTGCAATGGAATCGACGGTAGATTTGTTGGACCAAAACTTAGAAAACTTGAAAAAGTTGCATGAAATGACTGCAAAAGCTGTAACTATTGGTGTTGCAGAACAAACTTCGGCAGATCAGTTATTAGTGCAAGTTGCAACAATGCAGACGAGCATCAATTCTACGAAACGTTCTCTTGAAATGTTGTATAACTCATTGCTTTTACAATTAGGTTGTGATGTAGCTACTAAACTACAATTGACAGACAAGGTGGAGAATCTTCTTAATATTGAAGCAACTATGGATTTGTTGAATACTCAATTTGAATTGGAAAACAACTATAATTACCAGTTATTGAGTAAAAATCTTGAGTTATCGAAAAAACAAGTTCTTGCTGAAGAAGTTGCATTTGCTCCAACTATTAGTGCGTTCTATCAATATAGCAACAAACACTATTTTAGTGATGAAAAAACTATGGATATGACTCCTCCAAATGTTGTAGGCGCTTCAGTTAGCATTCCATTGTGGAAAAGCTGGCAAAGAATGAGCAATATTAAGGAAGCAAAAATCTCCTATAATAAGACTGCTAATACATTAGAAACATCGAAAGATGGCTTGTTGGTACAAGATAAACAACTTCGTTACAATCTAACTTCAGCATACGAAACATATCAAACACAAGAAAGCAATTTGGATGTTACAAAACGTGTGTTTGAAAATATATCAATCAAGTTTGAACACGGTGCAGCTTCAAGTATGGAAGTAACAAATGCCAGTACAAATTTGGTTGCGGCACAAAGTAGCTATATCAACGCCATGTTACAGTTGATTACAGCAAAAGTTGAATTAGAAGTTTTGTTAAATAAGTAATAATAGGAAAACAATAGAATAGGTATGAAAAAGATTTTAGTAAACACAGTACTTGCAGTTGCAACATTGGGAATGGTAAGCTGCGGTGGCAAGTCAGAACAAAAAGAAAATGCAACTGTTGATAGTGCTGCTTCTGCAGAAATTGTAAAAGTTGTGACATTGGAAGAATCAACAATTGCAAAGAATTTGGATATAACAACGAATTTGGAAGGATATGAAACTATGAACATATCTCCTTCTGTTACTGGTAATATCGAAAAAATTCATGTGGAAGTAGGTAGCAAGGTTGCCCGTGGACAAAGTCTTGTTACTATGGATCAACAACAATATATCAATGCTAAATTAACAATGTCAAATCTTGAAACAGAAATGAAACGTGTTGAGGCATTGAAAGAAACTGGTAACGTAACTCAACAAGTGTATGATCAAACTAAGTTAGGTTATGACCAAGCAAAACAAGCACTTGATTTCTTGACAAAAAATACTTTTGTAAAGGCTGATTTCGCAGGTGTGATTTCTGCTAAGAATTATGAAAATGGTGAGTTGTATTCAGGTATGCCTATCCTTGTTTTAACTCAAATCAAGACATTAAAAGCGTATATCAATGTTTCTGAAACATATTTCCCAATGGTAAAAGAGGGGATGAAAGTTGATGTGATTACAGATATTTATCCTGATAAATCGTATGCGGGAACTGTTGAAGTTGTTTATCCTACATTGGATGCAACTACTCATACTTTCAAGATTAAAGTTAAAATTCCTAATGATTCTGAAGAACTTCGTCCAGGTATGTATGCACATGCAAAACTTGCATTGGGCGAAATGAATGCTATTGTTGTTCCTTATCAAGCTGTATTGAAATTGCAAGGTTCTAACGATCGTTATGTATTCGTAAACGAGAATGGCGTAGCAAAACGTGTTGCTGTAGAATTAGGTCAACGTTTTGACGATAAGATTGAAGTTATCTCAACTGAATTATCAAAAGGTATGCAGTTGATCACAACTGGTCAATCTCGTTTGAATGATGGCGTTGCTATAGAAATTGCTGAATAATCTGTAAAATGTAAGGACTATGATTTACAAGACCGCCATAAATAAACCAGTTACCACAGCATTGATTTTCGTTGCTGTGATGATTTTAGGTGTATTTTCTTTTAAAAAATTACCTATCGATCAGTTCCCAGAAATTGAACCTCCATATGTAACAGTAATGACAGCATATCCTGGTGCCAATGCTTCTGAAATTGAAACAAACGTAACTAAGGTTATCGAAAATGCCTTGAACTCTGTTGATGGTTTGAAGGATTTGCATTCAAATTCAAAGGATAATATCTCTGTTGTTACTATGGAATTTGAATGGGGTTCTAACATCGATGAAACCATGAACGATATTCGTTCGTATGTTGACTTGGTGTACGATAATCTACCTGATGGTGTGGGCCGTCCAACTATCTTGAAATTGAATTCAAGTGCAATGCCTATCATTGTGTATGGTTTCACTGCAGGTGAAAGTTATTCTGGTTTGGACAAAATCTTGGAAGATAAGGTTACAAACGTGTTGAACCGTATCGATGGTATTGGTAACTTGACAATCTCTGGTGCTCCAGATCGCTATATCTATATAGACCTTGATCCAAATCAACTTGATGCGTATCATTTAAGTGTTGAGGCTGTAGGTAATGCGATTAGTACAAACAACTTTAACTTGGCATCAGGTACAGTAAAAATGGGTAAGGAACAATATCAACTTCGTGTTGAAAGTGAATATAAAGAAAGTTCCGAAATTAACGATGTTGTAGTCATGACAACTCCTGATGGAAAACAAGTGTTTGTTCGTGATTTGGCAACAGTTCGTGATACTATTAAAGATGTTACCTTGGATGAAAAAATTGACGGTCGTGATGCTGCTCGTTTGATTATTTCAAAGCAAACAGGTGCAAATACGGTTGAAATATGTCGTCAAGTACGTAAGCAAATGGAGAAAATCAAGAAAACTCTTCCTCCTGATGTGAACGTAATCTTAATCCGTGATGGTTCTGAAGAAATTGAAAATGCAATTAATTCTTTGGAAGAATCGGTAATGTACGCGTTATTATTCGTGGTATTAGTTGTATGGTTCTTCTTGGGTAATTGGCGTACGACTATTATTATTGGTGTGACTATTCCGATTGCATTGGTAACGGCATTCATTTATTTGCTTGCAACAGGAAGTTCGTTGAACATCATTTCGTTGGCTTCTCTTTCTATTGCCATCGGTATGGTTGTGGATGATGCCATTGTGGTCTTGGAAAATATTTCAAAACATATCGATCGTGGCGCTAGTCCGCGTGAAGCTTCTATTTATGCAACCAATGAGGTATGGACTTCGGTTATTGCAACAACATTGGTAATTGTTGTGGTATTCGTTCCTCTTACATTCTTAACTGGTATCGCAGGTATCATGTTTAAGGAACTTGGTTGGATTGTAACTATCGTTGTTTGTACATCTACAACAGTTGCAATTTCTTTAACGCCGATGATGTCTTCTAAGTTATTGAAAGGTAAACCTGTTTACTTATCTGTTGCTGAAAGAATCGAAGCCGAAAAGAAACAAGCTGAAAAGAATACAAAATCATTGTGGGGTAGAATTAATGCAATGTTCGAAGCTATTGAAGCTTGGTATGCACGTGTTCTTCGTGTTTGTTTGAACCATAAAAAGACTACAATTTTTGTGTCTATTCTTTTGTTTGTCATCTCTATGTTGCCTATGGCTATGGGTAAGATTGGTATGGACTTTATGAAAGAACAAGATAATGGTCAGTTCTCTTTAACAATAGAGTTACAACGTGGTACTCGTTTGGAAGAAACTATGGCAATAGCACGTAAGGCTGAAGCAACTATCCGTGAAGTTATCGGTGAAGATTTGATTTTGATTTCAACTTCAACAGGTTCTAACGACGATGGTGGTCTTTCTGCATTGTTCTCTTCTACTGATAACATTACAATCAGTATGACGGTAAGAACTACAAAGAAATATGCTCGTAAAACTGATAGAACTATCTTCGATATGCAGGAACAAGTTCGTCAGGCTATGAAGAAATATCCAGAGATAATCAACTGTATCGTTGGCTCAAGTGGTATGGGTATGGGCGGTAACTCTATCGATGTTGAAATTTATGGTTATGATTTCGACAAAACCATGAATACGGCATTGGCACTTAAAAATTCATTGAAAAATGTTGAAGGTGCTCGTGACGTTAAAATTGACCGTAAGGAAGACCGTGCAGAATTACAGATTATCTTCGATAAAGAAAAAATTGCTCGTCTTGGCTTGAACTCTACGACAGCTGCTGCCTATGTTCGTTATAGAATTTATGGTATGACTGCTGGATATTTCCGAGAAGATGGTGAAGAGTACGATATCGTTGTTCGTTTGAAAGAAGAATATCGTAGTAGTATTTCTGATATAGAAAATCTTTCATTCATGACTGCAACAGGTCAACAAGTTAAATTGAAAGAAATTGCAGAAATAAAGGAATACTGGTGCCCTCCAGAAATTGCCAGAAAGAACCGTCAACGTATCGTTACAGTATCGGTAACTCCATACCAAACATCATTGAGTGAGTTGGCACAAGGTATCCAAGCTGTAATTGATAAGATGGATGTTCCACAAGGTGTATCGTTGAATGTCGGTGGTAGTTACGAAGATCAACAAGAATCATTCGGTGATATGGGTATGTTGGCATTGTTGATACTTTTGTTGGTGTACATCGTAATGGCATCTCAATTCGAATCGTTCTCAAAACCATTCTTGATTATGATGGCCGTTCCTTTCGCTCTATCAGGTGTTGTTCTTGCACTTCTTGTTACAGGTGAAAACTTGGATATGGTCGGCGCACTTGGTATAGTCTTATTGATTGGTATTGTTGTGAAGAACGGTATCGTGCTTGTTGACTATATCAATTTGATGCGTGAACGTGGTTACGAAATGAACGAAGCTATCGCTTTGTCTGGTCAATCTCGTATGCGTCCGGTATTGATGACTGCTTTCACAACTGTACTTGGTATGGTGCCAATGGCATTGAGCCGTAGTGAAGGTTCTGAGCTTTGGAATACAATGGGATATGTGGTAATTGGTGGTTTGACAGTTTCAACATTGGTTACATTGATTATCGTTCCTGTATTGTATGGCGTCATGGCAAAACATGGTGAACAAGACAAAGAAGCAGAAGTTCGTAAATCATTCGTATTCATGAATATCGAATTAGAAGAAGAAAATAATAATCAAAATCAAAACTAAATTGCCGATTGACAATTGGGGAACTTCCTCAATTGTCAATTATCAATTGTCAATTATCAATTATTATGAAAGCGGTATTTATTACATTTAATCAAGCAAACACAGAACGTGTTGAATATATATTGGATTCATTGAATGTTCGTGGATTCACATTTTGGGAAGATGTGCAAGGTCGTGGTTCAAAAACAGGTGATCCACATCGTGGTACCCATACTTGGCCGGAAATGAACTCGGCTGTAATTTCAATTGTAGAAGATGACCAAGTTGAGCCAATTCTTACATTGGTAAAGAAACTTGACAAACGAAATACTGATGTGGGTATTCGTGCTTTTGTTTGGAATGTAGAACAAACAGTTTAGAATTTTAATTCCCTATTGGAGGTTTCCGATAGGGATTTTTTATGTCAAAACGATTTAATATCGTTTATTTCAATAGTGTAGATTATGATTTCAATGATGATTTTTGCAACCATTGTTTTGGCTATAGTTGTAGCTTTAATACCACAAATTACATGGTTGTTTGTGTTTCTAGTTTCGAAGATCTTTCACTGTGGTTGTCAGTATGCTCCATTTGGATATACATCGCTAATACTTGTTTTAGTTGTATGGGCAATATTAGCCTATGGTTTCTTTATTGGTCGTTTTCTGTTGGATATTGTACCTATAGATTACAAAAATAAAGAACTTCCTCAAGCTTTTGAAGGATATAAAATTGTACATATTAGTGATTTACATTTATCTACATTTGAAGATAATCCAGCAAAACTACAAAGATTAGTCGATAGTATTAATGCGCAAAATCCTGATGCAATTTGTTTTACAGGCGATTTGGTTTCTTTAGGTGTAGAGGAAGTGTTGCCGTGTAAGGAAATATTGAAAAATCTTCATGCACGTGATGGTATCTTCTCGGTACTTGGAAATCATGACTTTTTAATTTATTCTCGTAAATTTAATTCTGTAACTGAGCGAGAAGAGGCAGTTGAACAATTGGCAAGATTTGAGCGCGAGGAACTTGGTTGGAATCTGTTACGTAATCAAAATTGTGTTATTACTCGCAATGGTGAAACGCTTACTTTTGTTGGAGTTGACAATCAGAACTGTGCGAATCAAGGATTTAAAACTATAGCTCGTGGTAGACTGCAAGATGCATTGCAAGGAACAGATGGTTTCAGAATCTTGTTGTCGCACGATCCAAGCCATTGGCAAGGAGAGGTTTTGCCACAAACCGATATTCCACTAACATTGAGTGGACATACACATGCCGCACAAATAAAATTATTTGGTTGGACTCCTGCAAAATGGTCTTTCATTGAAACAGATGGAATGTATGAGAAAGATGGACAAAATTTGTATGTGAATGTAGGTCTTGGATGTACAATGCCTGTTCGTTTAGGTGCCAATGCAGAGATTACGGTAATCACGTTACGTAGATAATGATTTGTTGGGGCAGAACACTGCCCGTACGATTAAAATGGAAGCCGTCGGGCCGGGGCTATGCTCCGCCCAATTTGTTGTCGAAATAATTATTGGTAAAAATCCCTTATTTTATTTATTTGGATTTGAGGAATCTAAATTCTTTTGTTTATGATACCGCCACCAAGTACCACACCATTTTCGTAAATTACAACAGACTGGCCTGGAGCTATTGCTTTTTGTGGTGTTGCAAATGTAAACTTCCATGCCTGACCAATGAATGTTTCATTGTCTGTTGGAGTATATTTTTCTATAATTGCAGAAACGACTTTACTGGCTAATCTGGTTTTTATTGTTGCTTCAAAAGATTCCTGTGGTTCAATGTTGTTTGGCCAAACAAAATCGTCAGCGATAAATGACTGTACTTGTAATGCTTCGATGGGAGCAAGTACTACTTGATTTTTTTCGGCATCGATGGAATGTACATATACAGGATATGAAACAGCAACGCCTAAACCTTTTCGTTGACCAATTGTGTAGTGTTCAATGCCTTTATGCTTTCCAAGAAATTTTCCTTCCAAATCAACTATGTCGCCTTCAACACATGGCTTGTCGGCAAAAAGGATATCAAAGTATTGTGGATCGATAAAATCCTGGCTTTCTAAATGATTTGCAGCCTGTAGTTTTGCTTCGTGAGCCAGTTCAAAAACTTCTTTTTTGCTGATGTTTGCGAGTGGAAAGCGAACTTTTTCCAATGTTGTACTTGGAACTCGGTAAATAAAATATGTCTGGTCTTTTGTTATGTCTTTTGCTTGTGCAATCATATATGGTTTCTGGTCGGTACCATATAGCCCATCTTTCGGTTTCACAACTTTTGCATAATGTCCGGTACAGAAGTAATCGTACGAGATACCTAGTTTTTCAATGTTTGTAAGCATTGCTTTGAATTTCATCGTAGCATTACATTTAATGCATGGATTTGGAGTACGGCCAGCACGATATTCTTTTTTGAAATATTCTAAGACATTGGCTTTGTATTCTTCGTGAAGATCAATTACGTGATATTCAATATTGTTTTCTTTACAGAATTGCTCACATTCTGCTATACTATCGGACTCATTGGCGTCAAAACAATGTTCTTTTGCACTTTGTATTTTAGGAAAACTGTCATCCCAAAGAGACATTGTTACACCGATTACTTTACATCCACGTTTTTTTAGAAGAAGAGCAGTAAGAGTTGAATCAACACCTCCCGACATTCCTACTAAAACAGTGTCGCCAGCTTTAGGCAACTCTTGCTCTATAAATTCCATGTTATTTTGCTTTATCGTAAATTGCTGCAGAATGAATAATTGTTGAGTTTAATGCAGGAACCGATAAGTCGCCATCTTTTATAATTAATGGTAATTCGGTACATCCTAGTAATACGCCGTCAATATTGTATCGTTGTATATATTTCTCAGCTAATGCAATTATTGCTTCTTTCTTTTCTTGGAGAATGATGCCATTTTCAAGGTTTGGAAAGATAATGCTTCCAATTATTTTTTGATCAATACAGGATGGAGTTACCGATTGAATATTGCAGGCGTGTAGTGCTTGTTCGTACATTCTGCTGCTCATTGTGGTAACTGTACCTAAAATCAGAATATTATGAAAATTCCCTTGTTTAATTGTATCAACAACGGCATCAACAATATTAATGAGAGGTAAAGAAAATGGTTCGTTAATTTTGTTTAAAACAGTGTGTGGGGTATTAGAGCAAATTGCTACGATTTCAGCACCTGCAGCTTGTAAAGAGTTTACACTTTTGCTTAAGATTTTTTGGATCTCCTTGATATTTCCTTCATCAAGTGCGGCAACAATTGTGTTCATTTTAATGCTGTCGATAACTAATTCAGGATAGTCATAAAGGCCGAAATCTGCGTGATACAATCGATTAATTTCCCAATAATAGTCGATTGTGGATGCAGGACCTATACCGCCGATTAAACCAATTTTCTTCATTACGATATGCGAATAATTATGTGAAGTTTAGCTAATAGCACCAGATAGATATTTCTTTGTGAGCTCGTGTTGTGGGTTTTCGAATACTTGTTTTGCATCGCCAACTTCAATCACTTCTCCCATATATATAAATACTACGTAGTCAGCAATACGTAATGCTTGACGCAGTGTGTGTGTCACCATAATAATGGAATATTGTTCCTTAAGTTTTACGAACAAGTCCTCAATCGTTTTACTAGAAACAGGGTCTAATGCGGAAGTTGCTTCATCGGCAAGAATAAATTCTGGTTCAACGGCAAGACTACGAGCTAAGCATAAACGCTGTTGTTGTCCGATAGACAAACGAGTTGCAGGATTGCCGAGACGGTCTTTTACTTCATCCCATAAACCAACCACTTTCAAGTAATGATGCACGATTTTCTTCAATTGTCTTCGCCCTTTTAAGCCATGGATTTTGCAACCATAGGCAATATTTCCAAAAATCGACATCGGTAGTGGAGTAGGACGTTGTGGTACTAAACCAATACGTCTTCGTAGTTCGACTAAGTCTGATTCCGAACAGTTTACAATGCTTTGGTCACCTAATCGAATGTCTCCGCTTGTTTTAACTCCTTCGATGGAGTCGGAGAGACGGTTTAAACTTTTTAGTAGAGTAGATTTTCCACAACCAGAAGGACCAATGATACACGTAATTTTATTAGCAGGAAGTTTTACGCATACATCTTTCAGTATTTGCGCTCCGTCAATTGAAAGATTGAAGTGGTCAACTGTTATTTCTGAAGCAACTGCAGGATGCTGGAATTTTGCATTAGGAACGAACGGTTCGTTAGTGTCTGCTGGAATAAACCAACGTAGAAATGGATTTCTCATTTTAGTCTGTTTTTAGAAAAATGATTAGTAATAAATCTACCGAGTAGGCTAATAACTAATACGATGATAGTTAATACTAACGCTGCTGCGTATGCTCGGTTCTGCACTTCGATTTGAGGTGCACTTAATTGAAAGAATATGGACAAAGGCAATGTGGCAGCCTGTTGTGTAAATGATGTTGGGATAGAATCCGAAAATCCTGCTGTAAACATTACGCCGGCAGCGTCACCAATTGCTCGACCAACCGATAATAATGTTGCCGTTGCTATACCAGGTGCAATTTGTCGTACAACAATGCCCAAAGTTTCTAAACGAGTAGCGCCAAGAGAAAAAGATGCTTCGAGCAAGTCTTTGGGAAATGTCTTTGCTACTTCATCCATAGAACGAATAAATATTGGAATAATGAGCAATGTTGTTACTATAATACCTCCGAGTAGCGATGTCTTTAATCCAAGATAAATCATTAGTGTAAATGCAAATGCGCCATACACGATAGAAGGTATTCCAAATAATACATCGAATGCCAGTCGTGCTATGTAAGCGAATTTGGAAGTTTCTTTTAGAAAAACATTAAGGTAAAAAACTATAGGAATACTAATTAGTAGTCCTATTGCCGTTGATGCAAGTACTATGTAAAGAGAACCAACGATGGCGTTTAGGAAACCGCCTTCTTTTCCGATATAGAAACCTCCACCAGGTAATGATGTAACCATTTCCCATGTGATGCACGAAAATCCACGACTGAAGATTGTCCAGATAATGCTGACAACGAGAATCAAAACAGCGACAATGGCTATAGCCATAATGCTTTGAGCGATTTTCTCTTTTATTACACTTTTCTTCATTGTTATTGTTGTTTTTCAATTCGATACAAAATCACTCGTGATGTTACATTGAACAAAAGCACGACAAAAAATAGAATTAATGCGGCAAACATGAGAGCAGCTTCATATAGCGGTAGCGAAAGCATTTCCCCATAGTTGTTTGCAATTAATGCCGGCAACGGATAGCAGGCATCGAATAAAGAGTGTGGTATTTGTGGTAGATTACCGCAAACCATAAGTACTGCTATAGTTTCTCCTAATGCACGTGAGATAGCGAGAACAACAGCGGCAAAAATACCAGGCAAGGATTTTTTTGTAACAACAGATATGGCGGTTTGCCATCGAGTTGATCCTAAAGAATAAGATGCGGCACGAAGTTCGTCGGAAACACTGCTGAATAATTCAACGAAAAGGCTAACCAATAAAGGAAGAACCATAATACTTAGCACGATTCCAGCTGCTAAAGTTGTATAGCCGGCAGAAAAATCAACAAAATGCGGAGCCAATGTATCCGAAATCCATGGGACAATTATGAGTGTTCCCCAAACGCCATAGATAACAGATGGTAGTGAAGCCAAAATGTCTAATGCCGGGAATACGAAACGTTTAACGATTCGATGGGCGTATTCGGTTAGGTATATTGCTGTAAGCAACGACAATGGTAATGCAATAGTGATGGCTATTAGTGTTACCCAAATTGGTCCCATAAAAAATGGAAGAAAGCCGAATTCGTTTTTAAACGGTCTCCACGATGAAGCGGTAAGCAAATCCCAAAGGGAATGTTCTGCAAGAATAGGTGCTGACTTTAGATAGAGGCCTATGCCCATTACGATAACAAGCAAAAGGGCAACAATGGTTATTGTTGCCATTATTGCACCTGTAGCTCTATCTTTTATGATTCTTAGTTTATTCATATATTACTTTAGAATTGATAGCGATTTTTCTATTTTTTCCTGTGGAATAGCAATGTATCCAGTTGGTTCGTTTTTCTTTTGCCCTTCTGTTAATACATATTTTAGGAATGCTTTTACTACAGGATTTTCAGGGTTCCCCTTTGTTACAAGATAAAGGTCACGTGCTGGAGGTGAAGGATATTTACCTTCGGCAATTGCTTTAGTAAGTTGATCCTTTAAATCGTAGAAATTTTCGTCTGCAGAGATTTGTCCGTCGTTGTTAGAATCTATAGGCAATACAAGTATGCCGGCGTTTGGTTTGTGGCTATCGTTGTCGTATGCATAACCAATGTTGTTCAAACCTATACCATAGATATCTTTTTGTACGGCAGCTGCAACTCCAGGGTCACCGAATACTGCTGTACCACCAAGATCTTCTTGTTTTTTGCCTAACCATTTAGCCCAAGTTTCAGCAGCTCCACAAGCGTCGGAACGAGTATATACATGTAATGGCGTTTTATCGTCAGTACCAAGTATGTCGCCCCATGTTTTTGCTTCACCGGTAATCCAAATTTTAATAGCAGTTTCTTGACTTAAACCATGGGCAAGAATTTCTTTGATTAAAGGGTTGTTTGCGTTGACTGTTGGAACCACAGCATCTTTTGCTACAGCAAAACCAACAGCTCCTTTTTCAATTTCTTGTGGGTAAACTTCGCGAGAAACCATTCCGAAGTCAACTACACCTGCTAATGCATCAGTCATACCTTTACCGGCACCACCTGCAGATACATCTACTTTAACATCGGGATACAATTCTTGGAAACTATTTGCCCATTCTACAGCTAATGGATACAATGCAAATGCACCAGATAGTGATAATTCACCTGAAAGTGTTTCTCCGTTATTAGAAGACTTTTGTTCGCTACTACCGCCGCATGATACTAATGTTGCGACAGATGTTAATCCTATTAATAAATATGTTGTTATTTTTTTCATGGTTATATATTTTAAGAAAGATAATAGATATGTTTATTAGTATTTTATTGTTGCTAAGAAATAGATTCCACTTGCATTGTCACGACCTTTGTAGTTTTGTAATGTATAGTTCAATTTTAAATTTACTGGTTTCCAAGGTGCGTAGTTAATACCAATTGTGTAGTCTTGTTCTGAGTAATCTTTGTTATCAATGTCGTCGTCAAAGTAATCAAGGCGAGCAACTGCTGTCCAATTTTTGATGAATTCATATCCTCCTGCTACATAGAAACCGCCAGAGTTCAATTCACCTGTTTTCCCGGCGATATATTCAGCACGTGCAAATCCTTTTTTAGCCTTGTATGCAACACCGCCACCATATCGTTGCAATTGCACATAGTTATCTTCGGTTTGTGCAGTGAATTTTTGTGTGGCTTCGTCGTATGTAGGAAGTGCTCCTTCTCCCCATTGATAGTATCCTGCGATAGATAATTCTTTGAATGGATTTACAATAATACGACCTACAATATCTTTTCCTTTGTTGTTGTCGTTGGCATTTAATGTGTATCCGTTGAATATAGCTAATTCATAGTTTAACAAAGAATAGTCATCTTGTTTAAATGCGCTTCCTAAGAATTCGAAACCTAAATCACGGCCGTTTTGATTAAATCCTGATAAATCTTGTTTACTCATTCTTGCAAGTCTTTGGACTACAAGAGAGTAATTTATGAATTCAAGTTTTGTTGGATTGTATTCCGAGTTTTCAATCGACAATGGAGATTTGAATTGTCCTAGTTTAATTCCAAATTCGTCAATTGGTTTGTAGCGGAAATATAAGTCTAGAATTTTTGGTGTCCCTGTTAATTCTACTTGTAATTTGTAGTCAGCTTTTCCTGCATCACCTTTGTAAAGATCACCCGCTAAAACCAAACGAGCACGACGTAAAAGAAATGTTGATACATCTTCTGAATAATTGTAACCTGTTTGTAGAAATCCTGAAGGAGTCACTAATGATTGTTTTACTTCTGTAACAGGCTCTGTTTGAGCAAGTAATGTTGCAGAAAGTAAAGATATACATAATATGATAGATAATCGTTTCATTCGTAGATCAACCTATTGATTAGGTAGGTTAAATGGATAAAAAAATTTATTTCACATGCAATCCACATTCTCTGTGGTCAGGATCTTCCCACCACCATCGACCGGAACGAATGTCTTCGCCAGGTTCTACAGCTCTTGTACAAGGTTGACAGCCTATGCTAGGAAAACCTTTGTCATGTAGCTTATTGTATGGTACACCATGGTCTTTTACATATTGTTTAACTTCGTCTTCTGTCCAATTAATAAGTGGATTCAATTTGATGAGGTTGTTTGCTTCGTCATATTCAACCATTTGCATGTCTTTGCGGGTAACACTTTGTTGTCGGCGAAGTCCGCAAATCCAAACTTTTAGTCCTTTTCTTGCTCGTGCAAGAGGTTCAAGTTTGCGTATCTGACAGCAAAGATGACGTTTTTCGATGCTTTCGTAGAAAAGGTTGATACCATGCTCGCGTACCATTTGTTCTACTTTTTCATGATCTGGAAAAAACACTTCAATGGCAATTTCATATCGTGCATTTGTACGAGCTATTAATGAGTATGTTTCAGGGAAACAACGTCCGGTGTCAAGTGTGAATATACGAGTAGATTTGTCTATATTGCAAATCATGTCGGTTAACACTTGGTCTTCATAGCTTAAACTAGAAGAGAGTGCAATTTCTCCTTTATATTCTCGTAGAAAATATTGCATCAAATCTTCAGCTGTTGCGTTCTCAAACTGTTTGTTAAGTGCTTCTATATTCATAATTATTCAATCATTCCGGCACCGAGAGTGTCGTTTGTGTCAGGGTCAACAACAATTATACTGCCTAAAACTTTGTTTGTATGATAATTCTCGAAAACTAGTGGACTTGCTGTTTTTAATTGTACAAAAGCAATGTCGTTCATTGTCAATTGAGAAATACCAGTTTGTTTTTCTTGTGAATTGATGTCTATCTTGTAGTCGATAGATTTGAACATACCTTGAACTTCTTGTGTAGCATGACGAATGATGTAACGTTTTCCTAATTGTAGAGGAGTTTCTCTAAACCAACAGATGTTCATTGCAATTGCTTGTCCGACTTCTGGTTCTGTTGTATTGCCTGCAACCAACACATCTCCACGGCTAATGTCGATGTCGTCTTTTAAGCAAATGTTTACCGAATCTCCTTGTGAAGCTTCTTGTAACTCTTTGTCGGATAACCATATTGAAGCAACTTCAGAGGTTTGTCCCGAAGGTAGAACTTTAACTTTGTCTCCAACTTTCACAACACCGCTGGCAATACGTCCTGCATAACCTCGGAAATCAGCAAACTTATCGGAGATAGGGCGGATAACATATTGTACGGCCATTCTAAATGGATCGGTTGAGTTTACGTTGATGTCAACAGTTTCAAGGAATTCCAATAATGGTTTTCCTGTGTACCAAGGAGTTTGAGTTGACGCATTTACTACGTTATCGCCATTTTTTGCAGAAATAGGAATAAAGTCAACTTTTCCAATAGGAAGATTTGCAGACATTGCTTTGTAGTCGGCAACAATTTTATCGAATACTTCTTGCGAAAAATCAACAAGGTCCATTTTGTTAACACAAACTACAATTTGTTTTATTGCTAACAATGCAGCTACATACGAATGACGTATAGTTTGTTCCATAACTCCATGACGGGCATCAATTAAAATAACAGCTAAATCGGCAGTTGATGCGCCTGTAACCATGTTTCGAGTAGAATCAATATGTCCGGGAGTATCGGCAATAATGAATTTTCGTTTTGGCGTTGCGAAATAACGATATGCAACGTCAATGGTAATACCTTGCTCACGTTCTGCTCGTAAGCCATCGGTTAATAATGCAAGGTTTACTTCTTCATTACCTCTACTTTTTGATGCTGTTTCAACAGCTTCCAATTGGTCTTCGAAAATCGATTTGCTGTCATAAAGCAAACGACCAATTAATGTACTTTTTCCGTCGTCAACGCTTCCTGCTGTTGTAAAGCGAAGAAGCTGCATATCTAAATATCCATTATTCATTTCTACAAAAGTTTAAAAGTAACCTAATTTCTTTCTGTCTTCCATCGCTGTTTCCGAACGTTTGTCGTCGGCACGACCACCACGTTCTGTTACACGAGTAGCAGCAATTTCTGCGATAATATCCTCAAGATTATGGGCTGTTGAAAGTGTAAGACCTGTACATGAAATGTCGCCAATTGTGCGGCAACGAACGTCTTTTTCTATAACAACTTCTTCTGGACAACGTTTTATGCAATCTTCGGCTGCAAGCCATTGACCATCGCGTTGGAATACCTTGCGAGTATGCGTATAGTATAGACTTGGAAGTTCAATACCTTCTTGCAAAATGTATTGCCAAACATCCATTTCTGTCCAGTTGCTGATAGGGAACACGCGAAAATGTTCGCCAATATTTTTGCGGCCGTTAAATATGTTCCACAATTCAGGTCTTTGATTCTTTGGATTCCATTGACCGAAATCATCTCGGTGCGAGAATATACGTTCTTTTGCACGAGCTTTTTCTTCGTCACGGCGAGCACCACCTATGCAAGCATCGAATTTGTATTTTTCAATAGTGTCGAGTAGAGTGGTTGTTTGCAATGAGTTTCGGCTTGCATTAAATCCGCTTTCTTCTTTTACTCTACCAGTATCTATAGATTCTTGGACCGAACCAACAATTAGTTCTGCACCAAGTTTCTTTACTAATTCGTCACGATATTGAATAGTTTCCACAAAATTATGACCTGTATCAATATGTACAAGAGGAAAGGGAAGTTTTGCCGGATAGAAAGCTTTGTATGCTAAGTGAGTTACTACAATAGAATCTTTTCCTCCAGAGAAAAGAATCGCTGGTTTTTCGAACTGGGCAGCTACTTCTCGTAGGATGTAGATGGACTCTGCTTCCAATTCTTTTAGATGGGTTTTTGTTTGTTCCATATCGAAAATGAAAAGTTTTATTGGCAAATATATAAACAAAATTACACTAACCTACTATGTTGATAGGTTAATATTCAAAATAGGTGTTTATACCTATAAATTATCTATCGTCGTTGATCCCCGGAAATATATTTGATTTAATAATTTTATAATAACCTACCGGATTGATAGGTTATTATAAAATTTTATATATTTGTATCTCATTTTTAATAGAGATATGGCAATAGAAATAGTTGATTATAAACCGCAATATCTTGATGATTATTGTAGATTGACAGAAGAATGGATTACCAAACATTGGGTAATGGAGTTTCGTGACTACGAAGAACTTCGTGAAGTTCAATCTATGATTGACGATGGAGGTTATTTGCTTATTGCTTTGTTAGATGGCAAGGCTGTCGGTACTTGTGCTATGATTCCCATGGATGGCGAGAAATATGATTTTGAATTAGCGAAATTTTGTGTTTCTCCATGTGCACAGGGCTTAGGTTTGGGGTCAAAATTGATTCATGCAGCTTTGCAACGTGCTAAAGAGATGGGGAAAAATAGAATCTATTTAGAAACAAATCATTTATGTGAAACTGCTATTCATTTATATGAAAAGTTAGGTTTTTCTCATTTAGAAGGACATAGTAAGGTTTTTGATAGGGGAGATGTTTTGATGGCTGTGATTCTATGATTTTACAGATTTCTCCAAGTTAGTTGTAAGCAATATCGTCTTATTGTTTATGAATATCTATAATTAAACCTATTGATTTGGTAGGTTTAATGGTTTTGTTATTTTTGTAGAAAATAAAAATGGTTATGAAGAAATTTTTAATTGGTTTTACTACTATTGCACTAGGTGCATTGTTGGTAAGTGCTTGCTGTAATTGTGAAAAAGCAAAATCTTGTGAAGATAAAAAGTGTTCAACAGAACAAGTTCAAGGTTGTGGTTGTTGTGCTGATTGCAATGCATGTTGCAAGGGCGATTGTAAATGTGCAGAAACATGTACTGATTCAACAGCTTGTTGTTCAAAAGAACAAAAATGTGCGTCGGATACAGCTTGTTGTAAAAAATAAGCAACCGGTTCAAATTATAAAAAAAGCTCGTAATTTCTTACGAGCTTTTTTGCTTTATAATGATGCTCCAAAAAATCCAGCAGCTGCATCTTGTTTCATAAGGTCGGCAACTGTCATGCTATCAAAAAAATCGTTGACTAAGTTATATAGCTTTTCCCACATTGGGAGTGTTCGGCAAACAGATTCTCGCTCACATTTTTTTGCATTGCAACCTAAACAGGCAACAGGAGCAAGTGATCCTTCGGTGGTTCGTAGGATTTCGCCAATAGTATATTCTTCTGGTGCCCTGTTTAATCGATAGCCGCCTCCTTTTCCGTGTGCTCCATCAATTAGGCCACTTTTTGAAAGAGTGGTTGTTATACTTTCGAGATATTTTTGTGAAATATCTTGACGTTCTGAAATATCTTTCAAACGGATGTAGTCTGTTGTTCCGTGTTCTGCTAGATCTATCATAAGACGAATTGCATATCGTCCTCTTGTTGAAATCATCATAATAATAAATTTTTAACCTAATCGTAACATTTCATCTATACTTCGTTTCGCTTGTAGCCGCAGTGCTTCGTCTAAAATAATTTCTTCACCACTTGTGCCGACAATACTGCCATAAACATCTCCCAAGGTGGTAAGTTTCATATTGTGGCATACACAGTTTTTCGAAAGAGCGTAAAATTGCTTGCCATCTCCAATACAATCAAATTGCAAGTGCTGCACAATACTATTTTCTGTACCTATAATGAATTCCTTTTTGTCGCTGTTCTTCGCAAATGCAATGATTTCGGTTGTACTTCCAACAAAATCTGCTTCCTTTGTTACTGCTGGCTGACATTCGGGATGCACAAGTAATAAGGCATTAGGATGTTTCTCTCTCGCTTTTTGTACATCTTTCACCGACATTAAAAGGTGGGTAGGGCAACCTCCTGGTACAAATTGGAATTCTTTTTCTGGTATTTGTTGTTGAGCCCAAGCTCCTATGTTGCAGTCCGGTATAAATAGAATTTTGTTGTTTTGTATAGCTTTTACAACTTTAACTGTCGCTGACGATGTC
>JAKSTZ010000030.1 GCA_024402335.1 Bacteroidales bacterium
TCTCTACCGGTTATTTCTTTGATCGTGTCATACAAATTGCCAAATGAATAATATTCTCCGTTGTCGCTCAAATACTGCTCTATGCAATTCAAAACAACATCCAATCTGCACCACAATGGAGAAATAAGCACGTTCCTATATCTCTCTATTTCTAATCCGTCAACATACGGAAATGATTGAGCAATGTAAAAGCCTTGTCTATTACCAGTTGTCGCAAAAATGTTGTTGCTTTCCGTTGCGAAATTGTCATCTTCATCGTAGTAACCAAGATTGTCGGCAAATTGGTTCAATACGGTTGGTATGATAAAAGCATTTGCTGGATTGTTTGTTGCATTGTCTTTCTTTGTACAATAATCTACAACGGCATTCAACCACTCTTCATAATGTGTAGGTGCGTATGTTGATTGTATTGCTGGTATCACATTATCTTCCCAGTATGTCTTTATCATACTTGCCAAACTTATAGGATACTTGTCGGAGTGCATCGCAACAAAAGGCAACTTTTTAAGAACATTGAAAACACCAGCATCAACAACTAACTGAACATTGTACCTATCGGCAACCGATTGAATGAACATAGTGCCTTCCATTACAAGAACACCATTAACGGCAATCTTCATCGTGTTGCTCTTATACGGAAAACTTGATACGGAGTGAACACTATTTATATGCGAGAAAATGAGGTTGTTTCTCTGCGTTTTCGGGAGTGTAAATGTTCGTGTATAGTCAAGCATTAACTCGCCTATATTTTCAATTTGATACGCACGAAAATTCAACCCTATCGCAGTATTATTGTCATAGTCCAGTAGTTCGTTGTAACCTTCAATATTTACCGATAATGTGATATTGTTCTTTATCATAGTACATTTTCGTTTATTGTGATTGTGCAGCTCATTCTTTGCATATTGCGTTTAGTAGCAATGTTTGGAGTTGCTTGCAAGTCAACTTCAAGCCAACTATTGATTGGGTTCGGTTCTACCGGATTGACAAGAAGGTAAACTCTTTTAGACTTTATCAAATCAATCGCCTTGCGTGTCATTACATCATCCATCAACATTGTATTTGCTACTATGCTTTTGTTGGATGTTATATATTGAATATCACCGTTATTCATATCAATATTGGAAGTCAACTGATTGTACACTCTTTCGCCTTTCTCAATCTCGTAACTCACTTCATTGTATTTGTCAAACATAAAGTATTCAAACTCGCTCCTTTGATTTAGGTATTTTACAACAAGTTTATCATCGCAATACGGCAGTTGTCTCACAAACTTTGTATATGTTGTATATGCCGTTGTGTCCGTTATCTGTTCAATATCAAAATGAATTGTCTCGCCATACAAATCAACATACTTATATGACATTGCTTCAAGTCCTGATACTGTTGGCAAAAGCAACGTATCATTGTAGTTGATTTGTGCTTCTGCTTCCCAATAATCAACTGGTGATGTGTAATGTGTTTCAAGAGCTGACTTGTCTGCAAGCATCGGTCTTTGTCCACGTTCCAAACACCACGGCAAGCAAACAATTTCAAAATCCAATGATTCACCGTTGCTACTTATCACGATTTCAAAATTATGATTTTGAAGTGTTTGAGTATAGAATAAGTTTTTAGGTGTAGAAAAGAAAGATTGAATAAACGGTGCAATATCAACAACACACTCGTTGTCATATCGTGCAAGTTCAATGTCTGCAATCTGTTCTCCTGTTGCCTTTTCTTCAATTGTCAAATAAGTTGTATCGGTTGTGTTCACTATCAATAGGCATTTATTGAAGATTGCATACACACAGCCACTCTTGACATCACTCTTATTGCTTATTGTTATCATATTTTCATTTTGTTTTTAATGTTGTTTTGAATTTGTTCAACGATCATATCTTTTAGTTCGGGAATAATCTGATAAATGAAGTTGTTTCCTTTTGTGCCTTCCCTTGCAATCTTGCGTGCAATCAAGAATGGAGCTGATTTGAAAGTGATACCTTTGTAACTACACCATTCTTCAATCTTGCTTATCGGTGGAAATTTCCCCGCCCTTCTTCCGTATAGCATATAAAAGGCATACGGTGAAGATTGAAATAGCACCTTGCTACCTTCAACGTGAGCTGTTAAGTTCGGTGCAAAGTCATTCAATCCGTATCCTTGCTTGTAGTATTCTTCTTTTATGCGGTCATTCATTGGTGTTAAATCCAAATCCCGCATAAAGTTCGCTACATCAGGAATTAAGTCAACTGTATTCAGTCCTTTTGCCATTACATTTAATTGAAAGTTCACAACCGATAAAGTCGGCATTCAAATCAAGTTTATTGATGTCATAAGATAGGTTGCAATTGGTTATCTCTCCATCTACATTGCACGCAATCTCTGCAAGCATTGATACAAGTAGTTCTGTCAAGTTTTTCAATCTCGCATCGTACTTTTGTATAAATGTTTCGTCAAGATTCGATACCGTGTTTTCCTCTCGTTTTCTACCTAAAGCACAAGTGCCGTTGTAGGTCACACTTTGCACAACACTACCACCAAATGAAGGTCGCAAAGTAAAGAATGTGCAGAAAATCAAATCATACTCCTCGTACAACTCGCCATCTGCAACGGCATTCACATACGCATCATATTCACTTATTGATGGTATATAATGGATGTTGTTTGCTTGGCAATAATCTCTTATTACTCCTATTAAGTCATATTTATTCATCGCTTTCTCTTGTATATATCGTTCAATCTTTTTTGGAACAAACTTTCCTTTGCCTTGTAACGTAGGAAAGTATAGCAATCACAATACGGCATTTGTTCAACAGCTTCTATCTTTGTTATATCATTATTTGCGAGTTCAAGAAGTTGAGTATAGCATCCAAACTCCTCAAATCCAACCCCTTGACTTGCTTCCATAACCTCGTTTGATGTGTAGCCTACAAGTGTTGTTGCTTCAAGATTTATAAGTTCAATGATACGTTGATAAACGTACCCGATTGATATTATAACCTTGTATGCACTTTCTTTCTCTATGTCTTGAAATTCCTTTCTATTGGCAAGAAGAACATTTGTGAACGCGTCAATATCTTCTATGTTCTGCATCAACTCCTTGACAAGTGTGAATGTCCACTCTTCAACATCTTCTGTTGATATGTAGTTCTTTCTTTCAATGTTCGTTGATAGTCGCAACATTAGTGCATACTCTTGCTGTTTTGCAAGTGGCAGTTTGCTGTATTGCTTAAATGTGTAGTTCTTAATCTTCACGCATCAATGTTTTCTCAATTATGCGTGTTTGCTTTGGAAATTAGACAAAATGAAATCTTGTCCTTCCTTGTTGTCTCATTGATGTTTCAATAATAACATATCTTACAGCATCTATTGCGTGGTTGTAGGTGTCTATCGGTTCATTCAACCATTTGCCATCCTTGTTCTTTTGATATGTGTAGTTTTTGAACTCCTTTATCACATTTGTTGAGTTCTTTGTGATATTGATTTTCATTGACTGCATCTTTTGTAGTCCAGCTTCTATGCTTCCCTTGTATTTGTGCACGGCCTGGATGTTCACACCGCTCATTCGTATCTCATCCACCATTCGTGGATCTGCACTTTCTGAAATGACTTTCAAATTCTGCTTTTTGAGTATTGAAATAATTTCATTGCTCATCATGTGCGTTGCGTATGCAATCTCATTGATGTACAAGTTATCACCTTCAATCGCAACTTCAACTATTGCCGTTGGGTCGTTTGTGTAGCCGTAGTCAACACCGATGTATCTTCTATCAACATTTATCGGTATTTCATTTATTTCCGTAAAAGTGGGAAATACAAGACCTTCAACGATTGCTTGTTCTCCTTCTTTGTAAATGCGATATAGTGAAGGGTTTTTCCATTGTAGGCTCTCAATTTCATCTATGATTGTTTGTGGTAGATTTTCAATGTTGTCCTCGTATGTTGTAACAAAGTGATATATCTTTTCTTCCTTGTTTACTTGACATATCCAATGCTCATCACTAAATGAAGGATTGTAGTCAAGAATTGAAAATCTCTTTGTTCTCATCTTCAATTGTTGCCACATTTCATAAGACAACTCATTTGCTTCATTGCAGAATAATACATCACGTTTTCTACCTCTCAATTTTTGCTCACTATCACAAGAGAAGAATTCAATAATTGAACCACTTTGAAATGTGTATGTGAGTTCCGTTTTGTTCATTCTGTTTTCGTCATACCATTTTCTTTTGAGCATTATCTCTTTGAAGTCAACAAGAACCGAACCTTTTAAAGCTGGCAATGTAGCACGAACAATAGAAATGCAAATATTGTTGTTTGTCATTGCATAGTCAATAAGATATTGAAGTGTGTTATATGTTTTTCCACTACGCGAACCGCCTTGCTCGGATATTGTTGTATATCCGTTTTCAAGTGCGTATTGAATAGTTGAATACACACAAGTTGAATTCACTTCAATTTCTTCTTGATCGCTACTCATTTCTATTCTGCTTTATGTTTCCATTTACAACAACCTTGACATTAGCTGGTAGTTCAATTGATTGTTTGGTTGTGAACTGACCGAGAACCTCCGACAATGTTTTCAAGTCCTTAATGCTCGTATCGTTGTTTAGTGCATCAATAATTGCAGTATCAAGAGCTGACAATCCAGTTTCTTCATTTATCTTTGAAAGGTGGTCTTTCAATGCTTCGGCAATAGTCCTTCTATCTCTTTGAACTTCTTGCGATTTCTTCCCCGCCTTGCTTGCGTTATTGCCAACCGAGAAATTATTTCTTTTGCTTTCTTCTTCTGTTAGTTTATGCCTTGCCATTTTTCGGTGTTTTTTCGGTGTTGAACATCGGTAATTTACATCATTTGCATTTCCAATTTTGCGTATGATATTAGTGTACGCAAGTTTTCACATTGATGAACACAAGAAGCATTTAATCTGTCAAGCAAATCAACGTAATATTGTTCATTTGCCGTTCTCGCTTTGATGTACTCCTTTGATTGGTTTGGTGATAGTTTCTTCAATAATTCAAACTCATTCTTGTATATGTCTGCAATGGCATTGTTCAAAATGTATTTTGCTTCTGCCAATAGAACACCAGTTCTTGCAAGATACGTTGTTGTGTTCTGCAACCTCTCAATATAGGCGTTAGGCTCTTTGATTATCTCGCCCTCAATGTAGCATCGTATGTTGTCAATCTCTTCTTTCATTTAGGTATTCGTTTATAATCGTTGTAAATTCGTCAAAACTCCTGCACACTACATACTTGTATCCGTTCTCCTCGCACCTTCTTTGATACTCCTTTTGTGATTCGCTCTGCCTTCCCTTTTCTGTTTTCATTTCAATTCTCAATCCGTGAAAACCTTGTGAAGCATGGTCCAGGAATAAGTCGGCAACACCAGCAAGTACACCTTCTTTCTTCAATATTGCCCCAGTTATCGCATCACGATTGCCACCGTTTGGAACTGCGAACAATAATAGTTTAGGATATTGCAGTTTGAACCATTTTACGCAGTTGCATTGTAGTGTGCTTTCAATATGTCTCATTTCCTTTCAAAACTACTTACAACAATATCTATGATTTCATTTGTTCCAGCGGTCATAAACGCAAGCAAAATACTCCACCAACTAAAGCCAAGCAACAAAGACACAATAAGACCACACCAAAAGCCCGTGCATTGCATACAAGTAACGAACTCATACACGTTGTATGACTTTTCAGCAATCTTGCATCTCATTTTCTCAAATATTTTTCCGTGTGTGACTATTCCGCACAATCCGTATGTGATTAAAATTACAAGTATTATCATTCCGCATTCTCCTTTTTATATTTCAATAGTTTTCTGTTTATCTCGTTCATATACTTCTCAATCTTGTACGCATCTTTTATTCTGTCACCAAGTCCTAAATATTCAACTATTTCTCCGTTTCTCATTTCCTTGTTGCCGAATAGACCTTTTTTTCTTATGAAGATTTCATACTCCAATCCGTCAATTCCTGCATCGTTCAGTAATCTATTGCAAAGAACATCGTCATTGATTACACTGCTCTCGTATTGCTCAATAGTGTAGGCATACATGTCTTCAAGTTCCTGCATCTCAATTGTCACTCTCTTGATATGGCGAATGAAGTCAATTGTCCTTGTCTTTGAGTTCTGCCATATCCAGGATGACAACTTCATACCTTTGCTCTCATCGTATGTTCTGAATGAATAAAAATATCCAGCATACAGATATGACTTCAATTCTCCGTTGTGTTCCTCGCTTATGTTGTACTCCTTTGCAAATACTTCCGTTATCGGTTGCAGCTCTTTAACGCACTTTATTTGAAAGTACGTGTCACAACCTCTTTCCTTGTAGAGTTGCCAAAGTTTGTCAAAGTTTATATTCTTCATAAGTAAGAAAGGGGCGGATTAATTTCCGCCCCTTGCCCAAAACTATTAAGAAAGTACAACAACTATTTCAACGGTTCAAATATAATAAATTTTCAAAATGTACGACAATTTATTGATAAATTTTTGATAGTTTGACACATAGGGACAAATTGTCCCCACCAAAGAAAAACAAAAAAGCACCACCCGAAAGGATGATGCTTCAAGAATAATTGATGATTATGATTACCGAGAAAGAGAAACTCCTGCGTTGCCTATATTGATTGATGCACTAATATTGAGCAACACACCAATTAATACACCTGTACCTATTACCGCACCACCAGCAACCGCACCATCTTTCATTGTTGCCATCATTGTTCCTCCAGCAATGCCACCGATTGCAGTTACAACATAAGAAAGCAACATTTGTGATGATGCTTGTTGAAGATACTCTCCCGCTTTCTTTATTTTATCATTTTGTTTAGTTTCATTTTGAACATCTTTAACAACTACACTTTTTCCTTCTTGTTGTTGTATTTGTTGTTCAATCTCTTTGTCTGCTTCAAACTCAAACATTTCGCTATTTAGGTAGAATCTTTTTCCGTTCGTTATGTCCTGCACCTCGTAACTATCTTGAGCCTTGAAGTATCTTACAACACGCACTGGAGTTCCAATATACTCGCCCCTTTTAACGTACAACGTGTCATTTACTGAATGTTCTTGTGCAAACGAAAGTAAACAGATTACAGAAAGTAAAATTGTTGATAATAGTTTTTTCATAGTTGTAATTTTTTGACAAATATACAAGTTTGTGAAACAAAACAATCACTTCTCTCAACAAATTGCTCTCCTTGTACAACATTCAATACAACTCATATTCCTGCATTTGTCGGGAGTGCAAGTTCTATTGAGTATTTCCTCCACCTCGTTGTATAAGTCTGCATTTGCGGTCTTTCCTTTGAGTTTCTTGCAAAGTTCGTTAATTCTTTTCTTTTGGTTTTCCGTCAGTTCAATTTTTGGTCTTTTTTCGTTCATATCTTTATTTTTTAAGTTCTTCAACAATAAGTTCAATGATATTTCCTTTAGGTGCTTTCTTCAACACTTTTGCGTGTGCATCCAGTACCTTCTTCACTACTTCTTCATCTATCATCTTCTTGCGTAGGTCATTTATTACATTTCGTGCTATTTCTTCTCGTTTTCTGCTTTCTTTGAGCATCCTGCAAGCGAGTGTGTAGTCTCCGTTGGTTGTACAATAATCGCAATTCATACTAAAATAATTCTAATTGTTGACCACCTTTGTTTTCCTTTGCTTGTCTCATTTTTTCATATCTTCTCAATTGTCCTTGTCTTATTGCTTCTCCTCTTGCTTTTCTCTGTTCTTCTGTCATATTGTTCCAATGTTGTTTTTTCTTTTCGCTTAACTTGTTTCTTGTTTGTTCGTTGTTAAATCTATTCTTGTATGCCTGGCTTTCTTTTTTGCCTTTGTTTTGTTTTTCTATCGTTTTTTGCCTAAACTCATCGTTCAACCAGTTTATCCTATTATTTGTCCTAACAATGGATTTTCTTTGTATCTTTTTCTTCCGCTTTCGCTCATTTTTATTCTTGTTTCATCTGTAGGCTTGCAACCTTCACCTCCAAGTGTCATATTATATCCATAGTTTGGATTGTATGATTTGTATTTTTGAATTAGTTGTTGCTCTATATAATCTGCATATTCCTTTGGCAAATTGTATGCGATTATTTCGTGATTGAAATTTATCCATCCATAATGATTTATTGCATTATGGAAATGATTGCACCCTACATACATTTTTCTCCATCTTTCTTCGGTATTGTTTGTTTGTCCTACATATATCTTTCCGTTTATTTTGTTGGTGTGAACATAAACACAATACAACTCTTTATTTTTGTAGTGTATTTGATTTTTCTTGTGATATATACCTTACATATAAATAATTTTTAATTGTTAAAAACCCCGGTGCAGACACCGACCACCGGGAAAATCGCCATACATACGCTTATGGTATAATCTCGTAAGATTATAGTGTTACGATTATAGGCTTACACGTGACGCCTATACAACATATCTTCATATTTCCCCGTATTTAGCAAGTTTTCTTTTTAGAATTGAAATCTCATCGTTTAGTTTGGCAATTTCCAAATCACGTTTGTTTAGTTCAAAGTTCAATGTCTTTGTGTAGTCTATTCTATTGTTGAGACATTCATCACTTTTCTTTGCTTTAGAATACCATTTTTTAGCAACCTTTTTCCAGTTGATTTTGTATTGCTCATCTTTTAACTCGCAAATTTTTTTTGCATCGTACAGTTGATAGAACTCCCCATTTATGTCTTCGGAAAGTCCGCAAGTACATTGCTCTATTATTTCTTGGTTTGTCATAGTTCTATTTATTTAATAACTCAATCTCTTTGTTTATATACCACACCGCCTTTTTTAAATCTTCAATTTGCTTTTCCTTGTCTTCCATTCCTTCCTCGTGTTTCAACCCTGCCCTCCACAAGTATTTAATAGCATTTCCAACACAAAAGTCATAATGTTGCGTTATTTCAATACATTCAACACCGCTAGGATGTGATGTGTAGTGTTGTGGATGGTTTACGTTGTCCTTGTTCTTCACTCTTTCTTCCATAAATAATTGTGTTTTTTAATTAGAAAATTTTGTGTTCAGTCCGTTTTTCACACTATCAAAATGAGCAATAAAATAAAGCTCTGCAAAATTCAATAGTCCTATTGGAACTCTACAAATGTAATGTTCTACACTTTCCCAATTCTTCACTATTGTATCTCTTAATTTTTCGTGCCAATAATATCCTGCTCCGTTTTGCCATCTTTCCTGCAAATATTTTGTTTCGCATTTTCCAACGTAATACATATCATTTAACTTGTGTACATAAACAAATCCAGTAGCACAACCTCTTCTGTCATATTCTTCTCATCCGTCATAAGATTTATTTTGTGCATTGCAGTCTCCTAATACTTTCTCCCATTTGTCGGCACTGCAATATTTTTTTACATCTTGTATTGTATCGTCATTGTATAGTTTTGACTTTCTTTGTATGTATTTTATTTCGTCAGGTGTAAAATCACTCATTGTATTTATTGTTCTCATATATTACACTTTAACAAATCAAAATAGTTTCCTCCACACTCACATTATTTGCTCCGTGATTGTCGGTTGCAAGCATTCCCACGATAGAGAAAGCACACAACATCAACGCAATCACAACCATTGCCACTATGACAAGACCAACAATGTCAATCTTGCTTTTCTTTTCCGTTGGCAGCAACATTCTGTTTGCCACCATTAATTCTCTTTGAGATTTCTTCTGCATAATCATATCCTATTTTATTCTTGTTTATTGCTTTCAGTAGATTGTAGTTGTAAAGTATCTTCTGTATTATTGCTTTCTCCATACCATTGCTCGTTTAGATATTCTATTGCATCCATTTCTACCTTGTATCTTGTCTGCCTTAACTTTGGGTTCTTTGCAACGATATCAAGCATATCGCATATTCTTCTTGATCCATAGTATGCCGTTGCGTGGTCACGGTCAAACATTGCTCCTGCAGAGTAAAGCGATACACCAAGTTTTGTAATGGCAAACCAAAAGCAGATATACCTGGCACTCACAACTAATCTCAATCTTGAGTTTTCTTTATTTAGGTCTATCTTGTAGAACTCCGATATTATTAAAATCAATCTCTCGCTCTCTGATGAGTGTATTATCGTCGGCTTTTGCTTGTTAACGATGTTCAGGTATTTTCTTCTATACTCGTAATATAGTGCCTTGTACTTTGCCGAACTTTGCTTCTGATACTCCAGTTGCAACAATAGGCTTTCATAGTTGCTTTGCATAAATTCAAAATCAATTGCTCGTACTTTCTTCATAGTTCTATAATTTTCTGTAGTCGGTTTTATTTTCCATTACTACCGGGAAAAACATTCTGTTCATTCTTGATACGGTTCTGTCTCCGTATATATCACTAAACTTTGATATGTTCGTTGTTGCGAATGTGTACAAACCTCTTTCGGCTCTCGTGAATATCAAATCCTCAATAACATTTCTCTTGTTGCCAAAGTGGTTCACAACATCCTCGCTTCCCATATCGTCAATCCATAGTATCACGAACCTCTCAAGCATTTCTTCAATCTCTCCGTTTTCCTTGTAGTAGTTGGCAATCTCTTGAGCTGTTCGTTTTATCATTCTTGCATTCAACAAATCGTTGTTGTGTGATATGTATATAGGATAGACGGAAACAAAGTCCATAAACATCTGCATCAACATTGTTTTGCCTACTCCGGTTGAACCAATTAGAAGAATACCTTTCTCCTTATTCTCGTAATCAGGATTGAATGAATACTCAATGAATTGTTGAAGTTCTTTAGGTTCTACATAATTCATTCCGTATGCTTCTGCAATCTTCTTGTATACAGCCTTTGCCTTGTCTATCGTATCCTTGCTCCAGCTATATTTGTACACTCGTGTGTATCTCTTGTTTTTAATGTTGTTCAACAACTCCTTAATATTATCCATTACTCTATTACCGTTATTTGTTTGCTATAATCTTGTGACGATGCACGGAATAGTTTTCTTCCGTTGTCTTGTTTTGCTTGTTTGTTTATGAAGTCATTTTGCGACCATTTACGAAGTTTGTATTTCCAGTTCTTTATTGGTCTGCTAAATCCATCAACCCAACCATTAGACATATATTCATTATAGAATGATTGTGCGAGTTCTACGCTGATATTATTCTCCTTAGCAAAAACTTCAACTTCTTCAAAATTTTGTGGCACACTCTCTTCTTCCATTCTTATATTCTTATTATTCTTATATTCTTTAGTTGTGGTTACTTGTTGGTTACTTGTTGGTTGATTGTTGGTTACTTGTTGGTTATCTTGTTGGTTACTTTCAACTTTTGTTAATTGGTAACTATCATATTTACATATAGTTACAATAGTAAATTTGTTGGTTGTTTTGATGGTTATTTCTTGCGTATTTTGTAGGTGGTTAAGTGCAGTTCTTACTTGTTGCTCTGTCATATTCAAATCATCTGCAAGTTTCTTTCTTCCTATTATACATTGACCTCTCAAAACCTTACAACCTTTGAAGCCTTTGTCTTCTATATTTGCTATCAATAGAAGGTGTAGAAATAACCTTGAAGTGTTGGCATCTTTGTACCACTCCCAATCAATGAACTTTCTATGTATTTTAATCCAACCTTCCATATTGAAAAAAAAAACCCTGCATTTCCCTACCAAAGTCGCATTTTGGTAAGTACTCTACAGGGTGTATTGTCAATTAGTTGTATGCGACACAACATTTTACTATATTTGTATTGTTTACTTTTGCAAGTATACAACATTTGTTAATGTTTGCAAATAAAAGTTAATGTTTTGAGCAAATTTTTTTTAGAATGGGATTCCAAGCTGCTCAACATTGGCTGTATCAACAGTAGGAACTTGCACAACCTTTTCATTGCTTTGCTCCTTATTTGCGTTGGTAGGACAGAATTGCAAGTTGTCGCAAATTATATTGGTTGATGAATACTTCTTGCCATCCTTTTCGTATTTCTCGTACTGGATTCTTCCTTCCACGATTAACGAACTGCCCTTCTTTACATAGTTCTTCACAAAGTTTATTCTGCTTTCGCCGAACATTACAACTTTGTGCCATTCGGTTACATTTCCGTTCTTTGTCTTTTCTGTTGTTGCAAGTGAAATCTTTGCCACTTTTTCTTTGATTTCTGGCTCGTTGCCAACATTACCGATTAAAATTACCTTGTTCATATTATTTGTTTTTAATTTGTTTATTTATCTCATTCATTAATACTCTACATTCAATCATTTCATCGCTTTCGTCTTTGTGTTTCTTCTCGTTGCGTATCAAATTTTCATACTTACTAACAACGAAAAGATTATCAATGTTCACGTTGTTGATATTTCCATCCCTTGACCGAACAAAACAACCTTCAGGAACTTTCCCCTTCATGCTCTCATATACATACGTTGACAGGTTTGTCCATTTGTTTACGTTTAGATTTGAGTTCTATAATTCTTAAATTTGAATTTTTCCTTATTCTTTTTGCATCTTCTTCTCATTATTTCAACTCTTTTAGATTATTTAATATTCTTTCGTTTTGTGCTTTGATTTCGTTGTAGTATTTGATGTTCTCTTCGTTTTCGGCAAGATTGCGTTGTATTGCTTCATCATTGCCGTAGTGGTATTTTCTTATCCAGTCTTTGTCCCACTCACACCTCTGCAAACTTTCTTTGATGTACTCCATATTCTTCTTGTACTTTTCAATTCTCTTTTTAACTGAGAATTGATACTCAACTACTTTTCCATTCTTGTCGGTGATGTATTCTATTTCCTCATCACGCAACGCACATCTATTTCTTTCTTCAAACACTCGTTCAGGACTACCCCACGTTTTCAAGTCAAGTCTACACACATCAATTGTTTTGCCGTTCTTTTTATGGAGGATGTAAACAACACTTGATATTCCATACTCAAAGCCGTACATTCCTCGCCATTCTTCAGGAGAGAAGCGTGAGGTTGCTATGATGACATCTTTAGTTTCCATACTCTTTGAAATCAAATCTTATTTTTAACTCATTTATTCATTTAGTGCCGTTCACAATCTTTTGTTTCTGCAACTTGCAGCTTTCAATGATTGAAGCATTCTTCTTTTGTGCATCGTTCAATTCACGGAAGAAATTCTCCAAATCTTCCACCTTTGTCTTTGACTTTATTGCTTCAATAGTATCATCTATCAATGATTTTTGTAGTTCTATTGCGTGTTGTACATCGTTGGCACTTGCAATTGAAACATCGCTACCAAAACCGCAAAATCCCAATGCTCTACCGACTGCCGATGTACTGCAATTCTCCAGGAATGAAGTTGTGTTGATATCTCCTTTTCCGATGTATTCTTGTGAATAGTCGGATGCAATCACAACACCATCATTATTCTTGATCGTTGCCTTAATGATACATTGTTGATTGTCTATTGACACAAGTTCAGTTTCAATGCTTCCCGATGGATATACAGAACGGAAAGCCTTAACTCTTTGAGGAACTTCGGCATACTCCTTGCCTTTAATATTTGTTGTTTTAATCAACTTGTTTGCTTCGCAGATTGCCGAGAATAGTTCTTTGTTTTCCATAGTTTACTTGTTTAATGATTTTACATATTGATAAGCTGATTTGAATGCTGACATTGCCGATTTTACATCACCAGAGAACATAACAGTATCGTTATTGTCATCGTGTAGATACACTGTCAAGTCTCCAATTACCTCGTCTTTGAAGCCGTAGAACATTAATGAATATGAGTTCGTTTCTTCCGTATAATGTACCTTGAAACGCTCCACATCGTTAAGAAATACGGTGTTGATTTCCTGCACTTTTCCAGCGATTTCTCTTGCTATTTCCTTAATCTCTTTGATTGTTGTTTGTGTTGTAATTTCTAAATTTTCCATAACCTATTATTTTGTTGTTAATCCTTGAATTATTCTTTTGATTTGTCCGTATTTCAACATTTCATTTACCTTGTAAACCGATATGTTGAGTTTGTTTGCCATTTCCTTTTTGTTCCTTGCCGTTGTTGACTGCTTGCTTTCTTCAATTGCTTTTCTGTAACCTTTCGCAAATGCTTCTGCAACTAATTCAATTAAATCTTGTTTGTCGCATTGTATAACTGTTGTTCTTTCAATAGTATCCTATATATCTGCGTTGTTGGTAGATTGTACTTTTCTGCAAGTTTCTCCTTTGCTTCAAGTAGTTGATTGCCTTTCTTAACGAGTACCTTGTATTCTTTGAGAATTTTTTCAGCACGTTTTTTCTTTTCCTTTACTTTCATTTTATTTTTTTGTTTACTTTTGTATTATCGTTTGTAAATACATTTGCAAATATACAACAAATGTTAACACTCGCAAACGATTGTTAATGTTTTTTTGTAAATATTTTATAACTAACTGATAACCAAATAGAAAAAATTATGTTTGATAAAGAGAAATTTAAGAAAGCCGTAAACCTTACAATGATTGAAAAGGGTTTATCTCAAGCAAAACTATCAAAGGAAATAGGTGTTGAAGGTGCATCTCTATCACTTGTTGTACAAGGACATAAGATATTTTATGTTTTTTGATGTTTTTTTGATGTTTTTTAGTGTTTTTGGTATTTCTTTCTAATTTAGAACAAAATAGAATGAAATATGATTGAAAGAAAAACAAGTGATTTTCCGTACATTTTGATACTATGTACGGAACACTATTTCCTACTACCTTGATAGATTAAGTAAGCAATACCGAACACACCGAACAACAACATAAATATATTAATCTTGTCGGCAATAGAAAGACCTTTGTTTGTAGGCTCTTTTTCTTTGATTTGCGAGGTTTTCTCTTCTTGTGTTGCTACTTGTTCAACCTTTTGTTTTTCCTCGCTTGTATCGGTTGTTTTTGTGGTGTTTTTAAGTTTGATAGTCTTGGCTTTTACTTGCGGAAGATTGCCCTGTGAAAGTTGTTGCAAATCAATTACACTGCTATCTTCAAGTTCAACGATAATGATTGATGATTCTTCGTTTTCCGTTGTGTTTATTGTTGTGTTTTCCGTTGTGTTGGTTTTTGTTTCAATCTGCTCTGTTGTGTCTGTTTTGACAATCTTCTTCTGTGTCTTGCAACCACACATAAGGAGCAATACAAAGTAAAAGCAAACTAAAGCAACAACTAATTTGATTAAAAACTTTTCCATATACATATAAATAAAGCGGCGGTTGCTCACAATTAATCATATTGCAACCTTACCGCTCGCATCTTATTCATCGTCCTTTATTCGTGTCTTGCCACGTAAGTAGTCAAAGCCATCAATGGAAGCCGCAAAGCCGAATAATAATCCCATTGCAGTGATAACACTTCCGTCAATCACACCTTTAGGCGGTGCGAAAAAGCCTGCAACGAACATTAAGCAACCAAATATCAATGTGCTAATACTTACGAATTTTTTAGCAAGTTTTTCATTTTGTCACGATCAATTGAATTTTTTCTTTTCCTATCTTATTCAATAATGCGACAAGTTCATTTTCTTTTTTGCGTGAATTGATAACCTTTCCTACTTCTTTGTTTTCTCCTACAAGAATGCATCCAAGCGAATCGTTTGCTGTGTTTCCTGCGTGTATTCTAATTCCTTCAAATCCTTTCACATTGTTTATGAGTGGCAATACTCTCTTGAACTTGTTGCTCATTGTCATAGTGACATTATATGTGCCGTATGGTATTGCAGTTTTGCTATACACTTTTTTGTCAGCGATTTCTGTTGATGTCATTGATTGATTAAGACCTCTATCTTTATCTTCCAATGTGTCACAGAAATACTTACCATTTAGATATAATTTACCTATAGTATAATCATCTTTAAAGTATTTTCTTAAAACTTGAATTTTCATATCTCTTAGTTAAGTTTATGTTTGTTTTCCTTAATTAATCAAATGTGATTACTACTTTATCTCCACTCATAGTGAATGTTGCTGATGTAATAGCAATCTTAAAATCTGACTTATTGACTATCTCTGTTTTCATCTTCTTCATTTTTTATTTTATACTTACCACGTAAATAATCAAGTCCATCTATTGCAGATGCAAAAGTGAATAACTCTCCAAGACCAGTTAACACAGAACCATCTATCACACCCTTTGGTGGAACACAGAAGCCTGCAATCATTAACAACACACCGAATAAGAGTGTACAAATGCTTACTATTTTTGTATTCTTTATTTTCATTGCCAATCAACTTTTAATGTTACGTTCATATTGTTTGGAGCTTTGCAGTTACCACCAAAATATAGACTCAATGGATAACTAATTCCTTTTACTTCCATTTGTTCATCTATCACGTTGTTCTTTGATAAAAAAACTACTCTATTATCGTGTGATACTATATGCGTTTTGTATTCTAATCCAAAATCACACCACTGTAGGTGCTTTTCTGCCAATCTCACACCATTACGATAACAATATGTAACAAGCTCTATTTTATCTTCTTTCGGAACGTATCTCCATCCTATTCTTGCAGAATTTTTATGATGTCTGCAACCAATTGAAAATCCATAAAGTTTATTAATATCACTCTGGTCACATCCTACATCATAACGGCAATTAGGACTAAAAACAACAGTTGCTGGCACTACTCTGTTAACGGCACAACGAATACCAAGAAACTTTTTTACCAATTCTAATGGTGTTGCGTAGTGATGTCCCTTTTTTATTAAATAGTTCATACTTCCTCCTATTGTTTACGACAATAAATTTTAGTGTAAACTATTGCCTTGAATGTTGCTCCTGTTGGTGCTTTTGTCACTTCTACAGTAATTTTATTCTTGCAGAATGGCTCAAGATCAAATGTTTGAGAACCCATAACACCAATAATATTGCTTTTGTTATGTGTTGTATTAGTTATTGCATTTGTTGAAGAAACTTTAACTGTAGCACTATTAGTCACTGCTGGTATGCTTGAGTAACAATAAGTATCAATAACAACAGTTGCATCAATGCCCTTTGCCGTTGGATTACCAACATAACCACTCGGTATTGGTATCTCCAATTTTACACCTGTAGTGTCTATGTTTATTTCCTTCGCAACATCAATCACTAACACGTCATCATCTGTTATTGTCTGTGTTCCGTTAAGAGTTCCTCCTACTTTAGCATTGCCTTGTAGCAATGTGTCACCTCTTACTAATAAGTCATTTAGTTCTGCCATATTAATCTTCTTTTAGTTTTGTTACTTGTATTGAATTAGCTGTAAATTCATTTGTGTCACCCTCGCTTATCTCGTTTGCAGTGATAACACCACTTTTGTACAGCTTTATGTTCTTTTCCTCGTGTTCTAATGTGGTTATTTCGTTAATACCCCAATCATTCTCTGTTCCACTTATATCACCACTTGCATAATCTGAATTGTTTGTTGAATGTAGTGTAGGGCTATAATTCTTTCCAGAAGTTCCATATCCGAATAAGTCAATCCAACCATTATATGAATCTGAAATATTTGCATTTGCAGCGCCTATATAGTCATATTGATTTTCAGCAAACCTCCAAATATGTTTAGTGCAATGATATTGAAGATTGGCTGGTGCAAAGTCAATATTACCTGTAGGAGTTGAGAATTTGCCTTGTTGTGAATTGCGTATAAGACGAATTGAAAAACGTCCTCGTTTACCGCCATCACCAATATTAATCGCAGATGTTTCAAAATATAACTGATACATAGTATTAATATCTTTAGCAGTAGAGGTTGAGTAATCGCCACCAATATTAACATTAATTACATTCGTCCCAACAGAATAACCACCACAACAAAGAAAAATAGCACAAACACTTTCTAACTTCCTTAATTGTTCCAAAGTGTAACTATTAGTAGTAAAGTTTGCGATAGTAGGAGTAAATGAGATTCCTTTCGGTAAAATAAAACCATCTGGTAAAATAAAGCAACCATTGATATAAGCACCATTAACTAACACTCTACCTAACCCTTTCAAACTACTTGCATTCGGTCTTCTGTTGATAATGTAATTAATCTCATCAGAAGTAGGAGTTCTCCAAGCAAAACTCTTATACTTTGCATTCTCACTCAACTCAATTGCATTCATAGATGTCTTGTCGAAATTGATTGGAGAGTTGTAAAGTGCTTTTATGTCTGATTCTGATAGGGCTGTGGCGTATATACGGAAATCTGAAAAAGAAAACGTATCTCTTGAATTAGTGTTCTTAACTATTTCACACAATTGCTCTGATGTGCTAATAACACCATCTAAAGTTCTTGTCAATGATAACACACCATTAAGATATGATTTAGTTATTACTTTAGCACCTTTTTGCTCAAAAGTGAAAGCAACATGCTTCCAGTTACTCGTATTAGAATTTGATATCCATGAAGAAGCATTGCCTTGTGATGTTTGCACGTAAGCATATATAGAGCCGTTAGTCCCATTTATATAACTACCGTTGTTAAATTTCCTAATCAGTGTAATAGCATTATTATTAAGCACATTACTCTTAATCCAAAATGATATAGTTGTATTATCATTAGGGTAAGGATTCGTCTTTGTTGAGTAATACACACGTAATGCTTCGTCTTCACAATCAGCGTATCTCATACCCATAACACCTCCGTTAATATATTTGAATCCTCGGCTATTTTCTTGTAGAAATAAATCATTTCCAAACCCACTCACATCCTTAATAGTATTTCCCAACTCGCTACCATTCAACGGATAATGTAATACCAATGCCTTTGAATAGTCTTTTATTTCTTGTTGTGATAATACGTGGTCATAGATACGGATGTCTTGGATGTTAATTGGTGTGTAATTGGTGTGCTCTATGCTTCTCGCACCGATTGAACAAAATAAACATTTCTCAACTCTATCATTACCTACCACACAATCTCCGTTAATGTAATATGCTCTTCCCTTACTTTTATTGTATATGAAAATAACATCATACCAAGTGTCTTTGTCAAAATAGTAGTAAGCAGTAGTATTTCCATGACAAACTATACTAGCTCTCGTACTATTACCTGGAAATTGGATGTAATCTGTATGTATATCGCTGTCATTTCTATTCCAAAATAATGTATTATAAACATTTCTTGTGCTATTGTACTTGAATCTAAAGCATATAGTATAACTATCTAATTTATTTATTTCGTTGAATACAAACGACTGATTAATTCCGTCAATATTGTACGCATAACTACTCAACTTGCCACCACTCACGAACTGACCTTGACCTCCTAACACATAATCACTCTTCAAACCTTTATTCTCAAGATTTGGAGTTGCACTATTTGATGTTAATGGAAAATGATATAATAGCATAATTCTAATCGTTGAAGGTTATCACTAAAGCATCAATATTATTGTCATAAACAACATTTGCCTTGCCTATATTAAAACCGTTTTGGAAGTTCTTAACGCCCGATACATTTTGAGCCGTTGAAAGTGTCATATAGTCTGACGCAACTTGACCGACTGCAGTTTCAAGTGTCGCAAGGTTGTATTTCTTGCTTTCTCCGTTGACGGTTACAATCGTGTATCCAGCCGTTGCACTTTCTTCAAGTTGTGATATTTTAATTCTTGCCATATCTATTCAAAATAATTAGTATCAAACTTGTTGATGTCTTTTCGGTTGAAATCCTTGCGTATGTTAATTATACGCACCTTTGGAACAGTCGCATTCGCCGTGCATTTCTTGTATTTTCTTTCAATCGCACATTTAACTTGTTTAAACGAAAGGAAAGCAATATCACGGTAATGTCTTTGAAGATTTTGGATTGTGCCTTGTGGTATGTTTTCACTATCTTGGCGAGTTTTCTGAACAAAGCCAGTGAAAGTGTCGGCAACATTTGATTCGACCAAATATTGAGCATACACAAGGTATGAGATGCACTTGTACAATCCGTTATTGCATATTGCACAAACATCATCTTCTTGCGTTGGTTTACTGCAATCAATGACAAGTTGATTGTATATGTCGCAACCTATAAGTTTAGACAATTCCAGGAACTCAACCTCTTCAATCAGTTGCTCAATCTTCGCCCTATTATTCTTTGAACAAGGCTTGTATCTCTGCATTATATCGTAGTTCAATATGCTCATAGTTCTGGTGTTTTAAGTGTAAAGTCCTTAACGGAGAATTGTATTGTGGTCTTCTCAAAGATTTCAGAAAGTGATTCGCTAACAAGTTCACGCAAGTGTCTTGTGTTGCGTGTCATATAATCGTATGCTGTCTTTATTTGCTCTCCACTATTGTTTGATAAATTGCCGCTTTCGTAGTCAATCAATACTGCAGGCAATCCGTAACAAGCTTTGCGTATGTTGTTGCTCGCACTCTTCTCTCCTTCAACAAAAGCACTCGCATTTCGGTTGTCTTGTATTACATCAACCTTGTATCTGTTGGCAATGCTACCATCAGGAGCTGATTGAACTTCAAGAACTCCTGCTCTGCTACCTTCTACGCCAGTCCACTCTTTAATGCTTTGTATTTGTCTGTCGCATTCTTCTTCGCTCATTCCAGCAAAGTCCATACCTATCAATATCTTTCCTGGTACTCCTTGTGTGAGTTCTTGCTGTCGGTTCACTTGGATTTGATACTCGCTATTCATATCGTTTGCAACAACATCAAAAGGAGAAAGCGGATATACGTATGTGTTGTCAACGAATATGTGATACACTTGTATAAGTGTCTTGCTTGCCTTTGCTTGTGCCTCAAAAACATTGTCTTTGGTTGTGAAAATAGGGAATTTCTTCGCCTTCTTTAGTTGATTTGAACCAGTACTTATTGTTTTTGAAAAATCACCGTAATACACGAAATTTGAGAATTTATTGTCATCAAAAGCAGAAAATCTGCAATCCTCGTATCTCATAACTTTGACCTCTTGCACTTGGTTTTCAAAGTTCTTTTTGCAAAGGATAAATGCACCACCAAATCTTGACAATGAACTTGCAATGTCTTGTGAAAGCTGGTTTAATGTGTATGCTTTACCCGTGAATGTCTTCCCTACTTCCGTTTTGCCGATTTCTGCAACAAAGCCACTCGCAATGAATTGTGAAAGTATATTAGAGCAAGCCTTTGCAGTTTGCGAGTTGTCAATCAACGATGCGATTATTGTAGGATAATTATTGTCATCACCATACTTTACAATCTTGCCGTCGGTAAGCTGTGACCTACTTATTGCAATCTTGTTTATCGGTGTATCTATATTACGGAAATTCATTTGTTTTTTCTTCAATTATGCGTACACATAAACAAAAAAGACACAACCGTAAGATTGTGCCTTCCCAAAAAACAATGAGACAGATTTTATTTCTTTGATTTCTTTGCTTTTTTAGGTGTTTCAACAACTTCTTCTTGTGGAAGTATTACATCTTTTTCTGTAATTCTTCCGATTGATAAAAGGTGTTTCAATTCATCATCGCCACACACATCAAGATTGTAGAACTTCTTTTCTGCTGCAACGTATTTTAGTTGGTTTGGAACAATAACTTTGATTGTTCTATTTTCTATTTTTTCCATAGTATTTATGTATTTATCGTAATTGCGTAAGAATAATTCACAATGCTCCTTTTTATTTCTGCCGCAACAAGAACCATCGGGAGCGTGACCATCTACTTTCGTCATAATTGCAATCATTGTGTGATACAATGTGTAGTCTGTTTCAATGTCTGTTGCCGTTTTATTTTCAAACATAATAGAGAAGAAAAAAAGGCGGAATTTCACCGCCTTAATTTAGTTAAACAAGACCTTCAAGAAAAGCCTTTGTTGTTACGTAGTCTGTTTTCACAAGAACGTATGCACTATTGCTTTCAAGTTGAGAATCAAGTGAAGTTGCTTCAAGCATTCTTGCACCATAGTTCTCGTTTGAATTG
Organism: Bacteroidales bacterium; assembly: GCA_024402335.1. Classification (GTDB taxonomy): domain Bacteria; phylum Bacteroidota; class Bacteroidia; order Bacteroidales; family UBA1715; genus UBA1715. The sequence goes on from JAKSTZ010000030.1 coordinate 21,795, forward strand.
TAAGTATCCGAAGAAATAAATAGACCACTTCCAAGACCATACACAAGGAAAGTTCCGTCAATGTTCTTTTTGTTCTTACGTTCAACAATTGCAACAAAATCCTGCATTTCGTCAATGTTTTCAATGTCTTCCGCAGACATTGAGAACGAATTGAATGAAATTCCGTGTCTATACATATCGGAAACGGTGTCATTGATTACCCTTTCGGAGAATGCGTTTAAGTTTTGTTTTTGTCCTACTAACTTATATGCTTTAGAACCGCTTTCAAGGTCAATGTCAGTGATTTTAGTATCAATTGTAGAATCGTATGTGATTTCTGCAATTTGACTTCTGTTTATAAGATATATCACTTGTTCAATGCCTGCATTTCCTTGCGTTGAGCAATCGGAAATTATGCCTTTTGTGATTAATTTTTTACAGCTCATTTTTGTACGATTTAGAGGTTAAAAAAAGAAGGTGATGTTTTCGCACCACCTTCATTCATTTTGTGGCAATTAGTATGCAACAGCAATCAAATCTTCCGAAAGCACTTTTGCATCCAATGTAAAGCCGTAACGTGTGTAGTTTGTTTTGTCGGCTTTTTCGTACCAGCTTTCAATGTCGCTGAAATCTTCATCGTTCAAAGTACCAACTGGAATATTTGCTGGAGTTGTGAAAACGATACGGTTAGGCAAGAAAGAACCTGCACCATCACCTTGTTTTGCTTCAAAATATTCATTTGCAGACCAAATAGTTTCTGCGTTGATTACATTGTAACCTTTGAATTTGATAACCTTGAAGCCATCTTGTGCGTATTGTGTTTCATTAGAACCACCTTTGGAAATCAAGTAGTCTTCAAGCAACATGAATGTTACACCGTCAACTAAGAATTGTGCGTTTTCGTCTTGGCGAAGTTTAGCAGATGCCGACATATACACTGCATTTACAGCATCGTATGCGTTTTGTGGAGTAGCCATTGCAGAGATTGTAGTTTTTGCAATTGTACCAGCAGAAACACCTGTAAATATTTGTTTCCACAAACCATCAAAATAATTGAAGAAAGGAACATTTGCAGACGATATCAAACCTTCACCGCTTGAAGTTGAAGCCGATACAGTAGTATCTGCAAACCAAATAGCACGAGCGATAGTAACTTTCATTGCTTCTTCAACAAGTGCAGTAATGAATAACTCTTCATCACTACCAGTCATGTCGTAAGTGTCTTTGTATTTCTCAATTTTATCGGCATAAGCCTTAAACATTGAGTTTTGCGATTTGATGCAAGTTGAAAGTGTGTCTTCAATAGAAGCTGGATCCCAATATTTTTGAGTTAATACAGAACCCGCACCGCTTGATACTGCCGTACATCCGTTTGCAAGTTTACCCGACAAGCCAAGTTGTGATGCAAGAACGATTTGCTCTTTCATCTTAATGCCTGTCATCACATTGTGAACTGCTTTTAATTCAGGACGCAAGAATGTGCGTTCCATTACGAATTTACCGAAATCGCCTTGTTCTTTCGGATTGATTGTAAGATTAGATAAATCGATTGTAGCCATAATTTTATAGTTTTTTATTGGTTATTATTTTCTTTTGAATGAGAATGCTTTTTTGTTTTCGTGGATTTCTTTATGTTGATCGCCTTCATCTTGCAATGCTTTAGCGAATGATTCAAGTTTTGCCAATCGTTGATTGTTTGCTTCAACTTCTTCTTCCTTGCCTTCAAGTTGTTTCTTTAGTTCCTCAACTTGTGCAATCAACTCTTCGTTTGCTTTCTTCAAATCGTTGTTTTCTGCTTCCAATTCAGCAATGCGATAGTCTTTTTCAATCTCTTCTGCTTCATCAGCTTGTGGTTCAATTGCTGGTTTTTCAACAACTTCCTCTACAACTTCAATTGCAGTTACAACACCGTCTTCAATTGTGATTTTCTTTCCGTTAGCGAAATTGAACACACCATCAGGAGTTGCTTTTGTTCCCTCTGCGATGTCTTCCTCGTTATCACACTCAAATACAACAGATGTGTCTTCCACATCCTTCAACTCAAGTGCTTTCGCACCTTCGTTCTTCACTCTCGTAACCTTGCACGATGCGAAGAATTTTCCTAATTCTGTGATTTTTTTATTCATTTGATTTGTTTATTAGTTCAGTACAAAAATTCATTGCAAGCATATCATCCGCCTTCATCGGCATATCTGTTGCCATTATGTCTTTGATTGCTTGCTTGTCGGCTTCCGTTGTCATTGCGTACACTTCTGCAAAGTAGTCTTCAAGGTCTCGCAATGAATCGGCACACTCGTACATTGCTTGTGCATCACCGCAGTTATAACACCATGGGTTGTGAATTAAAAAGTCGCCTTTGCTCGCATCCCACTTTCTTTCTTCCCCAAGCAAGTAGATAAGTGTTGCGGCACTCATACAGTCGCCAGTGTTCAATGTTGTTATTTTGCTTTCCCCTGCCTTTTCTATGATTGTCTCGCAGATGTTTTGTGCAGAATCAACATAACCACCGTAAGAATTGATACGGATAGTTAGTTCTTCATCGTTGAAGTTTTCAAGTGCTTGTGCAACTCTCAACTCCTGCCATTCATCTATGTCGCCGATTATGTCTAAAATCATCGTGTTTTTTTTTGACAATAGGGCGACTTATTGTGAATTGCATTAATTTGTACGCATAATTGTTTTTATGCTCTTATATGGTCTAAAAACAAAAAAGGCGGTATTTTGAACCGCCTTCTCGTCTAAATTATATAACAACTAAACTATTGCAAGTTTTTGCGAGTTGCTTATCTGTTGTTGTTTTGCCGTTACCTCGTCAATTACTAACACCGTTTGAGGTCTATTGGACAACTCTTGCGTGTTGTATCGTTGCAATATGCTGTTGTTTACGGATTGCGTTGTGTTTTGGACCGTTGGTGATGAACTCGCACTTGAGAAACTTGTGTTTGAAATCTTTGCAAGTGATGCTCCAGTGCTTATTGCAATTGCCGCTGCTTGTGCAAGATGTTCATAGAAACTGCCCTCGCTTGTAAACACCTTAATTCCTGCACGAATACCCTCCATTGATGTTTGTGCATACTGGAGTTTCTTGTTTAGTTCAAACGATTTTTTGCTTTCCGCAGAGTTGACACTTGACAGTTCTACAATGCTTCCAATCATGTCACTTGTATATTGAGCGTTGTTGTTCAACTTTTTCTGTTGTTGCTTCAACTCCTCATCTGCAACCTTCTTTGCGTTGTCAATTTCCTTTTGTGCATTCTTGTCTTTCTCTGCTTGTATTTCAGCTTCTATCGCAATAAGATTTTGTGCGTGTTTGCGTTCAACATCTTCAAGCAATGCGTTTATCTCACTTGCATCTTCAAGTTGCATCTTTCCAATGTCTTCACGTGCTTTCTGGAATGCTTTTTCTTCTTCTTGAATACGTCTGTCTCTTTCGTCAGGAGAAAGATATTCATACAATGATGTTTCAGCACTTGCAGCATCTTCAAGGAGTTTTCTTTGTTTCTCCAATTCTTTCGTGATGTCCTTTTCCTTTTCCGCTTCATCGCCTTTTATCTTTGCGATTGAGTTTTCAACCTTTAACAAAGAATTAAGATACTGTTGTTTTGATGTTTGTATGTTTACAAGGTCTGTCTCAAGTTCAATCAATTTTGCATTATCTTCAACCGTGTTGCTTGTCAACGAATCTTCTTTCTTTTGTAAGTCAAGTTTTTTCTGTGCAAGTTTAATCTCTTCATCGTATCGCAGTATTGTTAGTTTTTTAATCTCTGCAACAGCTCTTTCCCTTTGTTCCTTTGTCTTGCTCGTGTCTCTTGCAATTCCCTCTTGCTTTACAATCATTGATTCGTATTCTGCCACCTTCTTCTTTGTCTCTGCTTCCTCGCGTATCAATTTCACACGTTCTGCCGATATGTTTCCAGTTTCACGAGCAACATTCAGAACATTTCCCCACGCATCCTTTACATTGTTCCAATCATTTTTTAACGCACTCCAATTTCCGCTGAACAAGTCTGCCAACAATGGACCGACTTGTACAAGTATTTCTTTTAATCCGCTCAATGCACCAGTTATCGTACCGGTAGCCTTTGCCCATTTCATTTGTCCTTCTTCGGTGGAATTAAGAATGTTCTTGAATGCTTGAAACGCAACTACAATTGTCGTAATTGCAACTCCCAAAGGATTAGCAATGAGCAATTTCATTTCTTTTCCTACTGCCGCAAGACCACTTTTAACACTTCCAGTTGCTTCATATTCTTGTTTGAAAGCATTTATCAATCCTCTTGTTGCAATCTCGTAGCTACCAACCTGCAATGTGTATTTTCCAGTTGCCTTTTGCAGATTGTTCATCTCATTATAAACTTCCTTCGCCTGCTTTGACAACTTCTTCCATTCGTCTGTTTTTGGATCAAGTTCGTTCAGTTCGTTCTTTAGTCTTGTGTACGTTGCGGACAATTGATTGTATGAACCTTGTGCAGAATAAACTTCTCGCCTATTCGCCTGCATTTCAACCTTGTTATCCTTCAAGATTTTAGTGTATTTGTCCATACTATCTTGAAGAACTTTTATCTTTCTATTGTAGTCGTCTTGTGCTTTCTCCGACTGCTTTTCTTCTTCTGTCAAAGAGTTAAATTCTTCATCAAGTTGTTTTGCCTGCTCACGTAGTTTTGCAACTTCTTGTTGTGCCTTTTTTGTGTCTATTTCTATCTCAAGAAAAGTTCTGTTGTCTGCCATAGTATATTAGTTTTTAGAGTATTCGGTTATTACTTGTATATCATTTTCGGTGATTAGTTCAATGTCATTTTCGGTGATTATTGCTTTGAATACATCAACAACTACTGGTGGCAACTTAATCAATGTAAGTGTCATCGTATTGTCCGTGCGTGGGTTGAAGTCATTTATTGATTGGATGTAATAGTAGCCGACAAGTCCATCAACTCTGCAAATCGCAAAATGTTTGAAATTATACAAGAGTTTTGCATTCATCTCAACTTCAACCTCGTATCTTATCGGTGTTCTTACAATCTCATTCAATATTGAGTAAACAAGCGATGCACCGACCGTTGGTTGCTCAATCTTCGTGATAACATTTGTTGTATTAACGGTATTTTTTAAAAACACACGTTTGTATTCGCTTGCCCTATCAGCATTTTGCTCACACGTTGCGATAAAATATCTAATATCTCCACCTACTGGCGATACGGTTGCAGTTGTGTACATCAGTTTTTTCTCCGTGTCATTGCTCATCAAGTTTGGAACATTTGAATAGACATATTTTCCGCCCCTCATCGTTCCCGACTTGTACATACTTGAATAGAATATCGTTCTATCAATCTTGAAAAGTTCGTCAGTTTCCTTGCCCTCTTCAATGTTTTGATTTTCGCATTTTACAAGATACGCACCTGTGTTTTTATTCTTATCATCGTTATCATAGACGATTGATTGATTTTGCTTGTAGTTGTCAATATAGAATGATTTTGTATTGTTCTTTACAAGTTTCAACTCGTACACATTGGAACTCATTATATCATTGAGTTTACCGAATGTAAATGTTTTGTTTGCTTTGTCAACATCAAATACAAGTGCAAAATCATTTATCAATGTCTTTAGTATGTCGCAACAGTTGATTGAAGGGAAATCATCTTGTGATAGGTCGCTGATTGAACCGCCTTCAAACTTGCAACCATACACACCATCTCCCCCTTTAATAATCTTTGTATGACCGAAGAATTTGATAACTCCGTCACGAGTTAACTCATATTCAAACTCAATCCCAGGAATATGGACATACAAATCTCTACCGGTTATTTCTTTGATCGTGTCATACAAATTGCCAAATGAATAATATT
>JAKSTZ010000031.1 GCA_024402335.1 Bacteroidales bacterium
TTTTAGAATTTCTACAGTTCCTGCTGCATCTGTAGCAACTGCACTTGCGAAGAAATGACCGCGCGCACCGAAGCAAAGTTCTGCTGGACGGAAAGGATCTTCTACAGTTCCGTAAGGAGAAGATTTACTAACGAATCCACGAGGAGATGTTGGAGAATATTGACCTTTTGTCAAACCATAGATACGGTTATTCAAAAGAATCATATTCAAGTCGATATTACGACGGTTTGCGTGAATGAAGTGGTTACCACCAATTGCTAAACCATCACCGTCACCAGAAATTTGCCAAACAGTAAGTTTTGGATTTGCAACTTTACAACCAGTAGCGATTGCTGCAGCACGACCGTGGATTGTATTCATACCGTATGTAGCCATGTAGTGAGGCAAACGGCTTGAACAACCAATACCTGAAATTACAGCTGTATCTTGTGGAGCAATTCCGATTTCAGCCATTGCTTTTTGCAATGATGCCAAGAAAAAGTGGTCTCCACATCCTGGACACCAACGAGGTTGTCCTTTTTTGAAATCTTTAGCTTCGTATGTTTTATTTTCCATTGTAGTGTCCTCCTATTTGTTATAAATTTCTGTGAAAGATGCAACTAAGTCTGCTACAGCAAAAGGTTGTCCTTTTACTTCGTTGAATTGATATGGTGCGAAGTTGTCAACTTTCATTCTCAACCAGCCTGCAAATTGTCCCATGTTTTGTTCTGCAACAACCACTTTCTTATATTTCTTAAGAACTTCTGCTGTATTCTTTGGAAGAGGGTTAATGTATTTAAAGTGTGCTAAAGCAACTTTCTTTCCATCTGCTCTCATTTCGTTCATTGCAGCATGTAAGTGACCGTATGTTCCACCGAAACCAACAATCAACAATTCTGCATCTTGATCACCGATTACTTCTACGTCAGGAACTTGGATCTTGTCGATTTTTTCTTGACGAAGTTTTGTCATCAAATCGTGGTTTTCAGGATTTGTAGAGATTGCTCCTGTTTTGTTGTCTTTTTCCAAACCACCAAGGATGTGAGTGAATCCTTCTGTTCCTGGAACAGCCCAGTAACGTGAACCTTCAGCATTTCTTTGGTATGGAGTCCATGTTCCCTTCATGTCTGGAGTTACATATGGAGGTTTGATTGCAGGATATTCTGCTAATTTTGGAAGTTTCCAAGCGGCAGAACCATTTGCAATATATGCGTCTGTCATAAGAACAACAGGAGTCATGTGTTCCAAAGCTATTTTACAAGCATCGTAAGCTGCATCAAAACAGTCAACTGGAGAAGTTGCTGCAATTACAGGCATTGGTGATTCACCGTTTCTTCCAAACAAACATTGAAGCAAGTCTGTTTGTTCCGATTTTGTTGGAAGACCAGTTGCTGGTCCACCACGTTGAACGTCAAGAACAACTAATGGAAGTTCCATGATAACTGCAAGGTTCATTGCTTCTGACTTTAAGCAGATACCAGGACCTGAAGTCGATGTACATGCTAAGGCACCAGCGAAAGCTGCACCAACTGCAGATGCACAACCTGCGATTTCGTCTTCACATTGAACTGTTGTTACACCAAGAGATTTGTGTTTTGATAGTTCATGAAGAACGTCTGTTGCAGGAGTGATAGGGTATGAACCAAGGTATAATTTCAAACCAGCTTTTTCAGCAGCTGCAATCATACCGTATGCTGTAGCTTTGTTACCTGTAATATCCATGTAGCGACCAACTTTCTTTTCTTTAGTCTCTATACGATATACATTTTGTGCAGTTGAATGAGTGTTATGACCGTAGTCATATCCTGCTTGAATTACAGCAATGTTAGCTTCTGCAATACCTGGTTTTTTAGCGAATTTTTCTTTCAAGTAGTTGAAAGCAATTGTTGTGTCACGGTCGAATAACCAGCAAACAAGTCCAAGCGCGAACATGTTTCTACATTTCACGATTGATTTGTTGTCCATGCCAGAATCTTTCAAACAATCTTTTACCATAGTGGTAAGAGGACATGCTACAACTCTATCTGGGTCAATGCCCATTTCGCCAAGATAGTCTTCTGATTGGAATTGAGCTTTCTCTAAATCTGTTTGTTTGAAGCTATCAGTGTCGATAATGATAGTTGCATTGCTTTTTGCATATTTATATTGCGTTTTTAACGCAGCTGCATTCATTGCAACAAGAACGTCACATTTGTCTCCTGGAGTGTAAACTTGGTCTGCACCAATATGTACTTGGAATCCCGATACACCAGTTAATGAGCCCTGCGGGGCACGGATGTCTGCTGGATAGTCAGGGAAAGTACTGATACTGTTACCGACAGTAGCTGAAATTGTGGAAAAAATATTTCCCGCTAATTGCATTCCGTCACCGGAATCTCCTGTGAAGCGAACAACGATGTCGTTCACATCTGCCACATTTTGTTTGTTTTCAGTCATTATAGTTTGTTTTTAATTTTGAAGCAAAGTTACATTTTCTTGTGATAATTTGAAATAGAAGAAACTATTTTTTTTGATTTTTTCAAATCAAAAAGCGAAAATATGGTAATAATATGTAATTATATTTATTTTATTTGGTTTTTATTTGAAAGGAAAAGAACGGATTTTGTTTTAAATTGATAGGTGTTTCCTTTTTTCTTTAAAAAACTAGTCTTGTGGAACAATGTTTTAAAAAAACGGGTTGCCCGCATTTTGTGGTACGGGATTTGCGTATAGAGAAAATCAATACAAAAAAGGTTGACAAACGATTTTGTGCGTAGTATATTTATGTAGTTTTTTAAATAAATTTTTTTATGCTGGAATATTGTTATACAATTTTGACAAAAATGAGTTTCGATAAAGACTTGTTTCGTAAAGAGTTGCGTAAATGTCTCGGCTATTTGACGCAAAAAGATGCCGATGTGTTGCAACAATGGGTTATGGAACATTATGGGAACTTGCTTGCTGTTGAATGATACGACTTGTTGTGCAGATTTTTCTCTTGGATGCATACATCAATAAATTGTTGATAAATTGCAATTTTGAATGTATGTTGAAATACACAAAGCATTACATTTGCAAAAAATCTCACACACAATGATAGAAATATCATATACATCAATTGAATTTTGGTTTTGCACGCTTTTCATTGTCGTTGCAAGTATCCAAATACTATATTACCTTTTCTTTTATTTTAGAGTTTGCTTAATAAAACGTAAAGAACTTCCTGTTGTTCCTACGGTTCCTGTATCAGTGATAGTTTGTGCAAAAAATGAGGAAGAAAATCTTCGTAAGTTTTTGCCTTTGCTTCTTGAACAGGATTATCCTGATTTCGAAGTTATTGTGGTAAATGATTGTTCGGAAGACGATAGTGAATATGTGTTAAATGATTTTCTTGCTAAATACAAAAATCTTCGTGTCTCTACTATCAAGAAGGACGAGAAATTCTCGCATGGCAAGAAGTTGGCAATAACAGTCGGAATAAAAGCCGCAAAAAATAATGTATTGTTGTTTATTGATGCTGATTGCCGACCTTGTTCTTCACGTTGGTTGTATTTGATGCAACAACAATTCCGCGACAAGAAAGAATTAGTGCTTGGATATGGTGCGTATGCTCCTAAAAAAGGATTTTTGGATAAGATTGTTCGTTACGATACGTATTCGATTGCTGTTAACTACATGTCGTTTGCTCATGCCGGCATTCCGTATATGGGTGTAGGACGAAATATGGGTTATACGAAAAATGTGTACGAACATAGCAGTAAATTCTCTTCTCATTATCATATTCTTTCGGGTGATGACGATTTATTCGTGTCTGAAGTAGGAAATCGTTCTAACACGACAATGATTTTGAATCGTGATAGTTTCACGCTTTCGGAACAAGTGTCTTCTTTCAGAAACTGGAAATTCCAAAAAAGACGCCATTTGACAACTTCTCCTAACTATAGTTTCTTTGTGAAGCTTTTGTTGGGATTGGAACCGTTATCGCGTGAATTATTTTATTTGTGCACATTGTTGTTTTGCATCTTTTTGCCAAAAACAATGATGTTGCCGATCCTAATTCTATTAGGAGTAAGAATGTTCTTGTTTTTCCTAATTTCATTTTTGAATTTGCGTCGATTAAAAGAGAAAGGTTTGTGGATATTTGCTTTGTTGTTCGACATTTATTTGCCTATTCAAATAGGTTTGTTGCAGATTCAAAATATTATCCATCCTTTTAAAAAACAATGGTAATGAATAAGGTTTTATACGAATATTTTCCTGACTTGACAAAAAAACAATACGAGCAGATTGAAATGTTATGTGATTTGTATAAGTATTGGAACGAGAAAATAAATGTGATTTCAAGAAAAGATATTGATAATATTTTTGAACATCATATTCTGCATTCTATGGCTATTGCCAAATTCTTTGAGTTTAAGCAAGGTAGCCGTATCTTAGATGTTGGTACTGGTGGAGGTTTGCCGGGTATTCCTTTGGCTATTTTATTTCCCAAAGTTCAGTTTACTTTGGTGGACAGAATTGCAAAAAAAATCACGGTTGCTTCAAATATTATTAGTGAACTTGGATTGACAAATGTAACGGCACAACAAAAAAGTGTTGAGGAAATGAAGGAAAAATACGATTATATAGTTAGTCGTGCGGTTACTGCGTTCCCTGATTTTTATAAAATGGTAAAGAAAAATGTGAGTACCGTGTGTAACAATTCTTTATGCAATGGTATCATATATATAAAAGGTGGTGATTTTTATGAAGAAATGACTGGTTTTAAGAAATATCACATTTATCCAATCAGCGCATACTTTACAGAACCGTTTTTCGAAACAAAAAAAATCATTTATTTGCCAATTGAACCGTAAAAAATTTTTTTATTAAAATAAATCGTGTACTTTTGCACACCGATTTACAGAATTAAGTAGAACTAATAAAAACAACGATAAGATGAAACGTACATTTCAACCTTCAGTAAGAAGAAGAAGAAACAAACACGGTTTTAGAGAAAGAATGTCTACAGCTAATGGTAGAAAAGTATTAGCTGCACGTAGAGCAAAAGGTAGAAAAAAATTAACAGTATCTGACGAATTCCGTCATAGAAAATAATTGAGTCTTTTCAGTTTCTACTGAACATATAAAGTTTGCAAAAGCGTGTCTATTTATATAGATACGCTTTTTTATTGTTTGTGAAAAAGGTTGTCTTTTGCATAGTATTTGCCTTTTTTAGTGTCTTTTCTTTCGCGCAGGGAAAGGATAATGCAAATCAATTGGCTCTTTTGTATTATTCTCAGGGAGAATATGAAAAAGCGGTTACTCTCTATCAAGAGTTGTTTGACCAAAGTCATGCGCAAATTCATTTTGATTATTTGATTCAATGCTATATAGCTTTGAAAGATTGGAAAAATGCGGAACAAATTGTTTCGGAGCAGGCAAGACGTTTTCCTAAGAATTCCTATTATCAAGTGAAGCAGGCTGTCGTTTTTCAGCAAGTTGGTAAAGGTAAGGAAGCCAATGAAATCTACTCGAAATTAATCAAAAAAGCATCAAAGGAATATGCTTCTTGTATGGAAGCAGGTAAAGCGTGTCTTGATAATAAAGTCGATAGTGTTGCACGGATTATTTATGAAAATGGTCAAGCTAAAAATCCGGAAAATGCAGCGATAGTACAAAATCTAAGTGGAATATATCTTCGTTCTAGTGATTATAAAAAGCTTTCGGAAGCATATATTTTTCTTCTGAAAAATAATGGTAGTCAGTTGGATTTTATTGAAGGACAGTTGCAACATGTTTTATATGAACAAAATAATACTTCTTTGAAAAATCAGCTTCTAACGGATTTAGACGCGGTGATTGCAAAGGGAAAAGATATTGTCGTTTTTAAAGAATTATATATTTGGATAAAGACACAAGAAAAAGATTTTTCGAAAGCAATCGAGTTGGCGAAAGATCTTGATTTGGAGTTGGACGAAGACGGTGAACGTTTAATGGAGCTTGGAGATATAGCCTTGGAAAACAAGGAGTTTTTATATGCTACTGATTGTTTCTCTTTTGTCGTAAAAAAAGGGCCTATGGCCGACAATTATGAAGTTGCATTAAGAAAATTGTTGGAAACGTCATATTCTATGGTGTTTCAATCTGAAAAACAACCAGAATTACAACAAATTATAGATTTAGAAAAGGAGTATGAGCGTGCGTATTTGGATTTACAAAATACATCTTCGCAAGTTGATGTGGTAAAAAATCTTGCACATATAAAAATGTTCTATCTAAATAAACCGGATTTTGCAATAGAATTATTGAAAACGGCTATTGACAATCCAAACTTTGCAAATAAGAAAAGTGCTTTGGAACTAGAATTAGCTGATTGCTATTTGTTTTCTGGGGATATTTGGAGCGCGCATATGTTGTATGCGTCGGTTGCTCTTCGATATAAAAATAATGACATTGGACATACTGCCCAGTTGCAGCAGGCAAAAATAGCGTACTATACGGGAAAATTTTTGTATGCACAGGCTTTGTTGGATGTCCTAAAAGGAAGTACCAGTAAATTGATTGCCAACGATGCTTTATCTTTGGCTCAATTGATTTCGGACAATACGGCGTTGGATACAACAACTACGGCAATGGAAATTTTTGCTCGTGGTGATTTATTGTTGTATCAGAAGCAATATGACGAAGCGATTGTTCGTTATGATTCAGTAAATATTTGTTTTCCGCATCATTCGTTAGAAGATGAAATTCTTGTACGTAAGGCAACAATTGCTAGCATATTGGGTGATGATGAAAAAAGAGTTACATATTTGATTGATATTGAGCAGAAATTTCCTTATGAAATCTTTGCTGATTGGGCTATATATGAAATTGCACTATATTTAGAGAAAAAAGGAGAGAAGGAGAGTGCAAAGGAAAAGTATAAGAAAATTGTGACAAGTTATTCAAATAGTTTTTATGCTCCGATTGCTCGAAATCGATATAGAGAACTAGAAAAGAAATAAAAATATGCAAGTTGCTGTTGCTATACTGAATTGGAACGGAAAGTCTTGGCTGGAAAAATTCTTACCGAATGTGATAGAAAATTCTCCGGAAGCAGTGGTCTATATTATTGATAATGCTTCTACAGACGATAGCGTTTCGTATGTACAAACATATTATCCACAATGTCCAGTAATTGTATTGGACCAAAACTATGGTTTTGCAGAGGGCTATAATCAAGGTCTAGCGCAAATTCATGCTGATTATTATGTATTATTGAATTCCGACGTGCAGGTTGGAAAAAATTGGATTTCGCCAATTGTAAATAAAATGGAGCAAAATCCTTTACTTGCTGTTTGTGCACCTAAAATCAAATCGTTTACAAATCCTGATACATTTGAATATGCAGGAGCTGCCGGTGGTTTTATAGATAAATATGGTTATCCATTTTGTCGCGGACGTTTGTTTGATGTCGTTGAAAAAGATGAAGGACAATATGATACGGATTGTGATATTTTTTGGGCTTCGGGGGCTGCGTTGTTTGTGAAAAGCTCTGTATATCACCAACTTGGTGGACTTGATAAGGATTTCTTCGCTCATATGGAAGAGATTGATTTTTGCTGGCGAGTAAAAAATGCTGGATATTCAATACAATATGTACATGATTCAGAAGTTTTCCATGTTGGAGGTGGTTCGTTACCAAAAGAAAATCCGTTTAAGACGTTCTTGAATTTCCGTAATAATCTATTTATGCTTCATAAAAATCTTCCTGACGATTGCTATAAGCAAATCATTTTTAAGAGAAGATTGTTTGATGCGTTATCGTTTGTAAACTTTCTATTACATTTTGATTGGAAAAATGCAAAGGAAATTTTGCATGCTCATAAGGAATATCGTCTGGCAATTCCATTGTTGGAAGAAAAACGTGCTGCTACAGAAGACAAGAAACTTCATGCGCAGATATATTCTCATTCTATTGTATGGGAGTATTTTGTAAAGAGAAAGAAAAGAATTCTTATGTAATAAATAGATATGTTAGAAGAAAAACGTATCATACAGAAAACATTGGATGGCTCTACTACATTGTATGTGTATGAGTTAGACGAGCATTATCATTCTACAAATGGAGCTATTCAGGAAGCACAACATATTTATATAGATAAGGCTTATAATTTTTCGGCAGTACAAACACCTGTAGTTTTTGAAGTGGGGTTTGGGACAGGATTAAATACGTTGATGACCGCCATTGAAGCAGAAAAATTAAAACGAGTTACTCGTTACATTTCAATAGAAAAATATCCGTTGTTGTCTGATGAGGTAAGTCAATTAAATTATACATCGTTCTTTGGAAAGCAGAGTGAACAATTGTTTTCTGATATTCATGCTTGTGAATGGAATAAGGAATGTAAAATTTCTGAATATTTTTATTTGACAAAAATGCAGGCAGATTTGACGAATTTGCCGGAAATACCTTTTGTAGATGTTGTTTATTTTGATGCGTTTGCGCCGAATAAGCAAGAATCTATGTGGTCTGAGGAAATCTTTAAGCATTTGTTTTCCCACATGAATGTTGGTGGAATAATGACAACCTATTGTGCACAAGGAAAGGTTCGAAGAATGCTACAATCTGTTGGATTTACGGTAGAAAGAACCTATGGACCTATAGGAAAACGGGAAATGTTGCGCGCAACGAGAATATTATAGTTCTAAATCGCCTGCTCCTTGACGAATAATTTCAATGTCGTCGGAAGAGCAATCTACAATGGTAGATGGTACATTTTTCCCCATTCCGCCATCTATTACGGCATCGACAAGTTTGTCGTATTCTTCTTTGATCAGTTCAGGATCGGTGTGGTACTCTAAAATTTCATCGTTGCTTTTTACTGAAGTAGTAAGAATAGGATTCCCTAATTCTTTCACTATTGCTCTACATATGTTATTGTCGGGAATACGAATGCCGACCGTTTTTTTCTTGCTCTTAAATAGCTTTGGAACATTCGAGTTTGCATTCAAAATAAATGTGAAGGCACCGGGAAGGTTGTGCTTCATTACTTTGAATACATGATTGCTAGTAACTTTTGTGTATTCCGAAAGATTGCTTAAATCGTAGCAGATGAAAGAAAAATTTGCTTTCTCTAATTTTATGCCTTTTATTCTTGCAATACGCTCAACCGCTTTTTGATTTGTGATGTCACAACCAAACCCATATACCGTATCGGTTGGATAAATTATAACGCCACCGCTACGAAGTATTTCTACAATTTGTTTGATAGTTCGTTCGTTTGGATTTTCGTTATATAGTTTGAAATATTCGGCCATATAGAGAAATAAAAAAGGAGTAAGCGACTTGTATCGCACCGCTACAACCGCCTACCCTTGCTTCCTTCCGGATCTGGGGGGGTTCAGCAGGAGCTGGTCGTACAAGACTTACCCCAGTGCAAAAGTAGTATATTTTTTGAGATTTTGAAGAATTAAGGATTTTTTATTGTGAAGAAAGAATAAAATTTGAAAATCAACCTTTACATTTTTTCAAAACAAAGTACATTTTACTTGTTGTTCATATTTGCTTATCAATGCTTCTAAAAATTAACAAAAATCACTCTCGGTTCGTTCATAATAAAATATTATCTTTGCAAAAAATAAAATAATCATGGCAGAAGCTCAAGATCTAAAAGCTTTAAAAGCAGAAAAAATGAAGGCGTTACAGTTGACGCTTGATAAAATCGACAAGTCGTATGGTAAAGGTGCCATTATGAAACTTGGCGATCATGTCGTAGAAAATTTACCATGTATACCTTCTGGTTCTATTGGATTGGATATGGCACTTGGTATAGGTGGCTATCCACGTGGCCGTGTGATAGAAATCTATGGCCCTGAATCTTCAGGTAAAACTACGTTGGCTATACATGCTATCGCAGAAGCTCAGAAAAAAGGTGGCTTGGCTGCATTTATTGATGCAGAACACGCATTTGACCGTTTCTACGCTGAAAATTTAGGCGTAGATGTTGACAATCTGTACATTTCTCAACCTGATAATGGGGAACAGGCTCTTGAAATTGCAGATCAATTAATTCGCTCTGGCGCAATCGACATTATCGTAATTGACTCTGTTGCTGCTCTTACACCAAAAGCAGAAATAGAAGGTGATATGGGAGATTCAAAAATGGGTCTTCATGCACGTTTGATGTCGCAGGCATTACGTAAACTAACAAGCGTTATAGATAAAACAAGTACGACGGTTATTTTCATTAACCAACTTCGTGATAAATTGGGGGTTATGTTCGGTAACCCAGAAACAACAACAGGTGGTAATGCACTTAAATATTATGCATCGGTTCGCCTTGATGTTCGTCGTGTCGGACAAATTAAGGATGGCGATAATGTTATAGGTAACAGAACTCGCGTGAAAGTTGTAAAAAACAAAGTTGCGCCTCCATTCCGTAGTACAGAATTCGATATTATGTTTGGCGAGGGTGTTTCTATCATCGGCGAAATTATCGATATGGGTGTGGAATTGAATGTCATCAAAAAAAGTGGTTCTTGGTTTAGTTATGGCGAAACCAAACTTGCACAAGGCCGTGATGCAGTAAAAACACTGTTGTCGGATAACGAAGAACTTCGTAACGAAATCGAAGCGAAAATTAGGGAAGCGTTAGCGAACGCATAAGAAATATTTTTTTGAAAGGCGTTACATCTTGCTGACTCGTATTCGCTGATTTGTGTAATTCCTTTCCGTAATGAACAGGCGGTTCTGTTCGATAAAATAATGTATATGGGATTATACGATGAAGCAGGCTTGCTATCTGCTGAGGTATTGCAAGCTATTAAAGAAATGGGCTTTGAAAAACCTACTGATATTCAAAGTCAAGCTATTCCTTTCTTGTTACAAGAAAGCCGTGATTTAATTGGTTTGGCTCAAACCGGTACTGGTAAAACAGCTGCGTTTGGTCTTCCTCTTATTTCGCAAGTAGATTACGAGAAATCATTGCCACAGGCTTTGGTTATTTGTCCTACTCGTGAGTTGTGTCTTCAAATTGAACGCGACTTGACAAATTTCGGCAAATATCTTCCTTTGCAAACTGTTGCGGTGTATGGTGGTGCTGATATTGTTCGCCAAATTAAGAAGATTCAGGCTGGTGTACATATTGTTGTGGCTACTCCAGGTCGTTTGGTGGATATTATCAAGAGAAAGAAAGTTGACTTGTCGCAAGTTCGTAATCTTGTTCTTGACGAAGCTGACGAAATGCTTGATATGGGTTTCCAAGAAGACTTGGATACTATTCTTGAGCAAACTCCACAGGAAAAACGCACGTTGTTGTTCTCTGCAACTATGCCGAACGAGGTTCGTAGAATTGCATCGAATTATATGAACGATCCGTTCGAAATAACGATAGGAACTAAGAATTCAGGTGCTGTTACCGTTTCTCACCAAGCATATATTGTTAGCTCGAAAAATAGATATATGGCATTGAAGCGAATCGCAGATTTCTATCCTGATATTTATGGCATAGTTTTCTGCCGTACTCGTGAAGAAACGAAAGAGGTTGCAGACAATTTAATGA
Organism: Bacteroidales bacterium; assembly: GCA_024402335.1. Lineage (GTDB taxonomy): Bacteria > Bacteroidota > Bacteroidia > Bacteroidales > UBA1715 > UBA1715. The sequence goes on from JAKSTZ010000031.1 coordinate 11,484, forward strand.
GCGATGGCTATAATGCCGATGCTCTTCATGGTGATTTGTCGCAGGCACAACGTGACTATGTGATGAAGAAATTCCGTAACAAGAATTTGAACATGTTGGTAGCTACCGATGTGGCAGCTCGTGGTCTTGATGTGCATGATTTGACACATGTTATAAACTATTCTATTCCAGACGATTTAGAAACATATACCCACCGAAGTGGTCGTACCGGTCGTGCGGGAAAAGAAGGTATTTCTATTTTGATTGCCAATTTGCGCGAAAAGAGTAAGTTGAAACGAATAGAACAAATCATCAAGAAAAAAATTGAAGTTAAGAAAGTTCCTGGTGGACAAGAAATTTGTGCAGTACAATTAAAAGAATTGATTCGCAAAGTGTTGGCAACTGACGTGAACGAAGAAAAGATGAGCGAATTGCTTCAACCTATTCTTCATCAATTTGAAGGAATGTCTTCGGAAGAAATTTTGAAACGCTTTGTTTCATACGAGGTTAATCGTATGTTGGAATACTACGATAACGCTGCCGATATCAATCTTGATGTAGAAAAAGAAACAGAACGTAAGCGTGATTTAGAAGAACGTAATCGTAGTAGAAACGAACGTCGTCGTGAAAGAGACCGTGATGGTGGACGCCGTGGCGATAGAGAGGAACGTCCACGTAGAGAACGACGTGATAGAAAATCTGGCCGTGAATCTGGTGGAAACTATACACGATTCTTTATGAATATTGGTAAGAAAGAGTCGTTGGATCAATCAAAATTGTTGAAGTTGTTGAATGAACACGCAAATGATAGAGATATTCATTATGGTGCAATCGACATTATGCGTTCGTTCTCATTCTTCGAAGTTGAATCTCAATACACCAATAAAATTCTGACAAGTTTGGCGAATGCAAAATACGAAGGTATGCCAGTTTCTGTTCAAGTAGCAGAAGCTCCAAAGCCAAAAGAAGAAGATTCATTCTCTAAAAAACGTGATGATTTTGGCGGCTCACGCCGTGATTCTCGCCGTAAAAAAGATTTTGATGGCGACCGTCGTGGAGGAAAGAAACGTTTTGATAGAGATAGAGGAAACAAAAAAGGTCGCAGACGCGATTTTTAAATTTACATTTCAATATGGTAAAGGCGGAATCTCTTCCGCCTTTTTTATTTTCTAAAATGTTGAGTTTGAAGTGGTTTATGTAAAATAAAAAAGCCTCAACATTTCTGTTGAGGCTTGGCTCCCAAAACTGGACTTGAACCAGTGACCCTCTGATTAACAGTCAGATGCTCTAACCAACTGAGCTATTTGGGAATATGTTTGCTCCTAAAAAGCAGTGCAAATATACGAGGATTTTTGAATAAAAAAATATATTTGCAAAAAAAATTACAATGAAAGCAATAATTTTTGGTAGCATTGCATTTGATGCGATAGAAACACCGGTAGCAAAGACCGATAAAATCATTGGTGGGTCAGGTACATATATCTGTTTTTCCGCTTCGTATTTTATTGAACCTCAGTCTGTTTGTGCTGTAGGATACGATTTCCTGGAAGAGTTTATTAAGAAATTAGAGGACAAAGGGGTTGATCTTGCAGGTATGCAAAAAAAATCAGATGAAAAAACAATGTTTTGGTCAGGTCGCTACTTCGACAACATGAATCAACGTGAAACTTTGGTAACAGAATTGAATGTTTTGGAGAATTTCAAGCCTATTCTTCCTGATTCATATAAAGATACGGAATACGTAATGTTGGGAAATCTGCATCCTGCTTTGCAACGTAGTGTATTGGAACAAATGAACAAGCGTCCAAAGTTTGTCGCTTTAGATACTATGGATTTGTGGATGAATATTGCCATGGATGAGCTAAGAAAGACGATTTCTATGGTTGATATCATTATTATCAATGACGAAGAAGCTCGTCAACTTTCGGGAGAACGTAGCTTGCCAAAGGCAGCGAAGGTAATTTGTGCAATGGGCCCTCAATACGTTATTATAAAGAAAGGCGAACATGGAGCTATGTTGTTCAATAACGATAAGATTTTTATCGCTCCAGCTTTGCCTCTTGACAACGTTGTTGATCCTACTGGTGCTGGTGATACGTTTGCCGGTGCGTTTTTGGGTTATGTAGCGCAACAAGATAATACGGATTTCGAAACTATGAAAACGGCAATGATAGTAGCTTCTGCTATGGCTTCGTTTACGGTTGAGAAAATGGGAACGGAAGCGTTGGAAAATCTAACCGCAGATACTATTAAAGAACGTATTATGAAGTTCAAGGAACTTACTGCATTTTCGTTGTAGTCTGTTGTTTGATGTTTTATATGTATAAGGTAAAGAGGTTCTCTTCTTTACCTTTTTTGTTTTGTAATGTTTTTGTAAAGTGTTTGTCATATAAAAAATAAGTCCTATTTTTGTAGTTGGAATAAATTTTTATAAAAATGTATATAAAAAGATTTTTGTCGTTTGCTTTTGCTATTGGCTTTTTGTTCTCTTGTGCTCCACAAGAAGGTAAAGGTGGTTTGGCTTCAATACAAGGAAAGGTGATGATGCAAAACCTAAATGCAATATCGGAAAAGTCAGGTGAAGCCTATCCTGCAACAGATTGTAATGTTTTCATCTCGTATGGTAGTACAGGTATTTCTGACGATAAAGAAGCAACAGGATATGATGGTACTTATCAATTTTCTAATTTGACAAAAGGTGATTATACGGTATTTGTTTATTCTGACGACTCTGTTTCAAATTCCAAATATCCTAAAATTGTACTGTCACAAAAGGTTTCATTGGATTCAAAAAAGGATGAGGCAAAAGTTCCTACGTTTATGGTTTATAAACATGTAGATTACGATAATGGTGGTGGAGTTGTAAAGGGTAGTGTTGTAGAACATCGATATAGCGGTTCTATCGAATTATATCAAAAACCGGCTCAAGATGCCGATGTGTATTTGCAATTTGCAAATGATTCCGAAATATTGGACCGTACTCGCGTTGATGGTGAAGGTAACTTTACTATTCGTAATTTGATTCCTGGCGACTATCGTTTATATGTGTATAGCGAAAATCAAGTGGCAGGCGCTGATTCAGTATGCTATCGCTCTTTTACGATAAAAGAAAATACGTCTGTAGTGACAGTCGAAAAAATAGATGTTAAAAACTATTAAATCGTATATTATGAAACTATCGCATTTGCTTGTTTGTTGTGCTGCGGGGCTTTGCCTAAGTGTTGCTGCGTCTGCACAAACGGGAGAAGTAAAAACAAAAACGGTTTACGAAGTTGATTCGAAAGGCAAGAAAATTCTTGATTCGAAAGAAGAACGCGACGATCGTGGCCGTGTAGTTAAAGAATATTCGTATGATGAGTATGGCGAATTGAAAAAATACTATACGTATGAATATAAAGGCAAAAAAGTTGTTGCTGAATATGAATATAGTGCATCGGGTAAACTAAAGGAAAAAGCTGTATATCAATATAATGAAAGTGGTAAACGTACAGCAAAGTTATACTATGATGCCAATGGTAAGCTTATTAAAAAGAAAGTTTACGAATATACTTATTACGCTGAATAATGCTTGATGAAATTCAACATATAGTTGATTCGATGCGTCCTATTTCGCTAGACGAAATGGATTCGGTGAAGTTGCAGAACAGAACAGATACTAAGTATGTGTTTAGCAGTAAGCAATTGCCGGATGTGTTGTCGGAAATTGCACCGAAATATGCTGTCTTGCATATAAATAATACGCCGTATCAAGATTACAAAACAGTGTATTTCGATACGTCAAATGATCAAATGTATCTTGATCATCAGAATGGAAAATTGAATCGCTATAAAGTTCGTCACCGTACATATTTATCTACAGGTGCTGAGTTTTTGGAAGTGAAATTCAAAAACAATAAGCGTCGTACAAAAAAGAAACGTGTGTCGTTTCCTGCTGCAGCTCCGCTAACGGAAGCGAGCGTTTTTCTCGAAAAAAACTGCCCGTATCCTGCTACAGATCTATTTCCAAAAACCGTGGTGGAATATACTCGCTTGACTTTAGTTGATTTGATTCACGGAGAACGATGCACTGTAGATACGAATTTGATGGTGACAAATTATAAGACAGGCGAAAAAGCAGACTTTAGTCATATTTGTATTATAGAATTGAAACGTGATAAATGTAGCTCCGTTTCGTATATGCAAAGTGCGTTGCTGAAAAATCGCATATTCAAACGTGGTATGAGTAAGTATGCGATAGGAACTGCTGTGGTTTACAAGAACATTAAGAAAAATCGTTTCAAAAAGAAATTACGATATATAGAAAAACTAAAATACTTTAACAAAAATTAATATGGAACAAGAATTTTTTGGAATAGCATTGATAGATGCACCTTCGTTTGCGGAATTAATAATTCGCTTTGTTTTTAACTTTTTGATAATCTTTATTATAGGTAGAGGCTTGTATTATCCTGCAACAAAACGTAGAGATTTCTTATTTACATATATTTTAATCTCTGCAATCGTATTCTTGCTTTGCTTCTTGCTTGGTAATGTCAAGATTCAAGTGGGATTCGCTCTTGGTTTGTTTGCAATTTTTGGAATCATCCGCTATCGTACGGAACTTATGCCAATCAAGGAAATGACATATTTGTTCTTGGTTATCGGTGTTTCTGTTATTAACGCATTGTCTAACAAGAAAGTAAGCTATGCAGAATTAGTGTTTACAAACTTGGCAATCGTTATGGTTGCATTCTTCCTTGAAAAAGTTTGGATGATTAAACATGAATCTCGCAAACGTGTAAAATACGACAACATCGCATTGGTAAAACCAGAACATTATGCTGAACTAAAAGCTGATTTGGAGAAACGTACTGGTTTGAAAATCGAACGTTTTGAAGTTGGTGATATCAATTATCTAACTGATTCTACTTGGATTCAAATCTATTATTATGAACCAGATAATAGTGAGAATCTTATGTCTGACGTGCACGAGTCGTAGTGAATGAAGCATTGTGCTTGCATACTAGTTTCTGTATTTGTCGCAATTTTTGCGTCGGCACAGTCGCATTCATTTGAAGTTTGGACTGGAGTTGGAGCGTCTGTTGATGTGTCAAAACGATTTTCTGTTGATTTTGAGGCGGAAACGCGTTTCCAACAAAATTCCGCACTCCTAAAACAAGGTCTTGCCGAAGTTGGCGCTCGATACAATATTACAAAACCGTTGTATGTCGGACTAAGTTATAAGTTTACCGAAAAATATAGAAAGAACGGTTATTTCCCAATGCACACGGTGGCTGCAGTTGTTGGTTATAAGAAGAAAATAGACGATTTCCGTTTCTCTATACAAACGAAGTTGAATGTTACGAAAAACATGTATGTAAAGAATAGCGAAGGTTTGCAGCCTGAAATCGTGGACAAAAACAAGATAAAGGTTGCCTACTCATTACGTAAACATGTTCGTCCTTCATTGTTTGTGGAAACGTATCATCCTATCGAAGCAGGTAGCATGTACCGTATCTCTACGGTAAAATATGGAGCAAATTGCGGCTTTGAGTTTAAGAAAAAATTCGGTTTTGATATTGGATATATATTCCGTCAAGATTTTGATGACAAACAGTCAATTTCGATTGTAACGCTTTCGCTTAGTAAGGAGTTTTAGAAATGAAACGCAAGAAGAATGTTGCTTTGGTACTTTCGAGCGGTGGAGCGAGAGGTCTGGCAGGAATTGGAGCAATAGAAGAACTTGTTGCGCAGGGATATACCATAACATCTATTGCTGGTACGTCTATGGGATCGCTTATTGGTGGAATGTATGCTGCAGGAAAGTTGGAAGAAGCTAAGGAGTGGTTGCTTACGGTAGATAAAAAGAAAATGTTCTCCCTTTCTGATTTCTCCCTTAGTTTGAATCATGTTGTAAAGGGAGAAAAAATCATACAGGCATTAAAAAAAGTTGTTCCCGATTGTAATATAGAAGATTTGCGTTTGCCGTATTGTGCAGTTGCAACCGACATAAAATCAGGAAAAGAAGTCGTTTTTAAGGAAGGAAGTTTGTATGAAGCTATACGTGCTTCTATTTCTATCCCTTTGTTTTTTCGCCCAGAAAAACATGGAAAGAATTTTTTAGTTGATGGTGGTTTGGTGAACGGCTTGCCGTTGAATAGAGTTGCACGTAAACGCGGAGATGTGCTTGTTGCCGTAAACGTAAGTGCCCCAAACGAAGAAAAGCCGAAAAAAACGAAGAATCTTATAGCAGAATATTTTGGTAAAGACAAAGACTCTGAGTTGGAGTATAATTATATAACCCTCATGTCGCAACTGACATCGGTATTGATACAGCAAAACATCCAATTGACAATGCAGATAACCCGTCCTGATGTTGCCGTATCTATTCCATCGAATCGATTTGATACATTTGATTTCTTCCGTGCCGAAGATATTATAGAAAATGGCCGGATAGAAACCAGAAAAGCATTGGAAGCTTACGAAGCCGAACGTATAGTGGATACGTATATATAATCTAACCACATGACATTCCAAATCCTTTAGCGGAATGCAGGCGTTTTTTAGCGAAGGCGTGGGTCGACGGCGTTCTTTTGCATACTTTTCTTTCGCTGTAGAAAGAAAAGTATGAAATAATCATTAAACAATATCCGTTGGGGCGTATAGCATGCCCTAACTATGTTTTTTTTGTTTTATCTTTCAAAATTGACATTTTAATCCATTGTATTTGCAGAAAAATACTAATTTTGCCCAAGAAAATTTTGGTCATGAAAACACAAACAATATATACTTCTTTTGCTAGTAAACTACTGGCTCTTATCGTATTGTCTCTATTTGCATGGGGAAATGCGTGGGCTGATACAGCACTTACAGGAACTTATTCGAGTACTCAAACGATAGATGACAATGTAGTGATTAATGCTGGCGAAACTGTAACTATTACTGGTAATCTAACTATTACAGGTAATCTTATCAATAATGGAGGAACGTTGATTGTTGATGGGGGAAATTTGGAGGTGAAGGGAAATTTTACAAATAATAGTGTTGCAGGTGCAGCAGGAACCTTGTCTGCATGGACAAATGGCTCTGTTACCTACGACTATTATAGTGATGAAAAATACAGCAATTTGATGGTAGCAAATAGTACTAATGACAACAATAATAGTAAAAACTATTATTACAGAATAAAATCAATTTCCCAGACTGCAACTTCCTCACAGGAAGTTGTTCAAGGAACAGTGACTGTTTTAAATGGTAATTTAAATATAACAGGAACTTTACAAAATAATGCTAATATTTCTGTTACAACAACAGATCAAACGAAAATTTCTCGAATAACAACAGGTACATTGAATAATGCAAAAGCATCAGTCTCTTATGATGTATATACTTATTCAAGAACGGAAAAACAAAAGCAAAAGAAAAATGATAATAGTAAACAATGGAATTCTTCTAGGAATACTATTTCTGTGGATGTCCCGTATTATGCTCCAAGTGCTTCAAAAACTAATACTACTTCAATTGAAAAAAGCGTTTCTGGCTCTATAACTCTTGACAACGGCTATTTGGTGGTAGAAAAGGATATGACTTTGGAAGATGGCTCAAAAGTGACATACAAACAATCGAATACAGGTTTAGTCGGTAATACAGATGTTGATGGAGATGGTGTTACAGAAAATAAAGATATAAAGTCTACTATTGTTGTTAAAGGTGATGTAACGCAAAATGCAGGTTCGCAAATTAAGTTGGAAAATGGTAAAGGTGAACTTTTGGTGAAAGGAACTTATACGGATAAAACAAACTTATTAAATAATACGAATCATCCCTGGAAAATAAATATTTCAGGATATGGTATTCTTAGGCCAGTAGATGTGACAATGGCGGAAAATTCAAATTTCACTCTATCTGTGACAAAATATTCGAGTGGTGAAACGGATTTAGAAAAAGCTCAATGGTGGGATTTGTTTGGCTGGGGATCCGACAATCAGAAGACGGCATTGGAAAATTTTGTTACTTTGTTAGAAACGAATGGATATAATAAGGAGGATATTAATGAAATTGTACAAGAAATATCTTCCCTTCTCCCAATTGAACTAACCTCATTCACAGCAGAACAAAACGGTAACGATATAGACATTGCATGGACAACAAATTCAGAGGTAAACAACGATTACTTTACTGTAGAATATTCCATAGATGGTGTTTCGTTCAAAACATTAGAAACCGTTGCTGGTTCGGGAACAACTTCGGCAGTGAATGAATATGCAATTACAACAGAAGCTTCTCGATTCAGTGGTGTTGTATATTTCCGTCTAAAACAAACAGATTATAATGGCGAATATTCGTACTCAGATGTAATTACACTTGCTGTAGAATCTTCTAACGAATTATATGTCTATCCAAATCCAACAACAGAATTTGTGTCTGTTTCGGGAATGTATAAAACCGCTATTGTACAAGATATGTTCGGTAAGAAAGTTGCAGTAGCAACCAATGGCGAACAAATCTTTGTCGGCAATCTTTCTGCTGGAACCTATTACGTAGTTGTTGCTACAGAAAATGGCAAGAAGGTTCTTTCATTTGTGAAGGAATAATACTTGTACGGTATAGCTTCTTCATCGTTAATTGTCAATTATCCATTATCAATTATTAATTTTATTCCCTATCTTTGTATGTAATTTTTCAAGGATTTTGTACGGTCATGGTTACATTACAAGATATTTACGCCATAGTTTTTGATGGCAAAAAACTGAAAATCAACAAAAAAGAAGCTCAAAAGATAAACGAGAGTTATTCATTTTTGACAGAATTTTCGAAAGATAAAGTTATATATGGTATCAACACAGGATTTGGTCCTATGGCACAATATCGTGTAAGTGATGCCGATTTGAACGATTTGCAGTACAATATTGTGCGTTCGCACTCTTGCGGTGCTGGTAAGTCTCTTCCTGAATTGTATGTGCGTGCTGCTATGTATGCTCGTTATATGACCTTTATGCAAGGGAAATCGGGTGTTCATATTGATTGCGCCAAACAATTGCAAGACTATATCAATCGTGGTATCTATCCATTAATCCCGGAACATGGAAGTGTGGGTGCCAGTGGCGACTTGGTACAACTTTCGCAATTGGCACTTACGTTGATAGGTGAAGGGTTTGTGTTCTATAAAGGTGAGAAATTGCCTACGGCAGAAGTGTTGAAGAAGGAAAAATTGCAACCGCTACAACTACGGGGTCGTGATGGTTTGTCTATTGTGAACGGAACTGCTTGTATGACAGGTATTAGTTTCGTGAACTTGATATATGCTCAAAAAATGTTGCGTTGGAATTTGTTGTTCTCTTCTATGATGAACGAAATAGCAGGTTCCTATGATGACTTCTTGAGTCCGGTATTGAATAAAATCAAATTTCATGCAGGTCAGCAAAAAACTGCCGAAGTTATGCGTGAAATCTTGAAAGACAGTAAATGTCTTCGTAATCGTCAGCAAGAGTTGTACGATCAAAAGACAACAACGATGCGTTTTGGCGAGGATGTGAAAGTGCAACCGTACTATTCTTTACGTTGTGTTCCACAAATTTTAGGTCCGATTTTAGATGAAATAGATAACGCCGAAAAAGTGATTGTGAATGAATACAATGCAGTTGATGATAATCCTATAGTTGATGTAGAGACACAAAATGTATATCATGGCGGTAACTTCCATGGCGATTATATTTCATTTGAAATGGATAAATTGAAAATTGCCGTTACCAAGATGACCATGCTTATGGAACGTCAGTTGAATTATTTGTTCCATGATAGAATAAATGGCATTTTGCCTCCATTTGTTAATTTAGGTAAACTTGGCTTGAACTATGGCTTACAAGCTGCACAATTTACTGCTACTTCAACAACAGCGGAATGTCAAACATTGTCGAATCCGATGTCGGTACATTCTATTCCGAATAATAACGACAATCAGGATATTGTTTCCATGGGAACAAACTCAGCTTTGATTACCAAACATGTGATAGAAAATTCATATCAAGTTGCTGCAATTCATTGTATTGCATTGGTGCAAGCTGTAGATTGTTTGATAAGAGATAAGAAATTGAAGATAGAAAATCTTTCATCTGCAACGAGAGGATTTTATGAAGATGTTCGTAAAATCGTACCTGCATTTGTTGACGATACTTCGAAATACGAAGAATTGGCGACAGTAATAGAATTTTTAAAAACCGTAAATATTTAGCTCATGAAATATGCTTTAGTAACAGGTGGTTCGCGTGGAATTGGTCGGGCGGTATGTTTGGCACTTGCGAAAGAAGGCTGTGCAGTGCTTATAAATTACCGTTCGAATGAACAGGCTGCTATGGAAGTGAAACAACTCATTGAAGCAGATGGCGGCGTTGCCGAATTGCTTCCTTTTGATGTTTCTGATAACCAATCTGTTGATGAAAATATCACAAAATGGCAAGATTCTCATCCAGATGATTTTATTTCCATTTTGGTAAACAATGCAGGTATTCGTAAGGATGCTGTAATGGTGTTTATGCAAAATGAACAATGGAATGATGTACTACATACAAATTTGGATTCATTTTTCTTTGTAACACGTCGTGTTCTTAAAGGAATGATTTCGAAACGATATGGAAGAATTATCAATGTTGCATCATTGTCGGGTATAAAGGGATTGGCAGGACAAACAAATTACTCTGCAGCCAAAGCGGGCTTGATAGGTGCGACTAAGGCATTAGCTCAAGAAATCGGCTCTCGAAAAATTACTGTAAATGCAGTAGCTCCGGGATTTATTGCAACAGATATGACACAAGATTTGCCAGAGGCGGAACTAAAGAAAATGATTCCAGCAGGACGTTTTGGTAAAGCAGAAGAAGTTGCTGATTTGGTTGCATTCCTTGCTTCAGATAAAGCTGCTTATATTACCGGTGAGGTTGTTTCAATTAACGGTGGACTTTATACTTAAAATACGTTTGACAAATAAACTGGAACAATTTTTGATTGTTATTATTAATTAAATAATTACTATTATGAAAAAAATTATTGTAACATGTATTGCATTACTAGGTCTTGCAATAGTTTCTAGTGCTCAAGAAAATTTGGTTCGCATTCCAGAAGGATATCAAGGTTTTGTTGAACAAGAAAATCGTTTCCATTTTTGGGGAACAGAAGATAATTCTGTTGCAATTTCAACAACTCACGGATTTTATTTCAATGGTCACACATTTGTAGGTATAGGCTTAGGTGTAACCGGTTCAGGTGATCATGCAGTGGTGCCATTTTATACTTCTATAAAACATGTGTTTTTGAATGATAGAACTGTATCTCCATGTTTAAATGCCCGTTTAGGTTCTTACATTGGCGCAGATATGGGTTCGTATGGTGATTTGGCTTTTGGTGTTCGATTTGCAACAAAAAAAGATTTTGCCTTGACTGTTACAGCGGCGTTTTCATATTATGAACCATTTGATGATATTATTACAGAATGGAATATGGAAACTGATACATATAAAGAGATAAAAAATAAAATTGATTTTACCGGAGCTTCTTTACGTTTCGGTATAGAGTGGTAGAATAGTAGGAAAACAGAGCAAATGACAAAGCGTGTGGTTATAACAGGAATGGGTATCTATTCTTGTTTAGGGAAAAATATTGAAGAAGTAACAAATTCTTTACGTGAGGGGAAATCGGGAATTGGAATAGATCCAAAACGAATAGAATATGGTTATCGTTCTCCATTGACGGGAATTGTAGAGCGTCCGCAATTAAAAGGTTTGCTTGACCGTCGTTCTCGTGTGTGTTTGCCTGAACAAGGTGAATATGCATATATGGCCACGGTTGAAGCTTTGCAGTCTGCTGGTGTCGATGCTGATTATTTAGAGAAAAACGAAGTCGGTGTTTTGTACGGAAACGATTCGTCAGCCAAAGCCGTTATTGATGCACATACTATTGCTTTAGAAAAAAAGGATACAACATTAATGGGATCGGGAGCGATATTTCAGTCTATGAACTCCACGGTCACGATGAATTTGTCCACTATCTTCAAATTACGAGGCATAAACATGACCATTAGTGCGGCTTGTGCGAGTAGTTCGCATGCCGTTGGCTTAGGTATGATGTTTATTCGCCAAGGATTGCAAGATATGATAGTGTGTGGTGGTGCACAGGAAACAAACTATCTTTCAATGGGAAGTTTCGATGGCATCAATACTTTTTCTGTACGTGTTGATGAACCAACTAAAGCTTCTCGTCCGTTTGATGCTTCTCGTGATGGCTTAGTGCCTAGTGGTGGAGCAGCTACGGTTATTTTAGAAGAATATGAGCATGCAGTAAAACGTGGTGCTACAATATTAGGTGAATTGGTTGGCTATGGATTTTCATCGAATGGAGGAAATATCTCTCAGCCAAGCGATATTGGTTCTAAGATAGCGATGGAACGCTCTCTTGCCGATGCAGGAATGGGTATAGCAGATATTGATTATATCAACGCCCATGCAACTTCTACAGCGCAGGGAGATATGTATGAGGCAATGGCTTTGGATTCATTGTTCGGTAGCGTTCGTCCACTAATCAGTTCTACAAAATCAATGACAGGACACGAATGTTGGATGGCTGGGTCAAGTGAACTTGTATATTCTTTATTGATGATGCATAATTCATTTGTCGCTCCAAATATCAATTTTGAACAGCCAGACGAATATTCTAAAAATCTTAATATTGCAACGGTGACAACGCCTAAAAATATCAATGCATTTTTATCAAATTCGTTTGGATTTGGTGGAACCAATAGTGCACTGATAGTGAGGAAAATATAAAGCACGCAATGGCGGAGCAAATCGAAAGTCGGGTAGAAAAAGAACTAGGACAAATGCCTATAGGAAGGCTTTTGTTGCTATATTCATTGCCTGCCATTATTGCTACAGTAGCTTCGTCAATCTATAATTTAGTTGATAGAATTTTTATAGGTCAGGTTGTTGGTGCATTGGCCTTGTCGGGTTTGACAATCACGTTGCCCTTGATGAATATTGCTACTGCTTTTGGTACTTTAATAGGTTCTGGTGCAGCAACAATAATTTCTATTCGCATGGGTGAGAATCGCAAAGAAGATGCGATGAGAACTTTGGCTAATGCATTGTTGCTTAATCTTATCATTGGAGTTGTAATTTCATGTGTTGGTTTATACTTCCTTGATGATATATTAATTTTATTGGGTGCAAGTAATGCGACACTTCCGTATGCTCGCACATTTATGCAAATCATATTTTTAGGAAATCCTTTGTCGCAATTGTTTTTTAGTCTAAATACAATAATGCGTGCGTCGGGTTATCCGACAAAAGCTATGTTGTCGGTATTGCTTACCATGGTTGTGAATGTTATTTTGGTGTATGTCTTGATATATCGTCTGCATTTTGGCATTGAAGGAGCTGCTATTGCAACTGTTGCTGGGCAATTGGTTGGTTTGCTTTGGGTTGTCATTCATTTTTGCAAAGAAGATTCTCATTTATATTTTACTTCTTCGGCTTTTAATTTACAATGGGGAATAGCAAAACATATTTTTTCTATCGGTTTAGCACCATTTTTTATACACATTTGTTCTTGTTTTGTGGTTGCAATAATGAATTGGCAGTTGCGAAACTTTGGCGGAGATTATGCAATAGGAGCATTTGGTATTATAAGCACTGTCGTGAATTTGCTTACAGTTACTGTTCTAGGCTTAGCTCAGGGAATGCAACCTATTGTTGGTTATAATTATGGCGCAAAACAGTTTTCTCGCGTTTTTCGTGCTTTGTGGATAACAATAGGAATAGGCTCTTGTATTACAATTGTTGGTTTTGTAGTAATGCAAATGTTTCCTTTTCAGATAGCGTATTTATTTAGTGATGATTTGGTTATGGTTACTTTGATACGTGATGGTATGAAAGTCTATACTTTTATGTTCTCGTTGATAGGTTTCCAAGTTGTAGTGTCAAATTTTTTCCAGTCTATAGGAAAACCAAAGTTGTCAATTTTCTTGTCTCTTTCCCGTCAGGTGTTGTTTTTAATTCCTTTAATTGTATTGCTACCAATGTTTTGGGGATTGCAAGGTGTTTGGATTGCGATGCCTATCGCAGATTTGTTGGCAACTATCGTAACAGCAATATTGTTGATATACTATTATAATAAAGTTATTTCAGAACCGATAAAAAAAGAATTTGATTATGAAAACATTACAACGTATCAGTCAGATTTTATCGAATAATACATCTATTTTTATTATTTGTATTGCTATAATTACTTTTTTCGCTCCAGGTTTATTCTTATGGGTGAAAGGAGATATTCAGGCTCTGATATTAGGTATAATTATGCTTTCTATGGGAATGACACTTTCTATAGATGATTTTAAGATCTTAATTTCACGTCCGTTTGATATTGTTATAGGAGCATTGGCGCAATATTCAATAATGCCGCTTATAGCATTTACGCTTACTCGTGTTTTTCATTTAGATCCAGCTATTGGTGTAGGTTTGATATTGGTTGGTTGTTGTCCTGGTGGTGTTTCTTCAAATATTATGTCATTTCTTTGTCGTGGCGATGTAGCTTTTTCTGTTGGAATGACAACGGTTACGACATTGTTGGCGCCAATAGTTACACCTATTTTGGTGCTGAATCTTGCCGGTGAAGCAATAGATGTAGATGCATGGGGAATGTTTAAGTCCAT
>JAKSTZ010000032.1 GCA_024402335.1 Bacteroidales bacterium
CATCAGAATAGAAGATTTTATCGGCAACGAGATACAAAAATCCCCAAGTAAAATAAGGAGGTGCAAAAAGTGAAATAATATATGGTGTATTTATTTCTCTAAAAAATTTTGAACATGTTTTTACCCTTTGCTTTCTTCCAACAATAGGTTCTGGATATCTTTTTAAGCAAAAAATTTGATATGGTGTGCATTCTATTGTCCATTTGATACGTTTTCTTTTATCTAAAATAAATAAGTCAAATAAGAGATCACTTTGTAATAAAGATACGTATAAAGTGTCGTGACATACTTGTATATCCGTTTTCCTTACAAATATTTTGTTTCCCTCATTAATGATTTTGTCAAAATGTTTTCGCTCATTTTGAATATATTTGTAATCAGACTCTGAAAACATAGATGTTGTATCATCTATGCCAAAAAAAAATTGCTGGTGATATGTGTTTTGAATATTCTTTTGATACTCAATATAATTGAAATTCTCATACGAGTTCATTATTTGTTCAATCAATGATTGGGCAGACATAGAGACATGAATAAGAATATAAATAGCTGAAAGTATTATTTTTTTCATTAATTCTATTTTTTTAAATTCTGTTTTAAGCCATAGTAAGAATATAAAGCTGGACGAAGCCCCACATTTCGACACCACATTTGAACGTGTAATAAATGTAAACTTTCCGTTTTTACAGCCTGAAGCTCTACAAATGTAACAAGTTTAGTTTAATTACAGACTATCTTTATTGTCTTGATAAATTTTCGAACAGACTCATTTTTTCATCATTGGATAAATCGAGAAAATTTGGTGGAAATATTTGTTTAAAATATTCATTATTCAAAAATTGAGTTTTGAATAAGTCCGCATTCAACCAAGACAAATTCTTAACACAAGAATCCTCGAAGTTATAATCTTCGACACGTATTTTAGAATACGAAGTCTTTTTCGTTTTTTTATCAAAACGATACGAATATACCGTTAATCGGCAAGTCGTCCCATTGTCGGATAAAAAATAAAAACTTCCCCTATCGATAATTTTACTATATAATAAAATAAGTGTTTCCTCTTTTGCATAATCTGAAGTCATATAAGATATGTGACTTGATGTTTGACATCTTGGAAAGAAAAACATGATTACCACAATTAGCAGAGTCTTGATTTTTCTCATATTCAATTAATGCATAAGTGAAAATCCCATTACAAATACCAATTTTTTATTTTGTTGAATATCCATGCTTGGCGGCCGAAAAATGCAAGTATATCAAGAAAACATGGGTGATTACTGATAGTTTTTTGTATGCTTGCTCTTGTGGTCATTTCTTTTTCTACTCGTTTCCGTAGATTTTTTTCGTAGTCGAGTAGGGATTCCTTATTGCAATTTCCATTCTTTATGCAAATTTCTGCTTGTTGTGCAGCAAATCGTCCGCTTAGCATTGCAGAACCGATTCCGCCACCGGAAATTGGATCGATTAAATGTGCGGCGTCTCCGCATATGCAGAAGTTGTCGCCTACGCACGAGAATGTTCCATTATTGTAGGGAATAAGTCCCCCTTGAATTGGAGTAATTCGTTCACTTTCGGAAAAACGCTTGCGAAGCTCTTCGTCATTGTTTATCCAGTTTTCCATTATGTCACGGTAGCTTTCGCTTTCACAGATAGGATTTACTGTCTTACAACCAAATCCAACATTTGCCGTACCGTCGGCAATAGGAAATAACCACAAATAGCCAGGGAAAAATTCTTTTTTGTAGTGGAGTTCCATAGTGTTTGCTTCAATTCCTTGTACGTTTTTGTAGTACGCACGAACGGCAACGCCCATGTTTTCGTTTGGCTTTTCGTTTGTGAGTGTGCGGGCTATTTTTGAAGAAGCTCCGTTGCACACCAATATAATTTTTGCATGATAGTTATTTCCTTCACCATCTTGTAAAACAAAACCTTGGTCGTCTTTTGTAGCAGATTGAATCGTGCATTGCTCAAATATGGTTGTGTTTTTACAGTCTCTTGTAACTAATGAGAATAGAAAATTGTCGAAATCAACACGCTTGCTTATGTAACCAAAATTCTTAAAATCAACAAGATATGACCTTTCTTTGTAAGTTAGTTTTGTTTGTTTGATACAAAGAGGATTATGCTTTGCAAGAAATTCCTCAAGATAAGATTCTTTGATTGCTTTTAGTGTATTTATTGTTCTGTCGCAAAGTCCATCACCGCATATCTTTTGGCGTGGGAATGTTGATTTTTCAAATATTGCAACGGATAATGCAGAATCTTGTAGTGTTAGTGCTGCAGAACAACCTGCCGGTCCGGCACCTATTATTGCTATGTCGAAGTGTTGCATTTCCATTAGTTGAGTGAGTTCTTTAATTCAGGGTATAATTCAACAAAACAATCGTATTTGAAACAAATTGCCATAATGATTTGAAACTCAGATGTGTTGAGCAAAAAATCGTCGGAAAAATCACAAAAAGTGATGAATCTGTCGAAATATTCGTCAGGAATATTTGTCATTTCCACGACCATTTGTTTATTGAATTTCTTGTTTATGATAAGAATGTTTTCTTTGTGGTTTAGCAGTTCCGCCGCTTTTACTGCATTTCTTGCATGACGGTTGGTTGCATTGTAAAGAGCAGTAAGTGCACCGTCGATAGTGTAGTTGAGCTGTCCAGCCTGATGTGTGTTTATTGGTAAAAATGGTTCATGTTCCAGGTTTAGTTTCAGAGTATCTTCCACAGGTTTCATACTCAAAACTTTTCTTGTAAGTTCTTCGTAGCTATAGGGAAACATTTTTAGCACCGTTCCGATCTCGTACACTTGAGGTGCTAAATGAAATACGAGATTGTGCTCGTCGGAAACTATATGTTTTGCCCAAAAGTAGCCTATGCTCGAAAATACTAATGTGTCGCCTAATTCAGCATAGATTTCAAATCGTCCGTCTGAATTTGATTCGCAGATAAGATGTTTTGAGGAATTTTCCACGTATGCTTTTACAACAGCTTCTTTGGTGTCGGCGTCAACTATGCGTCCAGAGAAGATTTTCTGAGAAAAGGAAAGCGTTGCCATACAAAGAAAAACAACAAATAATATGCTTCGTAACAAATTATTGTGCATAGTATTCATTGTAGAATTCTAGGTATTTCGATATGTCTTTGTCTTGTAAAAGAGCTTGATAGTTCTTTTGGGAAATCACATATTTTGCTGTGAAGATTTTATCTATACCATCGTAAATTTCAGGATTGAATTCTATCAGTTCTAAATAACTCATTGCCTGTTTCTTTGTAGAAAGAGTTTTTATGAGTAAAAGAGCATATTTAGAGTCAAGTTCTTTTATTTCAATTTCAAAATTAAAGTTAGTAAAGAAGTCCAAGTTATAGTTTATAAAGTTGAATTTCAATCTGTTGAAGTCAACAAATTCTTGTTTTCCGCTGATAACGAAATAATGTGAAGTGTTTTCTTCGAACGTGTATATTTCTTTTTCTTCTTGAACTTCTTCTTTTGTGCTTGTTCCTGTATTTGTGCTACTTTGTGAAATCATAGCTGATTCAAATGTCGCATTTGATTGATTAGATTGCAGATATGCGATAAGTTTCTTTGCATACTGACCTTCTTCTGTTTTCGGGTATTCTTTCACATAGTCCTCAAGATTCTTTTTCAACACGTCCGTACCTTTTTGTTTACCATCGGCTAATGCTAACAAAAGTTTGAATTTCGGAACAAGGTATGAATCCGCATTTTTCGCAATAAGCGTACGGCATTTTCTATTGATAGTTGTGAAGTCGTTGCGTAAGTATGATCTGTAGCAATCGGCATATTCTTTTTCCAATTCTTTATCTCGTGCTTTCAAATTTTTCTGAAAGTCTGGGTCCGATAAGGCTTTAGCGTAGTTGCTTTCTGGATATTTCGAGATACATTCACTTTTTACAGAAGATGCTTTTGCCGTATTGTTTGTCTCACCGTATAGTTGGTATAGGTAATACAACGCCATAGGCTTGTATTCACTGTTCGGGAATCTATTTACGAAATCTTCTAAAGCTTTAATAGCATATTGATTGTCGTGGATTAAGTTCATGTAAGCCATTCCGGTGTTGAACATGTAGTTTTCGATTTTGGTATTCGAAATCTTTTTCAACGAATCTGTTAATGGAAGATTTTGCAGATAATATTCACGAGATTTTTTGTCTGTTACCAAAGGTTTTTTAGGCTCGTTTTCTTCTCCAAATTCGTCATCTTCGTCAGAAGATTCATTCTCTGCAAATAAGTCTGCAGAGGAATTTTTATTGCTTCGACGCCAGTTGTCCTCCAAAGGCCTGTCGCCCCAACGTTTCTTAAATTCCGTTTTACC
The DNA here is from genome assembly GCA_024402335.1 of Bacteroidales bacterium. Classification (GTDB taxonomy): domain Bacteria; phylum Bacteroidota; class Bacteroidia; order Bacteroidales; family UBA1715; genus UBA1715. The sequence goes on from JAKSTZ010000032.1 coordinate 4,334, forward strand.
GAATTTTGCGACACTTTCGTTGTAGAAATACCAATTACCGCTAACTTTTTGGTTGTTGATACCGAATTCCTGGTTGTATAAGTTGGAATTCATGTTGGCGATTTCTTCCTCTTGTCGTTTCAGTTCTTCTTCTTTTCGAATTTTCTCGATTATATTGTCAATGTAGGTATTTCGTTCTTTTGAACTCATGTTGGCGATACGTTGTACGCTATCTTCATATTCGGCGCCGTGTACGTTCTTTGCCAACACATTCAAGTTGTCGGATTTTGTGCGTATTTCGTTGTAGTTTCTATATGTTTCCGGCAATTCCTTCATACAACTATCAAGATATGGCTGTGCTTGAATGTATTTTCTATAGCCGTAATAAATTTCGCCGATAGAAAGATACGACATTGCTTTTTGTTGCGGATTGGAAACACTTGTTGCAATAGATTTCTCGTAGCACTCAATGGCATCGTCTTCGTCACCGTCGGTATAGTGGACGTTTGCCATTGCGAAATAAATCTGATCTTGATATTCTTTGTTTTTTTCGTCTTTAAGCAGCTTGTTCAAAGAATTAAGCACTTCCTTACTTGATGTACTACCATCGAACGATGTTGCCTTATTGATTTTTGCATTAAAAGCTATGTCGTATTGTGGATTCATTTTTATGACTTCGTCATAGTATTTTAGTGCATTGGCATTGTCGCCGAGTTCCTGATAAAGTTGAGCGATAATGTATTTGTATCTTATTTTCTCTTTTTTCTTTCTTGTGTTTTCTATAGATGTCGTTAACGATTGAATAGCTTCCTCGTACATTTTTTGTTGAATGTAAATGTCTGCGTAAATAGGATAGCATTCTTTTCTGATTTTTTCAGGACAGTTTTGTTCGTCTTCTACAAGTTTGTCAAGAATTTCTCGTGCCTCGTCGTATTGTCCCATTTCGACTTTTGTACGTGCTAACCAAAGGTTGGTTTCGTAGCAGATTTTCTGTCCTTTGTATTCATTTAAAAGATAGATGAAATTCTTTTGTGCTTCGAAATAGTTTGCTTTATAGAAAAATGATTTTCCCATCAAAAGATAGGAATCGTCCACCCATTTGTTGAACTCGCGCTGCGCATAGAATGTCTTTTGTCGTGGGGTGGAAGCTTGACTTTTAGTTTGCGGCTTTGCAGTAATAGAATGTTCTTTTATGACTTTGGTTGCTTTGTCGTATGCCTTATCCATGTTGCTGGAAATAGGGGGCAATAATTTCTTTTCTTTATAGTAAAAGACAGGAAGAATATCGTTGAAAGGTTCCTTGTAGTTGTGTTCAAGTGATTTTACGCCATCTTTGTAGGCTTCTCGTCCGTTAAAATAAATGTTGTAACGCGAAGTCATGTTGTGGTAAGCTCTGGTTCGGAATGTGTTTTTCTTTGTAGAACAACACATTAGCGAAACAATGCTAACAAGAACAAGTACTTTGTATAGTATATTTTTCAATGTATTATCAGTATAAAGGTATGTTTCTTCGTTATAGAAATATCCAAAACAATAACTGCAAAATAACGAAAGTATTTTACAAGGAGCAAATTTTATTTTTAAACCTTCAGTAGTACGGTGAAAAATTTTACATTTGAGTACAAAATTTAGATGTATGGCGAGTGAGAAGATAGCGGTTGCGATGAGTGGTGGTGTCGATAGCAGCATTACAGCATTGTTGTTGAAGGATAGTGGTTGTGATGTAGTTGGAATAACATTGCAAATGTGGAATAGCGACGAGATTCAAACTGGTTGTTGTAGCACCAAGGCAGTTGACGAAGCACGTCAGTTTGCTGAAAGAATAGGTGTTCCTCATTATGTGGTAGATGTCCGTGAAGAATTTAAGCAATGCGTTGTGAAAAATTTTGTGGACGAATATATGCAAGCACGCACGCCAAATCCTTGTGTTGTATGCAATCCGAATGTAAAATGGAAAGGCATTTTGCAGAAGGCTGAGGATTTAGGTTGTTCAAAAATCGCCACCGGACATTATGCACAGATTGTGTCGGAAAACGGCCGTTATTTTGTTCGTAGAGGCGTTGATTTAACGAAAGACCAATCGTATGTAATGTGGCATTTGAGTCAGGAACAATTGTCGAAAACACTTTTCCCGCTGGGAAAATACAAAAAGTCGGAAATCAAGGAACTTGCTGTAAAATATGGTTTTGAAGATTTGGCAAAGAAATCGGAAAGTCAGGAAATCTGTTTTATTCCAGATGATGACTATCGTGGATTTTTACGTCAATATGTGCCAAATATAAACGAGATTATAAAAAAAGGTGATTTCATCTTAGCTGATGGAAAGAAAATTGGAACTCACGAAGGTTTTCCATTTTATACTATAGGTCAACGTAAAGGTTTGGGAATAGCATTGGGTGTTCCTGCCTATGTGCAGGCAATCAATAAAGAAACAAACACGATAACTGTTGGGTATAGAGACGATTTGTTGACGAATGAGTTAATCGTATCGAACATACATTTCGTAAAGTATGAATCGTTTGCGGAAACTAAGCAGATTGCTGCAAAAATCCGCTATAATACTCAACCAGCCACTTGTTCGGTAGAACAGTTAGATGACAAAACTTACAAAGTGATTTTTGATCAACCGGTATGGGCTGTAACTCCAGGACAATCAGCTGTTTTTTACGATGGAGAGGATGTGGTTGCAGGCGGAACTATAGAACAATAGTTTTCATAATTTTTTGATTTTTTAAAATAGAAAATCGCTTTTTCATTTGAACAAAAAGCGTATTTTTGTAGATACTCACAAAATGTTGGGATTATGAGAAAAAATCTACTTCTTCTTTCTGTTATAGCATTGTTGTTTGCTGTAAGTTCGTGTACGGAAGTATCACGTCAAATGGAATATATACCAGGAAAAACAGCGTCGGTTATTTCTGTAGATTATAGAACGATGATGCAAAAGGCTGGTCCTCAAGGGGAACAATCTGCAACAAAAGTATTGGAGTTTTTTAACGGGTATGGTTTTTCAAGCGAAACGTTTGACTTGGCGGTAAAGACTTTTTTCTCAAAAGAGGTATGTGGGGTAGATACGGCATCGAATGTGGTTGCTTATTTGGTTCCATCTAAAGAGTTTAGAAATTCGTATAAATGTATGTCGGTTTTATTGAGTGACTCGGCTGCATTTTCTGCATATTTAAAGAAAAATTTAGGTGAACGATATCGTATCTTGGCGGATTGTGGTAATTGTGTTTGCTATGAGAATTTTAATGATAGAATTTCTTGGATAGCATATAACCATGAAATTGCTGTTTTTGGTTCGGCAACAATGCATACCAAAGGTATTCAGGAATGTATTCGTGAGATATTTTCTACAAAAAAATCATTGGCGAAGAACAAGGATTATAAAACATTTTGTGAAGAAAAGTATGATGTAGGTGTTTGGTTATCGACATCCGAGATAATTGATTACTATAAATTGTGGTATACGGAATTACCAAAGTGGATTAGTTCAAATAATGTTTCAGAAACTATTTTACGAGATAATTATCTTCATATAAATGCTACATTCGACAAACAAGTAAATGTTTCTCTGCAATGTAATCCGGGTAGGGCATTTAGACGTTTCTGGAAGAAAAACAATTTTATTGCAAAGAAATTTGATTCCTCTATTTGTCGTGTTCTTCCTAAACACACAATGTGGTTTGCGTCATTTGGGGTGGATGCCGAGAAGTTTATGGATGTTATAGAAGATTCTGATTATGGAGCGTATGCAAAGAAAGAACTTGCAAAGTTGAATTTAACATTACAGGACGTTGCCAATGCTTTTAAGGGAGATTGCGTGTTCTCCATGTATGATGTTTCATTGGAAAAAGTTCGTGCAATGGAATTCGCACAGAAAATCGATAAAGGTGCAATGGTTTGGAAACATCTGCAAAAAGATCAAAAAGTAACATTCCCTCATCTTGTCGTTGCATCGTCTTTGAATGATTCCCGTATTCCAAATATGGTATTAACTCATATATCTAAAGATGTTTGTGAACAAATGGCTCCGGGACTTTTTGATTTTTCAAAAATCATGAATTTTCCTGCATACGTTGTTTGTAAGGAAAATGTATTTCTTTTCACAACAGACAAAGTGTACGCCGAATCTATGGTAATGGACGAAGTAGAATTTTTACCTGTCGTATCTACGGTGAACGGAAAGACGATGAAAGAGTTGCAACAAAACACTAATGATTGTGCTTCATATCATTATATGGATTTTACTGTAGCCGATTTCCCGGCGACAATGAAGGATTATTTGAAAGAAATGGATGTCTTGCCATTGGTGGAACAATATTCTTCTATCGTAAAATCAGCAGAGATGAGGTTAAGTGACTCGTATAAAGGAACTATTGTAGTTGAGTTGCAAGACACAACCAATAATAGTTTATATCAATTAAATTCATTGTTGAATATTATTTTACCATAAAATTATGTTTACATATACAATTACTCCTCGTGTTGCTGATACTGACGCATTAGGACATATAAATAACACGGTTTTACCTTGTTGGTTTGAAGAAGCAAGAACGCCATTGTTTCGTATTTTGAATCCTAAAATGGACTTCTCTGCTTGGAATTTGATAATGGCTCGTATGGAAGTTGATTATGTGAAACAGATTTTCTTTCATAGTACCGTTGAGGTAAAAACATGGATTTGCAGAATGGGCAATTCTTCTTTCGATGTCATGCAGGAATTGTGGCAAGATGGTGCGGTTTGTGCACGTTCAAAGTCTATCTTAGTACATTTTGACTTTAAGACTCAGAAATCTATTCCTATTCAAGGAACAATGAGAGATGATTTAATGGCGCATTTACAGGAATAAAAAAAGCCGTTCTAACGAACGGCTTTTTTTATTTTATTTGACGTGTAGTTAGAACAAACTAGCAATGGAATCTTTTTCTATTAAAGTTTGTTCACCGGTAGCCATATTCTTTACCATTACTTTGTTTTGTGCAATTTCATCGCCGCCAACAATAGCGACAAATGGAATGTTGCGCTCGTTGGCATATCCCATTTGTTTTTTCATTTTTGCAGCATCTGGATATAGTTCACATGCAATACCAGAAAGACGCAATTTTGCAATGATAGGTAGAATATATGCAACTTCGGCATCTCCAAAGTTTACAAACAATAGTTTTGTAGCTTCTTTAGTATCAGTTGGGTATGCGTCTAATTGGTTAAGGACATCATAAATTCTGTCTGCACCAAAAGAAATACCTACGCCCGAAAGTCCAGGCATACCAAATATACCGGTTAGATTGTCATATCGACCGCCACCGCAAATACTTCCCATTTCCACATCGTTTGCCTTTACTTCGAGAATTGCACCTGTGTAGTAGTTCAAACCACGTGCTAACGTTAGATCTAATTGTAATGTTGCTTTTATTGAGACATTTGCAAGCATAGAGAAAATGTATTCCAATTCTTCTACGCCCTTCATGCCCGTTTCTGAAGCAGCAAGGATTTGTTTCAATTGAGCGAATTTATCCTCATTGCTTCCGCTCAACATAATGATAGGTTGTAGTTTGGCAATCTTATCTTCGCTAATACCTTTTGAAAGAAGTTCGGCGTTAACATTGTCTATGCCGATTTTTTCTAATTTGTCTATGGCAACAGTTATGTCAACGATTTTGTCTGGCTCGCCAATGATTTCAGCTATGCCGGAAAGTATCTTTCTGTTGTTAATCTTTATAGTGATGTTTACACCAAACTTAGTGAAGACAGTATCAATAATTTGAACTAATTCAACTTCATTCAATAAAGAATCGCTACCTACAATATCGGCGTCGCATTGGTAGAATTCACGATAACGACCTTTTTGAGGACGATCGGCGCGCCATACTGGTTGTATTTGATAGCGCTTGAATGGCAATTGAATTTCGTTGCGGTGCATCACCACAAAACGTGCAAAAGGTACAGTTAAATCGTATCGTAATGCCTTTTCGCAGAATTTATTAGCTAATTGTAGAGATGATGCATTCGCATAATCTTCGTTGTTTACACTTTGTTTGAATTCTCCAGAGTTTAATATCTTGAAAATCAATCGGTCGCCTTCTTCTCCATACTTGCCCATCAATGTTTGCATAGTTTCCATCGCTGGAGTTTCGATAGGAAGATAGCCGTATGTTTTATATACAGATCTGATTGTGTCGAAAATATAATTTCGTTTCATCATTTCGCTAGGAGTGAAATCCCGCGTACCCTTTGGAATAGAAGGTTGTTGTGCCATATTTAATTTTTTTGCGAAAATACAATTTTATATAAACAGCAAAATGAATTTTATGATAGTTTTATTTCACAATCTTCATTTCATCTAATAAATATCCGGCTCCGCCAAGTTTCTCAATAAGAAATAGAACGTAGCGAACGTCAACGGCTATGGTTCTTTGAACTTTTGTTTCGAATATGATGTCACCACTCATAGCTTCCCAGTTTCCGTCGAAAGCTAAACCGATTAGTTCTCCGTTAGCATTCATAACTGGACTTCCGGAATTACCTCCGGTAATATCGTTAGTAGTTATGAAGCATACCGGCATTTCTCCGTTTTTGTCAGCATATTGTCCGTAATCTTTTTGTTCATATAGCTCTACTAGTTTTGAAGGCACTTGGAACTCTTGGTTTGTGCTATCCATTTTTTCCATAACGCCTTTCAATGTTGTATAATAGTGGTATGAAACGCCATCTTTAGGCTCATAGCTTTGAACAGAACCGTATGTTAAACGCAATGTTGAGTTTGCATCAGGATAGTGCAAAGAGTCTGGATTCATTTGCAAAAGAGCATCTACATATAATGTATTTAGACTGTCAATTTTTTCGCTGTCGATAACATCTCTGATTCTAAAATATTCCAATAAGGTGTAACGCATTAGTTGGAACATAGGATCGGAGTATAAGGCTTTGTGACTTGGATTTTTTAGGAATGCTTCATGGCGTTTCTCGTCAGTGAAAATTGATTTACTGAATACATAATCAGCGTATTTGTTCACATCGTTTTTGTATTTCTTAACAAGTGGGAATTTTTCATTAGTATAGATGTAATACCCTAGATTATACCACGACGCGTATGTTAATGCTATAAATTGTGCTTTGTCAACAGCGATGTTGTAATCTTTAAAATGGTTTTTCGCTTTGTCTTGCAAGTCAATCTGAACTTCGCGAAGAACAATAGGATCTTGAGATTCTAATGCGTCTAAAATCACAAGATTTTCGTATGTGAACATAAATGCTTCTACAACATTTAAGAAACCTATGTTCAACATTGCGTAATATGCATTTAGCATACCGTTTTTCTTATAGAAGTCCGTTAGTGTGTCAATCATGTTACCATATTTTTTTACACGATTGCTGTCTTCTGCTATCCATACACGCATTGCATATTCTTGTTTAGTTTTTTTATCAACTACGTTAAGGTCTTTAATGCCTTTGTTTTGTCCGATGCTATATTTCCAATAATTGCTTAATGCATCATATTTAGCGGTGTATTGAATACGTGTAGCAGTATCTTGGTTCATAAATTTCTTGTATGTTGCAAGGCAGACGTCACCAATAAGTTGGAATGTAGCATTGTGCATTTGTGTGAAATATTTTACTTCACTCGCACTAATATATCTTTCTGTCGTTCCTGGGAATCCCATTACCATTGCATAATCGCCTTCTTCATAACCTTTAGTAGAAATAGGAAGGAAATGTTTTGGTTTTAATGGTTTATTTGTCGTTGAATATTCTTCAGGCATACCTAAATCATTGGTGTAAACACGCAAAACGCAGAAGTCTCCTGTGTGTCGTGGCCATACCCAGTTGTCGGTTTCATCACCGAATTTACCAATAGTGCGAGGAGGAGCACCTACTAAACGAACATCTTTGTATGTTTCATATACAAAAAGGAAGTACTGATTGTCATTAAAAAATGAGACAACATCGGCGCCGTATGCGCAAGTGTCGGTAACACTTTTCTTTAATTTATCAGAGATATCGGAAATTCCTTTTTCTTTCTTTTGGTAGTTTTTTATTGTTGCTAAAACAGTATCTGTAACATCGTACATTGCAACCATGCGAGTGGCGGTAACGCCTTCATTTGGAATTTCCTCACTTTGGCTTTGAGCCCAGAATCCATGGTCTATGTAATTGTGAGTCAATGAAGAATGCTTTTGTATCATTTCAAAACCACAGTGGTAGTTTGTGAAAAGCAATCCTTTATCGGAAACTAATTCCGACGTACAGAAGAAATTATATGGACGATTCGATTCTCCTAGACCAAGAATTGCATCTTTTAATGACGAATGATTGATGCTATATATTTGTTCTGGTGTAAGTTTACATCCTTTTTGCTCAATGCCAAGTTTGTCAAGCATTGAAAGTAACCACATGCCTTCGTCGGCAAAAAGTGGATTTAAACAAAATACGAAACCGATTGCAAGTAGGAATTTCTTCATTGTTTTAATTATTAGTGTGTGAATGTAACTTGTTGTGCCATACGATTTTCTGCAATTTTGCCATCAGAATAAACGCATGTTCCATTTAAAAATGTTTTATCTATTTTAGCAGAAAAGGTTTGTCCTTCCAAAGGAGACCATCCGCATTTGTAGGCAATGTTTTCTTTTGTTACCGTAGTTGTCCCTTGTAAATCGACTACTGCAATGTCTGCTTTATAGCCTTTACGTAAGAATCCTCGTTTTTGTATGCCAAATAAAATGGCAGGATTGTGACACATTTTTTGCACTATCAATGGTAATGTGACAACGCCTTGTTTGTATAGTTCTAACATGACTAATAACGAATGTTGAACTAAAGGCATACCTGAAGCGGATTTTGTGTATGGACGTAGTTTTTCTTCTATAGTGTGAGGAGCATGATCAGTGGCGACAATGTCTATTCTGCCTTCATTCAGAGCTTTACGTAATGCTTCTCTGTCTTTTAGTGATTTTACAGCAGGATTACATTTTATAAATGCACCTTTTTGTGCATAATCATCGTCGGTAAACCATAGGTGATGTACGCAAACTTCAGCAGTAATTCGTTTGTCAGCCATGTTTGCATTTGAAAGCAACTCCATTTCTTCTGCTGTCGTTATATGAAGGATGTGCAGTCTTGTATCACATTGTTTTGCCAAATCAACGGCTTTTTTTGTAGATATGAAACAAGCTTCATTGCTACGGATTTTAGGGTGACAATCAAAAGGAATTTCATCTCCATATTGTGCCATATATGAAGCAAGGTTTGCCTTTATGGTAGCTTCATCTTCGCTGTGTATAGCTATTGGTAAGTCTTTTTCCGAGAATATTTGGCGAAGTGTCTGTTCGCCGTCAACAAGCATGTTGCCAGTGCTGGAACCCATAAATACTTTTATGCCACAGACTAAACTCTTGTCTAATGCGTGAAGTTGGTCGATGTTAGTATTTGTCGCTCCGAAATAGAACGCATAATTTGCATACGCAGTTTGTGAAGCAATGGCAAGTTTTTGTTCTAAGTTTTCTATTGTTGTTGTTTGTGGAGCAACATTAGGCATGTCCATAAAAGTAGTAACTCCGCCTGCTAATGCAGCTTTTGATTCCGTTTCTATGGAACCTTTATGAGTAAGTCCCGGTTCTCTAAAATGTACCTGGTCGTCTATTATTCCTGGTAAGAGTAGCTTCCCATCACAGGAAATCACCATGTTATTTTGTAGAACTTGTTCCGGAACATTACCTCTGAATATTTCAGTTATGCATTCGTTTTCTATCAGAATACTTCCCTGGAATTGTTCGCCTTCGTTTACGATAGTTCCGTTGTGTAAAAGTGTTGCCATATTATTTTTTGAACCAACTTCCGATTTTTAAGGATATCACACCGAAAACAGCTTCTTTTATGATGCCTCCATTCATTTTTGAAGAACCTTCTTTTCTGTCGGTGAAAATAATAGGGACTTCAGTAATAGTAAGTCCTTTGTCCCATATTTTAAATTTCATTTCTATTTGGAATGCGTATCCTTTAAATTTAATTTTATTTAAATCTAAAGCTTGTAATGCCCGTGCCGTGTAGCATACAAATCCGGCAGTAGAGTCACGTAATGGCATTCGGGTGATAAAACGCACATACATAGACGCAAAATAGGATAGTAGTACGCGTTTCATTGGCCAATTCACAACGTTAACACCGGTTATATATCGTGAACCGACAGATGCGTCTGCGCCATCTTTTGCACAAGCATTATATAAATGGATGAGATCGTCTGGATTGTGAGAAAAATCAGCATCCATTTCGAATATATATTCATAATTATGTTCCAAACACCAGTTAAAACCAGCAATATATGCAACACCTAAGCCTTGTTTCCCTGGTCGTTTCAATAAATGAAGTTTCTCAGGAAATTCGTTTTGCAAGTCTTTCACTATGTTGGCAGTGCCATCGGGTGAATTATCGTCAACAACAAGTATGTGGAATACCTTTTCATACGAAAGCACCTTACGAATAATCTTTTCGATGTTTTCCTTTTCATTATAGGTAGGTATAATTACAATACTATCTGCTTTCATACGTTCAATTTTATTCAAAAATATAAATTTTGCCGACTCGCTGTTTGTAGTACGATAGTTTTCGCTGTTTATTGTAAAAGTGTTTGCTTGTTAATCTATTTCTATGTTTTGTTTGCGTAAAATATGTTTTGTGTACAAAGCATAAAATGCAATATATCCAAAACAAAGAATAGGGATGATATATGATGTATGTATGCCTACACTGCCAAGATCTGCAAGTTTACCTTGGATAGTAGGAACAATACCGCCTCCTAATATCATCATTACCAATAGTGAAGATCCTTGTGACGTATATTTTCCTAAACCGAGTGTTGCTAGTGTAAATATGTTAGACCACATGATACTGCAAAATAGTCCTCCGGATAGGAATGCGTAAATGGCAACCATACCTGTTGTGCATAAGCCAATGGCCATTGCTATCATAGCCAAAATGCCGAATACAAATAATGTAAGTGCAGGTTTTTCTCTACAAAGAATAAATGCAATTGTTTGAATTGCCACACATCCGATAAAATAATACAATATACTCATGTCGTGACCGGCAAGTGTGTTTGCTGCAATTACAAGTAAAAATGCACATATTGGGGCTAATACTAAAGCCAATAATTTGATAGGTTTCTTCCAGTCAAAAACAAGAACGGCACCCGACCAACGTCCTATCATTAATCCGCCCCAATACATAGAAATGAATGGTGCGATTTCTGATGCCGAAAAGCCTCCAAATTCATCTTGGGAAAGTAATTCTCCCATATTACTGCCGATACTTACTTCTACGCCTACATATATAAATAGTGCAATAAGTCCTAATGCTAATTGTGGGTATTGAAGTGCACCCCATCCTTGGCTTTCTTTCTTTGCTTTGTCGTGTGCGAACAATAAAGAGATAACTACAGTAAAGAATGCACCGACAAGACAAATCAAACGGCCGTTATCGTCAAGAATATCTGTTTTATAGCTATAGAAAACAGGAATGAAAAATAGTAGTAACGCTGTTGTAATAAATATGAACAGGATAAGGGCTTTGGTTGATGTTTCTACTTCGGATATTTGTATGCAATCAGGAACTCTTTTAGAAAAGAAGAAGATTGCAGCAGCTGCAATAAAGAGAATTCCGACAACGGAATAAAGGATTACCACATTGTCAAGGTTTAGGTTGTTGATTTGGTCGGAGGTGATTTCTCCAACAACACCAAACAATGCGAAACTTAGTATGATAGGGCCTATAGTTGTTCCAAATGAATTGATACTACCTCCTAAATTTATACGGTCACTACCAGTTTTAGGATCTCCCAATGCTATAGCAAAAGGATTTGCAGCCGTTTGTTGAAGTGAGTAACCTAATGCAACAATAAAAAGACCTGCGAGCATACCTAAATATACATCGCTTTTCACTCCAATAATCATAGCTATTGCTCCAATAGCGGAGAATAAAAGACCGTAAATGATACTTTTCTTATATCCCCATGAACCAACAACATCGGATTTGCGGAGTGTACTTATTATAAAAAGAGCAAGTGCACCTACATAATATGCAGTGTAAAACGCAAAATCAATTAATTGGGATTGGAATTGGTCCAATGAGAAATGATGTTTGCAGAAAGGAATGAATACGCCATTGCTTGCCGCAACGAATCCCCAAAAAAAGAATACAATAATTAATGTATAAAGAGCGGGATAGTTAGTTTTTGTTGTTGTATTTGTCATTTTCTTGTGTTTTCGTCAAAAATACATTTATTCTTAAAAAAAATATATGCATTCATTTGTTTTTCTCTTAAAAAGATTAGTTTTGCAAAAAAATTTTAAAGGTTTTAGTGATGAAAAAGATTTTTATGAACATAGCGCTTTGTGCAGCAGCAATTTTAGGCGCTACAAGTGCATTCGCACAAGAAGAAGCAAGTTGCAATACTCAATGCAAAGTTGCATTAGAACTTAAATCAACAGAAATTTGGCGTGGTGTTCAACGTGGTTCAGGACCTGCTTTCAAACCTTCATTCGAAGTAAAAGCTGGCGGTTTCTCTATCGGCGCTGAAGGTACAATGTGTACAGGTGAAGAACTTGGTTTCGAAAGCAATATCTATGCAAAATATCGTTTCCCATTTGATTTGTCTATCGAATTGACAGATTACTATGCAGGTGGAAACTGGTTAGGTGTTAACTTCGATAACATCGCAGCTACTCACTCAATTGAACCAGCTCTTCGTTACAAATATGGTAAATTAGAATTCTTCGCTGCTTTGAATATCATGGAAGATAAAGAATGTGATTTCTATGGTGAAGTTTCTTATGATTTCAATATTTTCAAAGTAGGTATTGGTGCAGGTGAAGGTTACTATACAACTAGCCCAGTTTACAAAAACGGTGGTGACTTCGCTATCTGCAATATCTCTATCTCTAAATCTACAGCACTTCAAGTTACTGACAAATTCGTATTGCCAATCGAAGGTGGTGTAATTTTGAATCCTTCAACAGAAAGATTCTTTGCTTATGCAGCTATTAAATTCGCTAACTAGTAAATAGACAACGAATGACTAATGTATATACATACTTCTTTTATTTTTACTTTTATTACTTTAGTAGTAAAATCGAGGCGGTGTGTATGAACTAATTTAGAATTGTATTAACAAAGCCTCGATTTTTTCGGGGCTTTTTTTTTTGAATACTATGAAGATTGCTATACAAGGTGTAAATGGATGTTTCCACGAAATCGCAGCTCGAGAATTCTATGGGAAAGATGTCACTACGTTAAATTGTAATCAGTTTAAGGAATTGTTTTATGCCGTTGAGCATGGAACCGCTGATTATGGTATCGTTGCTATAGAAAACACTATAGCCGGAAGTATCTTGGAAAATTATCTTTTACTGAAGAGTTCAAAGTTAAAAGTTATAGGAGAAATCAGTCTTCATATTAGCCAGAATCTTATGGTTCTTCCTGGTGTGAAAATTGAAGATGTGAAGGAAGTATATTCACATCCTATCGCTATTCAACAAAGTAAGGATTTCTTAGATAGATATCCCAATGTTCGCACTATTAACTGGGCGGATACTGCATCAAGCGCACAAAAAATTGCAGAAGAGAAACTTACTCATGCTGCCGCTATTGCCAGCGAAGGTGCTGCTGAATTGTATGGCTTGGAAATCATTGCAAGACAGATACAGACTAACAAGAAAAATTATACTCGTTTCTTGGCTATAAGTCGTTCTGCTTCTCCAAATGAAGAAAATAATAAGGCTTCGATTTGTTTTGAACTTACTAATCAACCAGGTTCGTTGGTTGATGTGCTTGCATTGTTCAAAAAACATAATGTGAACATGACAAAAATCCAGTCTTTGCCAATATTGGGTAGCCCTTATCAATATGCTTTTTATTTGGATGTTGAATGGAAAGATAGAACAGACTACGATAAGGCTTTGGCAGAAGTTCTTCCTCAGGTTTCAAATCTGTCGGTATTGGGTGAGTACAAAAGAGATGAAAAATTTAATTACGAAATTCTAAACTAATATGAATATAGTTGTTGTCGGTACAGGTTTGATAGGAGGGTCTATAGCTCTATCTGCTCGCGGCTTTGAAACGCAAATAATTGGTGTAGATGCAAACGAGGAGAATCTAAAAACTGCTCTAAAACTAGGCATTATAGACAAGAGTATGTCTCGCGATGAAGCAATAAAAATAGCAGACCTTGTTGTCCTTTCTATACCTGTTGATGCAGCACGTGAGATGCTTCCTTCTATTTTGGACAATATTCGCGAGGATGCTGTCGTAATAGACACAGGTTCTACAAAGGTTGGTATTTGTGACAAGGTGAGAAATCACCCTCGAAGAAAAAACTTTGTTGCAACTCATCCTATGGCAGGAACAGAATTCTCCGGCCCGACAGCAGCATTTAAAGGTCTTTTTGCCGACAAGAAAACTATTATTTGTGAAAAGGAATTAAGTGCAGATTTTGCTTTAGAACGTGCCTTGTTCTTGTATAAGTTGCTTGGAATGAGTGTGCTGTATATGACACCATCCGATCACGATAAACATATTGCATATGTCTCTCATCTTACTCATGTGATTGCTTATGCTTTGAGTATTACGGTGCAAGAGATAGAAAAAAACGAAGAGAAGAAAATCTTCGAAATGGCAGGAAGTGGTTTTGCTTCGACTGTACGTATTGCAAAAAGTTCGTCGGAGATGTGGACACCGATATTTCGTCAAAATGCTCAGTATTTAACAGACTCAATTGATAAATACATTGATGTGTTAAAAGAATTTAAACAATTAATAGTTGAGGATAAAACTGCAGAATTGTTTGATCTTATAAAAGAAGCAAATGCTATAAAAAAAGTGCTTGATAAAAAATAAATAGTATGAAAATAGATAGTATAAAAACCTGGGGCGTTGAAGTCCATCGTCCTCTTATTATGGCTGGTCCTTGTAGTGCAGAATCAGAGGAACAGGTAATGGAAACAGCTCGTGGTTTGAAAGAACAAGGTATTCAGATATTCCGTGCTGGAATTTGGAAACCACGTACTCGTCCAAATTGTTTCGAAGGAGTAGGTTTCGAAGGTCTACAATGGTTGAAACATGTAAAACAGGAAACTGGTATGTTGACAGCAACTGAAGTAGCTTGTCAAAAACATGTGAACGAAGCATTAAAAATGGGCGTGGATATATTATGGATTGGCGCTCGTACATCGGTAAATCCTTTTGCTGTTCAAGAAATTGCAGATGAGTTGAAAGGTGTAGATATTCCAGTCTTAATTAAAAATCCTATCAATCCAGATTTGGAATTATGGATAGGTGCTTTTGAAAGAATTGCAGGAGCTGGTATTACGAAATTAGGAGCTATTCACCGTGGTTTTTCTTCTTTTGAAAAAATAAAGTATCGTAATGCTCCACAATGGCAGTTGGCTTTAGAACTTCATCGTCGTTTGCCAGAATTACCTATTATTTGTGATCCAAGTCACATGGCAGGTAAACGTGAATATATAAAGGAATTGTCTCAAAAAGCATTGGATTTGGGCGTGAATGGTTTGATGATAGAATCTCACTGTAATCCAGATGTTGCTCTAAGTGATTCAAAACAACAATTTACTCCAAGCGATCTTGGTAATTTATTGAAGGAGTTAGTAATCCGTCATAAAGATACTGATAATGCTGATTACAATGAAGTCATGAGTGAATTGCGTGCAAAAATCGATGTCCTTGATGATATGTTACTTGATACGTTGCAAAAACGTATGAACATCTGTCGTGAAATAGGTCAAACTAAAAAGGATAACAATATACAGGTATTTCAATCTGAACGTTGGGATAAAATCTTGACAGATATGCAAACTCGTGGTGCAGAAAAAGGACTTAGTAACGAGTTGATTGAAAAAACATTTAAAGCAATTCACCAAGAATCTATAAATATCCAAACGGAAATTGTAAATTCGTAGCCGAAAAATTTCTGACAGATGAAAAAACTAGAAATACAAAGTTCTATTGGTAAGTCTGAAATATATGTAGGTGAGACACTTGCAAATGTATCAAACTATTTGCCAAAGAAGGGTAAACTGGCAATTATTACTGATCCAGTTATTCATTCATTATATGGTTCTCAATTTCCTAAAGCTGATGTTGTGATTGAAATTCCACAAGGCGAAGATTACAAATGTATGCAAACGCTTGATGGTATTTTCGAGAAATTGATAGAGGCTGAATTTGACCGTACTTCATTTATTCTTGCAATTGGTGGTGGCATAATTTGCGATATGAGTGGATTTATTGCTACTATCTTTATGCGTGGAATTGACTTCGGCTTTGTTTCAACAACTTTGTTGAGCCAGGTAGATGCCAGTGTTGGCGGTAAGAATGGTGTAAACTTCCGTGGAATTAAAAATATAATTGGCACATTTAGTCTTCCTAAATTTGTAATCTGCGAATTAGATATTCTTCGTTCTTTACCAAAAACTGAATTGTTGAGCGGTATGGGTGAAGTTGTAAAATATGGTTGCATTTATAATGAAGATTTTTTCAACTATATAGATCAACATGCAGATGACATACAGAACTATTCTTTGGAAGTTTTTGAAAACCTTGTATATGAATCTGTTCGTATTAAAGCAGAGGTTGTAAGTAACGATGCCAAAGAGTCAGGCATGCGACGAATTTTCAATTTTGGACATACGTTTGGTCATGCTATTGAAAAATTGACTCACATGCCTCATGGTTGTGCTGTTTCTGTTGGTATGGTATATGCAGCGAAATTGTCTGTCATGAAAGGTAAAATGAAACAAACCGATTGTGATAGAGTTGTAGTTCTTCTTGAAAAAATGGGAATGCCTACAACATGTGAAGCTTCTGCTGCCGATTTGTTGAAATTAATGCGTAGTGACAAGAAACGTGAGGGCGATAGTGTCCACTTTGTATATTTAACAGGTGTGGGCTCTTGTTGTGTTGAGAAATTGTCGTATGCGGAATTAGAATCTATTATCGATGATTTGTGTTAGTGTAACAGAGAAAAATCCAGCAACATTGTTGTCTGTTGCCAATTCTTGCGAAATGGCTGAAATTCGTATTGACTTATGTTGTTTGGATGAAGTTTCGGTTGAGCAAATATTTTCTAAGCTTACTGTTCCTGCAATTGCAACTTGCCGTCCGCAATACTGTGAAGACGGTCGTAGGGCGTTGTTGTTGAAAAAGGCAATCGTTTCTGGTGCTAAGTTCGTGGATGTGGAAATAGAGTCGGAAGTTGCTTTTAAATCTGATGTTATAGCATGCGCTAAAGAACATGATTGTAAAGTTATAGTTTCGTATCATAACTACGAAAACACACCGTCTCATGACGAGTTGTGTGGTATAGTAGCAGAATGTTATTTGCAAGGTGCTGATATCGCCAAAGTTGCAACAACGGCTGTTACACAGTCGGATTGTGCAAATGTTCTATCTTTATATGGTCAAAACAAACCTTTGGTAGCATTGGCAATGGGAACTATCGGACGAATTACTCGTGTTGCAAATTTGTTTCTCGGTAGTCCGTTTTCGTTTGCAGCAATAGACGAAGCACATGCAACTGCAGGTGGACAACTAACGGTAGAACAAATGAAGATTTGCAGACAAATTTTGAAATAAAAAAGAATAATCTATCTAAAAAACGGCTACCTAATTATGTTGGGTAGCCGTTTCTTTTTAGTTTAACCAAATTGTCAGTTTCTTGTTTTCAAAATATGGAACACAAACAAAGGCTCTGCAATAGGCACTGAGAAATTGTGTTGTAACATTTACTTCGTTTTTGGTTGCTTTAATTTGTTTGACTTGAGTAGAGAGTTTATTCATAGGCAAATTATTTTTGTTTATCAACAAAACGATAGAAAATATGGTTTAGTATTTTCAAAACATATATTTTTGTGTTAATGAATGCACAAAAAAAATCAGTTTGGGTTAAGTTATATCGTTGGCGACTAAAACAAATCACCGACAAACAGTTCCTATATGTACTTAGTTTGGTGTTGGGTATATCATCGGGATTGGCTGCGGTTTTGTTGAAGTCTATGGTGCATGGTATACAATATTTACTGCATTTGTGGGCTCCTTCACATAATGCAAACTTCTTGTATTTATTCTTACCGATGATAGGTATCATTTTGACTCGTCTTGTTATAAAATATGTAATCAAGAACGATTCAATGATAGGGGTTCCAGGTGTGCTGTATTCTATCTCAAGAAAAAAAGGAAAAATAGAATCGCACAATATGTATTCATCTATGCTAACGAGTGCGTTAACGGTTGGTTTTGGTGGATCTGTGGGACTAGAGGGACCGAGTATAGTTACCGGAGCTGCATTTGGATCTAATTTTGCACGAATATTTCGTTTGGATTATAAGCAATGTGTGTCGCTAATCGGTTGTGGGGCGGCAGGTGTTATGGCTGCAATCTTTAATGCGCCAATTGCAGCTGTAATCTTTGTGTTGGAAGTTATTTATGCAAATTTTTCGATGTCTTCTATAGTTCCGCTAATGTTGACATCATCAATAGCGACACTTTCATCTTATTTCTTTCTAGAACAAGATGTCCTGTTTCATTCTGTTGATATGTTCAATAGAGAATATGACTTTCAAGACGTTCCGTCATTTGTAGTAATTGGTATAATTACGGGCTTACTTTCGGTGTATTTCAAGAAGATGTATGTATTTATGAATGAAATGTTCTCAAAAATACGTTCCAAGAAACGTTTGTATTTTGGAGGTATAGGCTTGGGTATCATTTTATTCTTTTTTCCTTCATTGTATGGTGAAGGTTTCCAAGAAATAAATATGTCATTTAGAGGCGACAATTCTTTCTTGTTTGAACAAAGTTGGTTTGTAGATTACAAGGATGAATTTGTGGTGGTTTGTTCGTTGTTTGTATCTGTTATTTTGATGAAAGTTGTGGCAGCTTCAATGACATTCGGAGCGGGCGGTATAGGAGGTATATTTGCTCCTTCTTTGTTTATCGGGGCAGTTACAGGTTTGTTTTCTTCTTACATTTTTTCTTATTTCAATATTCGTGTGCCGGAATCTATCTTTGTTCTGTTGGGTATGTGCGGAATGATTTCGGGAGTGCTTCATGCTCCGCTTACGGGAATATTTTTGATTGCAGATATCACAAGCGGCTATGGGTTGTTCGTTCCTCTTATGCTCGTTTCTGCTATTTCTTATGCCACGGTAAGAATATTCGAAGAAACCTCGGTTTACACGTATATTTTGGCTAAACGTAAGGAATTGTTGACTCACGACAAAGATCAGTCTGTATTGACATTGATGGATATAAATAAGCTGATAGAAACAGATGTTCATACAGTTTCACCTGATGCAACTTTGAGAGATTTGGTGGAAGTTATAAAACATTCCAAGAGAAATATATTCCCTGTTGTTGGAGAAGAAAATGCGTTTTATGGAATGATAAAATTAGATGATATCCGTGATATGATATTCTCTCCGGAATTGTATGATACAGTTGATGTTAGAACATTACAATCTGATGGTGTAACTGAAAATACAATTGTT
>JAKSTZ010000033.1 GCA_024402335.1 Bacteroidales bacterium
GCTTAAAAACGGCAGTCTTGAAATTCCAAAAAGGTACAATGGAAAAAGGGGAGGTTATTTCTTTGTATCAAGCAATACGAAGCATAATGGATGCTAATCTTGCAAAAGGTGGTAAGGTTGCTGAAGCAACTGCTAAGTTTAGTTCGGAAGTTGATAATTTATTCATAGAAATCAAACCAGATTGTAGTGATTTAGTTGCTTTGTTTGAACCACAATTCAATGCAAATCCACAGGACACAGCGTTGTTGGTGAAGATTACCGATAATTTAGCAAAAGACTGTGCTTCTTCAGAATTGTATGTAAAAGCAGCTGTAGAATTGGATAAATTACAACCATCAGCACAATCAAAACGTAAGTTGGGTGACATGTATGCTGAGAAAAAACAAACTAGTTTGGCTATGTCATACTACAAAGAAGCTGCAGGTTTAGAACAAGAAGATTCAAAAAAGGCTATTATTTATTACAATATGGCCCGTTTGACTTCTGGTGCAACTGCAGTAAGTTACGCAAAACAAGCACTTGGATTTAATCCAAATTATGGCGCTGCTTATTTGGTAATTGCTAGTAAATATGCTGAAAGTGCTTCAAGTTGTTCTAGTGGAGCAGAATTCCCTGATTTAGAAAAATGGAAAGTGTATTGGTTGGCTTATGATATGTGTCAAAAAGCAAAAGCTGTTGATCCATCAGTTTCAGGAACGGCAAACAGTTATGCTGCAAGTTACAAATCACATTTCCCAGATACAGAAACTTTATTTGGATATAATGTGACAGAAGGTTCTTCTCAAACAGTTGGTTGTTGGATTAATGCATCAACTACAGCAAAAGTGAAATAGTGGAATCTGTAGTTAAAAACAGAATACGTATAAACAGTATGATGGCGTTTATTGCTGTCATACTGTTTTTTTCGTGTAATAACGACATGAAAAATGTCATACAAGTGTCGGAATTAGACAAACTTCCGTCGCTTTCGGGAGATTCTATAGTTTTTATCCAAAAGGAGTATGGCAAAATAGTTTTAAGCATTGCCACTCCTAAAGTGCTAAAACGCAAAGCTGATGGTGATGATCAAAATGATGTCATGGAATTTCCAGAAGGAGTTACGGTAGTTCAGTATTCGTCGTATCCAGATACGCTGTCTATGATTTCCACAAATTATGCGATAAACTATGAAGCTGATAATGTGTGGGAAGCACGAGGAAATGTTGTCGCAAAAAATGTCCAAAAACAAGAATGTCTGCAGACAGAGTATCTTATATGGAATCAAAAAAAAGGAACAATATCATCGGATAAGAAAGTACAAGTCACATCTCCTGACGATATCATTATAGGCGAGGGCTTTGTTTCTGATGATCAGTTTACCGATTGGCAAGTTCAAAAAGTTACGGGTGTTATTTCGTTTGAAAACGAAAATATTCCAAGTGAAGAAGATGAGGAATAATGGGACAGAAACGATATGATGTATATTTAATAATAATGGAATATGCGTGGCTTACCATAGCTGTTGCATCTTTGTTAACAGCTTTGACGGATGTGTATTACCATGGAGTTAATCAGGAATTTGTAAAATTTATAATTCTTTTTGTTCTTGCTTTTGTAATGTATGGTTATCGCCGATATAAGCGAAAAAAAGAACAAAAGGATACTATGTGAAAATATTACTCTTATTTGGTTGGCGGATTTTGCAATTTTATTATCTTTGCCAACTTGAAAATATGAACTAAACAAAAAGAAATAGATATTTAATTATGGCAGCTATTCAATCTTTACGTAAAAATTCGTGGATTTTAACTTTAGTAATTGGTTTGGCACTTCTTGCCTTTATTGTAACAGGCCTTGACACTTCGCTTTTCTCATCAAAACAAAGTAACGTGGTGGCAAAGGTAAATGGCGAGGAATATTCGTACGACGAATATTACAATGTTTATGAGTTGTTGGAAAGCCAACAAAAAAGTAGCGGACAAGAGTTGTCGTATGCTCAAAGAGAGCAATTGCACACTAGTGCTTGGAGACAATTTTTAACAGGAAAATTGTTTGAAAAAGCATATTCAAATCTTGGTATAAGTGAATATAAGTCATATTTAAATATGCAAGGTGTTTCTGATGAAGAAATACAAGACATTACGGTAGGTGAAAACATAGATCCAGAACTTCAATATTATTTCAGAAACCCACAAACAGGTCAATTTGATAAAGAAGTTCTTGTGAATGTATTAAGTAATCTATCTGCTGCAAAAGAAAACAATCCAGAATTCTATGAAAACTGGATTCAATTTGAAAAGACGTTGCATGAAAATACATTACGTAGAAAATATGTGACAATGGTTTCGAATGGTGTATATGTAACGAAACTTGATGCAGAAGATTTGGCAAAAACAAGAAATGAACAATTTACAATTGAGTATGTAAAAGTTCCATACGAATCAATAGAAGATTCTACAATAACAGTAAAAGATTCAGATTTGGCTTCGTTCTATAAAACAATTAAAAATCAAAAACGCTTTAAACAAGAAAATGGTGTTTCAATAGAATATGTAGCATTTGATATTGTTCCAACAGCAGAAGATATTAAAGCTGTTGAAGATGCTGTTGTTGCAAAAGCTGAAGATTTTAAGACAACTAAAAATGAGAAATTGTTTTTGAACTTGAATTCTGATGCTGCATTTGACGCAAACTATTATAAGAAAGGTACATTGTCTACAGCAGTTGATTCTTTCGCATTTAGTGGCTCTATTGGTGATATGACTCCAGTTTATTTTGAAAACAATAGTTATAATGTTGCGAAGATCTCTGATATTAAAATGGCTGCAGATTCAGCAAAAGTTCAACATATTCTTGTTAATTCGGAGAATGCTTATGCAGTAATCGATAGTTTGAAGAAAGTTGTGGAACAAGGTGGTGATTTCGCAGAGTTAGCAAAGAAATATTCAGTAGATTCAGCTTCTGCTGTGAATGGTGGTTTGATTGATTGGTTCCATGAAGGAGAAATGGTTCGTTCATTCCAAGATTCAAGTTTCTTTGGAAATGTAAATGGCTTGTATATTGTACCTTCAAATTATGGTGTGCATTTAGTAAAAGTTTTGGCTCAAGGTCCAAAATCAAAACGTGTACAAGTACAAGTGTTGTCAAAATCTGTAACATATTCTCAACAAACACGTTCGAAGATTTATCAAAATGCAGTTAAGTTCGTTTCTGAGAACAGAACAAAAGAACAATTTGAAGCAGCTGTTGAAGCAGACCAAGCTTTAGTTATGAGATCTGCAACTACAGAAGAAAATCAACGTGTATTGCCAGGTATTGATGATTCAAGACAAGTCATCCGTTGGTGTCACCAAAATAAAAAGAAAGTTGGTGAAGTTTCTGAAATCTTCCGTTGCGGTGACAAATTTGTTGTGGCAGTAATAAATTCTGTAGAAGAAGAAGGTGTTCAAGCGTTCGATAAAGTAAAAGAAACTATTAAATCAGAATACATAAAAGAACAAAAGAAGAAAACAATTCTTGCAGACTTGAAGAAAGTAGATTGTTCTTCACTTGCTTCAGTTGCTCAAGCAAAATCTTTAACTGTTCAAGAATCTGCAAATCTTTCATTTGCTTCGCTTAGTGGTCCTGGTATAGGTTTCGAACCTGTAGTATTTGCTACACTTTCAGCTATGGAAAAAGGTGCAGTTTCTCAACCAATCGCAGGTGAAAGAGGCGTGTATGTTGCTCAAGTGACAGCAAAAGAAACTGCAGAAGTTACAACAGTAGAGAAGGAACAAGCAATGCAAAAACAACGTGTTTCTTCAATTATGACAAATAATATCTACAAAGTTTTGGAAGAAGGTTCTGACATAGAAGACAATAGAATTAATTTTAATTAATGTTTTCTAAAAAATATTTATATATTTGCTTACTATCAAAATAGTAGATTTGTTACAATTAAAATTAAACGACAATGAAGAAATTTTTTACAACAGCTCTTGTGCTTATGGGTTTTGGCGCAATGATAATGTCTTCTTGTAAAAAAACGGAAGAATGTCTTGACTGTAAGATTGAAGGACTTGTTAAAACAACTATAATTCCAGATACTGCAGATCCAAGCAAGTCTATTACCATATATCCTGTGATGACTCCAAGTAATCACCCAATGTGTGATTCTATGGCATATAGTCCAATTATGGGTGCGTATGTATATCCATATATGGTACATAAAGATTTCCAAAAAGAATGTACAGTGAAGGAAGCTCAAGATTCTTTACGTGCTGGAAATGATACTGCTTGTCCTTGTCGTATAAACCCTGATACAGTGTTTAATGATAACAAAAACTCATATTTCCATATAGGTGGAATTACTCAATTCCCATATAACAGATTGTTTATAAAAACGACAAACGATACAACTAAAATGCGTGTGTATAATGACTATGATAATAAGAATAACTTGTTTATCGGTGAGGTTGCTATGGATACGACTTTAGGATATTATGAATGGAATAATACAAAACCTCTTACTTCTGGTGTATATTCTTATATGTTAGTATTGTATAAGGATGAGCAGCATTATACAACAATAGGAGATACAATTAAAGGTAAGTTTGCAATCATTCGTAATGATAGATTTCAAAATAGATATTGCAAGGAGCAAGCTTTTGAAGAAGGAGATAACTTGTTAAAGTAAAAAATGCGATTGTAATATTTTGATTATTAAATAATAAGTGTACATTTGCACAACTTTTTGGTAAGATTTAGATTAATAATAATATAAATAATAAAGAAATGACAAAGGCTGATATCGTAAACGAAGTTTCGAAAAAAACAGGCATTGAAAAAGTAGTTGTTCAAAGAGCCTTAGAATCTTCGATGGAAGCAATTAAAAAATCTTTGAAAGAAAATAACAATGTTTATTTAAGAGGATTTGGAAGTTTTGTAGTAAAAAAACGTGCTGAAAAAACTGCTCGTAATATTACAAAAAATACTACAATCAGAATTCCAGCTCACAATGTGCCTGACTTCAAGCCAGCAAAAACTTTTATGAATTTAGTTAAAAATAACGTTAAATAATTGGAGGATTTGTTATGCCAAACGGAAAAAAACATAAACGCCATAAAATGGCTACACACAAAAGAAAAAAACGTCTAAGAAAGAATCGTCACAAGAAGAAATAATTTAGAGTTATTTCTAATTTCTTAAGTTTTTTACATTATAGAAATCCATTATTGATTCAATAATGGATTTCTTTTAATACATAAGTCGTGAGTAAGGAAATAGTTATTCGAGGAAGAGAAAAGTCCGTAGATATAGCATTATTGGAAAATTCAAAATTACTTGAGGTTGTGTCAAGTAGTAATGAATGCAATTTTGCAGTTGGTGACATATATCTTGCCAAGGTAAAAAAAATAATGCCTTCTCTTAATGCCATATTCGTAAATGTAGGTTACGAACATGCGGCATTCCTTCATTATAATGATTTAGGTCCACAGTTTGAGTCTTTTCATGGTTATTTGAAAAATGTTGCTGATGGTAGACCTAATGATGTGTTTGAATCAATAGTTTTAGAGCCGGAAATAGACAAAAATGGTGTTGTAACCGATTTGTTTCAATTGAATGAGTTGATTTTGGTGCAGGTAGCAAAAGAACCAATATCGACAAAAGGTCCTAAATTAACAGCAGAAATATCTTTGGCGGGTAGAAATATCATATTGCTCCCGTTTTCAAATAAGATTTCAATATCTCAGAAGATAGAATCTTCGGAGGAAAGAAACAGACTTCGAAAAATCACAAAAAATTTGTTGCCTAATAATTATGGCGCTATTATTAGAACTGCGGCTGCAGGATGTGATGTGGAAACGATGGAAAAAGAAATATCTGAGTTGACACAAAAATGGAGTTCTGTTTTAGTAAAAGTAAAAGAAGTTCGTAATAAGACTCCTTATTTAGTTCAACGAGAAGTTGACCGAGTATCGTCGTTGTTGCGTGATGTATATAATCCTTCTTTCTCTGAAATAGTTGTAGATACAAAAGAATTGTTTGAGGAAGTAAAAAGTTATATAGCAAGCATTTCTCCAGAAAATGAAGGTATAGTTAAACTATACAGTGCTGGTCCTCCTATTTATGAACAGTACGGTATAGAACGACAGATAAAGAGTTCGTTTGGTAAAACTGTTCCTGTAAAAAGTGGAGCATATTTAATCATAGAAAAAACGGAAGCATTACATGTAATTGATGTAAATAGCGGTAATAGAACAAAAGCCGATAAAGATCAAGAAGGTAATGCCATTGAAGTAAATATAGCATCAGCCTTAGAAATTGCACGTCAGATTCGTTTACGTGATTTAGGTGGAATAGTTATTGTTGATTTCATTGATATGAAGGATAACGATAATAAAACACTTTTGTACGAAACAATGAAGGAAGCAATGGCAGATGATAGGGCAAAGCATAACATTTTGCCTCTATCAAAATTTGGCTTGATGCAAATTACTCGTCAGAGAGTTCGTCCGGAACAAAAGATAAACACAAATGAAGTTTGTCCTTCATGTAAGGGAACAGGTACAATTTCACCTAGTATAAATTTTGTTCAGGAAATAGAAAATGAACTATCATGTATTGTGCAAAATACAGATTATAAGAAAATCGTGATAAAGACTCATCCATATATAGCTTCACATATAAAGAAAGGTTTGTTTTCTATTGAATTTCAATGGAAACGCAAATATGGCTTTGGCGTGAAAGTAGTTGAGTCGAACGAAAATTCATTTATGGAATATCGTTTTGAAACGCCAGATCATGAAGAAATAATTTACTAAACTTGGTAGATATGAAAAAAATAGCAATTCTAATAGTGATGACAATTGCAGCATTATCTCTTAATGCGCAAGATTTGAATTACATGGATGCCAACGGAAAGAAACAAGGAAAATGGTTGGTGAAATATCCGAATGGAAATATGAAAATGGAAGGCTATTTTAAAAATAATACGCCTGTTGGTACATTAAAGAAATATCATGAAAATGGTTTGTTAAAATACGAAATGATTTATGACGCCAAGGATACTAATTCTGTTCAGGTAACTATGTATGATGCCTCTGGTGAATTGTCGGCCAAAGGTGCTTATTATGCAAAGAAAAAGAATGGTTTATGGCAATACTTTGGAGATAATAATAAAGTGATAATGGAGGAATCGTATAATCACGGAAAATTAAACGGAAAAAGTGTTGTGTATTGGCAAAATCAGGAAAATCAACCAATGGAGATTAAGAATTGGAAGGATAGCGTTAAGGACGGCGATTGGATTTGGTTTTATGAAGACGGAAAGATTCGTCAAAAAGCGCGCTATAAAGAAGATAAACTTGATGGTGAATTTAAAGTGTTCTTTGCTGATGGCATTTGTCATATAGATGGAAAATACGCAGATAATGTACGCGATGGCTTGTGGCAATACTTTAAGGAAGATGGCTCTCTAAAGTTGAAAATTGAATATAACAAAGGAAAAATTGTTAATGAGGATGAGTATGAACGTGCCGAAACAAAGATGATAGATGAAGAAATTCTTGGTCAAGAAGGTAAACATATTGATCCTCAAGACTATTTAGATAATCCAGAAGCATATATTTTCGGCTCTCAAAGAGACGAAGAAGCTGCTCCAGCACCAAAAGCAAAGAAGAAAAAAGAGAAAACAAAAAAATAAGTTTGAAGATTAAATATTTTATGTATCTTTGCCACACGAAAAATTAAGGAAGTAATTTAATACAAAAGCAATGAAAAAAGATATCCATCCAGAAAATTATCGCTTAGTTGCGTTCAAGGATATGTCAAACGAACAAGTTTTCATCACTCGTTCTTGTGCACCTTCAAAAGAAACTATCACAGTTGACGGCGTTGAATATCCTGTAATAAAATTGGAAATTTCAAGTTATTCTCACCCATTCTTCACAGGTAAGATGAAATTTGTTGATACAGCAGGTCGTGTTGATAAATTCCGTAACAAATACAAAGCTCACTACGAAAAAGTTGCAGCTAACAAATAGTATTAATTTGTTTTTCATAATATTTGGTAAATCCTTGTATCAGATGATGCAAGGATTTATTTTTTTTATATGAATTTATCCAATAATCACTGAGTGCAGATAGAGATTTCTCTATACGTTCAGAACTATTGGGTTATTGAAGGGAAAATGGTATTTAGAATAAGGCGCAGTACTTTTTACGCTCCAATCAATATAATATAAATCCTTTATTTATAGTATAAGATAGAACGTTCTTGTCTTTGTTCACGATTGTTAGACATGGTTCTTTTAAAAATCCAGTTGCCTTTTTCGTCAAATCCGTAGGTTATGATAGAGGAGTCTTTTGTACCGCCCCAGTACGAAACTTCAGAAACAGTAAGATCTACGCCATGAAAGTTCTTGTAATACAATTTAGACATAGGTTCGTCTCCAATTGTTTCGGTACAAGTTTCTAATTCTTTGTTTTCATTGTAGGTATAACTGTATTCCGTTGCGTATGCACGTATATATGAACGAATTTGTTGGCTCGTCTCATCTGTTTGCTCTACATGTTCATTGTAGGTATATCGTGTCTTTTTAATGATGAGATTTTGTTCATATTCATATTCTTCCATAGAAAGAGTATCGTTGTAGGTCGTAAGGATTATACCTTGCGTTCTGTTGCCGTTTTTATCGTATTTGTAGATAACTTTCTTTTGTAATGTTCCTCGTTTGTCGTATTCACGGATTTCGGTCGGAATATTGTTCTTATACGTAAACAATCTCTTGATTTCTAAAGAATCGCCTAAGAACACCTTTAGTTCGTTGGCATACATACCATCGTATTTATATGAAAATAATCTGCCGCCAAATCGTTCAGATAAAACTAATCCATCTGTATTGAAACGAATGGTGTTTCCGTTTGAATTTTCAGTTCCTTTGTATTGTATTTGTCTTACTTTCCCTTGAACTTCGTATGTTTTAAGGTCGTTCTCCATTTCTTTCTCTGAACATGAAAAAAATAGAAGAATACTTGCAAAAAGAGTAAAATAACGTGTCATATCTATTTATTTCCGCAAAAATACGCCATTGGTCTCAATTTTATTGGTAAATTTGTTAAAAATATTCGTATGGAATTTTCTGTAGGAGTTTTAATAGTCATAACTCTTTGCATTTTATTGACAGGAATAGGAAAAGGAGGCATTGTTGGTGCAAGTTGTGTGACTATACCTGTTCTTGCCATGTGCATGGGAGGACAAGAGTCTGTTGGCTTTTTATTGCCGATCTCGCTTGCGGCGTCTTTTCTTTCTGCCATTCGGAATAGGACGGAGGTAAATTTGGGCGCATTGTTTAAGTCTTTGCCATGGGCCATTATCGGTATTGGAATAGGTGGTTATGTTGGAATGGTTCTTCGTGAAGAAAAAGAAACATTCTTTATTCTTTTAGCATTAGTTATTATTGTTGGATGTACAATCACAATAATTCAGCATTTGAAACATTCGGCGTTCCGCGATCCGTTTGGAATAAGTTATATGTTTTTTGGCGTGTTGGCAGGCTTTGCCGCAATGATAGGAAATGCCACAGGTCCGATGATTTCAACTTTGTTCCTGTTGCAGAGATTTCCTAAAAAACAAATTGTTGATACCCATGTGTGGTTTTGTTTTATTACAGATGTGATAAAAGTTCCGATACATATTTTTTGTTGGCGAACAATCACTTTTGATTCGTTTATGCTGGATTTATATATGGCTCCGGCTATGGTAATAGGTGTTTTTATTGGTTTTTGGTTAATTCGTGTTTTAAATGAGAAAATTTACAAAAACACAGTAATAACGTTGTCTTGTATTTCAGCATTGGTGCTTTTGCTTCAAAGTGTTTTGAAATTGGTATAATGTGGAAAAATAATTAGTTTTGCGAAAAAAAATAATACGATGGTTCTACAAGGTTTAGATTTTGCGGTGATTTTCTTATACATCGCGGTTTTAGTATTCATAGGATTTTATTTTAAGAAACAAGCTCAAAAAGACAAGTCTGCATATTTGCTTGGTGGTCGTTCAATGCCTTGGTATATGCTTGGTTTGTCGGATGCCTCTGGTATGTTCGACATATCGGGAACAATGTGGTTGGTAACAATCTTGTTCGTGTATGGTTTAAAAAGTATTTGGCTTCCTTGGTTGTGGCCAACATTCAATCAGATATTTCTTATGATGTTCCTTTCTGCGTGGTTGCGTCGTTCTAATGTTACGACAGGTGCAGAATGGATAGAAACACGTTTTGGTAAGGGTAGAGGCGGAGTTTTGTCACATTGGATTGTAGTATGCTTTGCCTTGTTGATAGGTTTATCGATGTTGTCGTATGGCTTCGTCGGTTTGGGTAAATTTTTAACATTATTTATTCCATGGGAGTCAGTTTGTTCAGTATTGGGCTTATCTGTTGATTGTATTCCGGAAATGTATATTCCACATGTATATGGAATTTTCTTCACGATTTTTGCGACATTCTATACAATTTTAGGTGGTATGCTTAGTATTGTATGGGCTGATGTGGTTCAATATACTATTATGACGGTGGCATCGATTGCAATTGGAATTATTGCAATGTATAATGTTAGTCCGGAAACATTGCAGGCGTTAACTCCTGATGGTTGGAATACTCCATTCTTTGGATCTACACTTGATATTAATTGGGCGGATAAATTGCATGAAGTGAATTCAAAAATAGCAGAAGATGGTTATTCTTTATTCAGCCTATTCTTTGGCTTCATGTTTATGAAAGGTGTTTTGGTAAGTATGGCAGGTCCTGCTCCAACATACGATATGCAGAAGATTCTTGCGAACAAAACTCCACAAGACGCATTGAAGATGAGTGGTTCTGTTTCTGTTATCTTGAATCCTGTTCGTTATTTCATGGTGTCGGGTTTTGCTATCTTGGCAATTGCATTCTACGACGACTTGAATTTGTTGGTAAATGGCATAATAGATTTTGAACAGATTTTGCCAGCAGCAATGGTGAAATTCCTTCCTGCTGGTTTGTTGGGCTTATTGTTGGTAGGACTTTTGGCTGCATTTATGTCAACGTTTGCTGGAACGTTGAATGCTGCGCAAGCATATATCTCTAACGATATTTATTTGAAGCATATAAATCCAGAAGCAACACCGGAACAACAGCGTCGTATTAATTATGTAGTTGGTACTTGTGCAGTTGTATTTAGCACAATATTAGGATTGACGTTGAAAAACATTAACGAAATTCTACAGATTGTAACAGGAGCATTTTATGCAAGTTATATGGTTTCGAATATCCTAAAATGGTATTGGTGGCGTTTTAATGGAGAAGGATATTTCTGGGGAATGTTGACTGGTATTCTTTCTGGCGTTGCAATTGGTTGTATTCAGTTGTTTTGGCCTGAAATCATTACGGAAAACTTCTCATTTATTCCAACTAGTTTAATTTCGCTATATGCGTTCCCGATAACATTGGTTATTTCTATTGTAGGCTGTATTTTCGGTACGTTTATGACAGCTCCAACAGAAGAAGAGACATTGAAGTCCTTTTACTCTAATGTGCGTCCATGGGGATTTTGGGAACCTATATGCAAATTGGTACAACAAGAAAATCCTTCATTTAAGAAAAACGATCGTTTCTTTAAAGATATGGCAAATGTCGCTGTAGGTATAGTTACACAAACATCGTTAGTGGCAATGCCAATCTGTTTGGTAATTCGAAATTGGATGGGATTTGGAATAGCAGTTGCAATTATTGTGATAGGCGTTACAGTTTTGAAGAAAACATGGTGGGATAAGTTGGATGAAATTTAGTTTTTTGTAAAAAAAGTCGAAGATAGATTTTGTCATATTCTGTGAATTACTATCTTTGCCAAACCAAAATATGGAGGTCCGGTAGCTCAGCTGGATAGAGCAACAGCCTTCTAAGCTGTGGGTCGCGCGTTCGAATCGCGCCCGGATCACTTAAAAAAGCACTTACAGAAAATGTAGGTGCTTTTTTTTTGTTAATAACACTCACATAATTGACAGTCCAGTTTCTTATAGATTTTCAGAATAAATTGTATTTTTACATTGTTTATTTTGCGATTTATGAATCAGAATCCGGAACAGATTGCACGTGATGTTATAGATGATTTGCTTCAACAAGCAGGTTGGGTTATTCAATCAAAAGCTAAGATTGATTTCTCGGCAGGTTTGGGTATTGCCGTACGCGAATATCAAACGGATGCAGGGCCTGCTGATTATGTTCTCTTCATAAACAGAAAACCTGTTGGCATTATTGAAGCCAAACGAGAAGAAGAAGGGGTAAATCTTACAACGGTAGAAGAACAGTCTGTCCGTTATGCAAATGCCAAACTAAAATATTTAAACAACGAGCCGTTGGTGTATGTATATGAAACAACGGGAACTGTTACTCGTTTCACCGATTATAGTGATCCGAAACCTCGAAGCCGTGCTGTGTTTGCTTTCCATAAACCTGAAACTATGGCAGAATGGATTCGCAACGGAAGAAGTCTCCGTAATAGATTGCAGGATTTTCCCGCATTGGATGAAACGGGCTTACGACCGGCACAAATTAAGGCGGTTGTTAATTTGGAAGAGTCGTTTAAAAATAATCGTCCTCGTGCGTTGATACAAATGGCAACAGGCGCGGGAAAAACATTTACGGCAATTACGTTTATTTATCGTTTACTGAAATTCGCAAGGGCAAAACGTATATTATTCCTTGTCGATACCCGCAATTTAGGGGAACAGGCAGAACAGGAATTTATGAATTTCCGCCCGAACGACGACAATCGTAAATTTACGGAATTGTATAATGTTCAGCGCTTGAATTCAAGCTATATAGCGAGCGATAGCCAGGTGTGCATTTCTACCATTCAGCGTTTGTATTCTGTTTTGAAAGGTGAGGAATTGGACGAAAGTGCAGAATCCGACAATCCAAATGAATCTACTTGGTTGCAACAAAAACTGAAGGAACAAAAAGCTGTTCCTGTGGAATATACGGCAAAGGTTCCAATTGAACAATTTGATTTTGTGGTAATAGATGAATGTCACCGAAGCATTTACAATCTTTGGAAACAAGTGCTTGATTACTTTGATGCTTTTTTGATAGGTCTTACAGCAACTCCAGATAAGCGAACATTCGGTTTCTTCAACGAAAATGTTGTGAGTGAATATACGTACGAACAATCAGTGGTAGATGGAGTGAATGTGCCGTATGATGTTTATACTATAGAAACGGAAATATCTAAAAATGGAGGCTTGATTAAGGCAGGTTGGCATATCGATTATCGCGACAAGGCTACCCGTAAGACTCGTTGGCAACAGGTTGACGAGGATACTGAATATAAAAAGAACGACCTGGATAAATCTGTGGTAAATCCAAGCCAAATTCGTACGGTAATCAGGCAATTCCGCAAGGCTTTAATGGAGGAAATATATCCGAACAGGTACGATGAAAACGGGCAGTACGAAGTCCCGAAGACATTGATTTTTGCAAAAACCGATAGCCACGCCGACGATATTATCAATATTGTTCGTGAAGAATTCAACGAAAGCAACGATTTCTGTAAAAAGGTAACATATAAGATTGACGAAGATCCAAAATCTGTGTTGAATCGTTTCCGTAATCAGTATTATCCTCGTATTGCTGTTACTGTTGATATGATTGCAACAGGAACAGATGTTAAGGCTCTTGAGGTTTTGTTGTTTATGCGCGATGTTCGCAGTGCGAATTATTTTGAACAGATGAAAGGGCGTGGAACCTGAACTATAAATGGCGATACGTTGCAATTAGTGAGTAAAACCGCCTCGGCAAAAACACACTTTGTGATTGTAGATGCAGTAGGTGTAACGCAGACAAAGAAAACCGATAGCCGCCCGTTGGAACGTAAACCTACTGTACCGTTGAAGGATTTGCTTGGTGCTGTTACTATGGGTGTTGTGGAAGAAGATTTGTATGTTTCGTTGGCAAACAGATTGATTCGCCTAAATAAGGAAATAACGGAAAAGGAGCGTGAGAAAATAGAATTTCTTTCCAAAGGAAAGGGATTGGGACAAATGAGTGCGGAATTGTTGAATGCTTTCGATTTCGACAAGATAGAAGATGAGGCACAGTTGGAATTGCGAAAAATTCCGCAAACGGAAATCACGCCTGCTATAGAAGAACAAATTCGTGCAAAGGCACAGGAAAAACTTGCCAATATTGCCAGCAGTACGTTCAATGGCGAATTGAACGAATATATTGTTACCGTTCGCAACCTGCACGACCAGAAAATCGATACGGTGAATATCGACACGGTGGTGCGAAGCGGTTTTAATAGTTTTACACAGGAAAAAGCAAAAGAAACTATTAAATCGTTTACGGAATATCTGGAGCAGCACAAAGACGAGATTATGGCATTGAGCATATTCTATAACCAACCATATAGACGCAGGGAACTTACCTTGCAAATGGCGCAAGATTTGCTCGAGAAAATAAAACAAGACAAACCGTTGCTTGCACCTTCGTATGTGTGGGATGCTTATTGTGCGGTTGCTTCGACAAGCTCAAAAACAGTGGCTTCGACAGGCTCAGCCACCAGAAGTGCGATGCCTGAGCCTGTCGAAGGCAGAGCCGATACCAAACGCAGTTCGAATAAAATACCGAAAAAGCCGATAAGTGAACTTACCGCCTTGGTTTCGTTGGTGCGCCACGCTTGCGGAATAGACAAAACATTGGCTGCGTTCGATAGTGTGATAGATAAGAATTTTAATGCATGGCTGTTCCGCCAACACACCGGTAACCGCAACCGCTTTACGCAGGAACAGATTGACTGGTTGCGTATGATTAAAGACCATATCGTTAGCAGTTACCACCTCGACCTTGACGACTTGGACTACACGCCATTCGATGCTCAAGGAGGGCGGGGTAAAATGTACCAGCTCTTTGGTAACGAAATGGAACAGATTATTAATGAGTTGAATGAAGTTTTGGTGGCGTAAAATGGTGGCTTCGACAGGCTCAGCCACCGAGAAAATGAGTTCAGCCACCGAAAAAGCGATGCCTGAGCTTGTCGAAGGCAGAGCGGTTGGTTTGACGAGTTCAGCCACCGATACAACAAGTTTAACTATTGATAAAGCGATGCTTGAGCTTGTCGAAGGCAGAGCAAAGTAAAAGGAATAATTGAGAATGAAAGGGTATATGTACATATTGCTTTGTAATGATGGTAGCTACTATACCGGTAGCACCAATGATTTGGAGCGCCGTATGGCAGAGCATTTTTCTGGGAATGGTGCGAACCATACGAAAAAGCATCCACCAGTAAAATTGCTTTATTATGAAGAATTTCAACGAATTGATGATGCTTTCTACAGAGAGAAACAAGTACAGGGCTGGAGTCGTAAAAAGAAAGAGGCACTGATAAACGGACAATGTGATATGTTGCCTGAATTGTCTAAATGCTATGGACAAAAGGAAATGGTGGCTTCGACAGGCTCAGCCACCGAGAATACAGGCTCAGCCACCGAAAGTACAGGCTCAGCCACCAATGTAGCGATGCCTGAGCTTGTCGAAGGCAGAGCGGAGTATAAGAATGAAAAATGAAATTATGCATAGTTCTTACCCAACATACAAACTCGTCGAAGTAATAGATAAAGTAGCAATAACTTCTAAAGTCAAGCAAAAGGAATACTTGGCTGATGGTAAATTCCCAATAATTGACCAAGGACAAGATTTGATTGGCGGTTATTCAAATGATGAAAAACAATTAGTAAATGCGGAACTTCCTGTGATTGTATTTGGTGACCATACAAAAGTGAAAAAATATATTGATTTTCCTTTTGTTGCGGGTGCTGATGGAACAAAGATTATCAAACCGAAAAAAGACTTTTTCATTGAACAAAAATTATTCTATTGGTTCCTTCATTGTGTAAAATTTCCAGATAAAGGTTATGCAAGGCATTTTCAATATCTTCTAAAATCGGATATTGCAGTTCCCCCTCTTCCTACCCAGCACGCCATAGTTACCCGCATAGAAACCCTCTTTGCCGAGTTGGACAAAGGCGTGGAAAAACTGAAAACCGCACAGCAACAACTGAAAGTCTATAGGCAGGCCGTGCTGAATGATTGCTTGACTAAAGGTAGTGAGAAGTGGGAGAAAGTGAAGTTGAAGGATATTTGCTTGTCTATTTCTGATGGTGACCATTTGCCGCCCAAGCGTACAGATAAAGGTGTTCCTTTTATTACTATTTCGGATATAAAAGGCAATAGCATAGATTTTTCTAATGTGAGTTATATGACGGAAGAGTATTATGAAAACTTGTCTCAAAGCAGAAAGGCAAAGGTAGGAGACATTTTATATACTGTTACTGGCTCTTACGGTATTCCTGTTTTAGTTGAGAACAATATAAAATTCTGCTTTCAGAGACATATTGGACTAATTCGTCCTAACTCAACTACTGTAAAGCAAAGATGGTTGTACTATATGATGCAGTCACCTATAATATATTCTCAAGCAACAGAAAAATCAACAGGAACAGCTCAGAAAACGGTAACGCTATCTGTCTTAAGAGATTTTGAGTTATGTCTTCCTCCTCTTCCCGAACAGCAGCGCATAGTTCAAGAAATTGAAACCCGATTGTCGCAGGCTGAGCTTGTCGAAGCCAGCATCGAACAATCGTTGCAACAAGCCGAGGCATTACGGCAGAGCATTCTGAAAAAGGCGTTCAGTGGGGAGTTGGTTAAAAAATAGTAAAGCTTTAAAATAATTCACCTTATTTAAACTTATGGCTATTAAACTTAATTATATGTTTTTTTAATTAAATTTGCGCTATTAAAGTTAATTAAGAAAAATCAAAGTTAATGTAATGGACATACATAATTTTAAGTCGGGAGTATATATCACACAACCAACAGGATACAGAAGTTTCATTCCAAATGAAATAAATCATCCTTTTGTATGGTCAAATCCTCAAATAAATGTAATGCTCGAAAAAGCAACATTAGGGCTTGGCGCATTGAATAGTTTTTCTCACTTTGTTCCCGATATAGGTCGTTTTATAAAAATGCATGTGGCAAAGGAGGCAACACAGAGTAGTCGTATCGAGGGAACACAGACAAATATTGCCGATGTGTTTGTATCAAAAGAAATTGTTGACCCAGAACGCCGTAACGACAAACAAGAGGTTGAAAATTACATAGCTGCGATGAGTGGTGCCATTGATTCGTTGTCCACTTTGCCATTGTCGTCTCGGTTGTTAAGAAATACCCATAAAATTTTGTTACAGCATGTAAGAGGAGAGCACAAGTCGCCAGGCGAATTTAGACGTTCGCAGAATTGGATTGGCGGTGCTTCAATAAATGATGCCGCTTTTGTACCACCTCCTGCAAGTGAGGTAGAGCGGCTTATGGGTGACTTGGAAAAATTCTTGCATAACGACAGCTTGCAGATACCTCATTTGATAAAAATAGCTATTGCTCACTATCAGTTCGAAACAATTCACCCATTTTTAGATGGAAATGGAAGAGTTGGAAGGTTGCTGATTACATTATATTTTATTGCAAACAATATTATTGACAAACCGATATTGTATCTTTCTGATTTCTTTGAAAAATACAAACCGTTGTATTACAGCAATCTTACATTGGCTCGCGAGAATAATGATTTGGAGCAATGGATAAAATTCTTTTTGGAGGCCGTGGCTCAGTCGTGCGAAAGCGCTTCGCAATGTCTGCAGGATATTATGCTTTTGCGACAAAAGTGCGAAGGTGAGTGTATGCAGAAAATGGGGAAAAGGGCGGCAAATGCCCGGATTCTTTTGGACCACCTGTATTCAAATCCTATTGTAAATGCACAAGATGTGGCAAATCTTCTGCAAATATCTACGGTGTCGTCGTACAGTTTGATAGAATCTATGGAGGCAAATGGTATATTAAAGCAAATGAATGATTATAAAAGAAATAAATTGTATTGCTTTGATGAATATATGAAATTGTTTAATCGGTAATCTTCTATTATGACAGAATCAACAATAATTTCGAAAATATGGAATATGGCCAACGTCCTTCGCGACGATGGTGTGAGTTATGGCGATTATTTGGAGCAAATCACCTATCTGCTTTTCTTGAAAATGGCAGACGAGATGAACAAACCGCCATACAACAAAGGTTTGAAGTTTCCACACGTAAAGGATGCCGAAGGTAAGGAACTTCCAGATGGTGAAATGTGCGATTGGGAAACGCTAACAAGCAAGCGTGGCGCGGAACTTGAAGCCTATTATGTGCAAATGCTTCGCAGTTTGGGAACCGAAAAAGGTATGCTTGGACAAATCTATACCAAGAGCCAGAATAAGATTCAAGATCCGGCGAAATTGCTTCGAGTAATCGAAATGATAAATAAGGAAAATTGGTCGCTGATGGGCTCCGATGTCAAAGGTAAAATCTACGAAGGTTTGTTGGAGAAAAATGCCGAAGATACCAAGAGTGGGGCAGGTCAGTATTTTACACCTCGTGCTTTGATAAAGGCGATGGTGGAATGCGTTCGTCCTAAGCCACAGAAAACAATTATCGACCCGGCTTGTGGAACCGGTGGTTTCTTTCTTGCTTCGTACGATTATCTGGCTGGACAATCATTAAACAAAGACGAAAAGCAATTCTTGAAGAAGAAAACCTTCTTCGGAAACGAAATTGTTGCAAATACCCGTCGTCTGTGCCTGATGAACTTGTATTTGCACAACATAGGCGAATTGGACAGCGAAGATTTTATTTCACCAAACGATGCCTTGGTTGCCGACAATGGTAACCGATACGATTATGTGCTTACAAATCCTCCGTTTGGAAAGAAAAGTAGCATTACTATTACCAACGAAGATGGAGAAATAGAAAAAGAGGATTTGAGTTATAACCGTCAGGATTTTTGGGAGACAACTTCCAACAAACAGTTGAATTTCTTGCAACATATCAAAACCTTGATGAAAATCAATGGACAAGCTGCAGTTGTATTGCCTGATAATGTGTTGTTCGAAGGTGGAGCGGGCGAGGAGATTCGCAAGCAACTTATGAAAACCACAGAGTTGCACACAATTTTGCGATTACCTACAGGAATTTTCTATGCAAATGGCGTGAAGGCAAATGTGTTGTTTTTCGATAATAAACCAGCAAGCAAGGAAGTGCAGAC
>JAKSTZ010000034.1 GCA_024402335.1 Bacteroidales bacterium
TCCGTGGTGTTATGATTATACTTGGAGCGGCTTTGGTGAACAAATTCTCGTGGATAATGTACGTGTTCGGTGTGTTATTATTGGTTTCGGCATTGAAGATGTTGTTTGGCAAAGACGACGAATTCGACGCAGACAAGAACTTCTTCATAAAAATGATACGCAAGTTCTATCCGGTAAGTTCCGAGCTCGATGGTGGAAATTTCTTTACTAAATTACCAACAGGAGTAAAGGCTGTAACGCCATTACTTGTAGTGTTAGTGGTAATTGAAACAACCGATGTCTTGTTTGCTGTAGATTCTATTCCTGCAATATTTTCTATAACAACAGATCCATTTATAGTGTTCTCTTCAAATATCTGTGCTATACTTGGTTTGCGTTCATTATATTTTGTGTTAGCTTCGGCTATGTCAAAATTCGAATACATAAAATATAGTTTGGTTGTTCTATTACTTTTCATTGCGGTAAAGATGTTGTTGATGGAGGTTGTACATATTCCTATCGGCATCTCGTTATTGGTAATTGCAGTAATTCTAACAGTAGGAATAATTGCATCTATTGTAATTAGTAAGAAAAAACAGGCTGGCAACAATGAATAATATTCAGTTGTCGGCAGAACAAATCGCTGAATTTCAGCAATTAGTTTTAACAAAAGGAAAGGAGTTGTATCGTGAAATGCCTTGGCGTTCCGATACAACTCCTTATTTTATTCTCATATCGGAAATAATGCTACAGCAAACACAAGTGCCACGTGTCATGCAAAAGTTTGCTGAATTTATTGATGCCTTTCCAACTTTGAAAGACCTTGCTCAAGCTGATTTTCAAGAGGTTTTGGCACATTGGTCAGGTTTGGGTTATAATAGAAGAGCCAGATTCTTACATCAAACGGCACAAAAGATTGTAGAGAATGGCAACTTTCCAACTGATGAAAAATTCCTTCGTTCATGTCCGGGTATAGGCGATAATACGGCTGCTTCTATCTTAGTGTATGCATTTAATCAACCTTTGGTATTTTTAGAAACAAATGTTCGCACGGTATTAATTTACACGTTTTTGCATGATCAAACCGAGAAGATAGACGAAGGAGTATTGTATGATTTAGCTCGTCAAACATTGTATGCAGAAAACCCACGTCAATGGTATTGGGCGTTGATGGATTATGGTAGTTTTTTAAAGAAGACAGAAGGTAATTTCAACAAAATGTCGAAAAAACATACTACACAATCCAAATTTGAAGGTTCATTCCGTCAAAAAAGAGCCGCTGTATTACGTTGTTTGCTAAAAAACGGCCCATTGACCATTTCTGAAATTTCAGAGCTTTCAGGCTACGATTTGACTCTTTTAGAAGAACTTGTCGGTGCTTTGCAGAAAGATAAGATGATATCGGTGGTAGAAGGTCGAATCATGATAAAGTAAATGTATTCCTTATAAGGTTGTAAGGCTAATAAATTTCGTAAGCTAAAACTTTAAAACAAACATTTGCCCAAATAGGAACAAATGTTTTCAAAGTAGGAACAGATTTTCTTTGTTAATGGAAAACAATATAGTTTTACCAAAAACAAGAAAATTATGACTCAGTTAAGTGTAAATATCAATAAAGTTGCCACTATCCGCAATGCGCGTGGAGGCAATATGCCAAATGTTGTAAAATTTGCTTTGGATTGCGAGCGTTTGGGCGCCCAAGGTATTACGGTGCATCCTCGTCCTGATGAACGCCATATTCGCTATGCCGATGTACATGACCTAAAACCGTTACTTACTCAAGAATTTAATATTGAAGGAAATCCAGTTTCAAAGTTTATAGAGTTGGTAAATACAATTAAACCTGCACAAGTTACACTTGTTCCTGATGCAGAAGATGCCATTACTAGTAATGCAGGTTGGAATACAATCAAACATGAGGAATTTTTGCGTAAAGTTGTATCAGATTTTAAGAATCATGGTATTCGTGTATCACTTTTTGTTGATCCTAATCCGGAAATGATTCGTAAGGCTGCGGAAATCGGTGCCGATAGAGTAGAATTATATACAGAGGCATACGCAACTAACTATAGCGCTGGTCCAGAAAAAGCCATACAACCGTATGTAGAGGCAGCCAAAGTAGCACGCGAATGTGGTTTGGGTTTAAATGCGGGACATGATTTAAGTTTAGAAAATCTAACATATTTTCATAAGCAAATTCCATGGGTTGATGAAGTTTCTATTGGTCACGCTCTTATTAGCGATGCTCTTTATCTCGGTATAGAGGAAACTATTCACCAATATCTTGAATGTCTAAAATAGTAATGTCTATGAAACCCGAACTGATTGTAATGCTAACCCACAACGACCTTACTGTGGAGAATGCGTATGATATATTTGAGCAATGTAAGAACACGAAAGCATTGTATTGGGGTTTTAAAGAACAACCTCTTCCGTTAGAAGAGATGCAGCGCATATATGCTAGAATGAAGGAGTGTGGTAAACGTACGGTGTTGGAGGTTGTTGCTTACACTGAGGAAGAAGGACTTGAAGGGGCGGAGATGGCTGTAAAGTGTGGTTGTGACATCCTTATGGGTACTTGCTATAGTGAAAAAATTCGTCTATATTGTCAGAATCATACCATAGCTTATATGCCGTTTGTGGGCGATATAATAGACCGACCGTCAATACTTACAGGTAGTATTGAATCTATGCTGAAAGAAGCCGATAATCTAAAAAAACAAGGAGTGTATGGTATAGATCTTTTGGGCTATCGCTATAATGAAGATGCGGAACAATTGATTTCGGAAATGGTGGCGAAAACAGGTATGCCAATTTGTGTTGCAGGGAGTATAGATAGTTACGAAAGACTCCAATTCATAAAGGAAGTTCAACCTTGGTCTTTTACAATCGGAAGTGCATTTTTCGAACAAAAATTTGGTTCGTCAATTGCAGAGCAAATAAATCGTGTATGCGATTTTATAATTGAATAATGACGTAGAAACGTAGTGCACCACGTCTTTACAATTCACACTATATCATTAAAGAAAAAATGTACAATCCGTTTTATGCAACACAAAACAGATTGTACATTTTATTATTACCGAAAGGGTAAGTTTTTATTTCTTGCCGAATAGGCTGCCAATTGTGCCGAGAATATTGCCAGATTTTCCTCCGCCTAAAATTGATGCAGCTGCAGAAATAGCACTTGCTTTGTCTCCACCAAGTGCATTTACAATGTCCGAGATAGATTTTACGTTCAATGCAGCTTGTTTTTCAGTAGAATCAGAACTTGATTTATATTTTGTGTATAATGTTAAAAGTTCCTTTGCGATTGAAGCATAATTAATTTCAGATGATTTGCTTGATGAAGATGCACCAGAAAAACTTTTAATTGCTTGTTGTGCTATGTCAGTAAGAGCATTTTGCGATAATGAACCGTTGTCAGCTGTTTTTGTTGCTGAAAGCACTGTGTTCCAAATACTTGATAAATCTAAATTAGCCATAAAATTATATTTAAAATTTGTATGCAATATACGGATTTTTTCTGCAATACGGTATTGGGAAAAGGTCTTTTTTAATTTAATTTTTTGTTAATATATCGTTAAAAATAACATTGTTGGTTGTTGTGACAGTGTGCGGTATATTTCTATTTTTGGCATTAATTAATTAAACTAAAATAGTATGGCAGAAAAGAAAATTGTGAAGGCGGCTGGTGAACGCAAAGCTCCTTCTGGACAAGTGAAGATTGAAGGTAACGCTTCTGGATTGCGTATTGGCGCAGTTGTTTGTTGGGTACTTGCAATTGCAATGGAAGTTGTTTGTTGCATGGCTGTTGCTGGTAAGTTTGTATGGTTTGGTAGCCAATTAACAACTATCATTATTCCTTTAGTAGTTGACATGGCATTTGTGATTGCTGGTTCTTTGATGTGGAAAAAGGCTAATCATATTGATCCTGCTTCTGAACAAAATAAATTAAAATTCTGGTTGTGGAACAATATGGGTGTAATTGTTGCTTGCTTGGCATTTATACCTGTTATTATTTACATTTTAACTAAGAAAGACTTAGATCCAAAAACAAAGAAAATCGCAACTGCTGTTGCTGCTGTAGCATTTGCTATCGCTGGTATTACAAGCTACGATTTCAATCCTGTAAGCCAAGAACAATTACAAGAACAATATGGCAATGCTGACATTGATGTATATTGGGTTTCAACTGGTGCAAAATATCACACTCATGCTGATTGTCAATATCTTGACCGTTCAACACAGGATTCTTTAATCGTTGGGTCTATTGGTCAAGCTGAAGAAGCTGGAAAAATGGAACTTTGTAAAGGTTGTTACAAAAAAGACCAAAAAGCGAAAGAAGCAAATCAAGCTTCTGGCTTACAATCAGAAGAAGTACAACAAGAAGAAACTTCTCAAGCAGTAGAGGAAACTCAAACTGTTGAAGAAAACACAGAAGTAGAATAATACTGATGTTCTTTCTAAAATACCAAAAGTCACATGCAGGTGCGTGTGACTTTTTTGTTTTTATAGTTTCTTGTATAATGTTACATTTGCTGAAAATTATTAGAAATGGAAGCTTCTACGCAGATTGTAATCGTAATGGTGATATATGCCTTGTTCCTTTTCCTATATGGATTGTGGCAGGGTAGAAAGGTTAAAAACTCACAGGATTTTGCAATTGCAGGTCGTTCATTGTCAGGAGTGGTCGCTTCGCTTTCGGAACGAGCTACAGGTGAATCTTCGTGGGCGTTGTTGGGCTTGCCGGGTGCAGCGTATGCTACAGGTTTACTTGAGGTCTGGACTGCTATAGGTTGTGTGGTTGGTATTATTTTCTCGTGGATAGTTTTAGCTTGGAGAATTCAAAAAGATGCCGCAGCGCTTGACGCAACAACGTTTACCGATTTTATTGCTAAAAAACATGGCGATAAAGGTCAATTAATTCGAATTGCAGGAAGTATTACAATTGTATTTTTCTTTTTCTTTTACATTGGGGCTCAATTTATTGGTGGCGCAAAAACATTGAATAATCTTTT
Source organism: Bacteroidales bacterium (assembly GCA_024402335.1). GTDB lineage: Bacteria > Bacteroidota > Bacteroidia > Bacteroidales > UBA1715 > UBA1715. The sequence goes on from JAKSTZ010000034.1 coordinate 5,001, forward strand.
CAATCTCGACACAAATTTGGGAATGATTTTGATTGTTCTTTTGGTTATTCCTTACACGGTATATGGTGGTTTTCGTAGTGTTGCCTATACCGACGTTATTCAGGCTGTTGTCATGTTTGTTGCATTAATTGTGACGCCGATAGTTGGTCTAATTTATATTGCATCACAACCGGAAGATGCAGTTTATGCTCATTCAATCGGCGATGCGTTGACGAAAGCTGGTTCACAATTTACCGATATGAGTGGCGGATTGCATGGTTTTGGTGCAGGTGCAATGATTGGTGGTTCGTTGGCGTGGATGTTCGGCTATTTTGGCGGTCTGCCACAGTTGACTACTCGTTTCATGTCTATTCGCGATGTGAAACAAGCTAAAGTTGGACGTAATGTTGGAATTGTGTGGACAATCTTTGCATATCTTGGCGCTTTAAGCATTGGTTGGATAGGCATTGCGATTTTTGGTCCAGAAAATATTGCTGACAGGGAAAATATTATGCCAATTCTTTTGACAAAATTGTTCCCTCCGGTAATTGTTGGGATTTTGATTACAGGGATTTTGGCTGCAGTTATTTCAACGGCAAATTCAGTGTTGATTCTGTCTGCTACAGAATTGTCCGAGAATCTTATTAAACCTTTGTGTAAGGGAAAAGGAAATAGTCTTCTTCAATCGCGTATAGTAACAATTGTTTTGTCTGTATTAGCGTTGATTATTGCATTCTTCTCCTCGTCGGAATTTGTATTCACTATTGTTGGCTACGTATGGGCTGGAATAGGGTGTACATTTTCGGTGGTTATTTTGCTTACGTTGTTTTGGAAAAGATTTAGCGGAACAGCAGCAGTGCTTACTATTATTACCAGTTTGGTATTCACAATATTTTGGATAACAACTGGTTACGATAAAATGGTGAGTGCAAGATTGATGACCTTTGTGGTTGCAGGAATAGTTGCCATTGTTTGCAGTTTTATTTTCCCTAAGAAATCATTGTAAGGATTTATTTGGATTTTTGTATGTAGAGACGCGGTGTACCACGTCTCTACAGAAATGGTATTGTGAATGATAGAGTGTAACAACCTCGTTTACACGACCGTATTGTACGCAATCTGAATGAAATCAATCGTATAGTCCATCATGCGGATTTTGTCCGTTTTTATTGATGGACCGGAGAATATGTAATTTGAGAGAAAATAAGTTTTCTGCTAATTGATGATTGATTAAAAATTTGTATATTTTAGGAAAATATACAAGTTGGCAGAAAATATAGCAAAACGATAATCCCATACTTTTCTTTCGCTATAGTAAGAAAAGTAACATAACTTCATTTTTTATCTATTGTCAACTAGTATATCGTTCCCAATTTCTTTATATATGTTAAAAATGTTGTTGACTAAATAAATTTTGTATGTATAATATGATTAATTACTGGATTAATTCTTTGAGAATATATGGAAGAGAAGCAAAAGAGAAGTGTGAAAATGGATTTGGAAAATTATTTAGGTCATTCAGTTTCGGATGATTTCTTCAAAAAATGTGTAGTCGCCTTTTATATGGGACATCCCGGACCTGCAGGTTTGGGTAGCGCCGCCAAATTAGGATTGTATGTACCTTTTGAATCAGTGTTAGAACATATTCATGATAGTAAAATACACTCTTCATGGCCGTGCAGCGAAGCAATTCATTTAGCACACTTTTTTTGTAGAGATGAGAAAACTCGTAAACCAATTGATGAGCGGCTTCGTGATTATAAAAATCAATTTAATTTGTGACAATTTTTATTCCCTATAATTTCTTTATAAATTTACAGTTATGAAAAAGTATGTTGTATTTTCGGTTTTAGGCGTTTTTGTGTTTGTTTTATTATTTTGTTTTTATCGAGGTAGTTTTAATAAACAATCGAAGGGTAATTCTAATGTAAAAATAGAAGATAAAGAATTAGGCTATGGCATAGATTTGTCTCACTTTAATAGCGTGGAAAATTGGGATAACGTTTCTGCGTCATTCGTGTTGTTAAAGGCGACAGAAGGGGCTACATGTCAGGATAATACATTTAAAAAGAATAGAGCTCAAGCACAAAAACGAGGTATTCCTGTTGGAGCTTATCATTTGATGAGTTCAAGTTCAAAAATAAAAAAACAGATTCAAAACTATTTTAATATGGTAGGTGATAATATAGACATTATTCCTATTCTTGATTTGGAGGTGAAGACAGCTTCGAAATTAGGTAAAAAATCTTCCCGAAAAATGGTTCGTGAATTTGCGAATGCCTGCAAAGAAAAATATGGTTGCAGTTCTATAATTTTATATACATCAGAAGGGTATTATAAAAAATATTTTTCGACTGGATTTGAGGATTGTATATTTTGGAGTGGTGATGTGAATGTTAAGAAACAAATAAAATGTGCCATACGTCAGAAGACAATTAAGTCGGTTCCTGGAGTTAAGGGAAAGGTTGATTTTGATGTGTTGTATTGTGAGTTGTCTGATTTAATGTTAAAAAAATAAAAGAATGATATATTAATGGTTGTGGGAACAATATGATTCTTGCAATAAAATCATACAGCAATGGAAACTGAAGAAAAACTAATATCCGACCTAATTAAAATTGGTTTCGTTGACCTTGGCTTGTCTGTACAGTGGGCTATGTGTAATGTTGGAGCGCATAACCCAAAAGACAATGGAAATTATTATGATTTTGACGAGCTTGGAAGGCGTAAATTAAAGTCTTGCAATTTATTGGCTGTCAAAGTCTTATGACGACGCCGGATTTTATTTGCTCTCCATTTGCACTTCACAAGGACGTACCTACGTTGCCGGATAACGCACCGTTTCTGCCCGATGTCGTCCGGAACAACCCCGAAAGGTTTATGCAAAAATACAACATTTACGCAGAAAATGTTGTATGTGATCTTTGAAAAAATGTCATTATTGGGGATGAAATTTGTGTAATGCACAAAAAACAACCTTGTGATTGTATACAACAACCGAAAAGTGTACCAAGTTGATGTGATCCCCAAAATTTATATGGTTATTTATTATTGATTTTTGATAATCGTATTGAAATAACAAATCCAAGCAGTTTACAGGATGGACAAACTATTGACGAAATCAGGTTGGGAGACTTTAATGCATGAAACCAACATTTAGCGTTGTTTTGATCTTATTGCTGACGGACCAGGACATAATTCGTCGATCGGCCGCCTTCCTTGTTCCTCCGCAGTATTTGTTTGTCAAGCAGGTCGTTAATGTCACGATTTGCGGTGTCTTGTGAGCATTTGTTGATTTTTGCCCATTTTGAGGATGTCAGATTGCCTTCGAAACCGTCAAACAGCATGTTGATGATTTTCCGTTGGCGTTCGTTTAATGCGCAATTGCGATGCGTGTCCCAAAAACTCACTTTTTGTATCAAAGAGTCGGTTTTCGCAATTGAGGTGTTCAGCGCGTTTGTCAAGGCTTGCAGGAACCATTCAATCCAATCGGTAATATTTAGATTCCCTTTTTGTGTTGCCTCGAGTATTTCATAGTATAGCCTCCGTTGAAGCATGATTTCTGATGATAGGCTATAGTAGCGGTGTTTGCTTTTGTCGGCACGGGAGAGTAGCATTTCTGTAATAGTTCTGCATATACGACCGTTCCCATCGTCGAATGGATGGATTGTTACAAACCAGATGTGCGCAATTGCCGCTTTAACGAATGGGTCTATGTTATTCTCTTTTTCCAGCCAATCCAAAAAGACATTCATCATTTCGGGAACCATGGAACTGTGAGGAGCTTCAAAATGTATCTTCTCTTTTCCCAATGCCCCGGAAACAACCTGCATAGGCTCTTCTCCTTGACGCCAGTTGGCAACGGTTATTGGGAAATAACCGCTCCTGCCTGTTGGAAACAGTGCGGCATGCCAATTAAATAGACGGTCTTTCGTTAATGCCTTTTCGTGGTTACTAGTTGCGTCTAACATTACCTGTACGATTCCGTCGATATAATGGTTCGTGTTTGGTAGACCTTCTATTTCTATGCGTAGGTGTTTTGCCAAAGAAGACCGTACGCTATCATGATCTAGGCGTTCTCCTTCTATGTTTGATGAATTTAGGATTTCATCGGTCATTGATTCCACCAATGAGTTGTTACGTTGCTCAATACCAAACATCCTCATTCTGTCCAATAGGATTCCTTGTGAACGATGAACTTCAATCAGCAAATCGTTTATTTCGGATTCGTTCCAAGAAAACTGTGGCCAGTTGTCTTTTTGCCAAATATATATGTTTGGTATTCTTTTCATAACAAAGTGCAAAATAGAAACAAATCAGCATACTACCAAATTTATGCGGAGAAAATTGACTGTATTCTCCGCATTTATGCGGAGAATAATATATTGCTACTCCGCAAAGTTTCATTTACCGAATGTTTTTTTCTTAGTTACAAGAATACATTGTTCCCCATTCCATATAAAAAACTCCATAGTATGTTTTTGTGGAATCAATTTGTCTTATATATCGATTTTCAGTAAAATTTCCTTTTATTCTAAAATCAGAATAGTGCAAGTGACCTTCTCGTTTTGCTCTTACATGGATTTCAGTGTCTGGTGAAAGATTTGTATGGTGTATTTCCCCTTGAATTGAATCTTTATCGAACACCCAAAGTGTATCATTTGGTGCGTGTTCATAATTATAATTAATAACAATAAAATCATTACAGTTACTTATAATTTTTACATCCCATCCATGCCATCTACGGCTTTTATAATATGGTCCCATATAGTCCATCCATATTGTGTAACTATCAGTCTTGTAACCGTAGTTGTCTTCTTTGCAAGAAAAAAGAAGACCCAATAGGCTACAAAAGAATGATAATTTGGTATAATGTTTAATTTTCTGGATTAACATCGATATAAAAACTTTTTTCTAACAGAATTTTAAACTGTACATATCTTTATCTGGTTGTCTAAATTACCCCAAAATGCGACATATAAACTACACTGCATACAAAGTTGCTTCGCAAATTCTCGTAGCAACCACGTTTTGCTAACTTGTCTTGCTCCATTCAAAATAAGTGGTTTTCTATCTTCTTTATTTTTTCAATTTATAAGTTGTTGTAATGCAAGTCGTTCCATGGTTTGTTATACATTTATTTGCACGTTAACTAAATACAAAATTACATTTTTTTGCACATGGAATAAGTTGATTTGTACATTTTTTAGCACTTCGTTTTGTGTGAAGAATATTATGACATATCTATTTGCTGACGATTGTGAATTGAATGGTGATTCAACTATACAATCCTGCTAAAAACCTTTTTAATCAACTTTTTTCGTCCCGAAAAATCCCAAAAAATCCCAAAGAATCCCAAAACCTCGAATTGCAAAATTTCGTGGTCGTACTATTGCAGAAAAAAACGGAATGAACCGAAAAATATATGGCTCATTCCTGTAAAATCTGAAAAATATGTCAATAGTATCCTTAAAATTCGACCGACGTTATAAGAATGCAAATGGAGAATCTCCGATAGTGTTCTTTGTCAACCACAAGAGACAAAAATGTTCTATACCAACGGGCATTTATGTTATGGAAAAACATGTGAACGGTGAACCGAACAAGATGTTGAAGTCATCGTTGTGCAATGCATCCGAGGTAAACAGTGAGTTGTATTCATTGTATCTGAAGTACAACAAGAAGTTACAGGAATTGACGGAGTCGGGTAGGGCGTCTTTGCTTTCTGCCAAGGAAATAAAAAGAGCTCTGTTGTTTTGTCCTATGGTATGTACGGATAGTTTTACGGACTACGCCCAAAGACATATCTGTAAGTATTCGGGTGCGACATTGTCGAATTATAAAAGAACACTTTCGCTTGTTGACAAGTTTTTCGGGGGTACTAAGGTGTTTTTCGACGACATAACAGCGGGTGTGCTCCGTGACATGGATGAATCTTGGTCGAAGAGCATGGGTGTGAACGCCCGAAGCATCCATTTCCGTAACATCCGAACGATATTCAACCGTGCGATAGACGACGAGGTCTGTACGAAATATCCATTTAGAACATTTAAGATAAAGACGTCCGCCAAGGAGAAGGACTACCTTCCTGTTGAGCTTTTCAGAAAATTGCAGGATTTGTCATTCAAAAAATCCGAGCATACATTGGAGATGTGCAGGGATCTGTTCCTCTTGTCGTTCTACTTCTGCGGAGCAAATCTCAATGACATATTTGTATGGAGCAGGAAGAACGTTTCGTGCGGAAAATTGTCGTTCGTCCGAAAGAAGATAGCTTTCCGTGAACCGGACTCCATAAACATATGCATACAGCCCGAGGCGGAAAAACTTCTGAAAAAATATAAGGGAACAGATGGCTTTTTGTTGAAGCTTAATAAGCAATATGGTGGTAATTATGAAAATTTCCTCGGCTATGTAACGAAACGCATGGGCGAACTGGGGGGAAGGATAGGTTTCCCGAAACTGACCTTCTATTATGCACGCTATTCGTGGGCGACCTATGCCGACAGGCTCGGTGTTGACGAGAAAGTGATCTCGAAATCATTGGGGCATACAGACAAGTCCGTTGCAGGCAAATATTATATCACCTACGACTGGTCAAGGACGGACGAAGCCAATAGAAAAGTAATCAATTATTTACATAACAATATTTAATCAAAAATCATGACACATTTAAAGAAAGAAAAAAGTGTAGAAGTAGTCCCGGCTTTCATAAAGGGGGACGAAAGTTTGTCGAAACTGTTGGGCGGCATCGGTCCAGACTCGTTGCATGCGATGCGTAAGGCGGGCCTTCCGTATCATAGGTTCGGAGGAATCATCCTATATTATCCGGAAGAGGTTACGAATTGGGTATTGGAGCATTTCGAGAAAAATACTGGGTGTTCAGATGAAACAACGGAAAAGGCTCCTAAGCCTAAAAAGCAGCAGGTGAAACATGTATCAATAAAAACACAGTTTAGAAGGTAGGACGAAAATGGTGAAAGAATCGACATCATGCGGATGGGTTAAGATACCCAGAAGCATAAAGCAATGGCGCTGGTACGACGATGTGGTTACGAAAGCTGTTTTTCTACATCTTCTTGTCTCTGCAAATCATAAGGATAACGAGTGGCATGATATAACAATAAGACGTGGTCAGCTGCTGACGTCCTACCTTCATTTATCGAGGGATTTGAACATTCCGTTGCAGAGGGTAAAGACTGCAATAAAAAGGCTGAAATCAACCGACGAAATAACCTGCGAGTCAACAAACCAATACACGCTTGTAACAATTTGTGGGTTTGATAGTTACCAAGGAATGGAATATGATGAAAACCCACAAAACAACTTGGTTTCTAGTCTTCAATCAACTTGCGAGCAACAATCGGTCAACAATCGACTAACCACAAACAAGAATGATAAGAATAATAAGAATGAAAAAGAAATAGAGAGTGTAAGGCAGACACCCGCAATTTCTATAATAAAAGATTATTGGAGGGAGAAAGGTTTTTACAAATCGGATCCCGAAGATTTCTATAAATATTATTCTTACCGCTTCCCCTTAAACTGGCAGTATTATGCGGACAAATGGGAGGAAAGGGAAAAAGAAAAAAGTTGCGAAAAAAAAGGACTTCCGCACAAAAAAATAGATTATACACACGCAAACCTAACATTCTAAATCATGGAAAAAGTAATATTAAATCAGGCAAGCTTGTTCGGCTCGCTTGCCCCAAAGAAAAAAGTGGTCACAATCTTCGACGAAATAGAGGAGGGAGGATTGGAACAGGCCTACAACAAATTAACCGACTATCTTTATAAATTGGCAAAAGAACGATTCCTTTACAAACATCCAGACAAGGAGTTCTTAGATAACCAGTTACAAGGTTTATCAGCAGTAAGGGACTGGATATTCGGCTACAAGAAGACGGACAATGGTTTTGAAAAGATAAATAGGGAAAAAGGCTTGTGGCTTTATGGCGATGTCGGTACGGGTAAAACTTTTGCTATGAAAGTTTTTTATGATTTCCTGTATTCAATCCGTAAGGATGGTGGTCAATATCTAAGGGATAACCTTGTGTTATTTAAAACTCAGGATGAGAAAAAACAGTATGTGCTGCCAGCTATTATACCTGTCGTACAGGCACGTGTAATCCGTCAGCAATATAATTCCGTGTTGAACAATGAGGATGTCGAGTTGTTTCACTATGAGCGATATAATAACTACCGATGGCTAAAATACGAAAGTGGTGGGAACTACGACTTTACCCCGTTTACGGTCAACAATGTAAGCGATTTGATGAAACGATATGCAAATTTGCCGGTTTTGATAATAGACGATCTTGGTGCGGAAAATGGTGTAGTGAATCATTACGGGACAAAAGTAAATGTTATAGAAGAAATTATAAGCGCAAGATATGACTTGGACAAACTTACATTCGTGACGACCAATATTGTTAATCCGAAAGAAGTGTACGACAAACGAATTTGTAGCCGCATGAACGAAATGTTCACCAGTGTACTGGTTGATGGCAAGGATTTGCGTGAAAAACTTTAGAAATGTTTATTAAATTGCAACGCCAATCTGAAACGGTTGGCGTTTTTTTTGTTTTGGATTAGACTTGGAATAGGAATGAAATTGTTTGTATAGTTTTGTGTATTATTAAAATTTGTTTTTTTGTTATTGAAAATTGATTGAGAATTGATTTTTTTATCCAAAAATCAAACAAATTTCAAATAGAATAATTCCAATATCCTTTGTACTTTTTGCAGAATTGTATTGTAATCCTCTGGTATTTTGAAAATACGGATTAAAAATTAACTTAAATCTGCAACTATCTATAGGTATATTGAAATATTAAAGATGATGGTTGTATGGATTCTATATAGCGAGCTAAGTTTCTATAGTGTCTGTTGAATGTTTGATTTTAATTTGTGATTTCTTGGAATGAATTTCTGTTTAGTATCAAATAGTTATATGTTTTTGTCTATTTTATGCTAATTAAATAACATATATTATTTATAGAAAAATAGTATTTTTGTTATCTATGAAAGCATTAATATTATGAAGCCACAAAACATTTTTAATTTAAATCATGAAGAAGCTCTTGAATTCCTTATGAACGCAGAATGCTTCTACACGTATGAATTACCTGATTATTTCGATTTCAACCCTGTGTTGAAGTATGCCCAAGAAGCAATTGGAAATAGAACATATAAAGATTGCTGTATTGCAAATCCTGAAGAATGTGAAAATGTTACTTTGGATGTTACACAAAGTAAAGATGGTAAATATGCAATCAGACCTTGTGTTCTTGCAAATCCCTATTTGTACTACTTCTTAGCTCGAGAGATTTGTGAAGAAAAAAACTGGAATAGAATACTTTTTTGTTTTGAGATTTTTAGAGTCGAAAATTCTAAATCGTGTGCATATCCGATAATTCCTGAAGAGGAAGAGGATTTCCATAATTCTACGTCTATTTTAAATTGGTGGACCAATATGGAGCAACATGCAATTGAACTATCGTTGGAATACAAGTACATGTTTGTAACAGACATCACCAATTGCTATGGCACAATTAATCCTCAAGCTATAGATTGGGCATTGTCAATGAAAGACACTGAATATGCAACTGATGAGAACATGTCTCTCGCTGCAAACATAATTACATATTTGCGTGCCATGCAAAATGGTCGCAATATCGGTATTCCTCAAGGAAGTGAATTGTTTAATGTTGTTGCTGAAATTATACTAGGTTATTCTGATTTATTACTTTATAACGAAATTAAGAAAGAGGGTATAACTTGCAAATATGAGATTCTTCGCTATCGCGATGATTACCGAATCTTTTGTAATGAAAAAGATAAATTGGAGCAGATTTCATATTTGTTGCAAAAAGTTCTTGCTAAATTGAACTTTACAATGAATAGCAAAAAAACATTGCTGTCTTCTTCAATTATTACCGATGCAATGAAGCCAGATAAACTTGCATACATCTACAATACTCCTATTGTAAAAACAAAGGGACATGTGGATGAAAATGGTAAATGGCAAAGCGAAACAGAATATGATTTTGCAGGTTTGCAAAAGCATTTGATGCACATATTGTTGTTTTCTCGTGAACATCCAGACAGTGGAACTGTAACTGTTATGTTATCAGATTTTCAAAAACGGATCAATCAAAAGATCAAAGATTATAAGGATAGTGAGAAAAAGAAAAAAAGAGGAGACACAAATTCTGAAAGTATCGCTCAAGAGTTTGTGGATGGAGATGACAATATCAATTATGAGTTAAAGCAAAATTTGGAAAAACAAGGAATATTTTTGCTGAAAAAAGATTATTTGGCAATTGCCAGAAAAACAATTAGTCCACTTGTAGCCATAGCAACACAAATAGCTGTTGAAAACGTAAAAATTACTCATCATGCTTTAGGTGTTATTAGTACTCTGATAAGTGTATTGAGAGATGATGACAAACTAAAGAAGGAACTTGTGCGAAAAGTATGCAATCGTTTACGGGGATTACCAAATTCTGAATATGTACAAGTGTGGTTACAACATATTACCTATCAAAATGATAAACTCAATGATACGTCAAAATATACAATGCCTTTGTGTAAGTTTGTAATGGGAACTCTTGAAGGCGAATTATGGAACAACACTTGGCTTAATCCGGAGATTACAAGTGGTATGCCTTATGATGAGGTTTGTCCTGAAGAAAAACTGAAAACAATGACTCCTGTTATAAAAATTAAAAAAAGATATAACTATCCATATTAAAAAGTATACATAAAATATGTATCTTAGCATACGAAAGGACGTCATTTAATACTCAAATGGTAAATTATTCTCCTGGTCAACGTATAACTGTTCGTGGTGAGGATTTCCTTATCACTCGTGTCGACCGTAACCATAATGGTGCTCACTTGCTTTACGTAAAAGGCATAAGCGAGTTAGTACGGAATCATAGCTTCGTTTTCGATACTGATTTAGATAAAGATATTGAGATTGTCAGCCCTTCTAACGCTGTATTGGTAAGTGATGATGATCCTCGTTGGCGAAAGACTCGTCTTTTGATTGAGACAGCTTTACGAAGCAATGCCTATTTCTCAAACAAAATTACCATTGCTCATAATGGTGCCTTTGATGTGGCTGAGTACCAAATGACTCCTACATTGAAAGCTTTTGAATTACCCCGTCCACGTTTGCTCATAGCAGATGGCGTTGGTCTGGGTAAGACAATAGAAGTTGGCATTTTCCTCTCTGAAATGATTCGCAGAGGTCGAGGAAAACGTATTTTGGTTTGTGCTCTGAAAAGTATTCTGGCACAGTTCCAGGAGGAAATCTGGAACCGTTTTGCTATACCTCTCGTCCGTCTTGATAGTGTAGGTGTCGCAAAGATTCAGAATGAGATTCCTCTCAACAAGAATCCATTCGACTATTACGACAAGACCATAATATCCATTGATACGCTAAAGAATAATGGCCGTTTCCGTGCGTGGCTCGAAAAGACCCATTGGGATATTATTGTCATTGATGAGTGTCACAAGGTTGCCAATGAGGACAGCCTCCGTGGAGACCTTGCTCAGTTCCTTGCTCAGAAGTGTGATTCCATGATTCTCACTTCTGCAACTCCTCATAACGGTTCAGCAGAGTCGTTTGCTAATTTGATGCGTATGCTGGAACCTATCTCTATTCCTCGCAATGGAGAGTACACAAAGGAGGATGTAATGCCATACTATGTGCGCCGATTTAAGAATGATATTCCTGATGCAAAAATCCGTAGTCAGTTCCAGGAGCGTAAGGTAATACCTATTGATGTTAATCTCACCCAACAGGAAGAAGACATCCTGAGTATGCAGCACGCTAAGTTCGTGAACCTTAGCAATAGCACTATTCATGACCCATTGTTTGCCCTCACCGTATTCAAAAGTTTCCTGTCATCTCCACAGGCGGCTCTTCTTACCTTGGAGGAACGTCAGAAAAAGGATGATAGTAGTGACCTGGAGAATCTGACTTCAGATGTTCGAACTCTCGTAACATTCCGTCAAGACTCTCGTTATGATGCTTTGAAACAAAAGTTACAAGAGATCTGGAAGGCTAACAAGCAAGAACGCATCGTTATCTTCACAGAGCGTATAGCCACCATGAAGTATCTTGAAGAGCGAATCATGAGCGAGTTCAACCTTAATAGCGATCAGGTAAAACGCTTTGACGGTTCTCTCTCTGATACAGAGCAAGAGGAGATGGTAAGTGATTTCGCCAAGGAAGATAGCAAGATTCGTGTCTTCATATCAAGTGACAGTGGTAGCCAAGGTGTCAACCTTCATTACTTCTGCCATATCATGTTCAACTACGATATTCCATGGAGTCTCATTACTCTGGAGCAGCGAAACGGACGTATTGACCGATACGGACAAAAACAGACTCCTATCATCTACTACCTTGTAGCAAAGAGTAATCGCCCTGACCTCAAGACAGACTTCCGTATCATTGACAAGTTGCGTGACAAAGAACAAGAGGTACATGACACGCTCGGTGATGCAATGAGTGTGATGGAACTCTATAATGTCCAAAAGGAAGAGAAAGCCATTGGTGATATGCTACAAGGCAAGACTGATACTGATGTCATTGAGCCAGAGCCACAACGCCGTCGCCGTCCAATGGGCTTCAAGAAGAATGTAGCAAAGACTCCTGCAACAGAACGCCTTTCGGACAAGATCTTTGAGCAACGCTTCTCTCTGTACAAAGATGACCTAAGTTTCTATCAAGATCTGTTTGAAGAACTCGAAGCTGTTGGAAGCATCCAGCATGGCGATGTTGTCATGCACCGTGATGACGCAACCGTTCCTTTTGTAGAAGTGAAGAACAACGAGGAGCTTCGTGACGTTCTCTATGATATTCCAGCAGAGGCTTTCCCACAGGACAATATCTTCCGACTAGCTACAGATAAGGCTTGGTTGAACAAATCCATTGCTGAATCTCGAAAGAGCACAAAGAGTGAATGGAGCAAGTTCCTTCCTCTCTATGATATTCATCCGATTATTCAATATCTCCTGACTAAGTTTACGGCATCTTTACCTAACACACAAGCCATGGCGGTTCGTTACAATGAATTGCCTAAGGGAATGAGCTA
>JAKSTZ010000035.1 GCA_024402335.1 Bacteroidales bacterium
TGCATGTTATTCTTTTGGAAATGCCTGCATATCCGGCAATGACAGTTTGTTTGTGGGCGATAGATGAATTTGCGGTGTTTTTTAGGATAATGGTAGTGTCGCAGTATGGCAATGCATAGTTTGCAGAGTCTATGTATGTCCATTCATTGTATGAAGCATCGTAGTCAGAACTGCTGACAGAAAGTCCCCAGTTTGCCAAAAACGAACTAAATCTATGCTTACCATCGTGCATAACTGTTATGTTATTTGTTTTGAGTTTGTTGCGTCCGTGTTCTAAAAAACTGCCAACTGCAAGTACGGCAGATGAATCTTCAATAATATTTTTTCCGTCGCTAAAGCATTCGCTCAGTCTATATTGGCTAAGTACGTCAAATGTCTCGTTTTCGGAAGCATTATAGTATAATGCTTTGAAATCTAATGTGGTTAAATCCGATGGTTTATATTGTAAAGAAAGAGAATTTCCAAGATTTCGGTACATGTATTTTTCTTCTCCTTCAAAATAGATAGTCATTCTATATGTTTTCACTTGACTGCCAAAGTCGGTTTCTCGCTTGTTTGGCAGGAATGAGTAGGTGTTGTTTGCTCCGTAAATCCAATACGAGAGAGTAAGTTTGGGAGAAATCTTGTATGTGATAAGATTCTGAAAATCGTAGAAGATAGGTTTGTATTCTCCCGTTTCGTCCAAAGTTTTTAGAACCAACGAAGTATTTTTGTATCGTGCACCGGTTAAAATGCTAAATTTCTGTGACTTGTCAACGCCCTGAATGGTTACGTTTGCATCCATTAGACTCGCGTCGGCTTGGAGTTGGAAATCTTCAACATCTTTATAGGTGACATTGAGTACACTCGACATTTTGTCGCCATAGCAAATGTCAAAACCGCCACTCGAAAAGTCAACATTTTCAACCATATACGGGTTTATGATACTTAATCCTTCTTGTTTGTCGGAGCGAGCCATGGTTGGTTTAAAGGCTGGAATACCATTTACATATACAAGATTCTCGTCGTAGCTACCACCACGTACCGAATATTGCGAACTAAGTTCCGATTTTGAAGTAACGCCGGCGAATGTTTTTAATCCTCCTTCAATGCCAGAAAGACTTAAACCTGAAAGTGCAGCCGTGTGGTCCGCCGAGAGATGGGTTACATTCTCTTCGGCCTCTTTATTATAGTTAACAGTAACTTTCGGTACATCAACAGCATTGATTTGTAGTACAGGTGAATATGTTTTCTTGTTTTCGGTTAGAGAGATTTCGTATGCAAGTTCTTTATAGCCGATTTTAGAGAAGAAAACAGTAACTTTTTCATTTATAGGAAGTTCAATTTGATACCAACCTTTCTCATTACTTAATGTAGATGTATTTTTGCTGGAAACTGTTGCGAAAGATACTGCAACACCTTGTGAATCAGTTATTTTCCCTTGCAAAATGCCCTTTTGTTGTGCAAACAGGATGTTTGCCATGCACATAAAAACTATCAGGACATATTGTTTCATATTGCAAAAATACGGATAAATGCGTTTATAGAACGGAGAATTTGAGAATTAATTGCTGTCATAAAATATTATTGTCAATTTGTGTGAAAATGATATTTTTGTGTTGTTGACTTGTTCTATGGAACGTCTCCACTCGTCATTCAGAGCGCAAGCGATGAATCTCTATAGTAAAAGTGTTGATTATGAAAAAGTTATTATTTATTATTGGTCTTGTTTTACTTTTTTCGTCTTGTGCGAAAAAGAATCCTATTGTTTTTCAGAAAAAATCGGCAGAAAGTGAAGTGAATCTTTCTCTTGATACCAATGGAACATTTTTATACACGGCCCAAAGCACTAAAGGAGTTGATTTCCGTGAAGAAGGGACTTATACGATAGAAGATTCGGTGCTTATATTACGTTTCCGTTTCGAAAGTTATGAGAAAGATTGTTATGAAGTTCCGCTTCCAAACGACACGTCATTGATACTGAAGCATAAAGGAAAAATTGTATTATTCCCTCTTGTAAAAGTGATACCAGGAATAGGTGTTGTATGGAATAATAATGCAGAATTGATGGACAGTTTAGTTCAATTGTCTAAAACTGAAACCTTTGATAAGCTGATAGGAGCTCGATATTTTGAAAAAGTATCTGGCGATATGTCGTTGATTTTCAATGGCAATTGGCATGTTTCCCCATTTTATGACAAGAAATAATATCAAGGATCGACATTAATTGTAAAAGTAGTTGATTTGTATTCTTCTTTGCTTGTTACGTCGTCCATAAATATACGTACTTGTTTTTTTATTTCCGCAATGTTGAATTGACGAGGTATTTTCATAAGAATATCTTGTGCGTAGAGTAACTGAATTCTTGCGATAGGAGGGAACTCTGGACCGAGTATAACTATGTTCTCAATCTTGTGGAAACCTGTTGCTAATTGTTTGGCGGCTTCAATTGCGATATTCATATCTCTATGTTTTACCGTTACTTTTATAAGTCGCGAAAAAGGTGGATACCAGAACTGTTTTCTCTCAGCCATTTGTGTGTTTACAAGTGACTGATAATCATTTTTTTGTACAAAACTGATAATAGGATGTTCAGGTTGGTATGTTTGAATATATACGTGTCCTTGTTTTTCGCTTCGTCCGGCGCGGCCTGCCACTTGTACCATTAGTTGGTAGGCTCGTTCAAAAGCACGGAAATCAGGCATGCGGAGCATTGCATCGGCACTTAATATACCAACCATTCCAACGTTCTCGAAATCAAGCCCTTTAGTAAGCATTTGTGTACCGACAAGTATGTCTATTTCTTTCTTTTCGAATTTATCGATAAGCTCTGTGTATGCGTTTTTGCCACGTGTCGTATCTAAATCCATGCGGGCAATTGAAGCCGATGGGAAGATTTCTTTGAGTGTATCTTCTATTTTTTCTGTGCCGAATCCTACCAAACGCATGTCCTTGTTATTACATTCCGGACAAGTTGTTGTATATCGAGTACCATATCCGCAATGGTGACAAATCAACGAATTCGTGATTTTATGATAGGTCAGGCTTACATCGCAGTTAACACACTGATGGACAAATCCACAATCTGGACATTCCATGTATGGAGAATAGCCACGCCGATTTTGGAATAAAATCACCTGTCGTTTGTCTTCCAAAAATTTAGAAATCTGTTCTAATAACGTCTTGCTGAAAACATCATCGTGCAAACGTTTGTGTTTGCGCTCCGTACGCATGTCGATGACGTGAATTTCTGGTAAAGGAGCTGTTGTGTGGCGGCTAAATAATTCTACTAATCCGACACTTTTCTTTAGTACATTATAATATGTCTCCATGCTTGGAGTTGCTGTTCCAAGTAGCAGTTTCCCCGCAAATTTTTGAGCAAGAATGTAGGCGATATCTCGTGCGTTGTAACGAGGTGACGGATCATATTGTTTGAATGAAGTTTCGTGTTCCTCGTCAATGATTATTAATCCTAAGTTGTTGAAAGGTAGAAATATAGAAGAACGAACGCCGAGTATTACTTTGTAGGAATTTTCATTGTTTTCTAATATATTATTCCAAACTTCAATGCGTTCGTTGTCGGAAAATTTTGAGTGATAAATGCCGACCTGATTTCCAAATACATTACGTAAGCGATTAATGATCTGCGAAGTTAGGGCAATTTCAGGAAGTAGGTACAAAACCTGTTTTCCTGCATCTATCATTTCTTGTATTAGGTGGATATAGATTTCTGTCTTTCCACTTGATGTTACCCCATGAAGTAGACAGAAATTTTTTTGTTCAAAATTAGCATGAATTTCGTTGAGTGCTTGTTGTTGTTGCTCGCTAAGTTTAGCAAGACCTTTTGTAGAAGAAATATTCTTGTCGAATCGGGAAACAATGCGTTCTTCTATGCGGATAATTCCTTTCTTTTCTAGTTCTGCCAAAATCGCTCCGGATGAATTTTTAAGCAATTCTTTTTTTTCTATGGCATAGTCGGGAATGTCCTTGTTTTTTATGAAAAAATTAAGGATTTCAAGGAAAGTGCTTTTTTGTTTTGCCGCTTTCGATACTAATGCAAACGACGTGTTTACGAAATCAGAGTCGGATGCTGGTTTACAGAGAGTTACGAACGATTCTTTCTTTGGTTTATACTGACTTGCTATAGATTCGCCTACCACAATAGCATCGAGTGTAACGAGGCGTTGTACAACTTTAGAAACCGACTTTTTACCAAGTGCCTTTGCTAAATCCGATATGGTGATTTTCTCATTATTTTCAATCATAATGAAGACTTCACGGTCACTTTCGTTAAGTAACATACAATCGAAATCTTCATTTACGGAAAGATTTGCCTCGCTTTCGAGTTTGAGGCCCGAGGGTAGGGCGGCTTTCATTATTTCACCGCGAGTGCACATGTAGTAATCCGACATCCAATTCCATAATTGGAGTTGTTGTGTCGTTACAATAGGATGTTCGTCCAGAATGGAATCAATGTCCTTTATTTGAGGAGCTTCCGGCTTATTATTGTGGATAGAATACACAATTGCCGTGTACATTTTTCGTATTCCTAATTGCACAATAACGCGACTGCCTATCTGCAGATTTCCGATGAGAGAATCGGGAACACGATAGGTGTAAAGCGGAACCGCCAATGGTAATATGACATCGACAAACGTTTCCGTATAGAAAAAGATTAGCTAAACAATTTTCCGAAAAAAGATTTTTTCTTTTCGCTTGCATATTCGCCAGTAGAAGCACTGCCTACAGATAGTTTTTGGCATATTAGAGACCAATCTATTTCGCCTGCAAATTCCACATTTCTGTCGTCTATGTAAATGTCGGCATCAATTTTTCGGCTCATTTCACCTTCCATAAATTCTTCTTCAGGATAGTTACGGTTAACTGCGTAGAATTCTATGCCATTTTTACGGCAGAAATCCACAGCTTCATCCAATTCCTTGCCACTTCGATATGTCCATAGAATTAATTGGTCGCCACGTTTTTGTAGCTCGCGTAATGTCTCGAATGCAAACAATTTTTTTGCCCCGATTTCAGGATATTTGTGCTCAACTAAAGTACCGTCAAAGTCAACTGCTATCTTCATTGTATCATTTTTTTGTGGAGACGCGGTGCACCACGTCTCTAATCATAAATAAATTTAGGAAAAATCCACCAATGGCAAATATATCTATTATTATTTATTTCTGCAATGAAGAAAATCACACATCTAATTTGAATTTGGGTTTGAATTTATATTGTGGACCAAATTTATTGGTTGTTTTTACCGTCGTTCCTGTTTGGGTTTTGGTTTTCGTTTCCGTAGAGACGCAATATTTTGCGTCTCTACAAAATTTTGCGTCCCCACAATTGCCGTTGATACCATTTGCCAATGTTGTTTTCGTTTGCAAAATGGGTGATGGCACGTTTTAATCCGCCAACAACAACGGATAACCATCCTTGCATGTCGCAAATGCTGGTCATTTGTTTTGAATGTTGTTGATTTTCATGTAGAGACGTGGTGCACCGCGTCTCTACATCCATTAATAAAACGAATTAAATTAACACAATTGTATATTTGTTTATTTCGGAAACAGGTATATAGCGTTAGGTAATTTGTATTATTTCAATCTAATTTATCTATATGATTTTGGACGATTTTTCTTGCATGTTAATATAAATTGAAGTATATTTACGCACTTATGGAATGCCACATTCTGTAAGTAAAAAGTAAAGGTTTCATTTATGGCTGAAATCCCTATGGGGGCGGTCATACAAAAATATAGGCTTATGAAAAGTTTAAATTTTAATTTGAAATGTAGAACCATCTTTTTGATGGTTTGGGCAGTGATTTTTTCCCCGGTTTCGGGATTTTCGAATGTTGAAAATGGTAAAGATGTGTCCGGCGTCTATGATATAACTGTTTCTGTGGCAGGAAGTGGAGATCAGGTTGTTGCATATAACGATACTTATAAACGCTTCGAGGTTACAGGGTCTGGGTGGAATCAGTCTGGAACGTTCACCGTTTCTGTTGCTGGTCAAACAATTTCTTCGACTTCGGTCGAAAGTGCCATAGAATGGTCGAATTGGGGGCATAATCATAGTCTTGGCCTGACGGTGTCCGGAGGAAAAGCGAGTGCAACGATTGATGGTTGTTTGAAATCCACAATCTATATTTACTTCTTGTATAAATCAGACGGAACATTGGTGTATTCTTCTCAAAAAATAATACCAAAGGATGCAAGATTGGATGAGGCGCCTGTTGCAACGGTAACAAATGATGTGATTTGCCCAAATTTACCAAAGCCAAGATTGACTGTTTCCATTAGCTCGGATAAATATAATGCACTAGATGGGTACCCTACTTATCAGTGGTATAGAGGAACAAATTTGATTTCATCTGCTCGATCTTCTGCATATGAAACAAGTGCGCCTGGTTCCTATACTTGCGTGTTTTGTGTTTCTGATTCTTTGTGTAAAACATCAAATCCTGTAGTTGTTTCAGATCTAGGTACCCCTACTGTTTCTATAGACAAGAGCTCTTTATCTTTTTCATCGTATGTTGGAGGTGATGGTCCTGCTTCTCAAACACTTACTGCAACAGTCTCAGGTGTCTGCGATGATGCTTTAGCAACAGCTTCGTTTATTGATGGAGAAGATAATTTTACATTGACCGATAATGGTGATGGAACATTTTCAATAAAACCTAAGTATTCAACGGCTACGGCTGGAACATATACGGGAAACCTGAAGTTTGTTGTAGATGGTGGTCTGCCTGTCTCGGTAAGTTTACAGGGAACGGTGTATGAACCATTGTCGGTTGAGGTTGGTAATTGTGCACCTATAGGTAGCACTTCTAGTTCTTATACGGTTACGACAACTGGTGGTGCGGAGCCACTAACATATCAGTGGTATAATAACTCTGGTGCTATTGCAGGAGCGACAGCAACTTCTTATTCGGGCTCACAAACTTCTTTGTATTGTAAAGTTACTGATGCAAAAGGTACAGTTGTTACAAGTAGTACTTTGTATTCTGCAGCTGTTTCTGTTAGTGGGCAAACTAATTGTACGAAGGTGAGTGATCCTGTAAAATGTGGTTCTGGATATGTTTATGAAGGTATTAATGCAGCCTATAATTCAGGTTCATTTAAAGTTAAATGGCCGGATGGAACAACTACTGGTACGCAATATCCTACAGCAGGTTCGCAGAGTGTACATTATTGGACTGTTATGGATCCAAAAACAAAAACGATTACTCATTTAACAACCGCTCCAGATTGTGAAGTGAAAGTTGTAGCTCCAAAACTTATTCCTTCTCAAAAAGCATTTTGTACACCTACTGATGTGATAACATTAGATGCTTCTACCACGGCAGCAAATAATATTATTAACAATGCAGCGTCATGTTATCCACAATATGTGTTTAAACGTGATGGTGTTGTTGTTCAAAGTGGTACAAGTACGACATTGGATGTAACAAGTGCAGAATCAGGAACATATACATGTGAAATTTATGCGTCGTCGACTGTTCATGCAACAACAGAGGCAATAACATTGAGTTCACCAAATCCAAATATTACAGTTAATAATTCAACTGTGACATTTGAATCGCAAATAGGTGAAACAATTGCACCGAAGTCTGTAACTGTGGAAGTGACTGGTACATGTGATGACAATATTCAATTTACTAAGACTGGTGATTTTACTGTAACAAAGACAGGTGATAATACATTTACTATCACTCCGACATATTCGGCTTATGAAACAACGGTTGAACCAAATCATGGAACAGTTACATTTACTGCTGCTGGTGCTTCTTCAGTTTCTGTTGATTTGAAAGGATATGTGTACCCATGTTCAAGTGCGGAATTGGATTACTTCAACTTTGAAGATGGAAATTTACCGGCACCTATTACTACCTCGTTGTTTAAAAGAACGGATGCAAATGGTAATGAAGGCTATGCTGTTACAAGCACCAATATGATAAATGGTGGCCAATCATTTTCAGGTAATACGGGAAAGGTTTTACAAATCGGAGGAAATTCAAGTCCATTTACTGCATTTACAGTTAGTACGGTTGGATACCAAGGACAAGGATTTTCAGTAACAATGACATGTGGTAACAATTCTGGTGCAACGAGTAAGATAAAAGTTGGGGAAGAATCATGGACAATAGAAAACGGTACCTCTCAACAAATTTCCTTTTTTGTACCTAAAGAATCGTCTAAGGAAGTTGTGGTAGAGAATTCCAATTGGTCAAAATCTACATTTTTTGATAATGTAACAATTACTAAAGTTTGTCCTCCTACTGTTTCTGTTGATATTTCTGCAGGTTCTGCTTGTGATGGTACTGGAACGTTTATTGCAACTGCTTCCGGGTCAGCACCATTTGAGTATGAGTGGTCTGTAAATGGAGTAGTAGCAAGAGAGCGCTCAACCGATGCTACATATTCTCCAGCAACTCCATTCCCTGATGGAACAGAGGTACGAGTGAAGGTTTTTGATACTTATCAAATGATTGGACAGTCAGAAGTGTATACTGTTCAATGTTTGAGTGTGGTTCCGAAGTTCTCGGAATCTTCATCTTCTTTATCTTCTGTATGTTTAGGAAAAGAAAACCATCTTCGTATTTCGGATGTTGATAAAGCAAATATAGCGGCTGCGGGTTTACCTATGCCAATAACTTACCAATGGTATTTTAATGGATCTCCTAAAGGCGCTGCTACTACAAGCTACCAAAATTTGGATTTCGCTTCAGTTGCTGCTGCCGATGATGGTGTTTATACATTATATATAATAGATGCCGACGGAAAACGTTTTGCTTCAAGTTCTGCAACATTAACGGTTGTTATGCCTGAATTGAATGTAGATAAGACTGCAATGGAATTATCTACTGCAAATTCATATTCCGATAATGTTGTTGTAACACCAACTGACGCAGCTTGTTACCAAACAGCTTCTACTGAATTAACTGGTGGTGATGCTGCTAAATTTGAAGTTTCCAATACAGATGATACATACACGGTTTCTTTAACTACAGCTAATCAGGATATTGCAGGTGTATATGAATCAACATTGACATTGTATGATAGAGTAAAATCTGAAACAAAAAAAGATGTGACAGTTTCAGCAATTGTTCCACTTTTGTTAAATGCTATCACTTCGGATCGCCCATGTGTTGCATCTGTGGGATTTACGACAGAAATTCCTGCTACAAAAACAGCGGCAACATATACTTGGAAGGTGAACGGAACAGCTCAAAAGTCATCGTCTGTAGCAGCTTCCACAACGGCAACTTCGATAGTGTTTAATCCATCAAGTAACCTTACGGTTGGTGATGTTGTTTCTATAGAAGTAACAACAGCTGATGGGTTATCTGAAACACAGAGTTTCACTATTACAAGTTGTGGTCCTTCTATGGTTATCACCCTTCCAGCTGGTCTTGCTGAATCACAGAATTATACAGTTTGTCCAGGGCAGGTTTTTCCTATTGATTTCACGTTAGCATTTTCAGGTGGTGCAGCAGAAACGTCTCCATATACGTATACAGTATCTAGAGATGGTGTTGAATTATATAAATCTGCTGAATTAACGGATGCTGGTGGCGCGAAGTCTGTTGCAAACACATTCCCTACAGAAGCTGGTACATATACTTATGAAATAAAAGCTGATTTCACATCGGGAGGTAACGATTATACGAATAGTATTTCTTATACAATAACAGTTTTGGACGCTGCTGCATTGCAGATTGATGATGTAACAGATTGTTCTTCAAAAAATATAGTATTTTCCGAAAATAGTGGTGCTTCAAATGTGTATTGGGGAACTACAGAAGGTACATATACTAATGGTCCAGTAGAAGGTACTATTTCTATTGGAGAGAATTTTGGTGTTGGTGCCACAGAGTCGGGAACACCATACTATTTTGCTGTAAAATCTGATTTGGGTACAGATTATTGCAAGCAAGAAACAGTGAACGCATATGTTATATCGGGTACTGCAATTTCTGTTTTGGGAGAACAATATATAAATGAAAAAAATATTTGTCCTGGTAATGTTGTAAAATGGCTTGTTGATGAACAACCTTCGGTAAAAATTGGTGACTGTGAGGGATATACAGCTACTGATATAGATTATCAGTGGTATGTTAATACTTCAAGAAGTTATGAGGGTGCAGACCCATTAATTGGGCAAACATCAAAGGAGCTTGATGCAAGTGCAATAAAAAAAGATGAGTCTGGAAACTATTATTACTTCTGTAAAATTACAACTCGTTCTGTTCCGACATATTCTGTTAATTCGTCTTTTAGTAAGATAACGGTTAAAGAAGCTCCTGCTTCTGTTTACATTGCTGATACCGCTGTTTATAATGGACAAAAATTTATTGTACCGTTAGACAATGTGGAAATTTCAGAGAATGGAACAAGTTGGCAACCTTGTTCTAAGGATCAAACGATTATAGTTTATGGTGCTTCTGAGGTTAAAACATTTTATGTCAGAACTAAGCCTGCTGGTTCTGAATGTTATTCTGTTCCAACCGAATTCCATGTATGGGCAGGTCAAGGTGGTGTTGGATATATTGCAGCAAGTACGGATTTTGAGAATCAAACAAAATGTATGAACGAAACTGCTGATACTTGGGAAGTACAAGGTGCCAGTCCTTGGGGTCTGAACAACTTGACATACAGATGGTATCGTTCCACAACAGATGGTAAAACAACGGGCGGAACACTCGTTTCTTCTGAAAAAACATTCACACCGCCTACAAATGTAGCTGGTACATTCTATTATTATTGTGTGATTGGTTATACTGGTCAAACATCAACGTATGCTCTCGGAACTCGTTCTATTACAATTCCAGGTTTTAATGACTTTATTATTAAAGATGCAGCTGTTTGTGCAGATAATCAAAGTATAGATTTTGAATATGACAATGACACGTATGCAATTGTGTATGGTTTAGATAAGAATAATCTTGATCATTCTCGTGCGGAAAGCAGTACTGCACCAATGAATATAGGTAATTCTGGTACTGCTCCGTTTGCTGTAGGAACAACAACTCCTGTATATTTTTCTATTACAGACGAGAATGGTTGTAAAGTAAATACTACGGCAAATGCGGTTGTTTATGAAAATACAGTTTCAATTACGAATGAAGATGGCATGCAAGATTTTGAAGTATGTCAGTCTGCGACAATGCCAGAACTTAGTATAGAAACAATTCTCTGCGGTATAGCAGGATCTGTAACATATCAGTGGTATAAGTCCGATAGTGAAAGTGGTACAGGTGTCGCTATTAGCGGAGCTACATCTAGCACGTATACACCAGATAAAGATTCTGATGTTGGGGACAATTGGTATTATTGTGTAGCTTCTTCTGGTGCAAAAACTGCAACATCTAAAAAAGTAAAAGGAATTATCCATGCTACTCCAGACACGGAATTAACAACAAGTATTGCATTAAATGCTTCGGATGAGTTGGAAATGTATTGTACTGGTTCTGTAAGTTTTACTGCAAAAAAAGGATTTATTGGTTACACTTGGTTATTTGAAAATACTGATGGAGCTGGAAATGTAGAGAGTTCAAAATCAAATGTTACTGTTGTTAATGGTATGACATATAGTCCATCATGCGACGACGAAACACAACCAGATCAATTCCGTTTGATGGTAACAGATATATATGGATGTCCGGCAGAGAAAGTTGTGAAATTAAATATTCATAAACTTGGTAAAACATATTATTATTGTGGACCAACAGGAGCTGAATATAGAGGACAAGATTTATCAAGCCCATGGGGATTAAATGATTTGTCAAATTGGCATTTGAATTCTAATTGTACTGGTGAAAATCCAACAAGTTTTACTGCAGATGCATGCAAATTTGTTGTTGATAAACCAGGAGTAGAGTTAAAAGAAGGCCAAGTATGGAATGTCGGTGGTCATGGTACTCGTGTAGAAGTTGGTTCAGGAAAATGGAGCAAAATGACGAATAGTGTTGCGGGAGCAGATGCATCAAATCGATGTTATCCTGAGTATTGTGGTAGTTGTGAATTTTTCAGTACCATAGGTTCAAATGTTGTAGATGAGAAATTCGGTACAATAGGTCGTGCAGATTTCCGTGCTGACGCCTCTGGTCTTAAGATTAGTGGTACAATGAATTGTTGGGATGGATCAGAAATTGACATTAAAGGTGGTGGCGCATTAGAAATTGCTACAAATCAAGGTTCCCCAAAAATCGGAACCTGTGCTGAAGATGTTCAATATAAATATGAACCTGAGCGATCTATATCATATAATGTGTTGGTTGTTCCTGGATCAAGTGTAACATATTCGGGTACTGGTGTTGAAAAAATTCAGGCTGCTACGTATTCTCAATTGTATATTAACCAATCTGTTTCGTCATCAAATGTTGTATTCCCAGATGGAACTGTTGAAATAAAACAAGCATTGAAATACGATACTCCAATTGACAATACTAAAATAACCGTTCCAGAAGGAAGTCTTGTAGAGTATACAGGTAAGTTGGAGCAAGAAATCGCTCCTATGGCATATTCTAATCTTATATTAGAAAATGCAAGTAAAAAGTATATGATAGGTGATGTTACGGTTAAGAGTCAAATGGCTGTCGGCCCTTCCACAACGTTGGTTGGTGGTGACAAAGCACATGTGTTGACTTTGGAAAAAGGTGGAGAAGCAGAAAATATGCCTCTTATTTACAAAGGTGCTAAATTTTTCCCTGGCAATTTAACTGTAGAATATACTTCAAGTGACAAGACAGAGGTTGCTGCAATCAATTACTACAATTTGGCATTGTCAGATGTAACAATTAATAAAACAGAAAAGAGTGATGGTACCGCTACAATAAATTCTATTACAAAGAACTCTATCGGTGGTGCAAGGGTTTTCCCGCCTGTTGATAATGGTGGAAAAGCTATTGGTATAGCAGGAACAATTATTTCGTACCCAGCTCAAAATACGACTGTTACAGGAAGTGAGGTCGTATTCAATGGTACAACTCATCAGGAAATACCAGAATTTACATTCAATAAGTTACGAATTAACAACACGTCAATTGCTAGCAATACGACATCAAGTATGGATAATAAGAATAGTGTCAGCATAGCAGGAAATGTTGTTGTGCAATCGCAATTAATAATGGAGCAAGGTATTGTAAACACCTCGGATTATCTTGTTAGTACATCAAATCCGACTCCAAAATATAGTTTGACTGTAACAAATACAGATCCAAATGCTATTACAACAGGACATTTTAATTCAACAAAAGATGCATCGTTTATTGTTGGTCCAGTTACAAAGAATGTTTCAGCTGGATCAAATACGCAAACTACAGAAATTCCAGTTGGTAATTTCTCAAACTGGTATATGCCACTATCTATGTCTTCTATTTCAAAAAACGGAACAGTTACTGTTAGTGCTGAAACTGGTACAACAGGATCGAACTTGGCTGAACCTTTGGAATCAATTGATCACGATAAGTATTGGCATGTAACAGGAACGTATGGAAAGGCAAGTTTCTCTGTTGAGAGTCGATATGACTTACAAGGTTCAAACTGTATTGCAGTTGCTTCTGGATTGAATGATACATATAAAACATTAAATGGTACAACAGATGGCAAAGGCATAAAGAACTCAAATGTAGAAATGATGAATGAGATGGCTGATGCATATCTTGCCTTAGGCAAACAAGTTATTACCTATAAAAAATACTATTATGACTGCAGCGGCGGCAAAGATATCACAGATATTTCTTCATGGCATACAGGTAGAAATGGAACAGGAACAGATGCAATAAGTTTCTCTGAAGATTATGCAACATGGATCATAGAATGTAATGCGACAATTGCCACAAAACCACTTGAAATTACTGGTTCCGATGTTGTTGTAGAATTAGGAACAGGAGCAAAACTTACAGCATATAATACGTTTAAGGCTTCTGCAATGAAGCAAGGCCAATCAAGTCAGTTATATGTTGGTAAAAAGACTGAATGTACAATCTACGGATCTCATGAAATTGCAGATAAAGCGGTTATAAACAATTATGGTGTACTAAATACGTATAGTAAGACTCTTGCTGTAAATAATGGTGCAACAGTCACTAACTTTGCTGGGGCTCAATGGAATATGTATAATGTTTCTCTTAAATTGGCTGCTACTTCACAATCAACTAATGAGAATGTTGGTCATATAATTAACTATGGTGCTGTAAATATGACCAACAGTAGTTTGTCTGTTGAAGGTCGTTTCACTCAGTTAAAGAATGCTACAGGTGCAATTTGGATGATAGACAATACGATGTCTGCAAATAATAAGTCTGTTGTGTTTGATAAGGCAGAATTTAGAACAACAAGCAATGATTATCAATATGTTTCTTTGGATTGTGGTTCAACATTCTATGTTAAACATTCTGATTTAACATTCTACTATGGTGGTATGGAAGATGACAATGCCTATATTAATGGTGATTTGATTGTCGAAGATGGTAATATGTTAGTTCGTCGTCAGTCACAAGGTGGTGGAAAATACAATATTACAGGTGAAGGTTGTGGAAACATTTATTTAATGGATACAGACAAGAGTGGCGATGGTTTATTAACTATTCAAGGTTCTGGAGGTTCTGAATTTAATGTTAATGGAACTGTGTATGCGATGGGTGTTGTAACAGAAGGAGGTTCTGGTGACAAAATTAATGTAAACGAGGGTGGTTTCATGTTTATTGGTAATATGGGTGCAACATTACCACAATATAGTTGGGTGTTCACAGTTGATGTGAAGAATGGCGGTACTTTGAACTACTGTGGTAATAGAACAGCTCTTGGAGATAATATTGGAACTAACTCAGGAACATTGAATTATGCAGAAAGTTTCTATGGAGCTGGTCTAGATAACCCTGTTAATCAAGGTGACTTTACATCTACTGGTAAAATTCATGCATTGTATGAAGATAATGATGCATGTATGGCAGATTATAATGCTCGTGCAAAAGCAGAAATCAGTGAATTGTTACCGGTAGAATTTACAATGCTTTATGGAGTTTGCAAAGATGAGTTAGTTGAACTTCATTGGCAAACAGCTTCGGAAACGAATAATGAATATTTCACTATTCTTCGTTCATTCGATGGAATAGCGTTCGAAGAAATAGATTATGTATGGGGTGCAGGTACAACAACTGCCATTCATAACTATGTATTCTATGATACGGATGATAAAGAAGGCGGCATAGTTTACTATAAACTTCGTCAAACAGATTACGATGGTAATGTAACAGAAACAAAGGTTATTGCTGTACAAACATGTGGTAAGAATGCACAATTCTGGGTTAAGAAAGATGAAGTTGAAGTTATGTTTAACAATCCTGAGTCATCAAATCATGTTGTGATAACTACTCTTACTGGTAAGATTGTTTATTCAAAAACATTTAAGGATGTAGAATCTGCTCGCATAGCGTTACCACAGGCTAATGGAATCTATATCATTACGGTAATAGATAGACGACAAATTACTAGTGAGAAGATTGTGAGATACTAAACAGTAGTATAAAATTTATTATGTAGAGACGCGGTGTATCGCGTCTCTACTTGTTTATACCCTTTATTGATTCTCTCAATATGGATGAAAGCCATGAATAATTGACCAAAAGCAAAAAAAATCAGACAAATCTGCTTGTGGTCAAAAAAACATTATTATTTTTGTTTGTTCTAAAAATGTATAAAGCAATTAATTGTTTAATTAAAGTAATAAAAATGAAGAAAAAATCTATTTTTCAGATTGTTTTGGGTTCTGCAGTAGTATTAGCAGTAGGCTGTAGCAGTCCAAGCAAAATGTTGAAAAACGCCAACACAGTGCGTTACAATGTGAATCCAGATCCACTAGAAATGAAGGGTGACAGTGTTGATGTAGCAATCACAGTTACTTATCCTGCAAAATATTTCTTGAAAAATGCTGTGATGAATATCACTCCAGTATTGAAGTCAGAAAGTGCTTCTGCTGAATTTCCAGAAGTTGTATTGCAAGGCGAAAAAGTTCAAGGTAACGGTGGCGTAATTTCAAGTGCTGGTGGAACTTATACATACAAAGGAAAAGTAGCTTATACTGATGCTTTATTACAATCAGAATTGTTATTGAAGAGCAAAGTTTCTGTTAAATCTAAATCAGTTAATTTGCCAGAAGTAAAAATCGCTGATGGTGTTTTGGCAACAGCTTCATTGTTGCAAAACGAAGCAAAACCAACAGTTTCGGCTAACCAATTTAAACGTGCAGAAGTTCTTACTTCAGAAACAGAACTTGTATTCTCTATCAACAGCGCATCTGTTTCTTCAAAAGAACTTTCAAAACAAGGTATGAAGGATGCAAAAGCATTCGCTAAAAATGCTGAAAAAGATACAACTTTAGCATTGAAAGGTGTAGAAATCGTAGGTTATGCATCTCCTGATGGTCCAGAAGATGGTAACGAAAGTTTGGCTAAGAACCGTCAAGCTGCTGCTGAAAAAGCATTGAAGGGTTCTATTAAAACTTCTTACGAAGCTAACTACACTGCAGAAGACTGGGATGGTTTCCGTACTTTAATGGAAAACTCTGACATTCAAGATAAATCAGCTATTTTGAACGTACTTTCTCAATATTCAGATCCTGTTGTTCGTGAAGCTGAAATCAAGAAAATGGGTAACGTTTACAAACAAATTGCAGACGAAATTCTTCCTCAACTTCGTCGTTCAAAAATCGTTGTAAGCGCAGAAAAAGTTGGTAAATCTGATGAAGTTCTTCTTCAAGCTGGTTTAGGTAAATCTGATACTAAATTAACTGAAGACGAATATTTATTCGCTGCAACTATTGCTGAAAATGCAAAAGATGCTGACAAAATCTTAACTAACGCAGCAACAGCATTACCAAACTCTTGGAAAATTGTAAACAACTTAGGTTGTGTACAAATGGATCAAGAAAACTACGAAGATGCTCAAGCTTCTTTTGCTCACGCTGATGAACTTTCAAACGGTGATCCTGCTGTTAAGAACAACATGGGTGTACTTGCTGTAAAACAAGGTGATTTGGCAAAAGGTTTCGAATATTTCGAAGTTGCTCAAGGTGCTGGTCCTGAAGTTAAATACAACATGGGTACTGTAAAAGTAAAAGAAGGTGACTATGCAACAGCTGTAGAAATGTTCGGTAGCAACCAAACTTTCAACGCTGCTCTTGCTAAATTATTAGCTGGTGACGTTGATGGTGCATTGAGTACTGCTAACTCAATCGAAGAACAAGATGCTGCTACATACTACTTGAAAGCGATTATTGGTGCAAGACAAAAAGATTTCAATAACATGATGTCTAACTTGAAATCTTCTATCGATAAAGATTCTGCTTTCAAAGAAAGAGCTAAAAAAGATATGGAATTCAGAGATTTCTCTGATGATTCAGAATTCGAAGCTCTTGTAAAATAGATAGAATTCATTTTATAATAATAGGAAAGGGGAATGCAAAAGCATTCCCCTTTTTATTTTTCTTTGTTACCAAAGATTTTCGTCTTACTTAGGATTTGATATATCATTTATATATATAGCAGAGTGAGATCCTGTTACTTTTCTTTCAATAGCGAAAGAAAAGTAACCAAAAGAACGCCATCGACCCACGCCTTCGCTAAAAAACGACTGCATTCCGCTAAAGGATTTGGGATGCCGTGTGGTTAGATTTCCCAATGGCATTGCCGGAGGTATCAAATCCTTTTAAACGCTTCATTCCGTCGTTTTTCTTAACGCTCATTCGTGAA
>JAKSTZ010000036.1 GCA_024402335.1 Bacteroidales bacterium
CACATAAATTA
The DNA here is from genome assembly GCA_024402335.1 of Bacteroidales bacterium. Classification (GTDB taxonomy): domain Bacteria; phylum Bacteroidota; class Bacteroidia; order Bacteroidales; family UBA1715; genus UBA1715. Next base: position 12 of record JAKSTZ010000036.1, read on the forward strand.
CATTTATGTTTACTGAATATATAGCAAATGAGCAACATTATACAGAAGTGATATCCCGCATAGCTTCGGTGCATGAAACATTGTGGATAGGAACGGCTGATATAAAGGATTTGTATGTAAAACAAGGAAATGATACAATTCCTTTGTTAGGTCAACTTGCTGGCTTGTTGAAACGTGGTGTAGGAGTTCGTTTGATTCATGCAAAGGAACCTGGACCGAATTTCCGCGAGGATTTTGACAAATATCCAATTTTGGCAACAGCCTTGGAGCGTGTTCTTTGTCCGCGAGTGCATTTTAAACTTATGATTTTTGATTTGGAAACAGCGTATATCGGTTCTGCTAATTTAACTGGAGCAGGAATAGGGATGAAAAGTTCGTTACGTCGAAATTTCGAAGCCGGGATTCTTACAAATGATCCGAAATTAGTAGAAGCCGCAATAAATCAATTTGATACACTTTGGATGGGGGCTCATTGCCAAAAGTGTGGTAGAAAAGAATTTTGTGGAGATAGGATAAAATAGCTATGTCTTTCGTATCTCTTTTGGAGAAATGCCGCCCATTCGGCGCATGAATGTCCCAAAATGTGACTGATTATTGAAACCGAGTTTCTCTGATATTTGTGAAATTGTGTGGTTTGAATTTCTCAAGAGATCAATAGCTTGGCGATAGATTTCTTCGTTAATTATTTTACTTGGCGATTTCCCTGCATTTTTATGGCAAAATGTACTTAGATATTTTGGCGTAATATGTAATTCTTGCGCATACCAAGCCACGTTTCGTGGAGTAGGATGCGTGTTGGTAATCAGTATGAAAAAGTTTTCGAGTATGGTGTTACCGCTATGTGAATTAATTCGTACATCTGTGTTTATGTATTGTTCTATAATGGAAATAATATCGTAAATGAATACTTTGCGTAAAAGGTTGGTGACAACCTTATTTTTGCTTGCTGTTTCTCTAAAGATTCTTTTTTGTAAAATTTCAAAATACAGGCACAATATTTTCGTGTCCTCTTTAGAAAAGGTTGTTTTGAAATATGTGTCGAAAGATGCGTAGAGTGACCAATTGATGTGTGCAAGGAATATTAAATCATCCGCAATTTTTTTTGAGATATAGATTGCTTTAAATTCTATATCAGGTGAATATGTACTTTCCTCAATGAAAAATTTTTGTTTGAGTACCAGGAAATCTCTCGCTTTTAATTTTATATCGGTATTGTCGATTTTGAGTGAAGCATGTCCTTTGGTTATGAGTATGGTAATGAATCCGTCGTATTGGATATTGTATGATGTTATTTTTTGTAAAATAGAATGGGATATTAAGAATACATTTTCATCTCCTTGATTTTTTATGTCAAATTGTTCGATTATTTTTTTTATGTCTATTTCTTGTGACATAGGGATTTTTTTGTAGATGAATTTATTTATTTAATAGATATGCGAAATATAGAACATTTTTAGCGAAAAAATAAACATTTTATATGTAAATTCATTAAGATATTTGCATTGGAAAAAATTTAATGAAATGAAACATAACATTGTATCAGTTATATTGTTGGCAACGATGACTTTCACGGCTTGTCAACAACAAAGAACAGAAAAAGAAAATAGTCCGGTTCGGGTTCGTGTCGAAAAAATAAAAGCCGAAAATACAGTAGGACAATTGTCGTATGTAGGTGTGGTGGAAGAAGGTCAAGCTACAGTTGTAAGTTATACATCCATGGGAACCATTCAGCATGTGTATGTATCGGAAGGACAAAATGTAAAAAAAGGAGCCTTGTTGGTTCGCTTGGATGATTCTCAAGCTAGAAGTTTATTGCAGGCGGCAGAAGCTTCCAATAAACAGGCAGAGGATGCTATAGGTCGTTATAAACAATTATATGAAAAAGGTTCTTTGGCGGAAGCAAATTGGGTAGAAGCACAAAGTAAATTAGAGCAAGCACGTTCGTCTTATACGATAGCACAGAAAAATTTGAATGATTGTATTTTAAGAGCTCCATGTAGTGGTGTTGTCGGTACTAAGGCTCTTAATGTTGGTGAAACCGTTTTACCTTCACAACCTGTGGTTACGATTCTTAATATTGATACGGTAAAAATAAAGGTTTCTGTTCCTGAACGTGAAATGGCTGCTATTTCTGCAAATACGGAATCTACAATAACAATAGATGCTTTAGATGGTAAGATGTTTACCGGTGGTCGTATAGAAAAAGGTGTTCAAGCTGATGCGTTAACACATACATATTCCATTCGTATAAATGTTCCTAACGAAGATACTTTGCTTTTGCCTGGTATGGTTGCAAAAGTAACGATTGCGGGTAACGCTGCATCAAATGTAACGGTTCCTATTTTATCGGTTCAACAGTTAAGTTCTGGTGAACGTTTTGTTTGGATAGTTGATGCTGATACTGTTGCTCATAGAAAAATGGTAACAATAGGAAAAACTGTTGGTAATCGTATTGTTGTTGTCGATGGTTTAAAAGAAGGTGATATTATTATTACTGACGGTTTCCAAAAAATTAGTGATGGTTCAAAGGTTGAAATGTTATGAAAAAAGATAATTGGGTTTCCCTTTTGATGCGTAATTATCGTATCACATTTCTTTTATTGGGATTGTTGTTTGTTTTTGGCTTCTATGGTCTAGAAATGATGCCAAAGGCGGAATTCCCTGATTTTACTATCCGTCAAGGGGTAGTTGTTGCGGTTTATCCAGGGGCGACATCAGAGGAAATTGAAGCACAGGTTGCTCGACCATTGGAACGTTATTTGTTTACGTTCCCAGAAGTAAAGCGTTCTGCAACTACTTCTTCTAGTAGTAATGGTATGTGCTTTATGATGGTTGAATTGGAGGATTGGGTAACAAATAAGGATGAGGTTTGGAGTAAAATTCGTCATGGTTTGAATTCTTTTAAATCGACTAGTTTACCAAGTGGTGTTCTTGCTGTTGTTGTACAAGATGATTTCGGTGATACTTCTGCCTTGCTTATTGCTGTAGAAAGTGACCAACGTTCGTATAAAGAATTACATCAGTATTCGGAAGCATTGTGTGATAAGCTTCGTCAGATAAAAACAGTAAGTAATGTTCGTGTTTATGGAGATATTCGTGAACAAATCACTTTAAATGTAGATAGAGAACGTCTTGCTGCGTATGGATTGACAGATAAAGAGATGCTTTCGGCTTTACAGACTCAGGGTTTTACAACAATGGCGGGAAGTGTGGCAACTTCAACTCAGAATATTCCTATTCATGTCTCTACCATGTTACATAGCGAAGAGGAACTTGCTAATTTGATAATTCATTATGATGCAAATAATAATGTAATTCGTGTAAAAGATATTGCTTCAATAGAACGTGGTTACGATAAATCTACGAGTTATATAAAACAAGATGGACATCAATGTATAATCTTGTCGTTGGAGATGAAGCCTAATAACAATATCGTACATTATGGTAAGGATGTAGAGAGTGTTCTCGAAGAATTTCGAGCAATGAATTTGCCTGATGATGTTGTAATTAAGCGTATAGCAGATCAACCTGAAGTTGTTGGCTCTAGTGTAAGCAATTTTCTTCGTGACTTAATTATTTCAATGATAATCATTATTGTTGTCATGATTATTCTTTTCCCGTTGCGTACGGCTATAGTAGCAGCAATTACTATTCCTCTTACAACATTTATTTCTGTAGGGATAATGTATGTATGTGGCATTCAATTGAATACAATTTCTCTTGCCGGCCTTGTAATTGTGCTTGGTATGGTGGTCGATAACTCTATAGTTGTTCTTGATGGTTATTTAGAATATCGTCGTAAGGGAATGAGTCGTTGGCATGCAGCAGCAGAAAGTGCTCAGCATTATTTTGCTCCAATGTTTTTAGCTACACTTTGTATCTGTGCAATATTTTATCCTACATTATTTGTATTTGATGGTCAAACGGCAGAATTTGTAAAAACATTACCTGCAACCTTGACTATCAATTTAATGGTTTCATTGGTATTGGCTGTTGTTGTAATTCCTATTTTGGAAACATGGTTGATTAAGAAAATTAAAGTGCAGGATACTCATAAAAAAACAATTACAGATTGGGTACAAATATGTTATGATATGATTCTAAAATGGACATTTAAGTATCCTTGGACAACAATCTGTATCGCATTGATAGTGGTTGTTGCTAGTGTTGTTATTTGTGTCCCTATGTTGAAAATCCGTACTATGCCTTTTGCCGACAGAAATCAATTTGCCGTGGAAATATTCTTGTCCGAAGGCAAAGGTCTAGATGATACTCAACGTGTAGCAGATTCTTTGTATAATGTTTTGAAACAAGATGAACGTATTACAAATATTACTCAGTTTATTGGGTGTTCGTCTCCGCGTTTTCAGATGAGTTATGCTCCACAAATGGGTGGTAAAAATTTTGCACAGTTTATTGTAAATACGGTTTCCATAGATGCAACTGTCGATATTTTGAATGAATATGCTCCGCAATGGGCTTATGCTTTCCCTGAAGCATATATTAAATTTAAACAACTTGATTATCAGAATGTTCCTGATTGCGAATTCCATATTTATGGAGAAAATATAGATTCACTTCGTATGGTGTCGGAAGAGTTGATGGATTATATGCGTACCTTAAACGGGGTGGAATGGGTACATTCTAATTTCCAAAATCCTATAGTAATACAAGATGTTATGTTGAATCCTGTTGCTGCTTCACAACAAGGAATCAATAGAACAAATGCTGCTCTTCAAATAATGATGAATACGAGCGATATGACGGTTGGAAGTGTTTGGGAAGGAAATTATGAGGTGCCTATAGTATTACATAACGAAGGTTCAGCAAATATGTCTGCCGACAAAATAGATAATATTCTTATTTCTTCGGGAACGGCTGTAATTCCCCTTCGGCAAGTTGCTACAGTGGAACCAAAATGGAGCGAGGCTTCTATTGTACATCGTAATGGTATTCGATGCATGACAGTAGCGTCGGAAACTAAGCGTAATGTTTTGCCTGCTGCTATTGAAGGAAAGATAGAGAATTTTATACAATCAGAATTGCATATTCCTTCAGGTGTACATGTAGAAATAGGTGGTATAAAGGAATATAATGATAATATACTTGTGCAGATAGTTGAAATCATTGCAATTGCTGTTATTATTATATTCTTCTTCTTGTTGTTCAATTTCCATGATTTTAAATTGACGATTTTGAGTATGACTGCGTTGGCGTTTTTAATGCCAGGTGCGCTGTTTGGTTTGGCTTTAGTGAATAAAATGCTTGGTCTGACTTCATTGTTTGGGCTTATCACACTTATGGGTATTATTATGAGAAATGAAATACTTATTTTTGAACATGCCGAAAATTTAATGCTTAAAGGTTGGTCTGCTCGTGATGCTGCTTATGATGCGGGTAAACGTCGTATGGTGCCTATTTTCTTGACCACGGCTACTACTGCTGTTGGCGTTGTTCCTATGATTACTGGTGGTACGTCATTTTGGATGCCTGTTGGTGTTACTATTTTTTGTGGTGGAATAGGGGCCTTGATTTTAGTTGTAAGTGTTTTACCTGTTGCTTATTGGAAAATAAAAGGAAACAAATAGTATGAAACGATTAGTCTATATAATTTCACTAATTTGTGCATTGCCTGTGCTTGCACAAAATCAACAGTATTCTCTAGAGGATTGTCGTAAGATGGCCTTGGAAAATAATGTGAAAATGCAGCAACAAAGAGTTGCTATTGAAAATGCGGAATTGCAGAAAAAAGAGGCGTTTGTTAATTTCTTTCCGTCTGTTTCTGCGTCGGGGATTGCTTTCCGTTCGAATGAGGATTTAATTCAGGTAGATATACCAAAAGAACAAATTACACCGGTATTGGGACAACTGGCTCCTACATTGATTTCTATGGGTTTAGGCGATATGTTGTCTACAATGGAGATTCCTGATGAATATTCGACGTTGGATAAAGGAAATTTTGCAGCTTTAATGGCATCGTGGCCTATTTTCGCAGGTGGCCAGATATTGAATGGTAATCGTTTGGCAAAATTAGGTGTTGAGGTGAGTGAATTGCAATTGCAACAAACAGAACGTGAAATAAAACTAACGGCTGAACAATATTATTGGCAGGTAATTAGCCTAGAAGAAAAGTTAAATACCATTCGTTCCATGCGTGAAATGCTGAAAAGTTTTGAGTCTGATGTACAGATTGCTTTAAATGCAGGTCTTGCAACTCGTAATGATTTGTTACAGATACAATTACAACAAGGCCAGGTAGAAAGTGGGTTAGTAACGTTACAAAGCAATTATAATATTTGTAGAATGTTGCTCTCTCAATATATGGGTTTGGGGTTGGATACGTCTATAACTTTACAAATCGATACTCTTTCTCCTTTAAAAAACATAAATGCGTCTATAGGTTCACCTGATGATGTTATAATGAACTCTCAAGAAGCACTTAGTAATACTTTAGAGTTGGCTTTGTTAGAACAAAATGTAAAAGCTAAAAAATTACAATATCAAATGGCTATAGGCAAACGATTACCTACTGTTGCTATTGGAGGATGTTATTCGTATTATGATATGATGGATGCCGACAATACTGTCGGTATGGTGTTTGGGATGGTAAACGTTCCAATTACAGATTGGTGGGGTGGTGCTTATGCGATTAAACGAGAAAAAAATGCATTAAAAACTGCGGAGATGGATCTCCAGGATGTACAACAGAAATTGTTGATAGGTATTCAGTCTGCAGAATCAAATTTACGTGATGCATGGCAACAAGTAATTATAGCTCAACGCTCCATAGAACAAGCAGATGAAAATCTTCGTCTGCAACGTGATTTTTATGCGGTAGGAACGGCTACAACTAGTGAATTGTTGCAGGCTCAATCTCTTAATCAGCAAAGTAGAGATAAATATGTTGATGCTTGGACACAATATCAAATACGACGCTTAGAGTATTTACAAGCGACAGGAAGGTATGAGTAAAATGTAGGTTTGCAGTTTCGATTAGTTGAATGTAACAGTTTATATACAATAAGTTTATTCACAATCTATTGTGAATAAACTTATTGTGTTTTTGAGAAGAATTACCTTTTGTCTTGTAAACCAAAGTTTATCCATTTGTCTTGTGGATATGCTCCTTTTATTTTTACTCTGATTTCAAGCATTTCTTTTTTAAGTTCTGCTAACACTTTCCCGTTCTCATGTAACATCTCCGATAAGGCTTTGCGAATTTTTCGGCTTCGTTGTCTTTTGTTAAAAGATCATTTATCCTCAATATTTAGATTTATTGATAAAGACAACAAAGAATTGGTGAAAAGTAATGAAGAAATAGAGCGTATATTATTACAAGAAAAACCATTAATTGTTGACTGTAATTTGTATGGGAAATATAACGGTGGAGATAGATATATAGGAAGTGTTTATAATGTGGATAAATCCTTGTTATATAAAATATATATAAAAAATCATTATTCCTTTGGGGGTACTTTACTGTCAAGGGCGTATGCTCCATATTCGGGAGATAGTAGAGGATTAGGGAATGGTGATGAATTGACACGAGATGGATGGAAATTTAAAGGAAGAGGATTGCTTCATCTTGGTGATGTTGGTATTCTAGATGAAGATAATATCTTGTTTTTATCAGGTCGTTGCAAGAATATGATTTTAACAAGTAACGGACAGAATGTCTTCCCAGAAGAAATAGAAGTGGTATTGAATGCTTTGCCTTTGGTTGCAGAATCGGTTGTTGTTCAAAGAGATAGCCAAATACACGCTATTATCGTTCCGAATGCTGCGGCAATAGAAGAAAAAGGTCTTGATGCAGAAACTGTAAATTCTATTATGAAAGAAAACATTGTTTCCTTAAATAATAGTATTCCAAAGTATTCTTCTGTAAGTAGTTTTGAATTACACATGGAACCATTCGCAAAAACACCTAAAGGTAGTATTAAGCGATTTATGTATATGTAATATTATTTGTGGATTTTATTGAAGAGGCTGATTTATTTTATTCAGTCTCTTCTTTTATTGTTGATCGTCCATTCTTCCATACTTCATCTCATCACCGTTTTTGTCATATTGTTTACGTTTGCCGGTAGGAGGTTCGGTAAGTGTTATGCGGACTACAGCTGTTCGTCCGAGACTTCGTTCAATTGATGCCTGGAATGCATCCATATGGTTTGGAAGAAAACGTTCGCAAATAAGTCGTAGTGCTTCTATTTTTTCGTTGTCGTTTGTAACTAGTTCTGCTTTCCCAAAAGCTATTGCTGATTTATATTGTAAGGTAAAAGAACCATCTTTGGGGCCTACTGTAGGTGTACATCTTGTAACAGCAGATAAACACACATTCGGATGACTTTGTATTGCATCCAATTTGTCGCCTTCTAGAGCACAATGAAAATACCATGTGTTGTCGTCTTTTGCGGCTAAAGAAAGTGGTAGACCGTATGCAGAACCATCGGGACGAGTGAAACTAATCGTTATATACGGTGCTTTGCGCATTACTTCTAATGCCCATTGGCTGTCCATTGCACGTGACTCTTTTCTCATTGTGCTAAAATGTCATATAGAATTTAGAATTACTTCCAGTTTTGTGAATTTCGTAAAGCAGCTTTTAATTCCTGTGATTCATTCTTTAATTCGCTTTCAAAATAGCTGATAGCTAAATTCTGTGCATCTTTGTATCCGTATGTACAATATCTTTTAACTGTATATTTCCCATTTTGTGTTTTGTAGAAGTCTGCTAAAATAGGGCCCGAAACCATTTTTTGTTGACATTTTTCTGCAACAACAGTCATTATTTTTTCAAGAGTAGTTCCTTTTTCTGTAATACCTCCGTTGTTCTCTATTATAGACTGCATTGTAGCCGTTAGTATGCTGACTAATTTTTGAACTGCATCGATTCTGGCGTCAGCTTTAGCTTGGTTGAGTGTGGTACTTGTTGCAAGTCCAAGTGTTACAATATATTTTTTTGTACCGTCAGCTTCGTCTTTTGCTATTTGTTTGTCGTTGACTATTTCTAGTTGACGTGCCATTTTGTGTAAAGCATCAGGCAAGATTTTGTATCCGTTTTTTGATAGTGCTTTTGCTTCTGTTTTAGGATTAACCACTTCAGCTTCTTTTGTTTGCGCTTGCGAAACTAATGCGAAGCCACAAAATAGCATGAATGCCAATAATAATTTTCTCATTTGTTTTATTTTTTTACAAAAATAGCGAACATTCTAGTTTCTACAAAATAAACAGAACTTATTCGCAAACTCTTGTAAAATCATTTTTATTTTTTGTATTTCTTTATTCCATTTTCTATGTAAATACCTTGTGCAGGAGCTTGGTTTAGTTGTTGTCCTGTAATGTTATATGTGCCTGTATTGATGGAATGTGGCACATACAAATTGTTGATGGCATTGGGTTGTTCCAACGACAAAGTGACTTGTATGTTACCGTTTCCTAACATATTTTTTAATTTGTTGGAATCAGTGTCTCTGATTTTTCCCAATCGAGTAAAGTTCCATGAATTAACGCCATAGTAGATGCAAATTTGATTTCCTTGATAGAGTATGAGGTCTCCTGGTTCTGTTGTAATCTGTTCGTTGTTTTGTGGAAGTGTATATCCAAATTCACCAACTTTTTCAAAGTCACCATAGTCATGTGCTTCGTATGTGATTGCGCTTTCTTGTAATAAAGCCACGAGTGCTTTTGTTGATGAATTGTTCTCTAAGTCGACAATCATATTATGGTTGTTTACCGTAATGTACATGGTTGATACTGTTTCTGTTTGCAAAGATGCATAGTCAACATCTTCAAGCCATTGTTTTAATAATTCCTTTCGTTGTGAATGTCTTGAATTGTTTATCCAAAGGCTTTGGCTGAAAAAATTACCTTCAGGTATAAGTCGTTTTGCATCAGCTTCAACACCGCTGATTCCGCTACTATGGCTACTTACTATCAATCCGATGTTTTTGCCTGCCATCTCTTTCCCGTATTCGAATAGAAAAGTCTGCATATTCGATGCCATTTGGCTCCACCAAAGTGGGGTGGCAATAATGATAGTGTTGTATTTACTTAAATCAATTTCAATAGGATCGATAGCAGGATAACTGTTTTCGTCGTTAGGATTGTTTTTGATTTTGTTAAGTTGTTCGGTTCCAATACGATAATTGTTTGCTTCGTAATTAAGATTTTTATCGGCTGGTTCTATTTCTATAATGTCAGCATCAATTAAGTTTTTTAGATCGGTAACAATCTCCTCTGTATTGTTTGTATAACTATAATATACAATGAGCGTTTTGTTTTCGCTTGTAGACTGATTGTTTGTACAACTCATAGCATTCGTTTCTTTATTTTGACAAGCTATCATGCCGATGCATGTTATTGTAAAAAGTATGTGTGAGAAGATTGTTTTCATTTTATCTTAATTTATTTTACCCAAGCTTCAACTTTTTTCTTTCCTGCTTCACTGCGAACTTCGTGTCCATAGATAGAGAAAGCTTTACCAAATGCTGCATTTGGATATTTTTTCTTTAAATCGCTTTCGCAACGAGCAAGTCCCGAACCTTCGTGAGTTGTGAAAGGAAGAATAGTTTTTCCGTTTAAATCATAATCTTTGAAGAATGTGAACATAACTTGAGGATATGTTCCCCACCAAACAGGTCCACCAATGTAAACAGTTGTGTAACTGCTTATGTCCATTTTCCCACTTAATTTGTTGCCGTTTAATAAAAGGGTATATCCTGGTAATTCGCCTGCATTTTGTTCTTTTTTAGCAAGATTACAAAGAGCGTCATATCCCATATTGTAATCTTTTACGCAAACAATTTCAAGACGGTCGGCTTTAGTTTTTTCGCTGATAACGTCTGCTACAATTTTTGTGTTTCCTTCTTTTACATTTCCAACTCCGTAGTTCTCTCCTGCATGGGAAAAAAATACTACAATACTTTTTCCGTTATTCATTTTCTTTTCTGTTTGAGCCCCGCAAGCGCTGAATGAAAATATTGCAAGTAGGGTGATAATTAGTGATCTCATTATTCTTATTTATTTGCTGTGTTATATTGTTCGTCTGTTACCGGCTCAAGCCATTCGTTGCTTTCTGGATCATTTACGTGAACGTGCGAGGCAAGATGTTGGAACCAAGAGTTTTTCGTTGCTCCGTGCCAATGTTTAACGCCTTCTGGAATATCAATAATGTCTCCGGCGTGTAAATGTATGGCTTCTTTTCCCCATTCTTGGTAGATGCCTTCACCACTTACACAGATAAGAATTTGGTGCGCACCGTGGTGAATGTGCCAATTATTGCGGCATCCAGGTTCAAAAGTAACGTTAGAGTAACCTTGAATAGTTTTTTCTCCCTTATTTAAATTTTTAGGTTGAATAGGGGCAAGATGGCTGTTACCTATAAAATATTGTGCGTATGCGTCGTTGGGATTTCCTTTAGGCCAATCTCCCGCACATGCGTCAGAAGCGGCATCGCATTGGGAAAGTCCATTTTCACTAAGGAATTTGCAGAGTTCATCTACTTGCTGTTGTGTATTTCCCATGTTTACAGCTCCGGCTTTGTGAGCAGCCAATTGCGGTGCAACTCCTTTTAAAGCTGATAATGCTGCAACGGTAACAATTTCTCGGTCGGCTGGGGTAAGTTGGTCGCCGGCAAAAATATCACCAAATAAATGTGATTTTAGGTAATAATCGTTTTGAGGACAAAATTCATAGTTGAATGGACGACCAGAAAGTTTTGTCTGAATTTCAGTGCCTTGTTGTAAACTTTTCTTTGCATTGTCCCATACAGAAGGGCGAGTCCAAACTGTGCCTTCCGACCATTTACCTTTATTGTTTTCAAGTATTTTGTTAAGTACGCCGAGTGCGTTTAGAGAACGAGGAAAGCCTGTGTACGCATATAGTTGCGAGAATGCTTCTTTAATTTCGTTGATTGTAATTCCGGCGTTTAGAGCGTCGCATATAGCTGGTTCCAAACGTGTTAGGTCGCCTTGTGCTTCGAGAGCTGCGATTGTTGCCAAATGTTTATGTCTGTCAGACAAAGATTGTGCAGATATTGAAAGTGACATTGTTAATAGAATTAAAAGTATGGATACTATTCTGTTCATTTTTGTGCTTTGTTAAATATAAGTGGAAGACTTTCTGGACTTATTTGACGCATATCTACAAGATCTAAACTTTTCACCATGTGAAGTGTTCCTTGTTTGTATGTTTGAAAATGTTTGCTTTGTATATGACTTTGGTAGGCCTCATGTGATGCATATATTTCAAGAATACGAATTTGGCAATCGTCTCTTAGTTGTTGCATAGGATATATACAGATTACGCCAGGCTCTTCTTTAACCGATGTGGCTCCGACATTGTGTGCAAAATCCATATATTCTTGTAGGTATTCTGGAAAAACTTCAATTTCACTAATTCGTACTATCATAGTATTTTGTTCTTTGATTTTATTTTGAGTACAAGCACTTAGCATTAGTGCTGAAATAACGATACATAATAATTTTTTCATATATCTACATCGTTTTTGTGAAACACTTGTTAATCACAAAGACAAATATATATGCATATTTTAATGTTGTTTATACCTAAATTTAGGAAATGATGTAATTAATGATTGCGTCTTGTAATGTACAGATATTGAGTTTGTTATAAAAGAATGGAAATGTATTCTGTAATAAATGTATTTTAATGTCAATTAGAAAAAACCGTAAAATTGGTTATGTTTTCCTAAATTGTGGTGTCCGTTTTAGTATGAACGATGATAGTTTTGCAATATAAAAAATATGTAAAAATGAAGCTTAGTAAAATTGTATCAATGATTGCTGCTCCAATGGTATTGTTGTCGGCATGTTCTCAAAAAAATCAAACAGAAATGAACTTAACAACAGAGTGGGATAAAGTGTTCCCCAAAAGTGAGAAGGTAAATCACGAAAAAGTAACATTTGTCAATAAATTTGGTATTACGTTAGTAGCAGATGTGTATAAGCCTATTAATGCAAGTGGAAAACTTGCAGCTATTGCTGTTAGTGGACCATTTGGGGCAACGAAGGAGCAATCGAGTGGTTTGTATGCACAGAATATGGCGGAACAGGGTTTTCTTGCAATAGCCTTCGACCCTTCGTTTACAGGAGAATCAGGAGGTCAACCGAGACGAATTGCTTCTCCGGATATTAATACGGAAGATTTTCAAGCTGCTGTTGATTATCTTATCAGCCGTTCGGATGTAGATGCTGAGAAAGTAGGTATTATTGGTATTTGTGGTTGGGGTGGAATTGCTCTTAATGCTGCGGCTATCGATCCACGTATTAAGGCAACGGTTGCGTCAACAATGTATGATATGAGTCGTGTAGGTGGGAATGGCTATTTCGATTCTGAAGATAATGAAGCTGCTCGTTATGCTGGTCGTGTTGCCATGGCAAAACAACGCAATGAAGATTTTGCTCGTGTGCTTACCCAAGGACAGGCAACAAACGATAATGCTGAAGGTGCCTATACGCGTGCTGGTGGTGTGGTTGATCCGCTTCCTGCTGATGCTCCACAGTTTGTGAAAGATTATTATGACTATTATAAAACGTCACGTGGCTATCATAAACGTTCAGGTAATAGTAATGACGGTTGGAATGTAACTGGTACACAATCGTATTCAAATACACGATTTTTGTATTATATAAATGAAATTCGCTCTGCTGTGCTTGTAATGCATGGAGAAAAAGCTCATTCACGTTATTTTGGTGAAAGTGCTTATCATTATATGGTTGACGGCAAAGCAGAAGGTTACAATACTGTAGGTAAACCGAACCCTTGTCCAGAAAATAAGGAATTGCTTATTATCCCAAATGCTTCACATTGCGATTTGTACGATGGCGGAAAAGAAAATTATATACCATGGGATACATTGGTTGAGTTTTTTAATAAGAATTTGAAATAAGAGATTCTTATATTTGTTTCATATTTTCTTTGTTAAGTAAAGATGACAGAATTTTATTTTGATACTATTCAACAGGTAAATGATTTGTATGGCATAGAGACATTGCATCCTCTTGTTACCATTGTTCACATGGACCGTCGCATTATGCAACCAGTGGAATCTCGTTATCATTATGGTGTATATGGCATTTGGTTGAAGGAAACGAAGGGGTGTACTTTGTCGTATGGTCGTACTCCATACGACTTCGATGAAATGACGGTTACTTCTTTTGCCCCTGGACAGGTAGTTGATGTGAAATTAGATGATGTTAACATTCAGCCAAAATGTGTTGGCTTGCTATTTCATCCGGATTTCCTTAAACGTACTAATTTGGGTAGAAATATTTCGAAATATGAGTTCTTCTCATACACAAGTACCGAGGCTTTACATCTTTCTACACAAGAAATAGAAGTGTTTTATCAGGTTGTAAATATGATAGAGCAGGAATTGCATCATGTAATCGATAAACACACTCGCGATCTTGTAGTTAGCAATATAGAACTTTTGTTGAATTACTGTCTTCGATTTTATGACCGTCAGTTTATTACCCGTGAAGAAATAAACCATTCTGTTGTGAAGAAGTTTGAATCATTGCTTCGTAAATATATGGAGAAACAAGTTGAAATCGATGGTTTCCCGACTGTTTCGTATTTTGCTGATAAGTGTTGCTTTTCTGCAGGATATTTTGGAGAATTAGTGAAGACGGAAACTGGCAGAACTGCACAGGATTTCATTGCAGATTATGTTGTTATGCAGGCAAAACAATATTTGGATGACGAATCGTTGAGTGTTACACAGGTGGCAAATCGTTTAGGATTTGAATATCCGCAACATTTTGTGCGTTTCTTTAAACGTAAAACTGGTTTTACTCCTAAAGAATATAGGGAAGTTGCTTAATCTGAATTTTTGTAAATTAGTGTTTGATATTTTATTAGACGATAGGTTATGAAAAAAGTTATAGTTATATCTACCAGTCTTCGTGCTGGATCAAATAGTGATATGCTTGCCGATAAATTTATTGCCGGTGCTGAGGCTGCAGGTAATAAAGTGGAAAAGATTTCTTTGGTAGGTAAGGAAATACATTTTTGTCGTGGTTGTTTTGCTTGCTCAAAAACAGGGAAATGTGCCATAAAAGATGATGTGAATGCAATTATGGAGAAAGTACTTGAGTCGGATGTAGTTGTATGGGCTACCCCGATTTATTATTACGAGATGAGTGATCAAATGAAAACGCTTATCGATCGTATGAATGGAATGTATTCACAGGATTATAAGTTTCGTGATGTCTATTTGCTTTCAACAGCAGCCGAGAACGATACCTTTGTTCCTCAACGTGCGGAAGCAGGGCTTACTGGCTGGATAGATTGTTATCCAAAGAGCCGTTTGGCAGGAACCGTTTTCTGTGGCGGTGTAAATGATGCACGTGAAATCGAAGGCAATGCTAAGTTGCAAGTTGCTTACGAAATGGGAAAGAATGTATGACAGCAGAAGAATTTCGAAAACAAATGGCCGAAGGAGTACCTGTAGAAAATGGCTCAGAGGCTCATTTGTATATGCATGCAATGTCTCAGGATGCTCTTCGTATTACGGCCGAAATAAATGGTTCGTATCATACTCCAGAACAACTTCATTGTTTGTTGGAAGAACTATGGGGACATGCAGTTCCTGATACAGTAGGTTTGTTTCCACCATTTGGTACCGATTTTGGAAAAAATACGTGGATAGGTGAGCGCACGTTCATAAATATGGGATGTAAGTTTCAAGACCAAGGAGGAGTTTTTATTGGCAATGATTGTCTGATAGGTCATAATGCTACGTTATGTACAATCAACCATAATCCAGATCCGGAGCATCGTGGAGATATGTCGTTTAAACCAATTCATATAGAAGATAAAGTTTGGATAGGAGCGAATGTAACCATTGTACCAGGTGTTACAATAGGTGAAGGTGCGATTATAGCAGCTGGTGCCGTTGTAACGAAGGATGTCGCCCCTCGAACTGTTGTGGCCGGTGTACCTGCTAAATTCCTGAAAAAATTGTAGGAAATTTTTTCGGAATTTTAGATAACTGATTAAGATGAATCTAACTAAGCGGCAGTCTGAATCCTTTAGCGGAAAGCAGTTTTTTAGCGAAGGCGTGGGTCGATGGCGTTCTTTTGGTTGCTTTTCTTTCGCTACTGTAAGAAAAGTAACATAACTTCATTTTTATCATTGCCAACTAGTATACTATTCCCATATTTAAATGCTATTCACATTATCTTGCCGTTGTTGATTAATTTGTTGTTTGTAACAAAGTTTAATATTTATCTTTTCTACTTTTACGTTTTGTCTAAATTTACTGGAGTATTATAGCAGTTAGTTGACTATTTTTCCCATACTATATATGTTTCGTTTTCGTATATAGTTCTTTTTTGATATTCGTTGAAATCTTGAAAATCTTTGGTTTCGTTGTTGTAATACCAACCGATAGAAAATCCACTTCCTACAAGTGAAATAGCGTTCTCTACTCCTAAATCAACTAATGCTTGGGCAAAATCGTGCATAGATTCTGGCGTTGCCGATGTAACCATAAATATTTCGCTGTTGCGTTGACAAAGTGCTTTTCGTAATGATTTGTTTTTTAGATTGTTTTCTACTATCCGACAAGAATCTATTAATGCATATTGTCGGAAAAAATAGCCTCCTTTTTCTGTAGCCTCTTCGAATAGCGGAGTGTTTTCGGCTTTACCAATCGTAATGGTATTGGTAATAATGGCACAATAACCTTGTTTTGATAGGCCCCATGCTATTGGTTCGCCTGCAATGACAAACGCTCCAACAATCTTTTTGTTGTCTGCACGGATATCTGCTGCTTGTGCGCACATTAGTATGTTTGTGTCGGTTTTTGATGGCTGTCCTTTACATAACTTTGTTTTTGCGTTGTGTGGTATAAATATAGATAACCCAATGTCGTTTATTGTAGTATCGAGTCGTTCTATGGTTGTATCATTAGTTTGTTTACCAAATGGTTTAGTGGTTACAGTTTTTTGTTCTATTTGAGTCGGTTCGAATACAGATTGGTTGTTGTCGTATTCAATTTGCTCATTTTTGATTTTATGGAAGGATATAAGAACGATTGTTAAAGCTATGCCGATAAGAA
>JAKSTZ010000037.1 GCA_024402335.1 Bacteroidales bacterium
TCATTACCTTTGAAGAAGACTTCGTATACTTAACCAAAGAATAGTCATACCTATCCCCATGCTTTCTTCTTGCTTTCTCTATGAATTCTTCTGTAGTTAATTTTACAACCCCCGCGCATGTAGGGCAACCTACCCCTTGCAAATGAGAAGATGGAACCTGCTCAAAAAGTCCATGATCAGGACAAACAATCTTTACTTTAGACTTAGAATTCACATAATCAACCAAAGAATAGTCATACCTATCTCCATGCTTTGCTTGAGAACGTTTTATAAAAGATTCTGTGTCTAATTTTTGGGGCATGATACAATGATGCTGTAATGTTTATAATCATTCAAAGTTACAACTTTCTGATAAAGATTCAGCTTTTTCAGAAGTGAAATATTTAAATAATTAGACCACAACAAATTAACAAACATCTTATCTGTTGAGGTTTCACTTCTATCAAATGATACATAAAAATGAAACATATTAAATAAAAAAGGCTACCGTTTGATAGCCTTTAAAACAACAATTTAATTATTATTCTATTTCACATTTTCTTTAATTCAAGAAAATCACAACCATGTACATATCTTTAAAAAATAACATTATGAGTATATAAATCGTATTATTTCTACAAAACCTTTTATCTTTGTGAAGGATTCGGTATGCGGGAGATTAAAATCTCCCACAATGACCTGAAACCCAGATTAAATAAGAATATGTAATTTTAGGAGAATACCCTTCCACCAAAATGTTGTTTTGTTGGCAATATGTAACTAATTCCTCTTTCTTGTCTCCAATGCAGAAACGTACCTGATTTACTGCAGGTTTTGTTTTTGAGTTATTGGTAATATTTTGTAACTCCAATATACTAAAGTTTGAAACTCCTATTGTTTTCACAGTACCTTCTGCAACAGCTTCCTCCATCGCCTTCCATACTTGAAGGTTTTCCTCATTGTATGTTTTCGTAATTTCTGGTTTGAACATCTCCGACCATGGTTTTGGCGCATGAATCAACAATAAATCTATATAATCAATATTAAGATTTTTTAAGGACTGTCGTATAGACTGCTTTGCCTCGTCATAGGTTTTTACTTCTGCCGGAATTTTAGTTGTTACAAAAATAGACTTCCGGTCTATTCCACTATTACGCACCGCATTGCCTACACTCACTTCATTTCCATACGCCAATGCTGTATCTATATGTCTGTAACCATTCTTTAACGCAGCTGTAACAACTCGCTCCGCTTCCGAATCATCAATTTGCCAAGTTCCTAATCCGATTTTAGGAATATTTACACCTGTATACATGGTGAAGTTTTCTTGTAAAATATTCATCTCGTTATATTTTTGATGTATGTGCAACAATTCTAATACTACATTCATATAGCAAATAAATCGGCAATGCTACTACAAATAAAGTAAACGCATCAGCCGTTGGTGTAATTACTGCGGCAATAACACAAATTGCTACCACCGCATGTCTACGGAATTTTCGCATCAAATCGGCTTTAATAAAGCCAAGACGTGCTAAAATCCAACAGACTATTGGTATTTCAAATAAGATTCCCATCAATAAACACAATAACAACAATGTGCCTATATATGATGACAAGGAAATATAATTCACGACTTCTTCGCTAACTTGATAAGTTCCTAAGAAATGAAATGTAAGCGGGAATATAAGAAAATAAGATAGTGCTACGCCTAACAAAAACATAACATATCCGCCACCAACAGCCTTAACCGCAACACGTTTCTCGCTTGCATATAATGCCGGAGAGATAAAGCGAAACAACAAATACAGTATATATGGCGAAACCAATAGAGTTCCCGCAAAGAAAGCTATCTTCACATGGATTAGAAATTGCTGTGCCAATTCTGTATTTATCAAATTCACAGCAAAAGAATCAACTTCAGCACCCATCAATGCAAACAATCGATAAGTAACAAAGTCTGATTTTTTTGGAGCAAGAACGATAGAGAACAGGACGTCCTTAAAACAAAACGCCAGAATGGAAAAAAGAACAATAGAAACTCCTATGCGAACTATGCATCCACGTAGTTCGTCCAAATGTTCCCAAAAAGACAATTCACTATTGTTTGTTGTCATTCTTTTCTGCTGGTTTTTCGGTGTCGTCATCTGTTCCATTCATACCATCTTTGAAACTCTTCACACCTTTACCAAGACCTTTCATTAATTCAGGAATTTTCTTACCTCCAAACAATAGCAATACAATGATTGCAATTACTAAGATTTCTTGAAAACCTATTGATCCTAAAAATAACAATGTATTCATAATCTATTTATTTTCTTACACGTAATTCACTTACAAAATTTTCAATAACAGGGAAACAATCTTCTGCTGTTGCACAATCTTTCACTCGTTTTTCCAATGGACACCAATCCGTTTTCGCATTGTTAATAATATGGTCCACCTCTGTATCAAATGTTACATGTACCCCATGCGATTGCAACATTTCTTTTGCCGAAGTACTAATTGTATGAGCAAATGCTTCTGAAAATCCACCTAAGACTATCAAAGCTGCCGCTCCTTTACCAATAACTTTATCGGCAATCTTTGCGCCCTTCAAGAATGGTTCTTGCGCTTTCACAAGATCATACAAATCCTGTACACCTTTCTGTGTATAAGTACGAACTTCATTGTCTTTTTCTATTACACAAGAAAAATTTCCTTGATCTAACTTTTTAATAAGACCAGCCATAACTACAGCAGAGCCTAAATCTGCACCATTACGTTTTAATGTCTCAACAAAGTTATCGATTCGGTTCATTTCCTTTGGAATGTCTATTCGTTGCGGACAGTGAGACAAACATTCTCCACAACCAATACAGTGATTTGCCTGACGTAGCTTTGGTACACTTCTATCATATCCTACCAAGAATGCTTTTCGTGCTTTTGCATATTCTGGATGCTGACGATCCTCCTGTACTGTTCCTTCATTCAAACATTTATTATAATGACTGAAGATTCCAGGAATATCCAATCCATACGGACAAGGCATACAATATTGGCAGGTATTACATGGAACCATAGGGTAATTCGCATATATTTCCGCTATTTCCTCCAATAGTTGATACTCATTTTCTTTAAGTTCTTTTAAAGGAGAATAGGTACGAACATTATCTTGCAAATGTTCCATATATGTCATACCACTCAATACAGATAAAATATCTGGCATTGAACCGGCAAAACGGAATGCCCATGATGCAATACTTGCTTGAGGGTCTTTTTGTTTTAATAACTCGGTTGCATGGTCATTTAAATTGGCTAATCGTCCGCCCAACAATGGTTCCATTACAAAAGCAGGAATGTTTCGTTTTGCTAATTCTCCATATAAATATTCGGAATTTGTATTTCCCGGATTTATCTGTTTCGCATGTTTCCAATCGACATAACTGTGTTGAATCAACACGAAATCCCAATTTATCTCATCATGACGAGAAAGCAAATAATCAAAAATGCGAATATCACCATGATACGAAAATCCCAAATTCTTTATACGACCAGCCTTACGTTCTTCCAAAAGGAAATCCAAGATGCCGTTGTCGATATAACGAGCTCTAAAATATCCCATTGCATCTTCACCACCACCAACAGAGTGCAACAAATAGTAATCTATTGTATCTACTTGTAATTCCTTAAATGAATTATAGTACATCTCTAATGATGCTTCACGAGTAAAAACACCAAAGTTCGACAACTTTGTAGATACGAAATATTCACTACGTTTATGACGACTTAATGCAATACCTAAAGCTTTTTCCGAACGTCCCTGGCAATATGCCGGAGATGTATCGAATAAATTTACTCCATGAGCAAGTGCATAATCAACCAAACGGTTAACCTCATCTTGATCGATTGCGTTTTCTGCATCTTCACGGCCACTAACTCCTTTTACCGTAGGAAAACGCATACAACCATATCCTAAAAGAGAAACCTTTTGTCCATGAGAATCTGTACGATACGTCATTTTATCTGTAGGCACTTCACCTAACTCTGAAGTTTCAGTTGCCTTATTTTTATCAGAACATCCCGTGAGCGTTGCTGCTGCAGCCACACTTCCTGCTCCCAAAAATTTCAAAAACTGTCTACGATTTATAGTTTTATCTTCTTTCATAGCAACTTATATTTCACGTTGAACTTCGTTTCCTTCTACATATATCGCACTCAATGGTCGTGCAGGACAAATAAATTCACATTCACCACAACCGATACAGCGTTCGGTATTTACTACAGGGATTTTCAAATCTGAATCTTCTCCATCCTTATTTATCAACAATATTGCACCAACAGGACAATGATTAGCACAACTACCGCATTTTTTGTTTTCTGTTTCAACAATACAATTGTCCTTTATCCAAACTGCATGACCAATTTGTATAGAAGACTTTTCTGCTGGTGTAATTTTCTGTATTGCACCCGTTGGACAAACTTCAGAACAACGCGTACATTCCGGACGACAAAAGCCATCTTCAAACTGCATTTCTGGTTGCATCAAGCTTACAAGAGAATTTGATGGTCGTAATACGTTGTTTGGACAAACAGAAATACATAATTGACATGCCGTACAATGATCCGAAAAATGTTTTACACTCAACGAGCCCGCAGGTTTTGGAGCAACCGTTCTCGTCGGAATTTTTTTATCTTGAATAACAGCAAACCCGCCATCTACTTTCTTTTCTTGTGCTTTCACAGCCGTGCCAACTGTCGCCATTGCTGCAACCGTTAAAAACGCACGCTTTGAACTATCTTGCGGTCCTGCTTCTACAATAGTTTTCTTTCTGCGTGTATATGTCATTGCACCTCTATTACACGTTTCAACACAATCAAAACAAGTTACACAACGACTATAATCAATCTCGTGTTGTTCGCTGTTGATACAAGCACCCTTACATTTACGGGAACATAATCCACAACCGTTACATTTCTCTGTATTGATTACAGGTTTAAATATAGAATACTGTGCAACAAAACCTAAGATTGAGCCTACTGGACAAATCGTATTACACCACGTTCTTCCATTTCTCCATGCGAATATTGCTAAAACCACCAATGTAATCAATGCTATAACCAACGACGAAACACTTTTCACCCACACATCAACGGAATAAAACATATAACTATCCATCCGTTCTGCCAAATATGCTAATCCATTGTTTGCATACAGATAAATCGGAGCTAATAAATTTGCAGCGATACGACCAAAAGCACTATACGGAGCAATTAAATGTGCTACCACACCTACGCCCGGAATCAACATACAAGCGACAAACAACACAAGCGCTACAATTCGAAGCACTTTTTTATTGTTTGAATATGAATATTTATATTTGTTTTTTTTGCCCAACTTTCCAAACCAAGCAAATACATCTTGCATAATTCCCAATGGACAAATTACAGAGCAATACAAACGTCCAAATACAAAAGTAAGCAACAATAAACCAACAACCACCCCAACATTTAACGCTAAAACTGCTGGTATAAATTGAACTTTTGCAAGCCAACCAAAATAGGAATGTATTGTTCCTGTAAAATCTAAAAACAGCATTGTCACTAACAACAAAAGACAGATTGCTGTTATTATTCGTATTTTTCGTAACATATCTACTACTTTTTATTTTGCTTCAAATTTAATGAAATTCCACCTAGCATTGTTGTTTTTGGTAATGGATATCCCAACATTGTTTCATAATCTCCAGAACAAATTGCTTGTTCTATTTTACAGAATACCGAGAACCATTTATTTATCGGACAAGAAACTCTTGCGTCCAATAAGGCAAACGAAGTATTTTGTTCATTATCGCCTGTTGCCAAACACATTTTGTCTATATATTGAGCGCCAATATTTACTGTATATTTTGATTGATAAAATGTCGCATTTACTCCTATTTTTTGACGCATTGCTCCAACTATAGGATTTTCCTGATACATATAGCTATAATTTCCCTGTATACCAAACGATGCTTTTCTATATTCTGCAGAAGCCTCGACACCACAATTAGAGAATTCTCCCGAATTCATATTCTTTGGCTTTCCATCTACTACAATTGTTTCAATCATGTTATCTCCTTGCGTATAAAATAATCCTAACTCAAAATCTGAGAATGAAAGATCTTTTTCTTTATACAAATTCCAAGTCAAGTCAAAACTATTACAATGTTCTGGGAGCAAATCCGGATTTGCAGAACCATACATGAACCACTCTCTCATATTTGGGGTACGGAAGCCTTTTGAATAATAGAATGCAAGGTTTCTCCATTTCACATCTACCTCAGGTATCCATTCCATACCATATTGTTCATGATAATCTGCTCGTACACCAGCTCTTATACGCATAAAATCCTTAAGCAAAGCGAATCGACCATTAGCCATCACATAACCTGCATATTCCGAAAAGGAGATATTATCAGCATAACGTTCTGTTTTTGGATTTCTATATGCATCCCCACCATACCATTTTAGATTTACGCCTGCCGTAATGACCTTATACAAACTCTCTTCTATATCAATGCCACACAAGTAATCTTTAGAGTGAAACAAATATTTTTGCGCAGGTGCACCTACTTTATGACCATCATTTATCGTATGCTTGCCATAATTATAATAGAACTTGGTAAATCCCGAGAGCCAATGATAATGACCACAAGAATATTTACCATGTTCCAAAGAAATTTCTGAATTTGCTCGCAACACATCGGCATGACAGTCCAACAACGGAGTTTCAACAGTTCCCGGCATATCTATATTAAATTGAGTAATATCTGCCACTGTCTTAAGTCGCAAATTTCCAATTAACCTAATTGATGCATTCACCAAACCATTATGCGATTCATATTCCGAATTTTCTCTATAACCATCAGAATGAGAATAATTGGCTCCAGTAAATAAAGTAAATCTACCATTTTTATATTCATCACTTACTGAAAAATTCGTTGTTCCATACGAACCTACACTTGCATTTGCCTGGAAAATATCACTCCCGTCCGACTCCCAAATATTCGACGAGCGTGTTGTGATGTTCATCACCCCTCCCATTGCATTCGAACCATATCGAACAGAACCAGCCCCTTTCTCAAAAGATACCGATTCTATATTATTACTCATATAGGTATCTGGCATAGGATGTCCATAAATGGCAGCATATTGTGGATGTCCATCTAAAACAACTAAAATTTGTCCTTTTTTACTTGAGAATCCTCGGTAAGAAATATTCCCTGAACCACCGCTCGAAACACCATAGCCTGCCACACCTTGTTCATTCACAAACAAACCAGGCACATTTTTCGTAAGTAATGGCATAATTGATGTTTCTGAACTTTCCTCTATTTTTTCACGAGTTATTTCTGTAGTTGGGTTCGTTGTCCACCTTCTTGATTTCTTAACAACACGAGGAACATCAACTGTCATTAAATCATCACCTTGCTCATTATTTTGAGCATTAGCACATAAAGACAATGCTGTTAAGCATGTCAGCATTAAAAATATCTTCTTCATCCTCTTTTTCTAAATTCGCACCAAATTTAGAAAAATTCACGACTAATAATAGGTGATTTTCCGCATCGTTGTAGTTTTTATTTCCGGATAATCCCCATACTGTATAATTACTGTCGATTGAATCCAATTACCCATTGCGTCATACTCATATTCATAAGAAGAAACCACAGGTTCTTCTCCCTTCATCGTAATTGTTTTCACATAATGGGTTTGATTATATGAATACACATAATCAATTTCTTCAACTCTTGAATTCTGTAGCATTGGCCAATCACTATTTGCTATATAAGAATTGACAGTAGTCGGCACTCGTTTCCCCTCCCAATAGCGTCCTGATACATAATCTTTAAACATACCATTTTTATAGTAGGTCGCAGGACCTATATAATACTTGTTTTCCCCTACTTCAAAATCACAAGAAAGAGGAAGATTACCGTCATATTGTATAACAATGGTATCGTTTTCGGTAATTGCAAGCAACGTTTCACCCTTATCCACGAAAGTCCAACTTTCACCCAAAGAGCATGAAATCTTCGCTAAAGATTGAATAAAACGAGAATCTACCCAATTACGCGGATCCTGTGGAACATACTTTTCACTGGAATTATACTCATACTCTGTTTTTTGCCCATTGTTTTCTTCAACAATCAACTGATTTTTATCATTATATCGATATGTTGTTTGCTCATCAGAAGAGCCTATTCTACCAGATGAACTTACAATATTTCCATATACATCAAATTCCATAAACATGAAATTATCCTCATCTATTTGTTGATGCACTGTGCGAACAGGCCCACGTAATTCTAATGTGGACAACGTGTTTGCATTCCACCACAATTCCGACAGAACTCCGTTTTGTTCATCAATTTGTTTTTCTTTTCCGCAGGCACAAAACACCAAACTTCCTACGATACATACGGAAGCAATAAAGTGATTCTTTTTCATAGATATTGTTTTTAGGTTCGACTTCTTAACAAAGATAGGAAACGACTTTTCTCGACAATAATTTTTTTCTTCTAACATCTATAAATATCACTTAACAACAATGAAAATATCATAACTACAAGAATATCGTTCCATAAAATTCTATAAGTTTGCGGCGTAAATTCGACCTATTCATAAACAAAACTATATGATAGAACTACACATTGCATCGAAAAATGACATACCTGCCATACAAGATGTTGCAAATAAAACTTGGTCCGTAACATACGGTTCTATTTTGTCAAAAGAGCAATTGGACTATATGTTCGACATGATGTATTCAGACAAATCTCTTACTCAACAATTTGATGAAGGTCAAACATTCTACATTGCTTACGAAAATGGCGTTCCATGTGGATATGTTTCTGTAGAAAAACAGAGTGATGAAATTTTTCACCTGCAAAAACTATATGTAGAGCCTCAAAAACAAGGAACAGGATTAGGTAAAATCTTGATAAACAAAATTTTCGAGCACGCTAAAGAACATTCATCAACTCCTGAGAAATGCTTCGTTGAATTAAATGTGAACAGAAACAACAAGGCTTTACAATTCTACCAACACATGGGAATGCATATAGACAGAACTGTTGACGTCCCAATCGGAGAAGGTTTCTTTATGAACGATTACATAATGAAAAAACAAGTATAATGAAAGGCGTTCTTGTTATTCTATTCTACCTCGCACTTGGTGAAGGCATAAGCATGCTTATGCACAAGGTTATTCCCGGAAATGTGATTGGAATGGTCTTATTTTTTATTTCACTTCAATTAAAAATTGTAAAGGAAGAAACGATAAAACCAATCTGCGATTTTCTTACACAAAATATGACGCTCATGTTCCTTCCACCTGCGGTTGGACTAATTGCCGCATACGAATTGTTAGGTAATCATATTATAACTATTATTTTAGCAATCATTGTGAGCACATTGCTTGTTATGGCTGTTGTTGGTAAATTACAAGATATTTTAGGAAAGAAAGATGAAGGAGATAATCAATAGCGAGGTCTTTATTGTCGGTCTAACTATTCTTTGTTATTGGATAGGCACACTCATTAACAACAAGTATAAAAAGCCCATAACAAGTCCTATACTTATAGGATTAATACTTATCATTCCTATTGTATTACTGTTAGACATTGATTATGAAACATACGAACAAAAAACGCATGTAATAACATTTCTACTTGGTCCAACTGTTGTTGCTTTAGGATACAATATGCACAAGCAAGTGCAATCTATAAAAAGCAATCTTTTTCCGATTTTAATTACCATTTTTATTGGCAGTATTGTCGGTGTTCTCAGCATAGTTGGTATTTGTTATGCATTCAATGTACCTACGCAACTAATGGTTTCCATGGAACCAAAATCTGTAACTATGCCGATTGCATTAGGTATTTCGGAACGTTCGGGTGGAATTTTGGCTTTAACTGCCGTTTCAGTAGCAACATGTGGAATTTTTGGCAGCATCATCGGGCCATGGTTTTTATCGGTACTTCGTGTAAAAAGTCCTGTAGCTAAAGGACTTGCAATGGGAGCCGCTTCTCACGGTGTTGGTACTTCTACCGCAATAAAAATGGGAGCAATCGAAGGGGCTATTTCTGGTATGGCAATCGGATTAATGGGAGTTTCTACAACTATAGTTATTCCTATTATTGAAGCTTTTTTGAAATAAACAATTTTTATTTCTCTAAAAATTCCATCAAGGCTGGCATATTTGCCTCTGCGTCTTTTACTCCCAAATTATACAATTCAACAAGTTTATCGGTATTGTTCTCCAAACGACCAATTTTCATATCCACACTTGGACGGAAAACAAACGATTTGCCTTGTTGTTCCCATGCTTCGAGTTGTTCCAAACTTTTATTATAATTTATATGACGATTTGCCGCAGCCTCTATGAATTTGGGATATTTACGATACACGATTTTCATAAGTGGAAGCAGTGGATTAGGTTCTTTCTGATACCCTTGTGGACGTGTTAAAACCACAACTTGTTTATTGAAACCTTTGCCATCTAAAAAAGCAAATGGAATACTATCACAGATACCACCATCAAGATATTTTTTTCCATCAGCTTCTACTATTTTTGCACATAGCGGCAATGAAGCAGAAGCACGTACATATTTTATTTCTTCGTCTAAATCAATATCTATCAAGCGTTTATATTCTGCTATGCCGGTTTCCACATTAGTGACACAAGCATAGATTTCCACCTCTAATGCCTTTTCGTTAAATTTTTTAAAATCAAACAAATCCAACTCGTACGGAAGAGTACCATAACAAAAATCTACATCAAAATAATTTCCTGTACGAATTAAATTCCACCAACTTTTGTACCGTGGATCTTTACTATGAACTGTATCTATTCGAAAATTTCGTCCTTTTTGTTCCGAAATAAAATTACAGAGATGCGTCGCTCCAGCGGAAGTACCAACATTTCCACCAAATCGAAGTCCTTTATCGTGGAGTACATCTAATATACCTGCAGTATATGCACCACGCATTCCTCCTCCTTCCAAAACCAAACCTACCGAACTATACAATTTCATAATCTTCAGAAATTGGGGCCTATGCAATACGCCCCTTACTATATTATTTCTTTAATTCAATTTCTATATTATCACCTGTATTCAATTGATAGTCTTTACCATACACTTGAATATTTTGAATCATTCCTGATGTTAACGACAGAGAAACAGTTTTCTTAGTAACTGTAATTGTAAGAACTGCTCCACGATAATTAATTGAAAATGAATAGGATTTCCATTCTTTTGGAATATATGGACTAAAAAGAAGCGAGTTGTTTGCCACACGCATTCCAGCAAATCCTTTCACTATCGCCAACCACGAACCTGACATACTGGTAATATGCAAACCTTCGTGTGCTTCTTTATTATAGTCATCCAAATCAAGACGAGCGGTACGTAGGTATAACTCGTAAGCTTTTTCTTCGTTTCCTATCTTCGATGCTACAACCGAGTGAATACAAGGAGATAGCGAAGATTCATGCACACAACGGGCTTCGTAGAAGTTGAAGTTCTTTTGAATTGTTTCTAACTCAAACTCGTCTTCAAATACATATAAACCTTGTACAACATCGGCTTGTTTAATGTATGGGGAACGAAGAATTCTATCCCATGACCAATGTTGATTGATTGGTCGTTGATCGGCAGGCAAGTCAACAACTGTAACTGGTTCTTTATCTAAATAACCATCTTGTTGCAAGATAATACCATATTTATCATCGTGTGGTAAATACATATTGTTCACAATATCCGACCAAAGTCCGATTTCGCGTTCGTCAAACGAAATTTTCTTTTGTAACTCAGCATATTTTTCACTGGCAACACGTTTGGTCCAAGTAATTACTTCTAATGTATAGCGCAAGCACCAACGAGCGTAATAATTTGTATACCAGTTATTTGAAACGTTATTTTCATATTCATTAGGACCAGTAACACCCAAAATCATATACTTGCGTTTTGTCGGTGACAACGTAACGCGTTGTGCCCAAAAACGGGAAATACCAATCAAAACTTCCAAACCATATTCAACAAGATAGGTTCTGTCACCAGTATATGTCACATAATCGTAGATTGCGTGGGCAATGGCACCATTTCTATGTATTTCTTCAAATGTAATTTCCCACTCATTATGACATTCATCACCTGTCATTGTAACCATTGGATACAATGCTGCCCCACGAGTAAATCCTAATTTTTCAGCATTTGCAATTGCTCTATCTAATTGTTTGTAGCGGTACAATAACAAATTTCTTGAAACTGTTTCCGGAGATGTTGAGAGATAGAACGGAAAGCAAAATGCCTCTGTATCCCAATATGTTACACCACCATATTTTTCTCCAGTAAATCCTTTTGGACCAATATTCAAACGACTATCTTCTCCTGTATATGTTTGCTGTAACTGAAAGATATTGAAACGAATACCTTGTTGTGCTTTAACATCGCCTTTTATAACAATATCACTTTGTTTCCATTTTTCTGCCCATACTTTTTTATGAGCTTTCAAAAGAGCAGCATATCCCTTTGCTGCAGCAGCTTCTGCTCTTTCTACAGCAACTGTTGCTAAATTTTGCTCTTCATAATTAAGAGTTGAAACTTGGGCTGCGAATTTGTCTAAAATCACAGGTTCGCCTTTTCTCATCTTCATTCCTGCGATTTCCGACAAAATGCCTCCTTCGGTTTTATGAACGGTTATAATATCTCGAGAAAAGACATTCTTCATAGCGGTGGCAACTGAAAACTGCGGAACACCAAATGGATTTGGAATAGTTTTATCGACAGCAACACATTCTTTTTCTATATTGATTTGCGCTATTGATTGCCAAAAACATTCATCATAATTTGAATCTTGATTTCGCACATCAGACTTTATCAATGAACTCATGCACAAAGTACAATCAAAATTCAAAGCTGTTAATTCATAGTGAATTACACCTATTTCGGATTCTGTCATGCTTATGAAACGAGTGCTTTTTATTTCTACTTGAGCACCATTTTTCATTTCAACAACGCATGTCTTCGACAATGTTCCTTCTTTCATATTCAACACACGTTCAAACGAAAGAATCGTAACATTCGCCAAATCCAACAATTCACCATCTATCCACGAATGAATTCCTATCCAAGTTGGAGCATTTACAACTTTTGCGAAATAATCAGGATATCCATTTTTCCACCAACCAACACGGGTCTTATCTGGGAAAAACACACCGCCAATATAGTTTCCAGGCAATGTTTTTCCAGAATACGCCTCCTCAAAATTGGCGCGCTGTCCCATGTGACCATTGCCAATACTGAAAATACTTTCCGCCATTTGATGACGATTGGCATCAAAACTGTCTTCTATAATCTTCCACTCGTTTTCTACAAACATATCCGTAAATTTTATAGCAAAAATACACGTTTTCGGCAACTACATAACGGAAGTTTGCAACTAATAATTCTTTTTTTAGGAGAAATACGTACATTTGAAAAAATGTTTTTGTATGAAACAAATAATTTTACTCATAAACTGCATCATTATTTCCCTTTATTCTGTAGCACAATATAATGGATACGCACTTTCTTCTGCAGGAATACGCATTTACGATGCAAGTGCCTCGGTTCTATCGGAAATAAATAAAATAGACGGGAAAGAAAAACGATTGGTACAACTTGGTGCTGAAACATCACAATCGGATTTCGACAACATTTGTGCAAAACTGAAGTGGATACAGAAATTTAGCATAGAAAAAACAACAGACATTACTGATTTTTCGTCTTTAAAGAAATTAAAGCAAATTGAATATTTAAAGATAGACAATGGCAACACCCCAAGCGACGATAGCATTTCGTTAGAGCCACTTTCTGAACTAATTGGTTTAAAGGAAATTCATGTATTAGGAAAAAGAACCACTCACGTTGAAGCAATCTCCAATCTAACGGAACTTGAAAGTGTTTCGTTTGTAAATACCCAATTGGAATCCTTAGGTTTTCTTTCACAAATAAAAGGTTTAAAAAAGCTTACTCTATCAGGAACAAACCACACATTCACAAACTACGACACGTTAAGAAAGTTAAATCAACTTACTACACTCGATGTTTCCTATAATCCACAAGCAACAGCCGATAATCTTGATGTATTTTCCGATGTAAGCACACTTACAAAAGTGGATGTTTCCTATTGTAAAAATCTTAAGTCATTGGGATTTTTATATGGAAGTACGGGGAAATTACAGGAATTTTACGCTGTTGGATGTACAAACATTGGGAACTTCGATATGCTTATTCGTTGCCAAAAGCTAAAGAAAGTAGATATCTCAAATAGTTCTGCAAAGAATGTAAAATTTTTAGTTAATAAATTATATATAAAAGACTTGCGTCTATCTCACACAGAAGTTTCTTCTATTTCTGAATTGGCACAAAGCATCGAATTGGAACGATTGGATATTTCATATACCCAAGTAGACAGCATAAACTTTCTCCATAACATGACAAAGCTAAAACGTCTCAATATTTCCCATTCAAACATTACAGATGTTTCTGCCCTTTCAGGATGTACAGCACTAATAGACTTTGATTGCTCCAACACACCACTATCATCAATCGCAGGTATGGATCAATGCATTAATCTTACAAAGATTAACATTGGCCACACTATGATTTCCGACCTAACCCCTTTTTATTCTGCCAAGAAAATTAAAAGCATAATCATTAACGAACACATTCAACCAGCAGAATTAGAAGCATTAAAAAGACGATCACCATTGATTATTATAGATGTGGCAAATTGAATGATTAATGAATGATTGCGTTCGTACGGACCTATCGCATACGGCCACATTATATCCAATGTTCACCGTAGGGGCAGGGCTCTGCTCTGCCCCCATATATTTCATTATTTACACCATCATTTTGGGTGGAGCAGAGCCCCGCCCCTACGATTTGTACGATTTCGTGAATATGGTTGGGCATTATAATAAACGAATGCAATTTCACCATCGGGAAACGATGGGACAAATCGTTCCAAACACGATTTACATTTTCCGGTCTAATGGTCAAAAAAGTACCTAAAAACCTTCTAATAAATTGAATTTTATATATTTACAGTATTTTTAAGAAAATGAGTAAAAATCTGCTTTTATTGTAAGGGGCAAAATGTAATCAAGAAAGGTGTTCAAAGAGGATTACAACGTTGGTTTTGTAAGGATTGTAGCCGATTCTTCACAAGGACAGAGCAAATATCAAATGAACTCCTATATGAAGAATACACAAAGGGAAAACAAACGTTAAAACAACTTTCAGAATTCCATCAGATATCAATAAGTACAATCCAACGTCGTTTTAAAACAATACACCACAAGCGTTTGGTTTCAAAAGAGAAAGATGTGGTTGTCTTGATGGACGCCACGTATTGGGGACACAGATTCGGTGTCTTGGTGTTTAAAGATGCGCATAGGAATAAAATCTTATGGAGAAAGTTCCTGTCCAAGAAAGAAACTGTCGCTGATTACATAGAAGGCGTAGAATGGCTCGAAAATAATGGTTTTAACATATTAGGACTCGTTTGTGATGGATTGGTCTCGCTACGGCACTATCCAAGTACAAGGTTCAGTATTGTCAGTTTCATCAAGTAAAGACAGTGAAATTTTATCTTACAAGTAAGCCTGAACTACAAGCATCAAAGGAACTTCTACATATAGCATTACAACTTTGTCATACGGATAAATAATCGTTTGTAGGAATGTTTGAAGAGTGGTTCTTGCGATGGAAAGACTTCTTAAAAGAAAGGAGTGTTGAACCCAAAACAGGAAAAACTCGTTTTACGCATCAACGCTTACGTAGTGCCTATTTAAGCATAAAACGAAATATGGCTTTATTGTGGACATTTTACGATTATCCTGATACAACCTTACCCAATACGAACAACGGAATAGAAGCTCTATTTACGGATCTAAAAACAAAAATCCGAGTTCATAATGGACTATCTAAATTAAATAGAATGAAATTTATTGACCAATACTTTTACAACAAAAAGTAGGTACTTTTTTGACCATTAAATAAAAATCATCAAATTTCAGGTACCGTTTTGACCATTAAGCCCATTTTCCCCATTTGTATTCAAAATCATTTTGCCATTTACAATTTTTCCGAATTGATGAATCCGATTTTTGGGTACAAACGGTAATAATTTTCCGTCGGATTATCATAATCGTCCTGGCGTAGGCTATACGCCCCGGCATAAACAAAAAAAACGCCTACCATGTTCATGATAGACGTTTCTAAAAAAAAGAGGCGGCAC
>JAKSTZ010000038.1 GCA_024402335.1 Bacteroidales bacterium
ATGCAAAAATTCCGCAGAAACGAACCGTTTTGGTTCATTCCTACGGAATGTATGGCGGTGGAAATTGTTTGTTTCTACCAAGCGAGTATGCCTAACGGCATACGGTTATTACACAAACATTTTCTATTTTATTCTCTTAACACTTTCGTGTGTATAAAATTCGCCTGATTCTAGCATTTTGTTTAATTTATCCTTATTAAGAATTATTTGATACATTTCTCGACCATCATCCATAAATTGTCCGGTTGGTTTTGTCATTAAAAATTCTGACCTATTAATAATTTCGTATATTTCTATATATGGATCCTTCTCCAAGATTCTTGCATTAAGAGTGTCTAGTATATCTTTATTCTTATACTCATCCGTATAATATAGTTCCCAAATCGCATTGTATTCTGAAAACTTTGTATCCAAAAACATACCATTTACCCATAACCACTCGGCATAATAATACCCATTATCCAATTGCTGCCAATTATTTCCTTTTGCTCCACTATCTTTATAACCAGGATAAGTTGTAATCTTGCCTTTTTTCTGTCCTACTTGAACATATTCACGATAGTCAGCCTTTGGTAATATTACATAAGGGTTAAACATTGAACCATATAATACTTCGTCTTCTTTTTGCTTTTCACAGGATACAAAGAGAATAGACAACAGGAACGATGCACATAGCATCAAAAGAACTTTTGTTTTCATAATGTTATTGTTTTATAAATGATTTATAATAAATTTTCGAATTACTCTTTACAGTGATAATGTACTGACCTATTGGATAGGTTGAAACGTCAACATTAATTTTTGAATTATTTCATCGTTTTTCTTATATAGTCCTAAAAATTGCAAAAGACTGCATGAGAAATTCATTTTTTTTAAATTTTTGCAAAAAACATTACAAGCCACCTAGTTTTTGTATTGGCTTCCAGCCAAATGTATTCCACACATTCCAATCCTGAGACTGCGTCGCAGGTTACTCAAATAATGGCTTACAGCCATTACCGAATAAGAATCAAAATATATTATTGCCTGGCAAGGCAATAATTAAGTAACCCGTGACGAAGTCTCGGGAGAACATAATCTCCAGCACCCAATGGCTGAAAGCCATTACAACAAAAGATTTGCTTTCAACATTAGCATGCAAAAATTCCGCAGAAACGAACCGTTTTGGTTCATTCCTACGGAATGTATGGCGGTGGAAATTGTTTGTTTCTACCAAGCGAGTATGCCTAACGGCATACGGTTATTACACAAACATTTTCTATTTTATTCTTTTCACTCCTTCGTAAGTAAAGAATTCACCTGTTTCTATCATTTCATTATTCTTTTTTCAAAGTATATTCCTCATCTGCAATAAACAAATTTACTAAACCGACGCCTTTTACAAATTTGATAGTTTCTTTTCTTTTAGAATCTTTTGAAGGATAAAGAAGAAGTGTATCAGATTTTTTTTCAAATTCAACATAATCTACTTTCCTATTTGTTGAATCAATTATTTGACAAAAAACATCCCAATAATTATTGTTTCCATAATATGAAGAAATCTTTATTGTACTATTGTTTTTTTGAGAATGGATTTCATAAGATAAATAACTCCCACATACACATTTACACCCCCATGGTATTTTTTTCTGGCCTTCATCGGCATCCATCTTCGTCACCTCAAATGTAAAGTACTCTCCTGTAGTGTTCTCAAAACAAAGAACATCATCTTTCTCATAGGGTGTATAGTCCTTATATTCTTTAGGAAATTGTTCACAATATTCGGTGCAAGCATAAAATAACGCAGTACATGTGATTACGAGAAATAATTTTTTCATATTTTTTCAGTTTTAAGGTTTCTAAACTTACTGGTTGATGTTTTTACTATAACTAAATAGACGCCTTGCTTTAGGTCTGACAAATTAAAGGTATATGCCATTACAAAAAAGATGTATTTCTACTATACTCAATTTTTACCAAATAAATTTTATTCCCACAGGCATTGTGAACAAATACGGATTTTTACTGTCGTAGATTTCTTTTCTATTTGGAAGTTGATATTGTACACTTGGCTCGGTAAAGATACCTATGTGGCGTGCAATGTTGTATTGCAAGCCCAAACCTGTACCAACCGACCATTGCCATGGAATAACTCCATCATACGAACGAAGTGGTATTCCCATAGTTAAACCAAGGTTTCCATACAAGCCGCCTTTCTTACCCATACACACATTGTAGGTTAGCTTTGCAGGAATGCCAAGAAAACGGACATCTTTAGATTTGTCGTACAATTCACCTAACGATGTTTTCATCACGAAATCGTAGCTATGTCTGCTAATAATTATTCCAGATTCTACTCCCAACCACTTGTTCTGTTTATAACGTACAGACACAGCGTATGAAATTGGATAGGTAAAGTCTTTTCTTATTTGTACTAATTCTTCTTTAACAACACCATTCTGATGAGGACCATCTGAAAATTCAACATCACCATATTTCATGTGGCTAACATTTCCTGCATACGCAAAGCCTAACGACCATTTTTGTTTATCGGCAACATTGGATTGCTTTTTCGGATATATATCGGCAAGTTCATAATTCGGAATTGTTTCATTCTGATTAGATTAGATTGTATCTGATTCGTCTCCACGGTGTCAAATACAGATTCTTCTTGGGCAATTATTGTTTCCAACGTATCAACGCCTATCGTATCGCTTGTATAGTCTGCGACCAACCGAGTTCTATCGGCAGAAGATATAACGGTACAAGAATTTGGTTGTTGAACAATCAAAGGTTTTGGTTCCTGATCTATCGGTGCCAAATTTGGCGTGTTTTCTTGTTGTTTCACCACAGGTGATTCTTCTTCAACAGTAATAGGTTTTTCTTTTTCGAAAAGAAAATACAACATCGGGAAAAGCAGCAACAGCAATATTGGCCACGACTGCAACATCATATTACGAAGCATCTTCTTTGCCCGTGCCAATTGCGAAGCCGATGAATGTGGTTCTATATTCAACAAGGCCGCAATCTCCTTATGCGACAAGCCTTCAAATACCGCTAACCGAAATACCTGCCCATAGCCTTCAGGCAATTTGTCAACCAAATTCTTCAGTTCGCTTAAAGCGATTTCGCCTGTTAACTCATCCTGCACTTCGGAACCCAAAGGCTCTTTTGTTTCCGTACCAGTTGCCAAAACTGTCGGATGTTTTTTCTGGTAATCTTTATATTTCGACGCTACATTTCTGGTTATGGACATCATCCACGCAACAGCTTTGTCGGTATCGCGCAATGTATCAAGAGATGTATAAATAATAACAAACGAGTCGTGCACTACATCGTCAATCGCTTGTTTGTCTGATAGATACCATCGACACACATTCCTCATTGCAGCTGAGTATGTCATATACAGTTCACTGAGAGCTTCTGCATCTCGCTGCCTGCACCGTTCTATCAGTTGAGTTATCTCCATTTAGTTTCTAAAATCCCTATGTATATAGTCCTAAAAATTGCAAAAGACTGCATGGGTTTTGAAATTTTTTTTGTTTTTTTTTTTTTTTGGAATTATCCATTCCCGTCGCAATTCAATTGAATTAAATCTCTACAAGATTTTCTGCAATAAAACCACATCTTCGTAGCCTGAAGCGGTTTGCAACCATTCCTTTTTTATGCCAGCATGCACAAATCCAACATTTGCAAATAATTGTAAACTTATGACATTGCTTGCCTGCACATCGGCATACAACTGATGAAGCAACAAAATCTCCCTACAATATGTTACAAGCAATTGCAGAGAACGGGTTGCAATATGTTGATTACGAAATTCTTCCACTACTAAAATTCCTACACCGGCTCGTCGGTTCCGTGGGTCAAAGTCGTATAAATCTATAGAACCAACCGTTTTCCCATTCGACTTCTGCACTATCATTAAACGAAGCTGCTTGGCTTCGTATATGTCGGCTTGGGCATTGTTTACATATTCCTGCAATATATGTCGTGAGAACGGAGTGATAGTGGAACCATATTGCCACAAATGTGTGTCGTTTTCCCACAAATATAACAAATCGGCATCAACAGGCTCAACGGCACGCAAGCGTATTTCTTCGTCTTCTAATATCTGGCAAGCACTCATTTCCTGAAAAATCTTGCCGAAATGTAGTAATTTTTCTGCGCAAACATTCGTTATGAGTACAAGTTTTGCAAAATTATATACCTTTGCGATAATGAAAACTGTACTGAAATATATAGGAATAACGCTTGCAGTCGTTGTCTTTGTCTTCCTGATTGCATCAGTTACTATTCCCTACCTATATAAAGACGAAATTGTTGTTTTTGCTACCGAAAAGTTAGGAAAACAAGTAAAAGCCGATATTTCGGTAAGCAATGTTGACCTAACTCTGCTTGGCGATTTTCCGAATATCTCCATACAACTACATAATGTTGTAGTACAGTCAACAAAAACATTTAACACAAAGGAATTTCCCGGCTACGCCCACGACACGGCAGTTTACGCCCAACGGGTACTTCTCTCATTCAATGCATTGGATTTTTTATTCAAGAACTATGTGATAAAACAAATCGTTGTGCACGATTCTTATATAAACTTTTTCTTGGATTCCAACGGCAAGCATAACTGCGAGATTTCTATGGAATCGGACACCACAGGCTCGGATATGTTTTTGGAACTGTCGAAGATACGTTTCCGCAATGCACAACTGCTCTACCACGACAGAAAATCGAACATAGAGGCTAACGAATGGTTCGACAAAATCCATTTCTCCGGCAAATTCCAAGGCGACGACTTTAACGTGGATATTTTCTCCACCTTCACTAACAAAAAATTCCTCTACCAAGGAACTGACTATTTCGCAAAGTCTGCATTTCGCTGCGATATAGCTATCATGCGGGATAACGCATCGTACATAGTCAAAAAAACAACTATAGAAACGCCTGTTGGCACCATCATCTCCGATGGCGTCGTTAAAACCGACAAAAACAACGATTTCGACGTTGACCTTCACGTAAATGTGGAAACTTCGATAAAGAAAATCTGCAAGGTTCTCCCTAAAAATATCACCGACAGCCTTGCTGAATATAAACCTGCCGCCGACATTTTTGTGGAAGGTAACCTAAAAGGAAAAATCGGTTCAAAAGCAATGCCAGGCATGGTCTGTAACATTGCCTGCACCAAAGGCGAGGTTCGTCTTCTTAACACCGCATACGATTTCCACACAAAAGGAGAACTTCATGCAAAAGATATAGCAAAACTGAACACCTACAATTACACAACAACAAATACCAAAATAAAAACAGGGAAATCTACCATTACTGCAAACAAATTAACAGTAACAAATTTTGACAAGCCACAATTTACTCTCGACGGCTCTATTGACGGTTACATAGAAGACATTGATTATCTGGCAAATATCGACGACTACAAAACATCAGGACACATTACTGGGAATTTCTCGTGTGCCGGTACGACCGACATGTTTTCGGAATTTACCTCGAATTTCTTTAAACAAATTCAACTGCAAGCCGATGCACATTGCCAAAATCTTGCAATTCAAGCACCGAAAGATTCACCATACAATTTTGCAAACGTAAACGGACACCTTTTTGTAAACAAAGAAAAACTCTCTGCCGACAGCGTTTCGGGAACATTACAGGGAGTACCTTTCACGCTACAAGGAACGGCTACGAATTTCTTCTCCTACATTCTATTCGACGACGTGGATACCCATTGCAATATTACCGCTTCAATCGACAACATAGACTTACTTCCTTTCTATATCCACTACGAAAGTCTGGCAGAATCGACAGGAACAGGTATGCTACTTGGCGATATTACCTGCAATGCAAAACATCTTGATTTCAATCCTTATCATTTAGACAACGCACACACTATTATTCGTCTCAAACCTGACGGCATAGACCTATTGCAAATAGAGGCTTCGACGCTACGAGGCAAATTAAGCGGAACCAACGTTTCGTTTACCAACTTGCCGAACAAACAAACCAAATGCGTTGCATCAGGTACAATTGCAAAAATGGAAGCGAAAGATATCTTTACTACATTCAATAACTTCGACCAAGATTATATTACCGACAAACAAATTGACGGAACACTATCGGGAACATTCCGATTCTCATCAATTATGGACGAGAACTACGATCCTGTGCTGCCAACCATGGACGTAATGGCCGACATTACCATAGAAAACGGTTCAGCTAAAAACGTTGGAACGCTAATGGAAATTGGCAAAAAATTGAAGATGAAAGAAGAATTTGCCAATGTTACATTCTCAACATTGAAAAACACCATACGCATACAACAAGATACCTTGTTCATTCCCGACATGAAAATACTCTCAAGCGCTTTTGAAATGTCGTTTGCCGGAAAACACAACATAGAATCAAACTCATTTGCCTACTATGTAACTGTTTTCTTGAAAAAGACACTTTCTCTTAAATTTAGCAATAAAAACAAAGAGGAGGAAGACTTTGGCGAAATAGAAAAGAATACCGACGGTAACTTTAGAATCCCATTGAAGATATTCGGAAATCCTGATAAATTCA
The DNA here is from genome assembly GCA_024402335.1 of Bacteroidales bacterium. GTDB lineage: Bacteria > Bacteroidota > Bacteroidia > Bacteroidales > UBA1715 > UBA1715. Next base: position 6,556 of record JAKSTZ010000038.1, read on the forward strand.
ACATCGACTACGACTTTGGAAAGACGAAGAAGAATGTGAAAAAAGAAATGGAAGAACAAAAATCCGAATGGAAAGAAATCATCAATGCCGGTAAGTCCGAAGAAGACATTAAAGCCGAAGAAGAGAAAAAGAAACCGATAGAATCTGGTTTCCAAATAGAATATTAGTATGAGCCTAACCCATCGCAGCCGCAACGTAATAAAGCTTGCATTCCTTATACTTGCCGTAATTCTTATTGCGATAATATTCGTGTTCGTAAACCGTACCATACACGAAATCCGCGAGGAAGAACGACATAAGGTTATGCTTTGGGCCGATGCTATTCAACAAAGAAATACCTTGCTCGAATATGCAGCAAAATTATTCGAAAAATTGGAACAAGAAGAGTTACAGAAAGTAGATCTTTGGCGCGAATCACAACAATTAATCCTTGAAACTGAAGACACACAATTCCTAACCTTCCTACTAAAAATAATCAGCAATAATAAAAACATACCCATTATTCTTACCGACGCCAACCGCAGAGTGATTTCAACCATGAATTTGGAAGAAGATATACCTGCCGGTTTCCCTATACCAATTATACTACACGATAAATTTTCGAAATATGCACCACTGCAAGTTGTGTATAAAGGAAGAATAATAAATTATTTATATTATTCAGATTCTCAACTATTTAACGAACTTAATGCAATGATTAACGACTTGATACATTCCTTTGTGGTCGAGGTCGTTACGAATTCTGTTTCAGTGCCGGTAATCATTACTCCTAAAGACACATCAAGCATACTTGCATACGGAAATCTTCCAGAACGTATGCTTAAAAAGGTGGAACGCCAAGATATTAAAAACTATGTACAAGAACATTTGTCGGAAAACCAACCTATACCTATCCTATTAAATCAAGATGAAGAAGGATATATTTTCTACCAAGACTCCCCACTCATCACAAGTTTAAAATACTATCCACTATTCCTATTTGCCGTCGTACTACTATTGGCAATCATAGTGTACTATACGCTATCGTCGTTTGTGAAATCCGACAAAGACCAACTCTGGGTTGGTATGTCGAAAGAAACAGCACATCAGTTAGGAACGCCTATTTCTTCGCTTATGGCATGGGTAGAAATACTCAAGATGCAGAACGTAGATCAATCTATTACCGACGAAATCAACAAAGATGTGGTTCGCTTGGAAACAATTGCACGAAGATTCTCGAAAATTGGCTCAAATCCAGACCTAACAAGAGAAAACCTTGGCGATGTAGTGGAAAATGCGGTAACATACCTGAAAACACGTACATCAAAGAATGTGGAAACAAGCATAACTATCAAAAACGAAGAATTGTACGCCATGGTCAATCCGTCGCTATTGGCATGGGTAATAGAAAATATTTGGAAAAATGCCGTTGACGCAATGCAAGGTTCCGGAAAACTTACAATAGAAGTGTGGAAAGACAACGACAAAGCCCACATCGACATTATTGATACAGGGAAAGGATTACCACGCAATAAGTTTAAGACTATTTTCCAACCAGGATATACAACCAAATCACGTGGTTGGGGCTTAGGATTGAGCCTTGCCCAACGAATTATAAAGGAATACCATCATGGAAAGTTGTTTGTTCATTCTTCAGAAATAGATAAAGGAACAACCATGAGAATTACTTTACCTTTGGCGAATTAAGAATGAACTGAGTTTTATTCAATCGTTAATATGTCGTCACTCTATTTTCTGTTACTTTTCTTTCTATAGCGAAAGAAAAGTAACCAAAAGAACGCCATCGACCCACGCCTTCGCTAAAAAATGACTGCATTCCGCTAAAAATCTTGGGATTTGCCCCCACGCACAAGGCTCCGCCGCAAAAACAATATTTTTGGACGCTTCATTCCGTCATTTTTTTTAACGCTCATTCGTGAAGTCGATTTTAATTTTTTCATAGAACAAATAACAAACGTATAGTCATAGATTTTTCCGACTCAGCTGCGCGCGTTAAGCATTTTTGCGTAGCAAAGCGTTAAAAAGGAGTTGGCGCCTCCGGCAATATCATGTAGTAATCCAACACCCGGCGCTTCAACTCCTTTAGCGGAGCGCAGCAAAAATGTAGCGAAGCAGGTGGTCGGCGGGGTTCTTTGGCCCTTTCTTGACCTGAAGCAAGAAAGGGCAGAATAACTACCAAAAACAAAAAGAGCCGTTCAAACGAACGGCTCTAACATATCACAAACAAGCAATTATTTCTTTTTAGTCTTAGTTGCTTGAGTCTTTGTAGTTGTAGTCTTTTGTGTTTTAGTAGCCTGACTACTTGTAGCATTAGTTGTTTGCTTCTTTTCTGTTGATTTCTTTACTGCTTGTTTTTGTTTTGGATAACAAATACTGCAAACATTTTTACCTTTTGTTTTTGCTTCACTCAAAGTAACCTGCGTTGGATTACAATTTTTTATTTGAGGACAAGTGCTTATCTTATGATAAGACATGTTTTTAGCACAAATCCAAACCATTTCTTCACATGGATATTCTATAGTGAAAGCAAAGAATAAAATTGCAGAAAGAGAAAGAAGTAATTTTTTCATAGTCATTTGGTATTAAAATGTAGAGACGATGTGGATATCGCCTCTACAAAGATTTTTATTTTACCATTTAGTGTTTCTCATATCACCAGAATTCAAGAATTCAAGGTGCATTGCAAATGCCTTGTCAAGCTTTTGCATAGTATGAGAAGGTTTTGTAGATAATTTCAAGTAATCCCACAACAATTCTCTGTAATCTGGATGGGCAACTTTTTCAATGATTTCTTTAGCCTTATCCATAGGAGATTTTGCACGCAAATCGGCTACACCATATTCAGAAACGATTACTTTCAATGAGTGTTCTGAATGATCTTGGTGAGTAACCATAGGAACAATAGAACTAACCATGCCACCTTTAGCAGTAGATGGAGTTGTACAGATTGAAAGGTATGCATTTCTCAAGAAATCGCCAGAACCACCAATACCATTCATCATTTTTGTTCCATAGAAATGGCTTGAGTTCATGTTACCGAAAATATCGCATTCAATTGCCGTATTGATAGCAATAAGACCTATTCGGCGAACAATTTCAGGATGGTTGGAAATTTCCTGTGGACGTAGTACCAAATGTTTATGGAAGAAATCCAAGTCGTTCATTACCTTATCCATAGCAGTCTTGCTACATGTTAATGAACTACCGCTGGCAAATTTAATATTACCATCTTTTACCAAGTCGATAACCGAATCTTGAATAACTTCAGTGTACATTTCAAAAGCAGGAATATCTTCGCTTGCACCTATACCATGAAGCACGGCATTTGCAATATTTCCCACACCTGACTGAATAGGCAAGAAAGTCTTTGGTATTCGACCAACTTTGATTTCGTTTGCCAAGAAATTAGCAACATTTTCGCCAATCTTTGTTGTAGTTTCATCTAATTCAGTGAAAGCTTTAATTTCATCATCGAAGAATGTTTCGATAACACCAACGATTTTCTTTGGATCTACTTTTAAGATTGGGTCGCCAATACGGTCACTTGGTTTATATAGAGGGATTTCTTTACGATATGGAGGATCAAGTGGGATATAAATATCATGCATACCACGCATTTCCTTTGGACGGTTTGCATTATGTTCCAAAATGATAATATCTGCCAACTGAGCATAAGTTGGAACATTACCAACTGCTGTTGTCAACACCAAATTTCCTTGTTCATCATAATCACAAACTTCGATAACTGCGACATTGATTTTGCCAAAATAACCGTAACGAACATCCTGTGATAATTGTGACAAGTGATAATCGCAATAGCGAACACGTTGTTCATTAATTGCTGCACGAGAATCCTTATTTGTTTGATATGGCGAACGAAGATTGATAGCATCTGCTCTCGAAAGAACACCATCAAGAGATTCTCCTGTTGATGCACCGGTAAACAAATTGATTTTAAACTCTCTACCTGCGGCATGTTCAGCCTCAGCTTTTTTTGCAATAGCAGTACCAATTGCCTTTGGACAACCTACTGCTGTAAATCCACTTACACCAATACTATAACCATTCTTGATGTATGACGCAGCCTCATCGGCAGTAATTACTGGAATACTCATCTTTATACTTTTTTACTTACGCAAAGGTATTTTTTTTAGATTGATATACAACTAGATATAATACTTTTTCTCGTACAAGCATGTAACAAAAACATCCAATTGACACAATACATAAAAAAGGCAGAGTAACTCTCTGCCATAATCCCCTTTTAACTTCTACTTTAAAATAGAAAAACCTCAAAAAAACACAAATTAAAAGCGTGGGAATCAAAGTCTTATACTCGTTCCACGCATAAACCACCTCGCACGGGCTTCAAAGCAAAACGAGCAACTTCGAAGCCCACGCATCCAGTAGAGGCAAACACCTCGAAATACCGAAACACGCAGACATCTACCGTTGCTTCATTCCCGACTTTGAAATAAAAATTTGCGAGGTTCTTATGCGTCAAGAACAAAGCGTTAGATAAACGCCTTCAATTATGTCACCTATTATAGGTGGCAACAAAGATAAAAAGATATTACAATTTGACAAGTACACGTTTAGTCACAACCAACTACTTTTTCATTTCAGGAAATTTTTTCTGATTATTTTTAGAAACATCCATAAACAAATCATACTAAAAACAAGAAAAATGCCCTTTTTCATTCAATTTTCAAATTAGTGGAGATTTTCAATTTTTGTATTTAATATATTTTTTTGATATTTGCGCAACTACCTCAAATTAACATAAATTAAAAATTAATTAAAAAATGAAACATGAACATGATTTCTTTGCTCAAGAGCTACAAGGCTTACGCAATGAAATAAGGGAATGGCAGGATTTGCTCATTCAACATCTAATCTCCACAGAAAGATTAAGTGACAAATGGTTATCTCTCAGCGATTTAATCGAGTATCTTCCAGACAAAACTTCACGTGCAACAGTTTATGGATGGGTGTCACAAGGAACTATTCCATATCACAAATATGGGAAAAAGCTTACTTTTCTTAAATCCGAGATAGACAATTGGCTATACCACGGTAATACTTCCGGAAAAATTGAAGAAAAGAAGATAGAAATGTTCCGATAAATTCATCTATTTATCATAGATACGGAAACTATGAATTCTAATAAAGTAGGGATATATAATTACTATGTCCCTACTTTAATGGGGAAGTAATTCTATATTCTTTACCACCTTTGTAATACACGGAATACTTTAGAGCACCATTTTCCTCATAATAATTCCATGTTTTTACAGGAACTCCTTGTTTCCAATACTCTTCGTGTTCTACTTGTCCATTTTTATAGTAGTACACATGCTTCCCTTGTGGCTTATCAGAAAAGTATTCTCCTTTGAAAGCCTTATTTCCATTCTTATACGTACTTTTCCAAACACCTGTACGCTCTCCATACACGTACTCTCCTTGTGTAATAAGGTCACCAGTCTTATCTACCCAATACCCATGACGAAGATCATTCTTGTACATACCTTCAAGTATTTTTTCCTCTTCATCGTCATATTCCGTACTCAAACCTTCCCGTTTCCCTTGGCTATATTCTTCCCTTTTTTGAATATCACCAGTGGCACTATAAAATTCCCAAACACCACTATATAAGCCTTGTGAATAATACCCAACCTGTTTTAATGTTTCGTCAGGATAATAATATTTCCACATTCCTATTTGCTTGCCTTGCGAGTATTCTCCTTCGGAAACTTTCTTACCAGTTTGCCCATAATATATCCATTTACCTTCCTTCTCCCCACTCTCCAATGTGATACCAGTCGCTAACAAAGTTCCTGTTGTGTCATACAATTTTCCCCCAATAATTACTCCCTGTCTATCGTACTCCCTATGTATTCCAATTGGAGTTTTTCCACGGTATGCTCCTTTTGTACGAACTTTTGAGTCGGAGTAATATGTCTTTTTCTCCGTTGGTTCAATAAAATCATCTACATTAGAACTAGAATGCAACAATGTATCGCCTTCATACACTAACGTTTTTTGCAATTGACCATGTTTGTCAAACAACCGCATCTGCCCATCCAACTTTCCATGAGCATAATACGCTTCGGAACGAATTGTTCCATTAGGATAAAACGACATGTGCACACCTATCTTTCTCCCCAAAGAATCAGTACGATTTATCGCCAAATTTGAGATGTTGACATTGTTTTCATATACAGAAATAGTTACAATTGTCGTGTCATCGTATTCATACCCTGTTCCCTCACGGAGATTATCTTTGTAAGGAATCATCTTTGTCTTTTTGCCATCGGGTGAAAAGAAACACTCTTCGCCTTGTTTTTGGTCATTTACAAATAAAACCATCGACGACAAATACGATACTGAATCAGCATACGAATAGAATTTTGAATAACCATTTTTCTTGTTTTCAAAATACGAAATCTCTTTCTCTACATGTCCTTCCGCATCATAGAACATCCAAATGCTGTCGAGCATAAAGTCGGTGCGTTTTCCTATGGATTTGATTCCTCCATTTTCATAGAAAGTCTTCCATAGACCATCAGGTTTTCCTTCAACAATAAAGCCTTCCGAAGAAACGACACCGTTAGGATAAAAAAACTGTTTAAATTCTTGAGCAACAGCATACTGCGAAACATAAAACACAACAAAACATAGTATATAACGCAGTACTTTCATACCGTTACTTAGATAGTTCCAACATTGTATCTAACGATTTTATCGCATTTACACGTATAGATTCTTCTACAAAAATTTCGTTTGTTTCATTTAGAAGACAATTGTACACATCTTCCAAACGAGTTTTCTTCATATCGTGGCAATTCAATGTAGGACTACCTACATAGAACTGTTTGTCTGGATTTTTAACTTGCATTGGATGCAAAACACCTTTTTCCGTACAAACGATGAATTCCTTTGCATCAGATTTACTTACAAATGTTAGCAATTGAGCAGTAGAACCCACATAGTCCGATATCTCCAAAACATCTAAACGACATTCAGGATGGGCAATTATTAATGCATTTGGATGCAATCGTTTCTGTTCTAACACTTTATTTATATCTAAATAATGGTGAATTGGACAACAACCATCCCACACTTCGAACTGTTTGTTCAAAATCTTCATTGCATATTTTCCAAGATTTTGATCAGGAGTATATAGGATTTTATCACCTTGTTCAAGATAATGATTAATTATCTTCAAACCATTTGTCGATGTACAAATACAATCACTTAAAGCTTTAATTTCAGCTGTTGTATTTACATAGGTGATTATTTTTGTATCAGGATATTCCGATTTATATTTCTGTAGATCAGTCGCATTGATGGTATTAGCCATTGCGCAGCCAGCATTCATCACAGGAAGCAACACCTTCTTCTGTGGAGAAAGAATTTTGGCCGTTTCAGCCATAAAATGCACACCACAAAAAACAATAATATCTGCATCCGTATTTTTTGCAGTCTGACTTAAATTTAAACTATCGCCTAAATAGTCAGCAATATCTTGAATATCATCTTCTTGATAATAATGTGCCAAAATAACGGCATTCTTTTCTTTTTTTAAACGAAGAATCTCGTTTTTGTAATCAATCATATCTTCATTTATTTATATAAAGGGGCAGGTCTGAAACCTGCCCCTACGATTTATCACTAAATTATTTTATGCAATAATACATTGTTATTTCACAATCACTGCAAATGATTCGTTGCCGACTTTCACGAAATATGCACCGTCTAAACGAACATCATATTGCATCACATTCGATGCATTGTTTGCTGGCGTATGCGTAATCGCACGGCCACTGTTGTCGTAAATCGTAACTTCGTTTCCTTCGGCATTCTTCACATTTATCGTGTGACCGATTGCATATACAACCACTGCATTTTTTACGTCTTCAACCGCATTGGGTTCTTCGTCGTTTTCTGCTTCAGCAATGTTAGACAATGCCAATGAGAATGGCCCTGATTCAGCTTTCATGAATTGTGTCTTTGGATTGATTTCCTCTGGCAATACGATACCGATATAGTAACCCGTCGTTCTCTTTACTGGTTCCAAATCTGTTATCGCCGTTACATTTGATGGCAATGTCGCTATCGTATCAAGCATTAACACCGTACCGACCTTGTATTCGCGGTAGATTACAAATGATGAGAAGTCCAGACCTTCGTATTCGTCCCATTCCAAGTTGTAGGTATTGTTCATACCCATGTTCTTTCTCAAGTGGATTGTCTTGTGGTGGGCACTCATTTCTGTTTCCGTACCGCACACGTCCGTTGCAGTCATCTTGTATCTCCATGAACGGATATTTGGATCTGCTTCCAAGTCTTCATATACACTCAACTCTGAGTATGGAACCCTGTCAACCATTTCATAGATGTCCTTACCTTCCGTCTCACGGTAGATTGTGTAGTAGTCGATCAAATCTGTGTTTTCCTTCAACCATACTACCAAGTTCTTGCCTGTTTCCTGGCTCACTGTTACCAACGAGATCTCAGGTTGCTTCAATGCGATGCTTGGTACCGTTACGGCAAGGTTTGCTTTACAGTTTGTCTCTGGATTTACTACTTCCAATGTGTAGTCACCGGCAGGAACATTCATCAAATTCTTTGTAGCACGACCGATATTCCACTTGTAGATTAAATTATCGGCGCCGCTTATGATTACTGCACCGTTGTTCGCATTACAAGCAGTTTCTATTACATCTGACACCTTCACTACAGGAGCGTCTGGTTCTGTCAACACTACAGACGTTTCTGCCTTACAGCCGGTTTCGTTGTTCACCACTACCAAGTGGTACTCGCCCTTGGCGATATTTTCCAAGCTACGGCTTGTCGTGTCGTTGTTCCAGATATACGTAAAGTCTGCTCCGCCTGTCACATTGATTGTGATTGAACCGTCGGCGTTCGCACAAGTCGGATTTATCACAGACTTGCTGATTACGATTTCCTGTGGCTGAACAACCGTATATGTCTTTTGGAACGTACAACCTTCCGCATCGGCGATGTCGATGGTATAGTTGCCGGCAATCAATGCTGGAAGCGTGTCATTCGTATTATCCACGCCTATCCATTGGATAGTGTATGGCTCGAACGCATTCTCCACAACTACGCTGATTTCACCGTCGCTTTCGCCGTAGCAAGAAACATTCTTGATTGTCTCGGCCACTTGGATGTTACAAGCAAGTACGACAGAAGCTATTGCGCTCACACTATTCTTCTCGCCGTTTGGCAATGTTGCCGTTACTGTGATTTCGGCCTCGCCCTCCAACGCACTCACTGCGAACAATA
>JAKSTZ010000039.1 GCA_024402335.1 Bacteroidales bacterium
TGGTAACGTTGATGCCGGTAACAATAGGTTTTTTCTTAAATTATTTCTTTGGAAAGAAGGCAACTTTCGCCGATATTCGTTTGGTGATGCCAGGCGTTTCTGTTATAGGTTTGGCTTGTATTGTTGGAGGAGTTGTCGCTACAAATGGCAGTACGTTCTTCACGTCTGGAGTAGTAATTTTTGTAGCAATATTTTGTCATAATGCGTTAGGTTATGTATTGGGCTTTACTATAGGTAAACTTTTAAAAATGGGTAAGGCAAAGAATCGTACAATTGCCATTGAAGTAGGAATGCAAAATGCGGGACTTGCAACAAATTTGGCAACCAAGCACTTTCCAACATTGCCTGAAGCAGCCCTTGTTTCCGCCGTTTCATGTGTTTGGCATTCAATTTCGGGAACAATTTTGGCAAATATTTTCGTGAAATGGGATAACTATATGCAAAAAAGAGAACAATAGTTATTTCTCTATTTTGAATCCGATAGGTTTCCTTTTGTTAAATTTTTCCCTATTAACTTTTTCGTTTTGTAACTCTGCAATAGTTTTGTTTATAAGTTCTAGTTGGGTTGCAGTATCCTCGTTGATGTCGTTCTAATCATGTAAAATATCTTCGATATACGAGTGAATTTCGAGTCGAAGTTGTTCGATTTTACTGTTAGTTTGTTGAAGTTCATAGATATTGTTTTTTAACATTACAAACGTTCTCATTATAAATATATTCGTTTGTATAGCGATAGGGGATTGTAGTACGCTGCTAAGCATGGTTATACCGAGTTCAGTGAATGCGTAAGGTGTGTATCGAGAGCCTCCATGTCTTGATATTCCATTTTGGAATATCAAGTTCTTGTTTTCTTCGTCGGAAAGTCTAAACATAAAATCTTCGGGAAAACGTTTTAAGTTTCTCTTTACAGCCTTATTTAGATTACCAGTAGAAATATGATATAATTCTGCTAAATCTTTGTCTAACATTACTTTTAGACCTCGAATTTCATAAATTTTTGTTTTAATGTCTTCAATTCCTAATGTTTGAAGTTTTTCGTTTTGTTGCATGTTGGTTTAAATATTTTTAGGTGTGTTGCAAATATAATATGTTGTTGAATTCTCTCAAATAGCTAAAAATTAACGTTTTATGTTTCTTTTATAGATCTTATTTGTTTTGTATTATCTATCTATGGTTGTTTTGAAAAATAAATTTTCATACTCAAAATAATGCCGTATATTTGCGCACATAATTGTATGTTGTTTTGTGTAATACTTTGATAATCAGCATGCATTAAATTGTCTCAAAATTTAAAAAGAAATGGCAGAAAGAAGAGTTCGCGTACGTTTTGCACCAAGTCCAACAGGACCATTGCACATGGGTGGTGTTCGTACTGCATTATTCAATTATTTATTTGCAAAGAAAAATGGTGGTGATTTTCTTCTTCGTATAGAAGACACCGATCAAACACGTTTTGTGAAAAACGCAGAAGCATATATTGTAGAGTCTTTAAAATGGTGTGGAATCACTCCTGATGAAGGTATAGGTGTTACTCCAGAGGGCCCTTATGGACCATATCGTCAAAGTGATAGAAAACCTATGTACAAACAATATGCATATCAATTGATAGAATCTGGTAATGCATATTTTGCTTTCGATACTCCAGAAGAATTGACAAAATTGCGTGAAAAAGGGGAACAAGAAAAAAATCCATTCGTGTACAATTATAAGACGAGAATGGAACTTTGTAACTCTTTATCGTTGAGTAAGGAAGAGGTTGAAAAACGATTAAATTCAGGAGAGAATTTTGTTATTCGTTTTAAAATGCCTGAAAATCAAGATATTTATTTGTATGATGAAATTCGTAAGGACGTTCATTTCAATACAAACGAATTGGATGACAAGGTGTTATATAAATCAGACGGAATGCCAACATACCATTTGGCAAATGTTGTAGATGATTATTTGATGAAAATTTCTCACGTAATTCGCGGTGAGGAATGGTTGTCGAGTATGCCATTGCATGTTTTATTGTATCGTGCTTTGGGTTGGGAAGATGTTATGCCAAAATTCGCTCATCTTCCACTTATTTTGAAACCAGTTGGTCATGGTAAATTGAGCAAACGTGATGGCGATAAATTGGGCTTTCCTGTATTTCCATTGTTCTGGGTTGGAGATGAAGGTGAAACAGCTTCTGGATATAGAGAAACGGGATATGTTCCTGAAGCATTTGTGAATATGCTTGCATTATTGGGATGGAATCCAGGAACAGAGCAAGAAATCTTCACTATGGACGAATTAATAAAAGAATTTAGTCTTGAACGTGTTGGTAAATCTGGTTCTAAATTCGATCCAGAAAAGACAAAATGGTTCAATCAACAATGGCTTCGTCGTAAATCTGCTACTGAGTTAGCTGATTTATTTGCTCCTATTCTTGCAGAAAAGAATGTATCTGCTTCTGCTGAATATGTTGCGAAGGTGTGCGATATGATTAAAGAACGTATTGTTTTTGTACAAGATTTGTGGTCACAAGGATATTATTTCTTTGTCGCGCCAGAATCGTATGACGAAAAGGTTATAAAGAAACGTTGGAAAGCTGACGCTCCAGCGCAAATTCAAGAACTCCTTGATTTTTTGAAAAAAGAAACTGATTATACTTCTGCTACATTGGAAGCAAAATCTATGGCTTTGATTCAAGAAAAACAATGGAATGTAGGTCAGGTTTGTAACTGTTTACGTCTTGCTGTTGTTGGTGCCGGAATGGGTGCCCATTTGTTTGATATATTTGAAATGATAGGCAAAGACGAAACTATAGCTCGTGTACAAAAAGCTTTAGATACAATAAAGGTTGCTGAATAATGCAATTTAGAACGCAAATAGATGTCCCTCGAAGTGTTTATACGATTTCGTATGCACAACGAGGGATTTCTTTTGGCTCTTGTTTCTCAGAGACGATAGGGAATCGTCTTGCGGGATATAAGTTTCCTATTCTTGTAAATCCATTTGGAACGATTTATAATCCTCATTCTATAAAGACGAATGTGGAATTATTATTGGGCAAACGTACACTGCAGGAAGCCGATGTTTTTTGTCAAAATGATATATGGCAGTCGTTTTTGCTCCATACAACATTTTCATCTGTACAAAAAGACGCAGTCTTTCAATCTGTAACAAGGCAGATTGAATATTATAATAAAAACTTCCAAGCTGTTGATTATGTTCTTTTTACTTTAGGTACGGCATGGGTTTACCAATATAAAGAGACAGGCGAAATTGTTTGTAATTGCCATAAGGTGGCGGCAAATAAGTTTGTTCGTCGTCGTTTGTCTGTAGATGAATGTGTAACGGTATTGCAAGATACTATAGAATTATTGCGTAGTCGGCATCCAGGAATTCGGGTGATTTTTACAGTCAGTCCAATTCGTCATTGGAAGGATGGAGCTCATGAAAATCAAATCAGTAAATCAACACTTTTGCTTGCAATAGAAGAGTTGCAAAGTCATTTGGAAGGAGTTGATTATTTCCCTGCTTACGAATTACTAATGGATGATTTACGCGATTATCGTTTTTATGCTGACGATATGTTACATCCAAATTCACAAGCTGTTGATTATATTTGGGAACAATTTCAAAAAGTGTATTTGTCTTCAGAAACTCTGGCGCAGTTAGATAGAATTAAATCAATCAAACAAGCACTGTCGCATCGTCCGTTTAATGCGGAAAGTCGTGAATATAGATTGTTTTTGGAGAAAACGATAGGTGCGTGTGAGAATGCTTCTGCAGAATTTGGGGTTGATTTACAAGATGAAATCCAGTTGTTACAAGAGAAACTTTCTCGTAAATAATAGAAAATAAAGGTTTATAGAAAGTCTACGCCAAGCATAGATATATCATCTCCGCAAGGTTTGTCTCCTAGGAAATGTTGTAGTTCGTTGCGTAGATAATGTACTATATCGGTAGCATTTTCATTTGTTGTTAATGCTTCCTCAATAGGAATAGTTCCAAAAGATTCATCGTTATTGTTTTCTGCTTCAATTAATCCGTCGGTGTAGCAGAATAGTTTGTCTCCGGGGCCAATATGTATTTCTCCTTCGTGTATTGATGGTATTTCGTCGAGCATGCCCAAACCTACACAACCATTTGTTAAGTAGTGTAATTGCCCTTTTTCTTTTTTTAATAAGAGTGGAGGATTGTGTCCGGCATTTACATATTTGAATGTATGTTTTTTCCCGTCATATATGCCAACGAAAAATGTAACGAATCTGTCACCTTGTGCGTTAGTGTTTACGATTTTGTTTAATTCTTTTACTAACGTGTTGAGTGGAACTTTGTGTTTAAATAGAATACGGAGGTTTGCCTGGAAATTCGACATTAGAATGGCGGCCGCAATACCTTTACCAGAAACATCGCCGATACAAAAACCGTACTCGTGCTCGTTAAGTTGCAGGAAATCGTAATAGTCACCTCCAACCATAGAATGTGGTTGGTAAAAAGAGGCTATTTGTATGAATTTGTTTGTTGGCAAAGAGTCTTGTGAAGGTATGAGCATTGCTTGCATTTTTGAAGCAACTTCCAACTCTTTTTTCATGGACTCTTGTTCCAAAGCTTTTTTGTATAACCGTTTGTTTTCCAGTGCAACAACTATTACGTTCGATAACGTGAGTATAGCATTAAGATTTTGTTCCAAGTAGTTCGTACCAAACACTGCTTGGTTGGCAGAAACGTCTCCGATTAAAATGTAGGATAAAGGAATGTTTTTATGGTAAACGGTTACAAGAACGTCAAAAGGTTCAAAAAGAGGATTCTTTTTGTCTTCTGGGGTGAGATAGGTAACGTCCTTAAAAGCAAGTAACGCCAACGAAACTTCGTCGGCGTTATTACCAAATTCGTCAGGAACGCCTACAGATATTAATTTTTTCCAATTTTGGTTACAATCAAAAGTAACTAAGTGTCCGACCCCAAAATCGTCGCAGAGAATACTGCGATATTTCTGTAGAAGTTCCTTCGCAGAGCTATTTGCGTTTATGGCCATTGTGACGTCCAACAATGTTTTGAGCTTGAAGTCGGCAAGCTCAAACTTTTGCCGTATAATGTCAACAATGGTCATTGCTCATTGAATTTATTTTACACGTTCTTTGTATTCACCAGTTGTTGTGTCAACTTTGATTTTTTCACCAGTGTTGATGAACAAAGGAACACGAACTTCAGCACCTGTTTCTACAGTTGCAGGTTTCATTGCGTTAGTTGCTGTATCACCTTTAACACCAGGTTCAGTGTATGTGATTTCCAATACAACCATTTGTGGCATTTCAGCATACAACAATGTTTCTGTAGAAGCATCGAATACAGCATCAACAACGTCACCTTCTTTCATGAAATCAACACCGTTGATTAAATCATGCATAACATTGATTTGTTCGAATGTTTCTTGGTTCATGAAAACGTATTCAGTTCCTTCTTGATACAAATATTGATAAGGACGGTGTTCAACACGAACATCTTCCAATTTTTCACCGATGTTGAAACGACGTTCGATAACACGACCGTTAACAACGTCTTTCAAAGTTGTACGCATAATTGTGTTTCCTTTTCCTGGTTTTACGTGCAAGAAATCAACACAAACGTAAATTTTACCATCCATACGGATGCAAACACCTTTCTTAATGTCTTGTGAGTTCATATACTTATATTTTACTATGTTATAATTGTAATTCGGTTACAAATGTAATTATTTTTTCAGAAAATCCACAATTTCTTGTTCGTCCAAATCTTTGTAGCTCACTGCTTTGCTTGGGATACCTTTTTCAAGGAACAAATACGTTGGAAAATAGCCGTTTGTAATGCCTATTAGGGCACCCATAGATGCTCTTTTATAATGAAGTTTTTCTGATTTTGTAATGATTTTGAAAGAATCTATTAAACTGTCGTTTTTGCTTGCGATGAAACAAGTTATGGTATTGATTGGAATGTCGTTTTTGGTAATGATTGCTTGTAAAATTGTGTTGCCGGCCTTACAATGCTTACATGTTGATGATACAAATGCAACTAATTGATTTTTAGAAGAGTCGATTTCTTGTTCGTATTCGGGAATACTGATAACTTTATCATATAATTCTTTGTTGAATCGTTCTTCGTCATTTCCAAACATGAGTGAATACATTGAATTCATAGGATAACCTAAAAATGCAACAAATAACGCGGCGGAACAAGCTATTGTTACGATGTATGGCTTTAAGTTATGATGCCATTCTTCTTGTTTGCGAATGGGTAGTAAAATGCCTATGAGTAGCATGTTTTTTATGAGTGATGGAATAGTGTCGAGTTCTACAAAGTCACCAAAACAGTGACAGTTCTCGCTTCCACGAAAGACCGCTACATAAATGAGAAAAAGAGAAAATCCGATTAAGGAAAGTAATGTTCCCCACCAAGTTTGTTTGTAGAAGATCCGAAACAATAATCCTATTCCTAATAGAAATTCTACTACTAATAAAACGCGTACAACAAATGTCGTGGTTACGTAGTTGAATATGCCGAAACTATAGACATATAGCTCAAAATTTTGTAGTGAAAGTAGTTTCAAAATTGACGATGCAATGAATGTAAAAGCAACAATACAACGCAGTATATGTAATATGATATTTCTCATTTCTTTTGATGGATGAATTTTGATTTCTGCATATGCAAAAATAATGTTTTTCTTTGTCTCGTATTCTTTCAACAACATAAGACTTTTGACGTTTTAGTATGGTAAATATGAATTTTGGCAAAAAAATTATTTGTTTTAACTCCAATTCTATACATTTGTCCTGTCAAACAAAAAAATATTGAGTTATGAAAAAAGTATTATTAATGGTTGCTCTTGGAGCTTCAATGGTTGCATTGACTTCTTGTTTCGGTCGTGAATGTGTTTGCACTGTAAAAGTTGATGGTGACAAAATTTCTAAAACTATCGATTTCGAAAATGAATGTTCAAAAACTGGTAAATGGACTGAAACAGTTCTTGGTAAAGAATATCAATACAAATGTAAATAGTCATTTACTATTGAATAAAAAAGGCGGCTCAATAGGGTCGCCTTTTTTATTGTTAATAACTGATTGATAACTCAATATGTAAATCCGAATATTGAATGTGTGCGAGAGGTAAATTTGTATCTGTAAAGGAAAGATATGAATTTAGAATCTCTTATTCGTACATTTTTGATGGGTGCAGGAAAGGTGTCCATTCCAGCATTGGGAACACTTTCTGTACAATATCATCCTGCTCGTTTAGCAAAAAGTGAGCAAATTGATTTTGTACCGCCACGGTATGAAATAGTGTATTCGAAGGAATATGTAGAAATGCCGATTTTCATTCAATATGTATCGACTAAATTGAATGTTACAGATGAACAGGCCGTTGCTCTTCTTGAAGATTACGGAGCGGATTTTGAACAATCGTTTTCTGCGGGTGAAGATTTTGAAATAAAAACCGTCGGTGTTATTCATGCCAACGGCGAATTTGAATCAAAAATTACTTCAGACTCGTTTCCTGATACTTACGGATTAGCAGGCTTTTCGATGGATAAATTATCGGATGCTGAAAAAAAAAATGCTAAACAATTACCCAAAAAGATTGTGAAAAATACGGCTAAAGCAATGATAATTGCTTCGCCTATTTTGTTTGGTGCATTGTTGATTCCTAATATATTACATGTCGCTCAAAATGACGAATTGGCATCAGCATTCCGTAATACTAATGCTTCTGTTGATTTTTCTCAACCGGAATTGCCTCGACCACATGAGTTTAAGTCAAATGCAGTTGTGGTGGAGGAGCAACAAGAAAATGTAGAAACTGTTGTAGAACCTATTGCTACGACTCCCAAAAAGGACAGTAAAATAGAGGAGGAGATAACAGAACTTAAAAATACAATCGCTCCAATAAAAGAAGTTTCGGAGTATACTGCCGATGCTAAGTATTTTATTATTGTTGGAACCTTTTCGGTAAAAGCAAATGCAGAAAAATTCTCAAAGAAATTACAGGCTAAGGATTATAAATCAGGCGTTATTTCCGACAATAATAAAAATCGAGTGTATTTGAACGCGTTCGCTAGTGCCGATGAAGCCCAACAATATGTGAAAGACTTGCAGTCAAATTCTGAGTATGGCAAGGCTTGGGTGTATGTTAAGAATTCATAGAAAATCATTGCTCTTTCGTTAAAAATCCGTACTTTTCAAACGATTTTAGAAGTGTATGGAACGTAATGATTTGTTGGCGGAAAACAATGCCTTGCGCGATGAGATAATCCGTTTAAAACGGCAATTAGATGACGTAAATCGACAATTGGCAGAGTTGAAGTCGTTGCCGAAACAAGCCGGAAATACCATTGGTGAATTGCAAAGCAAACGATTCAAAATGGTAACGGTTATGTATTCCAATATTGTTGGTTTTGAACAATTGCAGCAGGCGGAAAACGCACAAAGTTTGGTGGATGAATTGGATGCTGTTTGGATGAAATTCGATTCCATCGTAGCCAAATACAATGTGGAGAAAGTCAAGTCTATTGGCGATTCTTATATGTGCGCAGGTGGAATTCCACAGAAAAATAGAACAAACCCAATCGAAATGATTTTGGCGGCAATGGAAATTGTTCGCTATATGCGTGAGGAGAAAAATATTTGGAATATACGTCTCGGAATACATACAGGTCCTGTTGTTGCTACCATTTCGGGAAAGAAGAAAGCTTCGTATGAAATTAAAGGTGATGCCGCTAATATTGCAAGCCGTATAGAATCCTATGGCAAAGTTGGAAAGATTATAATTTCTGAAACAACTTACGAATTTGTTCGTGATATTTTCTCCTGTGAATCAATAGGTGCTCTTCCTGTAAAATATACCGGGGTGATAAATATGTATGAAGTGGTTGGTTTTAAACCTCGTTTTGCAGAAGACGCAAGTTTGCAAATCCCAAATCATGCATTTTTTGTGAAACTTGGACGCGTTCGTTTCCCTGATCTTGAAGAATATATTTTGACAAGATTAGAAAACGAGTTACCGCAATATCTTCACTATCATAATGTTAAACATACAATGGATGTTATGGTCGGTGTTGAGGTTATTGGTATAGCCGAGAATGTTACCGACGAAGAGGACATGCTTTTGTTGCGTACGGCGGCATTATTTCACGACATGGGACAAATAGTTCAATCAAAAGGACATGAAGCTATAGGTTGTGAATATGCTCGCGAAATACTTCCGCAATATAAATACACCGCAGATCAAATAGAGAAGATTTGTAAACTGATAATGGCAACGCAATTGCCGCCTAATCCGCAAACATTATTGGAATGCATTATGTGCGATGCGGATTTGGATTATTTAGGAAGAACTGATTTTGTGCCTGTCTCAGATACTTTGTATGAAGAATTACGTGTACAAAATCTTGTGACAGATAAAAATACATGGAATAAACAACAAATAAAATTTCTTTCGAACCATACATATTTCACAAATTTTGCAAAGAATAACCGTGAGGTTAATAAGCAAAATCAAATAGAACGATTACAATCATTGATAGAAGATTAAGATGAATCAGGAAAATCCAGAAGAAATATTACTTGCTGTTGTAAATAAGGTCTTGGAATTCTCTAATCAAGGAAAACAAGCAAAAGCACAGCATATACTACCTTTTGTGTACGAATCGGTAATGCAATATCCTACATTGCTATGGGATAATCCGGAATTATGGAAATTGGCAAAATCGTTGTTGGTTATGCATCATTATGACTTAGTGGAAGGAGAGGATGAAGAAATCAAGATGTTGCAGATGGCTTTGGTTATGACTCAACGTGCGATAGAATTGTGTGAATCCGATAAAGAACACAATAAGGAACATTATTTTAACGCATTGCATACGCAAGTTTTGTTGTTGTCGACATGCCCGGATTATTATGAAGAGACTATAGCAGAACTATGTTCTAAAACGGTAATGTCTGAAGAGGAACGAGTGATAGCTTTACGTATGGCAAGCCGAATTTTGCCTCGAATTTCTTATAATGTCATTGTTAAGGTTGATGATAATTTTAAAGACTTTAATGGCGACGAACTTTTATCCGAAATGTGTGCGCAGTTTGAACAGGAAAATCCTGATATTCAACCAAAACAGTTGGATGATGCACAAAAAATACATGCTATGTTGGTACGTAGTTATTTGAAATTCTTTAAATAAGAAAAAATTGTACATTTGGTCAGCAAAAAAATGCCTATGAAGAGAATATACACTTTTGTATTTTTAATAATTACAAGTATTTATACTTTTGGACAAAACCGCGAAGTGAAGGGTAAAGTCACAGATGCAAAAACTAAGGAAGCGCTTGTGGCTGCCTCAGTTGCGGCAATGACAAAAAATGCGAATGGCGGCTATGTGCCAACATCATATGGTACATTTACCGATTTGGACGGATCATTCGTTTTTGAAATACCAGAAAATACAGCAGGATTGGAATTTAGTTATATGGGCTACCAAACAACTGTTGTTCCGGTAACATCTTCTTCGGAATATAATGTCTCTTTGAGCACCGATGCGTTGATGATAGAAACGGTTGTTGTTACAGTTCCGTATGGAAAACAAAAGAAAGAATCATTTACTGGTTCTTTGTCTTCTATTAAAGTTGACGATATTATTGCTTCGCAATCTTCTAGTTTTGAAAAATCTTTGCAAGGAAATGTACCTGGTATAGTGTTGAGTACTAATTCCGGACAACCGGGTGCTTCTTCAGAAATACAATTACGTGGTGCGGGTTCAATTTCTGCAGGAAGTTCTCCTTTGATTGTAATTGATGGCGTTCCAATGTTTTCAGGTGAAACATCACAAAATTCTGATGCGTCGTCTATTTTAACCTCGTTGAATCCAAGTGATATAGAAAGTATTTCTATTTTGAAAGATGCGGCTGCCACATCTTTGTATGGCTCTCGTGCATCAAACGGTGTCATAATGGTTACGACAAAGTCAGGTAAGTCAGGTAAAACTGTCTATTCATTCTCTTCCACACAAGGTTTGGGCGTAATCACAACAAATAATTTTGAGTTGATGTCGGCTGATCAATATAAATCTTGGTTGATGGATGCTATGCGCAATGCGGGAAAGTCTAACGAGCAAATTGCAGAAGAATTATTGGATGATACTGCACGTGTAAATTGGTTTGATGAGGTTTATCAGAAAGCATGGATGCAATCCTATGAGTTTTCTGCTCAAGGTGGAACGGATGCCACAACTTTTTTTGCCTCAGCTCAGTACAAGAAGGATGAAGGTATTGTCACTGGTACAGACATGCAACGTTCTTCTGCTCGTTTAAATTTATCCCATAAAGCTTCGGATAATTGTACTTTTGGATTTAAATTTAATCCTTCTTATACAATCCAACATGCAACTGTAGAGCCAGGTTATACTTCTAGTCCGGTAACAACAGCATATACGGCAAAACCAACTATTGCTGTTAGAAATGGTGACAAATATAACTTTACTAATAAATTCTATAATCCTGTTGGCGTAATTGCATTGAACGAAAATTATAATAAAACAAAACGTTTGTTGGGAAATGCGTTCGTAGAATATAAATTGCCATACAATTTTGATTTTAAAACAATTGCAAATATCGATTATATCAATGTTGATGAATATGCTTATTTACATCCGGAAACTCCAGATGGATCGGGTAAAAATGGCGTGTCTTCTTATTATTCTACACAAGTAACGACGTGGACATCTTCTTCTACATTGAAGTGGAATTACAAACACTTGAAACATGCATTACAAATTATGGGTGGTTTCGAGGCAGAAGCTAATGGCTTGAATTTTTCGAATATGATTGCCTCGAATTTTGCTTCGGAAAAACAATCAAGTATATCAAATGCGTCGCAAATGGAACAAATGAATGAGTATGATATTCATTCTGCTATGCTTTCTGGCATTTCAAGCATACAATACAATTTTGCTGCTAAATATTATTTGAGTGCAAGTTTCCGTGTTGATGGATCTTCTAAATTTAGTCCTTCTCATCGTTGGGCGCCATTCTGGTCGGTTGGTGGTTCATGGATAGTTTCCGATGAGGTATTCATGCAATCAATTTCATGGATAGATTTGTTGAAAGTTCGTGGAAGTTATGGAACATCTGGTAACTCTGCAATCGACGATTTCTTGTACATGCAGTTGTATTCTTTCGGAAATAACTATATGGATGAGCCGGGAAGTACGCCTACAACTATGGGTAACGATGAGTTGACTTGGGAGAAAAACCGTAATGCCGATTTAGGTATAGACTTAAAGTTTATGAAACGTTTTAATGTCGGTTTGGATTTGTATAACCGTAATACTTTTGATTTGTTGTTGGCTGTTCCGGTTTCTATGACGACAGGTTACGAAAATCAAATGCAAAATGTTGGTTCTATGGTAAACCGTGGTGTTGAATTGTCAGCGTCGGCTACTGTCGTGAATCGTGACAAATTTAGTTGGACGACATCGGTTACTTTTGCGCATAATCATAATGAAATCACACAATTATATGGTAGCGATACTATAGTTGTAAGTACAAAAATCCGTACGAAAGGACAATCGTTACAGACATTCTATTTGGCAGAATGGGCAGGTGTAAATTCTGCAGATGGTTCGCCAATGTGGTATGACAAGGATGGCAATCTTACTAAAGATTATAATAATGCTCGTAAAGTAATTGCCGGTAGTGCAGATCCTAAGTTTACAGCAGGCTGGACGAATACTTTGAATTATGGTAATTGGTCTTTGAATTGTATGCTATATTGTTCTTATGGCAATTTGATTTTCAATCAGTTGAATAATGAATTGATTGCAGATGGTGCCACTAC
Source organism: Bacteroidales bacterium (assembly GCA_024402335.1). Taxonomy (GTDB): domain Bacteria; phylum Bacteroidota; class Bacteroidia; order Bacteroidales; family UBA1715; genus UBA1715. The sequence goes on from JAKSTZ010000039.1 coordinate 12,836, forward strand.
AGAATTGAATCAATCGGCTGAAGCAGCAAACTATTGGAAAAAGCCAGGTGATAAGGCTAAAAATCCGAAAGTTGTTCAAAATAATGGAAGCAATAGTAATAGATTCTCAACTCGTTATTTGGAAGATGGATCTTATATACGTTTGAAAAATATTCAGTTGAATTACACTGTTCCTGCTTCTGCTTGCGAGAAAGTAAAATTAAGTCGTTGTATGATTTATGCGCAAGTACAAAACCCATTCTTATGGACGAAGTTCACAGGACTTGATCCAGAAACTCGTTCAAACGGTATTTATTATTACGATTATCCGAAACAACGGACATTCCTAATGGGTGTCAATCTATCATTCTAAAAGAAAAGAGATGTACAATGTGCATCTCTTTTTTCTTTTTGCTTAGTAGGGTATTTTTCTTGTCATTTGTCTTATTGTAAAAAAAACAAAAAGATATGAAACAGATATTTAATTTTATTGTAGCTACGGGTATAGTATGTCTATGTACTGTATGTTCTTTCGGACAAAGTATTACGTATGGTAGCGGTTATTCTGGTCCGATTTGCGGAGAAGAAAGAAAAGGAAATGGAGCCTATTATACGGGTGAATACCGTAATCTTTTTGTGGATATTTTAGGGAAATCGGAGGCTGAAGTACAGGCAAAGGTTGAAAAAGTATATAAACATTTCTTTACTCCTGGTTTGTCTACTTCGGTGTATTGCGAAGTAGGTGACGATATGGCTTATATTCATGATGTTGGTAATAATGATGTTCGTACCGAAGGTCAGTCGTATGGTATGATGATAACTGTTCAACTTGATAAAAAAACAGAATTTGATAAATTGTGGCGCTGGGCAAAAAAATATATGCAACATCAAGGAAATGAATGGGATGGATATTTTGCTTGGCAATGTAAAACAGATGGTACAAAAATCGATGATGGTTGTGCTCCTGATGGTGAAGAATACATTGTTACGGCTCTTTTATTGGCTTCTAATAGATGGGGAAATGATGGCGAGATAAATTATAATGCTGAAGCCCAAAATATTATGAGAAAGATTATGAATAAAAATGGCGTGAAGGGCGTAAATAATATGTATAATGCAGAAAATCACATGGTTGTGTTCTCTCCATATTATGATAATGTAAAGTTTAGCGATTCTTCTTATTGTTTACCAGGTTTCATGGAATTATGGGCATTGTGGGCAGAAGAAAATAATGAATTTTGGTCGGAGGCAGCAGCAGCTGCTCGTAAATTGTTGCGTTATGCAAGCAATGAAACTTCTGGTTTGTTTCCAGAATATAGCTTATATGACGGAACTCCATACAGACCTGATTGGCAAGGATATGACACAAAACAATATAAATTCGATGCTATTCGTTGTGCCATGAATATTGGTATGGATTATAACTGGTTTAGAGCTGATAGTGCGAATCAGACTGAAATGATGACACGTTTAATGACATTCTTTAAAAAAGATGGTTATAGACATGGCTATTTTGATTGGGACGGCGGTAATCCAGACGGAACTTATAATGAAGGTGTTGCAGGAACTAATGGTGTTGGTTGTTTTGCTGTAGCTGATGAAGCTCTTGCAAAAGAAGTGTTGAATAAATTTTGGAGAACAAATCCACCAACAGGAACATGGCGTTATTACAATGGTATGGTGTATTTCCTTTCTCTATTGAATGCTTCCGGTAATTTTAGAATTTACAAACCAGTTTCAGAAATGATAGACACTGTGGTGCAAAATTCATTCAATGGCGTGGTGTACGATAAATCAACAACTTTTTCTACTAATATAGGTTGTAAAATTTATCGAGTACATGTAAATGTTCCAACAACTGGTTGTATTGACGTTAAGGAAAAAGAATTGAAGTTATATCCAAATCCAGCAAATGATGTTGTAACTATTGCAAGCGAAGATGAAATAACATCGGCATCTGTTTATGATATGAATGGAAGAGTTGTTGTTAGTTCTTTTACCAATGATATTGATGTATCAATGTTGCCAAAGGGAAATTTTGTGGTAAGTGTGTTGTTTCAAAATAACGAACAACGAACGGCTTCGTTAGTTATAAATTAGTTTAAGTTTTTATGCATCAGGATTGTTTTGAAAATGTTGTCAAACATTCCTGATGTTTTTTTTAGAAATTTTTTCTAAATTGATATAGAAATTTGGAGCGAAAGAAATTTTGTATATCTTTGCACCCGAATTGATATGGCGAGTTCGTATATCGGTTAGTACACAAGGTTTTCATCCTTGTTAGAGCGGTTCGATTCCGCTACTCGCTAC
>JAKSTZ010000004.1 GCA_024402335.1 Bacteroidales bacterium
GACGAAAACGGAGAGATCATTGAGGAAGGGGATAAGAAAAATGATTCTGAATCAAATGTCGCCGACACATCGAATCCAGCAGACACCTGACCAACCAAATCCGAACCATCAAGAAGATACGAGCAATCAAACTGATTAAGTGCCACTGCACCTTCACATAAGATGTTTTCATTTTGAATAACACGAGCATCCAAATCTATTGCACCTGCATCAGAGAGAAGGGTTCCAACAAGAGATATATCCTGCAAATTTCCATTAACTTTTCCACGAAACTTATAGAAAGAAAAAGCATTCAACAAATTTGGCAATTGCACATAACTTTCTGTTTCTTGAAACGGCAATCTCGTATGAGATATGTCATACGAGTTTGTAGATAAATTCTGCACTTGTAACGTGAAATTTGTCTTTTCTATATCCGGCAAGCCTTTCGCTGCCACATTGCCAACGAATTGTGTACTTTTTCCATAGCCAATATGAATATCCGATGCCTCAAAATCAGAAACTGTTCCTTCGAAATCACCATAAACTGTAAAACGATACGGTAATTGTTCCATGACAGAAGCAAAATATGAAATATCGTGGAGAGCAATAGAACTACGGTTGATATTTGCAGAAATCACAACTTTATCACAAAAGTCACTAAAGTCAGAGAAGTCATCATAATTCAAAGAGAAATGTTTCGCATAGACTTTTGAATCAACCGTTGAAATCGTCACATCCGAACAATCTATAGTAGAATCTGAAACGAGTACATTCCCATACAGATAAGACAAATCAAAACCCGATTTCTCATGAGCCGAAAGCTTTTGTATTGATGCAGAATAAGTACCATTCTCCACAAGTAAATCACTTATAAAAGCAGAAATATCCATTACCTGAATATGAGAAAAATCAATTCCTTTTTCCGAAGAAATTGGCTCTGTCATATCTTCATAGGAAAATCTTCCCTTTCGTATTACGATTTCATCTATAGAAAGTCGCATATTCGAAGTTGTATCGTCCGACAAAAGAGATTGTAGAAGAGGTTCCAAATTAAACACACCAGCAGAATCATAAGCAAGATAAACTTTCGGCTGCGACAATGTGACCTTTGACAATGCAAACGAAGAAGAATCCGAATCTATGCTTTTCACAGAAGCTGCCAAATAAGCAGACGAGGCAATAGTATCATTCTGGTTATCAAGAATACACAAATCATAAAGAGCAACACCATCCCACAACACAGGAGATACCTTTCCCACTTTTACAGTTAGACCTATAACAGAAGAAATTTTCTGTTCGGCAAAGCGAATAAGTTTATTTTGTACAGTAGGCATCTGTATTACAGCAAAGGCAAGCAAGACCACTGTCAGAATACTTGCAATGATAACACCAAAGATTTTTGCTATCCGTTTTATAAAACTCACAGAAATAACCGTATTTTTGCCACAAATATAAATATAAGATTGGTAGGTAGCAACCAGAAAAGACAATTATGAGTACAACTATTCTCGCCATAGAATCTTCGTGCGACGACACATCTGCAGCCGTTCTTAGAGACGGTATTTTGCTTTCCAATACCATTGCAAGTCAAAAAGTTCACGAACGCTACGGCGGAGTTGTTCCTGAACTTGCATCCCGTTCACATCAACAGAACATCATTCCTGTTGTTGACGATGCATTAAAACAAGCAGGTATAACAAAAGATGAAATTGACGCCGTTGGATATACTCGAGGTCCTGGACTACTTGGTTCGCTACTTGTTGGTGGTTCCTTCGCAAAATCGTTTGCTCTTGCAAAAGGTTGTAAGCTTATAGAAGTAAACCACTTACACGGCCACGTACTTGCCAATTTTATTGTTACTCCCGAAACTGTCGGACGAGAACAGGCACAATTTCCATTCCTATGCTTACTTGTATCTGGTGGTCATACACAAATCATCATCGTAAAAGACTATACCGATATGGAAATTATCGGTACCACAATTGATGACGCAGCCGGAGAAGCTTTCGACAAAAGTGCAAAAGTTCTTGGTCTTCCATATCCAGGTGGACCACAAATCGATAGCAGGGCTCAAGAAGGTAATCCTAAAGCATTTGTGTTTAACAAGCCTCAAATTCCAAATCTTGATTATAGTTTTAGTGGCTTAAAAACATCTATTCTATATTTCTTGCAAAAAGAAGTACAAAAGAATCCAAATTTTGTTGCTGAAAACATCAACGACATTTGCGCATCGGTACAACATACTATTATTGATATTTTGCTCAAGAAACTTATACATGCCTCAAAACAAACAGGCATAAAGGACATAGTAATAGGTGGTGGAGTTGCTGCAAATTCAGGGTTACGCGATGCTATTGTAGCAACAGGCGAAAAGTATCATTGGCGGACATTCCTTCCTGAAAGAAGGTTCACGACAGACAATGCGGCAATGGTAGGCTTGGCAGCATACCATAAATACCTTGCAGGACAATTCGCGGGACAAGACTTGGCACCAAGAGCACGATATTCACTACAAGAATATTTCAATAAATAAATCATCTTTAGATATCTCAAAGAGGTACTGTAGTACGTCTCTGTATGTCATAAATTTCTGCGATTTATTACTATTTTTTAATTTATTTTACTATCTTGCTCTCAGATTTTAATATAATGGAAAAAGAATTCTTTTCATTCACAGGAAATTGTTTGACAAACGCAGATGTAGAACCTTTACTACAAAAAATAATGGCTGTAGTTGAGGAACAACAATTTTCTCGTGCCATGGTCCACAATATACGAACTGTGGCGTCTGAAATCATAGGCAATATAGCATCCCACGCATTTTTAAAAGAAGACTCGCAACGCTCAATAAGTATTGCGTTAGCAACAACAGACGAGGGAAATATAGTTATACGTTCAAGAAACTTTATTCCTAACGATAGCGTAGGTTCTTTTACTATTTTACTGAATAACATCAACTTAAAAAACCAACAAGAATTAAAAGAGCTACAACAAAAAACGTTGGAAAACAATTTGGACTATGCTGGTAGTCCACACATTGGTATAATCATGATTCGAAGGAAATGTTGCAAACCGATAGTATGTAAATTCGAACCATACGATGAAACCTTATCTTACATTTCACTTGAGTTAGAGCTAAAAAACTTGCAAGACGACTTGAAAAAAGAAGCGACAAAACGTACACCACAAGTCAAATTTGACATTGCAAGTCAAACATTCGAAATTTCTGGAGTTTCTTTCCCTGAAGATGCAGAAAACTATTATTCAGAAATAGAAAACTGGATTATGGACAATGAAACATTCATTTCTGAATTACAAAATCCTGTCATAAAAATTGACTTAGAGTATTTCAACTCAATATCACTTAAGAATATTGTTAGAACCATTCGTGCACTATTAGAATCAAATAAAGACAAATTCACGGTGAACTGGTACTACGATGTTGATGACGAGATTGCACATGAAGAAGGAATTGAGATGAGTGAAATATTACACAAAGATTTCAATTTCATTCCCAAAAATTAACATACATTTGTAACGAACTTAAATAATTAAAACACATGGATAATATCACAATGGAAGGATCGGCTAAAACGCCAGAACTAAACTTCGACGCAAGCACAGGTATTTTCGACTTAAAAGGTCGTTCTATTCCTGAAAACTCAGTAGAATTCTACAAACCTGTTCTTGAATGGTTAGATCAATATGCAACACAAGCTCAAGCAAAAACTGTTCTTAATGTTCAATTAGAATACTTCAACACGAGTTCTTCAAAATGTATTCTTGACCTTTTAAAGAAATTCGAAAAAATCTCTGAAAATAGCGATGTTATCATTAACTGGCACTATGAAAGCGATGATGAAGATATGATGGAAACAGGCGAAGATTACAAAGAAATCATCAAAGTTCCATTCAATTTGGTGGAAATCGAAGACTAATTCTTTTTAGTCTATAAAATTATAAAAGGGAATCTATATAGATTCCCTTTTCTTTTTCCAAAAACCTCCGCAAATCTTTTCCAAATGCAACAGGTATAAAACAAAAAGGCATAATCTTTCGATTATGCCTTCTATTATTAATGAAGATTGACTTTATGCTTTTACGATATAATCAACTATCCAAGCGCCAACCTCTTTCGTACCATATTTTGCACCACCTTCTACTTGAATTTCCGGTGTACGAACATTCGCATCCAAAGAAGCGTTTACAGCTTTACGAATTAATGTTCCTTCTTCTTTTAAGTCGAAATATTCAAACAACATTGCTACAGAAAGGATTTGAGCTAATGGGTTAGCAATATTCAAACCTTTTGCTTGTGGCCAGCTACCATGGATAGGTTCAAATACTGGTGTATGTTCACCTGTTGAAGCAGATGGAAGCAAGCCCATAGAACCTGTGATACAAGAACCTTCGTCAGTCAAGATATCACCGAATGTATTTTCAGTAACCATAACATCGAAGAATTTTGGTTCTTGAATCATACGCATTGCTGCATTGTCAACATACATAAAATCAGTTGTAACATCAGGATATTGTGGTGCCATTTCTTGAGCAACACGTCTCCACAAACGGCTTGAAGCAAGTACATTTGCCTTATCAACTACAGTAAGGTGATTACGACGTTTACGAGCATATTCGTATGCTACTTTTAAGATTCTTTCTACTTCTTTACGGCTGTAGTAGTTTGTATCATACGCAACATCATCGCCTTCTTTTTTCTCACCGAAATACATACCACCTGTCAATTCACGGATACAAATAAAGTCTGCACCTTGTACCAATTCTGTTTTCAAAGGAGATTTGTGTACTAAGCAATCAAATGTTTCAACAGGACGAATATTTGCAAACAAACCTAATTTCTTACGCATAGCCAAAAGTCCTTGTTCTGGACGAACTTTTGCTGCTGGATTGTTATCGAACTTAGGATCACCAACCGATGCGAACAAAACGGCATCAGCATCCATACAAGTCTTAAATGTCTCTTCTGGGAATGGGTCACCTACTTTATCAATTGCGTCAGCACCGCAAATTGCGTATTCATAAGAAAATTCATGGCCAAATTTTGCACAAACTGCCTTCATTACAGCCACACCTTGTTCCATAATTTCCGGTCCTATACCGTCACCTGGAAGTACTGCTATTTTTGCTTTCATTCTAAATCATTTTAATTTTCGCAAAGATAGCATTTTTTAGATTTTGCTTCTCTATTAGAAATAAAAAAGGTCGTTCAAAATGAACGACCCACAACACTAAACTATTATATCAGACTTATTTTTTCTTTTTAGGAACAACAACACCTGTAAATACTAATGTTTGTTCTGTTGGTTTTGCATTTGACGTTACAACAGCTGTCTTTGAAAATTTACCACCAGTTTCCGCATCAAATGTCACTTGAATCTCACCACGTTGACCTGGCATAATAGGAGTTTTTGGCCAAATAGCATCGGTACAATTACATGCAGGTTCAACCTTAGTTATGATCAACGGTGCATTTCCTGTATTAGTGAATTCAAAAACTACATCTACTGGAATACCTTGTGGTATTTCGCCAAAGTTATAAGAATCCTTATCCCATGAAATCACAGGTGCTTTTAAATCACTGGCACTTAATTGTTTTGTCGAAGGATCGCCCCATTGAGCAAATGAACAAACAGGAGCTACACAAGCAATAAGCAAAGCAAAAAATAATCGTTTCATACTATGTAATTTTTATTATTAGACAAAGAATGTAAAAAAATGGTTACACTCCAAACACGATTTTACAAACTACAAATATTTTGCCAAAAATTCTTACTTTCGTACATTCTTATTTAAATCATTAAAAATGAGCGAGAACGTCTATCTATTCAATCCTGACCACGACTTAGCATTAGCTTCCGATTCGGATCACTATGACGCTCCACAATCGGCTGTAGTTTTCGCTCAAGATTTTGCATTTCTACCAATATGGTACTCAAAACCAAACAGTTTCATTTACCATACTAATCCTGATTTCTCTTGGTTTTTAAAAATGCAACAACGATTCCCCAAACTCCAAGGGACAAAAATCTTGCAACAAGTACCAATTACAAGTAGCATTCACCCATGGGGATGGAACAAAACTGTACATAATAAACTATCCCAACTTGGATGTACAGCAATTCCAAACGACGCAGAATTAGCTACAATACGGGAACTATCCCATAGAAAATACTCAATACAAGCAACCAAAGAACTTTGGGATGAATATACAGACTGCGCCCACACCATTCAAGGAGTTTTGTTAAAAGAAAACGAAATTGACGCATACATAGAAAAAAATCCTTTTTGCATTTTTAAGGCACCGTGGTCTGGAAGCGGTAAAGGAATTTGCAGAAGTCTTGGCGGACTTACCGAGAACCTACGAAATAGAGTTATACGAATCGCACAAAAACAAGGTTCCATATTAGCCGAACCTTTATATGACGTTGTACAAAATTTCGCAATGGAATTTTATTGTGACAAAGGGAACACTTCTTTTGCGGGCTATTCCTGGTTTTTCACTAATGACAATGGCGCATACCAAGGGAATTTGCTCGCTTCCGATTCATACATTGAATCTTTGCTCAACCTATGGATTTCAACAGAACATTTAATTGAAATACAAACAAAACTCATTGCATTTTTCAATAAAAACTACTCTTCTTACACCGGATACTGCGGTGTAGATATGTTTATCCATAAAAAAGAAAACAAATATTACATACATCCCTGCGTAGAAATCAATGTACGAATGACGATGGGATTAGTTGCACGTTTATTTTATGACAAATTCGTTTGTGAAGGACGAACAGGAACGTACTCTGTGGATTTTTACAAGGATGCTAATGAACTACAAGCAAGCCACAAGTTACTCAACAGCCAAAAGCCATTACAATTAGAGAATGGTAAAATTTCAAAAGGATATATTTCACTTACACCTATAACAGCAAATACGCACTACAGAGCAAGGATAGAAATTACATAATCTGTATTTCCTCTTCATTATCGAAGATAAGTTCCGAGACATTTATCTTCACACCCCCTCCAGCTTCTGTCTCACAATCTACAGAACCACGGATTTCAACTTCAATCTGGTTTGTAGAGGGAACCATAGGCAACAAACTATTTTTCACCTCTATCACTATTTGTCCCGTATTATCTTCAAACCAAAATTTCTTTTTTGATATTTGAGAAGAGATTGTTCCTATCAGTTGTATATCCTCATTGTTTTTGTCAAGAAGAACGGCGTTTTCCTTAACATCCTTCACTGTTGCTTTTTTTACATTGGGAGTTGTCGATAGCGAAAAAAGCAATGCTATGCCAGCGACCATTAAGACACAAAACAACGCAAACAACTTTTTCATAATTAAATATTTAATGAATAGGAACATTACAAATATAAAAAAAAATAATTGAAAACAATCCACAGTTGTTTTTTTTCATTTTATCATCTACATTTGTTACAGTTTACATTTTGACCTATGCTGAACTCGTTTCGGATACAGACGAACAAAGGAATCGCACTACATGTTGCGATAAGTGCCAACATTCTTATGCTGGCAACATTAGGTGTTTGTTATTATTGTGGTTATCACGAACTCTTAATTCCCGGACTGTGTACTATTATTGCTATAAGCATAGTACTCTATTTTATTTCCTATTATGCAATAAAATCGTTTGTAATAGAGAAAGTTAGACCTGTGTATAAGATTATACGATCGGCACAAATGCCTAAATTCAAAGAAATATCTCAAAACGACGACAACCTTATTGACACAGCCACAAAAGACGCTGAAGAATGGGCATCGCACAAAAGCGAAGAGATCGAATTATTAAAGAAACAAGAAATATTCCGTAAAGAATACATTGGCAACGTAGCACACGAATTGAAGACACCTATATTCACAATACAAGGATATGTTTCAACATTACTTGACGGTGGTTTGGAGGACGAAACGATTAACAGAAAATATCTTGAGAGAACCGACAAAGTCATTCAACGAATGACATCTATTGTGCACGATTTAGACGCAATAAACCGTCTTGAATCTGGAGAACTAAAAATGGAATACACCACATTTAATATCGCCGACCTTGTTAATGAAATATTTGAGACACAAGAGTATTTAGCAAAGGAGCGCAATGTTACTCTTACTATGGAAATTCCAACTGTTAAATCACTTATGATGGTTTATGCAGACAAAATGAGAATTTCTATGGCAATTTCCAACCTTGTCATTAACGCGATCAAATATAATAAGCCTGACGGCGGATCTGTCCGTATTCGTTTCTACGATATGGATAACAGATTTTTAGTAGAAGTTTCAGATACAGGCATTGGTATTCCACAAGAACATTTAGATCGTATATTTGAACGTTTTTTCCGTGTTGACAAGAGTCGTTCTAGAGAGCAAGGAGGCACAGGATTAGGTCTTGCCATAGTAAAACACGTTATTGAGGCACACGGAGAATCATTGAATGTGAAAAGTACTTTAAACAAGGGAACATCATTCTCTTTCACCATAAAAAAAGGAAACATAAAATAATTTACATGAATCAAAAAGCCTCTATATTAATCGTTGACGACGAACCTGATATTGTAGAAATCCTACGATACAACTTAGAGAAAGAAGGTTTTGAGACATTTTCTGCAGGAAACGGACTTGACGCTGTTGCTATTGCTAAAAAGCATGTCCCTGATTTAATTTTATTGGACGTAATGCTTCCCGACATGGATGGCATAGAAACATGTGAAACCATCCGTGCCATACCGGAATTAAACAAGACAATTATTGCCTTTCTGACAGCTCGTAGCGAAGATTATTCAGAAATAGCAGGCTTTCAAGCAGGCGCAGATGACTACATTACAAAACCAATTCGTCCGAAGGTACTTATCACAAGAATACAATCATTACTAAGACGAAAAAATACCACAACAGGAGACACACCTGTTTTGAAATACAAAAACATTGTGTTAGATAAAGAAAAGTTCCTTGTCACTGTAGATGAGAAACCTATAAACATGCCAAATAAAGAATTCAAACTTTTAGAAATACTTATTTCTAAGCCTGAGCATGTTTTCTCACGAGAAGAGATCTACGCATCGGTATGGGGTAAGGAGATTGTCGTCAGCGACCGTACTATTGATGTACACATCAGCAAATTACGGGAAAAATTAGGAGAACAATATATATTCACAATTAAAGGAATCGGGTACGTATTTGCCCGAAATTAAGATATGGCAGAAATTAAAGCTTGTATTTTCGACATGGATGGCGTGCTTGTAAGCACCGAAATCTATCATTTCAAAGCGTGGAAACGCCTTACAGAGACATTAGGATTCACCATCGACGAAGCATTTAATGAGAATCTAAAAGGGGTAAGCCGATCTGTATGTATTGACCTTATTCTGAAACATGGAGGTTTGGCAAAAACGCAGGATGAGAAAGACGCACTTGCTGCGCAAAAGAACCAATGGTTCCTTGAATATGTTCAAACAGAAATCACTCCGAAAAACGTATATCCAGGTGTTATAGACTTTCTAAAAGAGGTACAATCAAGAGGAATAAAGACAGCCATAGGTTCTGCCAGTAAAAATGCACCTTTGCTTATCGAAAAACTTGGCATCAAATCATATTTCAATGCTATCGTTGATGGAAATATGATTACAAAAGCAAAGCCAAACCCAGAAGTGTTCCTAAAAGGTGCTGAATTAATTGGAGTGAAACCAGAAAACTGCGTTGTTTTTGAAGATGCAATCAGCGGCGTAGAAGCAGCGAAAAACGGAGGAATGTATTGTATCGGAGTCGGAGATTCGACTATTCTTAACAAGGCTGACTTCTGCATACATAGCTTTACCGAAATGAATTTTGACCGTTTATCTGATTTATAATAAAGGACAACGAAATATTCATACGTATTTCACATTAATTACTACTTTTGCCAAAAAATTTGACAATGACAATAAGCGAAATCCAAGACAGCATTATAGAAGAATTCAGCCTTTTTGATGACTGGATGGATAGATATCAATATTTGATAGACCTTGGGAAAGAACTTCCTTTAATCGACGAGAAATATAAAACAGAAGAATATCTCATTAAAGGCTGTCAATCACAGGTGTGGGTAAACGCAGAATATAAAGATGGAAAGATCACTTTTACGGCTGATTCTGACGCAATCATTACTAAAGGAATCATTTCATTACTAATACGTGTACTATCAAACCAAACACCACAAGACATTCTTGATTGTGACTTACATTTCATAGAAGCAATTGGTTTAAAAGAGAACCTCTCGCCTACTCGTTCCAACGGCCTACTTGCAATGATAAAACAAATGAAATTATACGCATTTGCGTTTAACGCTCAATCGAAATAACTATGACTGAAGACGAAGAAAAAGAACTAAAACGCATACAGGACGAAGTAATAGAAACACTAAAAACTGTATATGACCCTGAAATCCCAGCCGATATCTATAACTTAGGTCTAATCTATGACATTAAATATAAACTTCCTATCGTAGAAATAGACATGACATTGACTTCGCCGACATGTCCTATGGGCGAAATGTTGGAATATGAAATTCAAACACGTCTTAAACTTATCCGAGGCATAGAAGATGTTGCTGTAAACCTCGTTTTTGAGCCAGAATGGAATCAAGACATGATGAGCGAAGAAGCAAAATTAAAGACTGGTTTACTATAATTAGGAAATAGAGTAAAATAAAAAAGAGCAACCCCATTGGGTTGCTCTTTTTTATTATGCTAACACATCATTCTACTCATTACAAGCAGGACAATATACTTTCTTCACCTCAGGATTCTCAAACATTTGGAACGATAATTTTCCAGTATCTACTAATTCACAAAGACGAGGTTTATTCATTTCCGTAGCACGTTTTAATGCATCCACAAATGCTTGTGTATGGAACATATAGTCAGTATGAGTACACATTGCTATGAAAACAAAGATAAATTCTTCGCTTACAGATGGAAGATTAACCATTGGAGCCATTATACTTAAAGGATAATCATAGTCGCCCATTCCAACGAAAATAGATGCTAAATTCAAAGCGCCCTTCCAATCATAGTCATCAATTTCGATAATGTCCTTAATACGTTCGAAAGCAGCATTCACAAACTCTTCTTCATTAGAAACACGGAATGTTTTGTTCAAGTTTTGCAAAGACTTTATTTGTAATTCCAAATTCAATGGATCGATTGCATATTTAGGCAAGATAGAAATCAATTGTGCATCGATTTCTTTTTGCATTTCCGTCACATAAAATTCATTATCGATAGGTTCCATTTTCAAGCGAGCATACACCAAATTACGACGAACATAGAAGTTCTCTGAATTCAAAGAATTCAAACGCTTCATTTCCTTTAGGAATCGCTCATCCGTTTCCATATTGTTTGCAGTATATTTCAACCACATTTTGTTCACTTGCATACCAACATAAGCAGGTTTGTCAGGTATTTGCATTTTATCGATTGTTGATTTTGGATATCTACCAGACAAAACTTGTTGCATTATATACTTTTGAATTGCAAGAGCTAAATCTTCATTATATTCTTTCAAAGCTTTATGGAAAGCATATAATGTATATGCTTGTTCCTGGCGTGTAGTGGTAATATCATACTCAACAACAATTTGAACTTCAGCGAAACGATGCTTTGCTAACACTACATCCATTTTCTTTAAGTTGTCGCCTTTTGATATATAAGCAAGAACTTCCTCACGCGATTTTGTTTTCAAAAATTGCCAATCAGTAGCTACAATATCCGTATAAAACAAATCCCATGAATCAGAACTTTTCGTAGAAATAGGAACTTTGTTATGAGAATACGAAGCGATTGCACTTACAATACTATTTATTCTTTCTCCACGCAATTGCATATTTTTCTCAGGATTTCCATCTATAGAAGAGTACGCAGTGACAATAAATGCAAGTGGTTTGAAATCAGGTTGTTTCATAGAATCTATAAATTCAGCAATATCAGACTCACGATATTGAGAACGACCGATTTCAAAAGGAATAAGGAAACTAATAGTGTCACGTTCTACTTTAGGATTATATATAAACGTATTATAACGAGTTACTGTATCAGGGAAAGGAAGCAACTCTGGCATATTAAAACCTTCAATTTTCTTATCAAAACTTGGTGTTAAAGTTCTACATAAATGTTTATCCTTAATGACCAATACATTATATTCGTAATCAGTAATACCGTCTGGTACTTCACCCAACAACAAACGAAGTTTTGCAGAAGCATTTCTTCCCGCATAAATATTCAATTTGTCAAAATCCTTTACGAATATTGGCTTGGTCATAAAGCCACGGTTTGGCAACTGATTGTTGACAATATTGTCGCCCTTGCATGGATACTGTTTCATGTTTACAATGTCAACAGCAATCGCATCAGTTGGATCTTTCAATAATTTCTTCAATGACTTATAGTCACCTGTTTCAAAGTAGATTTTTCCACGATCAATTGTTACCATTGAACGAAGAGATTCTATCTCCTTGAACTTAGTACAAGCTTTACAAGCTTTTGCATCATACCAGTCTATACCTTGGTTGGATGCGGTCATTTTCAAACCTGATGCTTTCGCATCTTTCTTTGAAGTACTTATCAAATTATAGTTTCCAACACTAATAGAGATGTACAGTTTCTTTCCCGTTTTATCTATGCCACAACCTATACCAGCAAAAACATAACGAGGATTTTGTAAAATTTCTACGGATTTTCTTTTAAATATTTGAAATGCAATATCTTGAGCAACTTCATCGTATGTCAAAGACATCTTCGCACGTTGAATCGAAGTCTTCATGGTAATTTCATCAACTTGATGAGCACCACCACCTTGCGCTAAAATTCTTTGTTGTAGTGAAAATTTTGATGGAGCATACGAAACACGAATTTCATCTGTCTTAGACATGTAATCGGCGAAAACCTGAGACGCATCCTGTAAAGTTTTATTCGGTTGCAACATGCGATAGCCTTCCTTATGCAATTCTTTATCTAAATAATACAAAATTGCATCACGCATCAATGTCAAATTAAAAGCTTCAGGATATAATTCTGTCAAAAAAGATTCTACTCTTTTGGGTTCCTTAAAATTTTCAGTTTGACCAAACGACTGCGAAACAATGACAACGCTGAGTAATAGGGCAAAGATATATTTGATTTTCATTTACTTAATCACTTAAAACATTTCCATTTATCTTGCAAAAATATGATTATTAACGGAGAAACAAAAGAAAAACACAAAATCACGACTAAAAAAAAATAAAAAAATGGTTTCATTTCAATAAATCACTATTTTTACAAAAAAATTATACTATGAAAAAAATTCTTCTTTTTTGTCTAGGCTCTGCAATTTTATGTTCTTGTGTTTCCAAGAAAGAATACCAGAAACTTGCATCATCTGATTTAGTAAAAATAGACTCACTTACCTGCGAATTAGCATTATGCAACAAGAACTTGCAGACATCTACTGCGCTAGAAGATGAACTTGAGAAGAAAGTTGTTGCACTTCGTGCAGACTCTCTGTCAAAAAACAGACAGATTGAGAATTTAACTTCACAAAACAACGAATTAAAGCAACTTAACACTAATCTAACGAACAAACAATCGGCTATGATTAAACAACAAGCAGCCGAAAGCAAAAAAACTTTAGAAGAACTACAAGCAGCTCGCGAAAAGCTACAAACAAGAGAAGACGAACTTGATTCAATCCAATTAAGCTTAGAACAAGAGCGTAAATCTCTTGACAAAATTCGTCAAGAATTAGGTATTAAAAACAACGAAATTCTTCTTAAAAACGAGCAAATTGCAAATCTTGAAGAGACACTTCGTAAAAAAGATTCTGCAACAGTTGCTTTAAAAAGCAAACTTGAAAAAGCATTAGTTGGATTTCAAGGACAAGGCCTTACAATAGAACAACGTAATGGTAAAATCTACGTATTACTTGACGAAGCATTACTTTTCAAAGTAGGTAAAAGTGACGTTGCAGACAAAGGTCAGGAAGCACTTAAAAACTTAGCCTCTGTATTGGAACAAAGCCCTGATATCAACATTATGATTGAAGGCCACACTGACAACACTGGTGGAGCTAAAATCAATTGGGAGCTAAGTACAAAACGTGCCCTAGCAATCTCATACATTCTAACAGACAATTCTACAATTGAAGGTAAAAGAATCACAGTTGCAGGTCGCGGACAATATTGTCCAATAGACGAAGCTAACACTGCAGAAGCCCGTTCTAAAAACCGTCGTAGCGAAATAATTCTTACACCAGATTTCCAAGAATTATATAATATTATACACGATTAGTATCATTATACATAAAAAGAAAAGAGCCGCAATGTACATTGCGGCTCTTTCTTTTTTATATAACGTGTCTAAAAGTCATAATAAAAATTATTCAACGAAGTTTTGAAACCAAACATAAATAGCCATTGGTTTTGATCATCAAATTGTTCTGATTTAACAGTACGATTTGATACACCAAGAGATACACGCATATTCATTTTTGGATTAATCATATAAGACACAGTAAAGTCTTTATATGCAATTCTTTCCTGATTTCCACCCTTACCTGTTATATTATCATATTCTTGAGTTCGAGTTTGATATAATTTGAATATATCACCTCCATAATTAGTATTTGCAGTATCACGGCCATATACTAGATATTCATATTTTGCCTCAAAGAAAATACGTTTCCAATTATATCGAAGAAAAGAAACTGATTCATAGAAATTTGCCCCACGAGGATGCGCCAACGATTGACCCGCATGAGCATAATTTTGAGAATACGTAAAATGAGAATACACAAATGGGCGAACATAATTCACCTCTGTTTGAAAATCCAAATTCGGAATACCTGCTATATCAAACGTTTTATATCCTGCCTGTAATCCATATTTACTACCCCACCAGCCACTATGTTTTTTAAATTCATCAAACTTAAACTCATCAAGAATTAGCTGCCCATAAAACACATGATTTTTCCACAATGTAAGCTTACCAGAAAGTCCCATAAGGCAATTGTCCGGCGAACCTATAGAAAACTCCACAGGGCGAAGGAAAATGCAAGGATTTATATAATTAAATTCGAACCCACGATCAGTACCTAATGTATCATCGCCCCAGTTTATAGTTTCAAAGAAAGCAACATTCAACCATTTGGTTACAGACCAATCAAGATAATGCATCACATTCCATCGTTCACTATAACGAGTATTACCAAGATGTCCTTTTTCCAAATAATACTGTTGCGACCACATCATAACATATTTTAGATTCCATGCTGTGGTTGTCAATTTAAAATAAGGATAATTCTGCGCATTGTCCGACAACAGCAAAGAACGATAACCATCGCCTATAAAATTCTTGCCATGTCCCAATTGGAAATCAAAATATTGATTAGGAATGTACGAAACATAGCCTTCGGCATAAGCATAATCCAACCCTCCCTTATCACCAAAAGCTTTACCACGGCTTATTCCCGGAATTGTATTATGACCAAGTTCTTTTATTCTATCTCTTCTATAATCCGTGTAATTCGATTGGATTTCATGAAAAGCAGTATAGAAATGAACCTTATCGGTAATATTACCTTTAACAAACACACCACGATCATTTATCCATCCCAAATCATCATTATTATCACCATTGTGTTGAGATAATTCAAAATCAAATGATGGATTTATACTAAAAGAAAAATCCTTAGCATCATAATGAATAATATCCTTATTCATTAAATAATTAACCACTCTCGACTTACAGTCCTTTTGATACAACGTATCAATGGAAACGATAGCATTCACTTCATGCATATCGTATGGCTTTATAGATGTATGAAAACGTGCGTCAGAGTTATACAAGTATCTATCATATGGTTGAAATGAAGCATTCTGATAGACTGAATTCACTTGTGCAGAACAATAGGCACAAAAAAGCAAAAGTGGGAAAAACAGAGTTTTTTTATTGACCATCGTGTTTTAAAACTGTTTTTACGGTTTTTAAAATTATCATAAAATCAAGTCCTAACGACCATGTATCAATATATTGTAAATCCAGCTTCATCCACTGTTCAAAAGGAATATTATTTCGGCCAGAGACTTGCCATATACAAGTAATACCAGGTTTCATTGACAATCTACGAGTTTGCCATGGTTTGTACTGCTTAACTTCTGCAGGTAGTGGTGGACGAGGACCAACTACCGACATATCACCTTTTAGCACATTAATAAACTGAGGCAACTCATCTAAACTAGTTTTACGCAAGAAACTACCTATCTTTGTTATACGTTTATCATTTTTCACTTTAAAGACTGGACCTTCTTGTTCATTTTCGTCTTTCATTGAATCAAGCATAGCCTCCGCACCATCGCACATACTACGGAACTTATATACATAAAATTCACGACCACGCAAACCTGAACGAATTTGTTTAAAGAAAACAGGGCCTTTAGAATCCAATTTTATACATATTGCAATAATAATGAATACAGGAGACAAACAAACAAGGACACAAAAAGCAAAAACTTTGTCAAATAAGTTTTTCATCGCCATGTTAAACGTTTGCTTTGGAGTATTTTGGAATGTAAAATAAGGAGTTTCTCCTAGATAATATATTTTTGACTTAGTCTGTGCAAGAGAAAGTATCTGAGAAGACAAGCGGAATGTAACGCCAATTTCCAAACACATATAAATCAAATCACTCACTAATTTTGTATCCAAAGAAGAACGACAGTAATACAATTCATCTATTGGTTCTTCGATAAGAGTCTGTTTAAGACTATCTACACTATATATAGTATACATAGACTCATATTTCTCTCTCAAATCAGGGCTATCGGTAACTATTCCCTTTATTTTATATCCCCAAAAAGGATTCGATTCAATCTTATTAATAAAACTCCCAACATTCTTGTCCCCCATCACTAAAATATTGGTATTGTAAAGACCTTTCTTACGTTGTATTTTAGCATAAAAATACACCCCAATAATAAAACAATATAATAAGACAAAGTCAATAGCAATAAAAAACAACAAGAAAAAGCGATTAATATCCAGCCTCAAAAGGAACACAAGGAATACTAATCCTATAAAACCCATACTTAATGCGGTAACATAATGAATAAGAATATAAGAGTACGGATTGATTTTATAGATTTTCGAAACATCAAGTCGTTTCAACAGAAACGCCCAAATCAGAGTCATGCAGACCCCTAAGACCAAATAATCTTTGTCAATCATAAGATTGTCAAAGAACATGAAATACAATAAGACAAAAACAAATATACTTAGCAGAATTTCTGCAAAAGCAAGTATATTATTAACATACGATTTGGGGTTGCTGACCATGGTCTTACTTTTTTCTCGCCAAATTTAAAAAAAAAAACGGGAACTAAAAAGTTCCCGCCTTATAAAATATGAATGGATATTATTATTTAGAAATAACACGAGCCATTTCACATACTTTGTTTGAATATCCCCATTCGTTATCGTACCAAGAAACAACTTTAACGAAAGTTGGATCCAATTGGATACCAGCTTTAGCATCGAAGATAGAAGTACGAGAATCGTTACGGAAGTCTGTTGAAACAACAGCTTCGTCAGTGTAACCAAGGATACCTTTCAATTCACCTTCTGAAGCAGCCTTCATTGCAGCACAGATTTCTTCGTAAGTGCAACCTTTTTCTAATTCAACTGTTAAGTCAACAACAGAAACATCAGAAGTAGGTACACGCATTGACATACCAGTTAATTTACCGTTCAATTCAGGAAGAACTTTACCTACAGCTTTAGCAGCACCAGTTGAAGAAGGGATGATGTTTTCTAGGATACCACGACCACCTCTCCAGTCTTTCTTAGAAGGACCGTCAACAGTTTTTTGAGTTGCAGTAGCAGCGTGTACAGTTGTCATCAAACCTCTCTTGATACCGAATTTGTCATTCAATACTTTAGAGATAGGAGCTAAACAGTTAGTTGTACAAGATGCGTTAGAAATGATTGTTTGGCCTGCGTAAGTTTTGTCGTTAACACCATAAACGAACATTGGAGTTGCGTCTTTTGATGGAGCAGACATGATAACTTTCTTAGCACCAGCTTTGATATGAGCTTCAGCCAATTCTCCTGTTAAGAAGAAACCTGTAGATTCAACAACTACATCTACGCCAAGAGCACCCCAAGTGATTTGAGCTGGATCTTTTTCAGCGAAGATTTGGATTTTGTTACCATCAACGATCATGTAGTTACCTTCTACTTTGATGTCGTGGTTGAATTGACCATGAACTGAATCATATTTTAGCATGTATGCTAAATAATCAGCGTCCAAAAGGTCGTTGATACCTACTACTTGAATGTCCTTGCCGAAGTTTTCTACAGCAGCACGGAACACCATACGGCCGATACGACCGAAACCGTTAATACCAAGTTTAATTGCCATAATAAATAAATTTATAAATTATTGTTAAAAACATTTTTGACGGCCACAAATTTACATTAAAATTAAACAAATCAAAATGTTTAACTTCCATTTTCTATTCTTTTTTCTAAAAAACTAAATGTTTAAAACAACGACGTCATACATTTGGTAGTGCTTAGATTGTAAAAATGTTTACTTTTGTCCCAATTATGAATGAAGATTTCGACATAGAAGAACCTGAAGAAAAGAATCTGTACGAGCACTACCGATATGTAGCAGACAAGGGGCAGTCTCTCATACGCGTCGACAAATTCTTGAACGACAGAATTGAAGGCATTTCTCGCACAAAAATACAAGATGCCGCTGATTCCGGATTTCTTTTTGCTAACGGTAATCCCATTAAAGCTAACTATAAGGTTAAGCCTAATGATGTCATCACAATAGAATTTGAAGCACCGAGACAAGAATTACGCATTATTCCCGAAGACATTCCACTTGACATTGTTTACGAGGATGACCAACTAATGGTCATAAACAAAAAACCTGGAATGGTTGTACATCCAGGGTGTGGAAACTACACAGGGACATTAGTCAATGCGATTGCATGGCACCTACAAGGAAACATGCAATTTGAAGATAACGACCCTCGTCCTGGACTTGTTCACAGAATTGACAAAGACACTTCCGGATTATTAGTTGTCGCAAAAAACGAACAGGCAAAAGCATTCTTAGCCGACCAATTTTTTCACAAAACCACTCAAAGAACATACATTGCAGTAGCTTGGGGAACGCCAAAAGAAAATGAAGGCACAGTTACGGGTTATATCGGTCGAAGTCTAAAAGACAGAAAAGTGATGACATTATTTCCTGACGATACCAACGGGAAATGGTCTGTCACACATTATAAAGTATTGAAAGATTTAGGATATGTTTCTGTTGTTCAATGCAACCTTGAAACAGGAAGGACACATCAAATCCGTTGTCATTTCAAGTCAATCGGCCATCCATTGTTCAACGATGAAACCTATGGTGGTAATCAGATTGTACGAGGAACGACTTTCACTAAATACAAACAATTTGTAGAAAACTGCTTTTCGGTTTGTCCACGGCAAGCATTACATGCCAAAACGTTAGGATTCACACATCCAACAACAGGAGAGTTCATGCAATTTGATTCAGAAATACCTGCAGACATGGCAGCATTAATTGAAAAATGGGAGAAATACGGGAATAATGAGAAAAATTAAATTATTCTAATTTGTAAAAAATCTTTTTAATAATTTTGACTCGATTTTTAATTCACACTAGTTAAAACAAATAATGATGAAAAAAACATTTTTTATTATTGGATTTTTGCTTTCATCAGCGTTGTTTTCTTTTGCGCAAGAGGAAGAAATCAACACTATCGTAGTGGAAGCCGGCCAAGAAGCCGAAGAAGCTTACAATGCGGGAATCGCATTTATGTCTTCAAAACAATACAATGAAGCTATTGCGAAATTTGAGGAAGCAACTAAAATCAATCCTAATTTCCGTCAAGCCTACATTAACTTAGGAAGTGCAAAATCTGCTGCACAAGATTACGACGGAGCAATTTCAGCTTTAGGCAAAGCCCTAGATCTTGACACAACACAAGGCCAAGCATGGTATTTAAAAGGCATGGCTGAATTCAATAAAAATTTATACAGAGAATCTTACGAAGATTTTCAAAGTGCATTTCGTAATGGATACGAAACAGCTGAAGCACACTATTATGCTGGCGTTGACTTATTTTTCGTAAAAGATTACGAAAATGCATTAAAGTCTTTTGACAAAGCAATTCAACTTGATGAATCGTTTGCTTTTGCATATAACGACCGAGGAAGTTGCTACCGTATGCTTGAAAAATACGACGAAGCTGTTAAAGACTACCAACAAGCAATTTCTTATGACCCACAATTAGCCAACACATACGACAATCTTGGTTCAGTATTGGTTAAACAAGGCAACCTACCTGATGCTGTTAAGAATTTCACTTTGGCTATCAACAAGAAACAAAATTTCTATGCTGCCTACAACAACCGAGGCGAAGCATATTTTCAGCAAGGAGATATCAAAGCTGCTTTCAACGACTTCAAAAAAGCATTGGAAATCAACAACCAATACGCTTTGGCTTACAACAACCTAGGAATTATCTATGCAAGTCAAAAGAAATACGAAGAAGCATTGAAAATGTATGCAAAAGCGATACAAATCAATCCAAATTTTGGTTTGGCATACTACCACCAAGCAGCCGCACAAGAAATGCTTAGACAATTTGATGAATGTTGTATGTCACTTGTAAAAGCACGAGAACTTGGAGTAAATGTTCCTGCTGCATACACTACTAACTGTAATTAATCACTTGAAAATTTTGTACAATGAAATATATAGTAAAATGTATAACAATTGTAGCATTGCTTTTTAGCACATCGCTTACATTTGGACAAAATGTTGAGTTTATAAGAAAGAACTTTAACGACGACAAAGGATTAAAAAATGCTCTTCGTGATGTTGACGAAGGTGATTCTTACCAAGAAATCGGTGATTATCAAACAGCATTGAATGCATATCTAAAAGCCCAGACATTCAATCCAAACAATGCAGACCTTAACTACAAAATAGGTAAATGTTATTGGATGATGAGCGACCCTGAATCTTCTATTCCATATTTTACAAAAGCAATAGAATTAGACCCTGTAAATTCTGGCTTTATTTATGGTGTTCTTGGTCAAGCATACCAAGCAACATACAAATTCGAAGAAGCAATCAATGCGTACCAAAAAGCTCGCGCACGTCTTACAGCAGACGAGAAAAAAACTAAAGGTAACGAATTGGCAAAACACATTGACGAATGTAATAACGGTAAACGATTCCTTACCGACTCGGTACGTGTATTCATCGACAACATGGGCCCTGCAATCAACTCTAAATATACAGACTACGCTCCTATCATTTCTGCCGATCAATCAATGATTATATTTACTTCAACTCGTGAAAACCCATACAACAAAAAAGCGTTCGACGATGGCGAATACGACGAAAACCTTTGGGTTTCATATAGAAATGGAACAACTTGGTCACAAGCTGAAGACATGGGAGAACCTATCAACACAAAAGAAAATGATGCTACTATTGGTTTGTCTGCCGATGGTCAGAAACTATTCACTTTCTACGGTAAAAATGGTGGTGACATTAAATATTCAGAGAAAAAAGGTAACGCGTGGACAAAACCAGAATTATTCTCTGCAATCAACACTCCTAACGGACACGAAAACTCTGCCAGCTTCTCTTTTGACGGAAAAACAATTTACTTCTCAAGTGACAACGTTGAAAAAGTCACAAACTACGGTGAACACGATATCTTCATGTGCCAAATGAATGAAAAAGGCAAATGGGGCAAACCGGTAAACGTAGGTCCTACAATCAACACTGACAAAGACGAAATCGGAGTATTCATGCACCCAGACGGACGAACATTGATATTTGCTTCGAACGGTCACAACACAATGGGTGGATATGATATTTTCAAAACTACATTACAAGATGATGGCACTTGGTCAGAACCTGAAAACATGGGTTATCCTATCAACACTCCAGGTGACGAAACCTTCTTGGTAATGGACGGTAGTGGAACACACGCTTACTATGCTTCTACAAGAAAAGGCGGTTATGGAGGTCTTGACATCTACATGATAACCTTCCTTGGCCCAGAAAAGAAACTTAACATGACTACAGAAAACAACTTGATTGCTGTAATGGCTAACCCTATCCAACAAGAAGTTGTTATGGAAAAATCTGTCGAAATCAAAACTGCACGTTTGACAGTCGTAAAAGGTATTGTATCCGAAGCATATACAGATCCTGCTAAATATTTGGATGCGCAAATCGAAATCACAGATAACGCGACAGGACAAGTACTTTTCACAAACCAAGCTAACTCTGTTACAGGTAAATTCTTGTTACCACTTCCTTCAGGAAAGAACTATGGTATCGCTGTTAAGAAAGACGGATATTTGTTCCATTCAGAGAACTTTGACGTTCCACAAACAACAGATTACCAAGAAATCTTCCTTGACATCAAGTTGATGCCTATGACAAAAGATGCCAAGATTGTTTTGCGTAACGTATTCTTCGACACAGATAAATCAACATTGAAACCAATGTCATACACTGAGTTGGACAAACTTGTTGAAATTTTAACTAAGTATCCAAAAATGAACATTGAAATTGGTGGACACACCGACAATGTTGGTTCTAAAGCATACAACCAAAAACTTTCTCAAGCACGTGCTGAAGCAGTTGTTAATTACTTAATATCTAAGAATATTGCAACAAGCAGATTAACATTCAAGGGTTACGCATTTGACGAACCAATTGAATCAAACGACACGCCAGAAGGACGAGCACAAAACCGTCGTGTTGAGTTCAAAATCTTGAGCAATGAATAAACTTTCATTTGAATAAGTAAAAAAGCGTCATGGAATCCATGACGCTTTTTTTATATCACACAAGCCTTCATTTAAACACAACAGCTAAAAGATGTATAGCAACAACTAAAAATACTATAGTAAAAAAATGTTTGCTTGATAAAAATTCAAAATAAATTACTATTTTTGCAAGGTTTGAGTTATAAATTCAAACAGAATAAGTTAAGTATTAATTCATTAAATAAGGTACAACAAATGGCAAATTTAGATTTGACACAGTACGGAATTACAGGTGCAACTGTAATCGCCCACAACCCTTCTTACGAAGTATTGTTCGCAGAAGAAACAAAAGCAGGCCTTCAAGGCTATGAAGTAGGTCAAAACACTGAACTAGGTGCAGTTAACGTAATGACTGGTATCTATACAGGTCGTTCTCCTAAAGACAAATACATCGTAATGGATGAAAACTCTAAGAACACTGTATGGTGGACAACTGAAGGTTACAAAAACGATAACCACCCAATGTCACAAGAAGTTTGGGCTACTGTTAAAGATATTGCTAAACAAGAACTTTCTAACAAGAATCTTTATGTAGTTGATGCTTTCTGCGGTGCAAACAAAGACACTCGTATGGCTGTTCGTTTCATCGTTGAAGTTGCATGGCAAGCACATTTCGTAACAAACATGTTCATCAAACCAACTGCTGAAGAACTTGCTAACTTCACACCTGATTTCATCGTTTACAATGCTTCTAAAGCAAAAGTAACTAACTACAAAGAATTAGGTTTGAACTCTGAAACTTGCGTTGCTTTCAACACAACTTCAAAAGAACAAGTTATCATCAACACTTGGTACGGTGGTGAAATGAAAAAAGGTATGTTCTCTATGATGAACTACTACTTGCCACTTAAAGGTATCGCTTCAATGCACTGCTCTGCAAACTGCGATATGAACGGTGAAAACACAGCTATCTTCTTCGGTCTTTCAGGAACTGGTAAAACAACTCTTTCTACAGATCCAAAACGTCGTCTTATCGGTGATGACGAACACGGATGGGATGATAACGGTGTATTCAACTTCGAAGGTGGTTGCTACGCAAAAGTTATCGGTCTTTCTAAAGAACACGAACCAGATATCTATGGTGCTATCAAACGTAACGCTCTTCTTGAAAACGTTACTGTTGCTGCTGATGGTAAAATTGATTTCAACGACAAATCAGTTACAGAAAACACTCGTGTTTCTTACCCAATCAACCACATCAACAACATCCAACCAGGATCATCTGCTCCAGCTGCTAAGAATGTAATCTTCTTGTCTGCT
This sequence comes from Bacteroidales bacterium, assembly GCA_024402335.1. Taxonomy (GTDB): domain Bacteria; phylum Bacteroidota; class Bacteroidia; order Bacteroidales; family UBA1715; genus UBA1715. The sequence continues at coordinate 24,197 of JAKSTZ010000004.1, forward strand.
GATGCATTCGGAGTACTTCCTCCAGTATCTATCTTAACTCCAGAACAAACTCAATACTACTTCTTGAGCGGTTTCACAGCTAAATTGGCTGGTACTGAAAGAGGTATTACTGAACCAACTCCAACATTCTCAGCTTGTTTCGGTCAAGCATTCTTGGAATTACACCCAACAAAATACGCTGAAGAATTGGTTAAGAAAATGCAAAAATCAGGTGCTAAAGCATACTTAGTAAACACTGGTTGGAACGGTACAGGAAAACGTATTTCTATTCCTGATACAAGAGGTATCATCGATGCTATCCTTGATGGTTCTATCCTTAAAGCTGAAACTAAGAAAATCCCTATGTTCGATTTCGAAGTACCAACAGCTCTTCCAAATGTAAACCCAGCTATCCTTGACCCACGCGACACATACGAATGTGCTTGCAAATGGGAAGAAAAAGCAAAAGACTTAGCTGCTCGTTTCATTAAGAACTTCGAAAAATACACAACTAACGAAGCTGGTAAAGCTTTAGTTGCAGCAGGTCCAAAACTATAATAAATAGTTTTCCTCAATACAAGAAAGGTTCTGGTCGAAAGATCAGAACCTTTTTTATTTACCTCCAAAACAAGAAATAAAAATCAACGAAAAAAGATATCTTTGCAAAGTCATTGATTTTTATTCAAATGGATTATAAAGAAGAATTTGAGAAAGCAGAAGAAAAAGCCATCATGGTGATTGGCGACATAATGCTTGATTCATACATTTGGGGCAGCGTTGACCGTGTTTCCCCAGAAGCACCTGTTCCTGTGGTTAATGTAAGTTCCACAGAAGATAGACTAGGAGGAGCCGCAAATGTGGTTAAAAACATAGCCTCGCTTGGTATGAAACCTATTCTTTGCAGTGTAGTAGGCAATGACGATGCAGGGAAAAAATTCTTCAACATTCTTGACAAACGTGGTATTTCATCACAATACTGTGTAGTGGACCATAACCGAAAAACTACCGTAAAAACTCGCGTTATATGCGGAAAACAACAAATGCTACGTGTAGATAGCGAACAAACCAACGAACTTGATGAAACCATTCAACAAGAACTACAAAACAACGTTGTAAAAGCTATTGCTGAACAAAATGTTTCTGCAATTATTTTACAAGACTACGACAAAGGCGTGTTCTGTGCAGAATTCATTCAATTTGTTGCAAAACAAGCATCTGAAAAAAATATACCGGTGCTTGTAGATCCTAAAAAACGTAACTTCAATAATTTCAAAAATATATCCCTATTCAAACCTAATTTCAAGGAATTTACAGAAGGAATAGGAAAAACTTGTGCAAAAGATGACTTTACAAGCCTCTATTCTTTAGCACGAGATTTCATGCTTAAAAACAACATTGCAACAATGATGATCACACTTTCCGAGCATGGTATTTTTGTTGCAAACCAAGAACAATATATTCACATTCCAACTCAAGTACGTCATGTCGCCGACGTTTCTGGTGCCGGAGACACTGTGATTAGTACTGCTGCTGTTTGTTATGTTTTAGGATTTCCTATGGAAGAGGTCGCACGTATTTCAAACATAGCAGGCGGCTTAGTATGTGAACAACCGGGAGTTGTCACGGTGGAAAAAAATCAATTAATACATCTCATATAATGACCGCAATATTAGTTGTCGATGACGAACGCGCTATTCGTAATTCGTTAAAAGAAATACTTGAATTTGAGGATTACTCAGTAGAACTGGCCGAAAACGGTGCAGATGCTCTTGAAAAGGCAAAAAACGGAAAATTTGACCTTATCTTTTCCGATATAAAAATGCCTGAAATGGATGGTATTACATTTCTTGAAGCAGTTCTACAAGAAAGAAATGATATGCCGGTCATTATGATGTCTGGACATGCTGAAATTGATACAGCAGTAAAAGCAATTAAACTCGGAGCATTCGATTTCATATCTAAACCATTAGATATGAACAGAATACTTGTAACTGTACGAAATGCCTTAGAAAAGAAAAACCTCGTACAAGAAACGACAAAACTGAAACAAGAAACCACAATGTTGAAGAAAAAAATTGGTTCTCGATACCAAATGATAGGTAAATCCGAACCTCTTCAGAAGATCTTCGACATAATAAACAAAGTGGCACCAACCGATGCACGCGTTCTTATTACTGGTCCCAATGGTTCTGGAAAAGAATTAATAGCTCGTGCTCTTCACGACCAAAGCAACAGATGCAATGGACCATTTGTGGAAGTAAACTGCGCAGCGATTCCTTCAGAACTTATTGAAAGCGAACTATTTGGACATGAAAAAGGTGCATTTACCTCAGCGGTAAAAACTCGTATAGGAAAATTCGAACAAGCTGATGGCGGTACATTATTTCTTGACGAAATAGGCGACATGAGCTTAGCAGCTCAAGCAAAAGTATTACGTGCCCTACAAGAGCAAAAAATCACAAGAGTCGGTAGCGACAAAGATATTTCTGTAAATGTTCGCGTACTTGCAGCTACAAATAAGAACATGAAAGAAGAGATTGAGGAAAAACGATTCCGTGAGGATTTATACCATCGTTTAAGCGTAATTCTCATAAAAAATCCTTCACTTGCAGAACGTATAGACGATATTCCATTACTCGCAGAACACTTTGTCGACCTTTCTTGTCAAGAAATGGGAATACCAAAGAAATCTATCAGCACAGCTGCTATCAAGAAACTACAAACATTCCCTTGGACTGGAAACATTAGAGAATTTCGTAATGTAATAGAGCGTTTGGTAATTTTAGGTGGCAAAAGCATAGAAGAAAGTGATGTGGATTTATACACACAACCACTTTAAACTACTTAGTTACCTTTTTTCCAGAAACTAGGCAAGAATAGTACCAATACGGTAAAAACTTCAAGTCTTCCTATCAACATCAACAATGTCATCACATATTTTGATGCTGCAGGGAACGTGCTAAATTCTGTCATCATTCCAGACGGACAAAATCCTATACCAACATTGGAAATAGACAAGGCCGACGCAGAAAATGCCGTGTAGAAATCGTGTCCAATAAAAGATAATGCCAAAGTTCCCAATAAGAAAATAAGAACATACATTACAATAAATGCATACACATTAGATATAACCTTGCTTTCAATAGGTTTTCCGCTCATTCTAAGCGTTAATATTGCATTGGGATGTACTATTTGCTTCAATGCTAAATAACTATTCTTTAACAAGACAGAAATACGTACAATTTTTATCGCTCCCGATGTTGATCCTGCACATGCGCCAAAGAATGTCAAGAAGAACAAAATCATTTTTGAAGCATTCGGCATGGCAGCGTAATCAGTAATTACAAAACCAGATGTGGTAATTACAGAAATAACTTGAAACAACACAACACGGATTTGATGTTCTATTTCCGAAAAAGTCCCTGTTTTCCATGCATTAATAATCAAGATAGCAATAGCACATCCAAATACTACGATAATATAATTTTTAAGTTCATCATCCTTAGCAACTATGCGGAATTTGCCACGTAAAGCCATATATAAAAGCACAAAATTCACTCCGGAGATAAACATAAAGAACATTACCACATATTGCGTATATGGCGACATTTCCATAGCACTTGCATTTTGACTCGAAAATCCACCTGAAGAAATACTAGAAAGAGCCAAAATAAGTGATTCAAAGAAGTTCATTCCACCACACATAAGCAGAATTACCTCTAAAATGGTACAAGCAATATAGATTAAATAAATACGACTAGCTGTATCCTTAATACGAGGATGTATCTTATCTTTTGTCGGTCCAGAAGCTTCCGCAGAATACAACTGCATACCTCCCATACCAATCATTGGTACAACAGCAACAGTAAAGACTATTATCCCCATACCTCCTACCCACTGCATCAAACTTCTCCAAAGTATAATTTGCTTTGGAAGAACCTCAATATCAGCAAATGTCGTAGCCCCAGTTGTCGTAAATCCAGACATTGACTCAAACAATGCATCCGCAAAAGAATGAAGGCATCCAGAGAACAAAAATGGCATAGATCCAAACAATGAGAAGACAACCCAAACGATCCCCACAATTAAATATCCCTCACGCCTTCCTACTGACAAAGAAGAGTTACGTGTGCTAAATATTCCAACTAATCCTGCAGAGATAGAGATTCCTAAAGAAAAAAGAAATCCACGTAAATCCTCTCCATAGCATAATCCTGTAATCAAACAAAAAAGCATGAGTATGCATTCAAGCATAACCAACATACCTATTGCTCGTATTACAACCTTAATATTCATTATTCATCCTTGTCTTTATCGTCGTTTTTTGACGCTAAGAATTCAAAACTTACACAGATCAAGCCTATTATTAGCAAACTTGTTATAACTTTTTGTTCAGCAGCATCTAAGATCATTAACACCAAAGCCGCAATACCTACAGCAAATGCTACCGACAATAATATTTTACCTCTCATGATTAACTATTATTTTTCAAAAAAGTATTTTACTTCATTAACTGCAGACGGAAGTGCAAACACAAGCACTTTATCTCCTGCTACTATTTGAGTGCTACCAGAAGGAATAAATGCATTTTTACCACGAACCACGCCGCCAATAACCGCATCCTTAGGGAAGTTCTTCATTTCCATCAAAGGTGATTTTGTAATCTTTACATTTTCATGCACAACTATTTCCCAAATTTGTGCATCACACTGCGTCAAATGGCGGGTAGAAGATATATCAGCAGAACTACTCATAGTAAATTTATGGATACTATTTGCAGCAATAGTCTTTTTGTTGATTAACGTATCTATACCCATATCTGTTGCAAGACCAATATAATCAACATTTTCAACCTCAGCGATAGCACGTTTCACGCCAACTCGCTTCGCTAAATAACACGAAAGTATATTTGTTTCTGCATTATTTGTCGTTGCAATAAACACATCTGTGTCTTGTATGCCTTCTTCAACCAATAAGTCCATACTTCGGCCATCACCATTGATAACCAAAGTATCTTCCAACTGTTGAGACAATCTTCGAGCCTTTTCCGGATCAATTTCTATCAGTTTTACATCAAATTGTTTCTGAAGAATTTTTGCTGTAGCACGACCCGTTCTACTACCACCTAAAATCATAACCTGAGAAACCGCCAAATCCTTTTTCTCGAATGTTTCCAACATTCGGTTAACACCTTGACGATTACTAACGACATACAAAATGTCATCAGGTTGGCAAATATCATCACCTTTTGGTATAATAGTAGAAAACCCACGTTTAATGGCAATCACACGATATTTCTGCAATTCCTCCTGCGAGGATATAATCTCCTGCATGTATTTACCAACCACTGCTGCAGTTTCCTCCACCTTTAACACAAAAAGAGACAACAATCCATCTGCAAAGTCAAATGATTCACGAGTAGCAGCACGTTCAACAAACGTAGCAATTTCTTGAGCAGCAAGTGCTTGTGGATAAATAAGAGAATCTATACCCATACGGCGATACAACTCCACGTTTTTTTCAAGCAACAATTCCGGGTCACGCACACGGGCAATCGTATGAGGAGCGCCTAATTGTTTGGCAATCACCGCTGAAGCAATATTCATTTCAGGAAAATGTGCAACAGCAATAAACAAATCACACTGAGCAACACCAGCCTCATTCAGCACAGAAATTGTTAATGCAGAACCCTGAATAGTCAATATATCTAAATGCGAAGAAAGTTGTTTAAGATTTTGAGTATCAACATCTATAACCGTCACCTCGTGCCTATCATCAGCAAGAATACGTGCCAAATGTTGTCCAACCTCTCCTGCACCTGCAATTATAATCTTCATTTTCGTAACAAAAAATCGGTCTAATATACTATTTTTTACATAGTATTCAATGTAAAATTCAGGATTTAGAAATTAGAGGAGTAAAGAGAAAGACATTTTTCCACTTTTGAATTTACCTTTCTTTACTCAACTCTTATTATTTTTGTAACAAATTCAAGCAAGATGAAAAGACCTCAGATAAATCATTATCTTCTCTTTATATACCGAATAATCGTTGTTTACGTTCTTCTTAGCATAACTCGCATTGCTTTTTACGCATACAACTCTAGTCTGTTTCCAGAAGTAACTTTTGGAGAACTATTAACCATATTCAAAGGCGGACTAAAATTTGACACAACTACAATCATCTATCTAAACATCGTATTTATTGTAATGAACATTCTTCCTTTTCGGTTCATCTACAATACGTTATATCAAAAAATAGCAAAGATAATTTACATTGTCACAAACAGCATCGGACTATTAGGGAACGTTGCCGACACTATTTATTATCAATTCACTCTAAAACGGACAACTTCGCTTGTCATTTCTCAGTTCTCAAACGAAGAAAACCTTCTCTCTTTATTCGGACAATTTATTATTCAATGGTGGTACGCTACCCTATTTTTCATCGTTCTTGTTGCTCTACTAATTTTTTTATATGACAGATTCTGCGAAAAGCAACCATCGGTAAACAATCTTGCATTCTACGGAACCGCTATTCCTGCTCTTTGCATTGTTTTATTTTTATGTTTTGGCGGCGTACGTGGCGGATTCCGACATAGCACACGGCCTATATCTCCATCTGATGCCGGAGAATATGTTACAGAACCAAGTCAAATGGCAATAGTTCAAAACACTCCATTTACTTTTCTTCGAACAATCGGCAAATCTGGACTAAAACCAATAAAATACTTTGACGGAAACGAGACAGAAAAATATTTCTCACCATATCACCTTGTTTCTTCAAAAGAGAATATGAAGAACTGTAACGTCGTTATTATAATTCTTGAAAGCTGGGGACGGGAATATGTAGGTTTTCTTAACAAAGACATCCCTAACTACAATGGTTACACTCCATTTATGGATTCTCTAATGGAACATAGCCTTGTATTTAAATACGCATACGCCAACGGTAGAAAATCAATAGACGCTATACCGTCTGTTGTTGCAGGTATTCCGTACGTAAAAGTTCCATATGTTCTTTCACATTACTCAAGCAATAAAACTTGTAGTTTGGCAAAATATTTAGGTGAACAGGGGTACTACACTGCTTTTTTCCATGGAGCTCCAAATGGATCAATGGGATTTCAATCATTTGCCAATCTTGTTGGATATGACGACTATTTCGGCAAAAACGAATATAACAATGACGCCGATTTTGATGGAACTTGGGGTATTTGGGATGAAGAATTTTTCCACTTTTTTGCCGAAAAAATGAATTCTTTCAAACAACCATTCTTCACAAGCATATTTTCACTCTCATCGCATCATCCATTTAAAGTACCTGAAAGATACGAAGGTGTTTTCCCTGAAGGTCCACTTCCGGTACATAAATGTATCGGCTACACCGACAATGCTTTACGACAGTTTTTTAACTATGCGAAAACTATGCCTTGGTATGACAACACATTATTTGTTATTTCTGCGGATCATGCTTCTGTTGCACATTTAGAAGAATACAAAAACACACCTGGAGCATTTGCTATTCCTATTGTTTTCTACAAGCCTGACAATTCCCTACAAAAACTTGATACAACCACAATAGCGCAACAAACAGACATTTTACCATCTGTTTTGTCATATTTAAATTATCCGCAAGATTATTTTGCCTTTGGCAAGAATGTATTCGACACGACTAAACAACAAATGGCTATCAACTATACGAATGAAAACTTCCAATGTTTCTACAAAGATTTCGTAATACAGTTTGACGAAAAGAAATCCATAAACCTTTATAACTTCAAGAAAGACAGACTATTCAAGACAAATCTTTTAGACACTGGACTTCCTGAACAAGAAGAAATGGAAAACTACACAAAAGCATTTATACAAGAATACACCAACAGAATGATTAACGATAAAATGTGTGAGTAGTTTAATAACAACAACATTTGATTACTTTTGCGCAAAACTAAAACTATGATTACAAAACAAGCTTTCAAAGATATTCTAGCAAAACGTATCCTCGTACTTGACGGTGCTACAGGAACCATGATACAACGATTTAATCTTCAAGAAGATGACTATCGAGGAACTCGTTTTGCCGATCATCCATTCCTATTGAAAGGGAACAACGACCTTCTTTGTCTTACCAAACCTGAAGTCGTTCGCGAAATTCATACTAAATATCTTGAAGCAGGAGCCGATATAATCGAAACTAATACTTTTAATGCAAATAGAATCTCGCAAGCTGACTACAATCTGCAAGATCTAGTTGTAGAAATGAATACCGCAGCCGTTTCTATTGCACGTAAAGTTGCCGACGAATTCACGGCTAAGAATCCTGAAAAACCTCGTTTTGTTTGTGCTTCTATAGGACCAACGAATAAAACTGCCTCAATGTCTCCTGATGTAAATAATCCTGCATTTCGGGCAGTTACATTCGACTATCTTGTAGAGATTTACGGAGAACAAGTTGAAGCAATGCTTAAAGCTGGCGCAGACCTACTTTTAGTTGAAACCTCATTTGATACATTGAATGTAAAAGCATGTCTATATGCTATAGAAAACATACAAACAAAATTAGGAACAGATGCGCCTGTATTAGTTTCCTTCACTATTGCCGACGCAAGTGGTCGTATACTTGCCGGACAAACTATAGAAGCTTGCATACGTTCTATCACTCATTCAAACATTCTAAGTATCGGTTTGAACTGTTCTCTTGGAGCAAAAGAATTAACTCCTTTCGTAAAAGAACTTGCCGAAAAATCGCCTGTACTCGTTACGGCGCACCCTAATGCCGGCTTACCTAACCAATTTGGCAAATACGATCAAACGCCAGAGATTATGGTGGAAATGGTTCGACCATATCTGGAAAATTCGTATTTGAATATTATCGGAGGATGCTGCGGAACAACTGACGATCACATACGTGAGATTGCAAAAATCGTTGGGAACTACGAACCTCGTCCTATTCCAAAGCCTACGCATACAATGTACCTTAGTGGTTTAGAACCACTTACCGTAGAAAAAGACAAGAACTTCATAAATATTGGAGAACGTACAAATGTTGCCGGTTCTGCAAAATTTGCCCGTTTAATTCGTGAGAAAAACTACGAAGAAGCTCTATCTATTGCACGTACACAGGTAGAAAACGGTGCACAAATCATAGACGTGAATCTTGACGACGCCATGCTTGATTCAAAAGAAGAGATGATTCACTTCTTAAACCTACTTGCTTCAGAACCAGAGATTTCCCGCGTACCAATTATGATTGATTCATCGAAATGGGAAGTTTTGGAAGCCGGACTAAAATGTGTACAAGGAAAGTGCTTGATAAACTCTCTTAGTTTGAAAGAGGGAGAAGAAATCTTCCTGACTAAAGCAGCAAAAGTAAAACGATATGGTGCTGCTCTTGTCGTTATGGCCTTTGACGAAACTGGACAAGCTGATACATACGAAAGAAAAATTTCTGTCTGCAAAAGAGCATACGATTTACTACTTTCCATTGGTTTCCCTCCAGAAGATATCGTATTCGACACCAACGTGTTAACAATTGCCACTGGTATTGCCGAACATGACAATTATGCTAAGGATTTCATAGAATCCGTACGCTGGATAAAGCAAAATTTACCATACGCCAAAACAAGTGGTGGTATTAGTAATGTGTCATTCTCTTTCCGCGGAAACAATACCGTTCGCGAAGCAATGCACTCTATATTTTTATACCACGCTATTAAAGCAGGACTTGATATGGGAATCGTAAACCCTGGACTACTACAAGTTTACGATGAAATTGAGCCAGAGCTTCGTGATAAAATAGAAAAGGTTGTACTAAATACTAGTTCAACTGCAGCAGAGGAATTGGTTGAATATGCGAGCACCATCAAACAAAACGAAACCACAACAGTTAAACACGATGATTGGAGAAACGCTCCTGTTGAACGTCGACTGGCTTATGCACTATTAAAAGGCTTGCCTGAACATCTTGAAGAAGATTTAGAAGAAGCTCGTCAAAAATATCCTTCTTCGCTAACAATTATAGAAGGTCCACTTATGGGCGGTATGAGTGAAATAGGTACACTTTTCGGACAAGGAAAGATGTTTCTACCTCAAGTTGTGAAGTCAGCTCGTACGATGAAAAAAGCTGTTTCCATACTCGAGCCATACATTGAACAAGAAAAGCAACAATCTAAAGCTGCTTCTGCCGGAAAAATATTATTGGCAACAGTAAAAGGCGATGTTCACGATATCGGTAAAAATATTGTCGGTGTTGTACTTGCCTGCAACAATTTCGAAGTAATAGATTTAGGCGTTATGTGCCCAACGGAACAAATCATTGATGCAGCAGTAGAAAATAATGTGGATTTCATTGGATTAAGCGGTTTAATTACACCATCACTTGAAGAGATGCAAAATGTTGCCGCAGAATTAGAACGCCGTCATTTACAAATACCGCTACTTATTGGCGGGGCAACAACATCAAAAGTACATACTGCGGTAAAAATCGCTCCATTGTATTCTGCCCCAGTCGTTTACGTTAGTGACGCATCAAAAGATGCTGGAGTATGTGCCGCTCTTTTATCAAAAAACAGACAAACATATATCAACGAATTAAATCGTGAATATGAATTAATTAGAAGACTTTATCTAAATAGAAACGTTAATGATATTCTTCCACTTTCCGATGCTCGTGAAAATAAATTTGTCTTCGAACTCGACAAAGCTGATATTGTAAAGCCTACATTTATTGGTAATAAAACCATTACAGATATTACAGTAGAAGAAATTTCCAACTATATAGATTGGTCATTTTTCTTTAGCGCCTGGGGTATGAACGGTATTGCCTACCCTGCAATTTTAACAGATGAAAAACGTGGCGCCGAAGCCACTGTACTATTTGAAGACGCACAAAAAATGTTACAGAAAATCATCTCCGAAAAACTTCTTTCTCCAAAAGCAGTAATAGGATTCTATCCTGCAAATTCAATTGGAGACGATATAGAGATATATAACAACGACCATACACAAAATATAGGAACTGTGTATAATTACCGCCAGCAGACTCTACAACCTAACGGCAACCCAAATCTTTGTCTTTCAGACTTTATAGCACCTAAAGGCACTAAAATAGATTTTATCGGATTGTTTGCCTTAACCGCAGGACTTGAAGTTGATGCACTTGCAGAGAAATACAAAACCAACGGTGACGATTATTCTTCTATGCTTGTACGCACATTAGCCGACAGAATTGCCGAAGCATTTTGCGAAAAACTACATTATACTGTAAGACAATCACTTTGGGGATATGCGCCTAATGAAACTGAAAATGTGGAACAAATTCTTAAAACAAACTACCGCGGACGTCGTATGGCAATTGGATACCCTTCTTGTCCGGACCATTCACAAAAACAAACAATATTCAACATATTGAATGCTACAAAAGAAATTGGCGTTACAATGACAGAATCTTATATGATGCGCCCTGTTTCATCTGTCTGCGGGCTATTCTTTGCACACCCAGAAATACAATATTTCGGAGTTGGTGAAATTAGCAAGGAACAAGAAAAAAATTATTCAGAAAGGAAGAGCCACTAATAGAGACGCGATTAATCGCGTCTCTACATATAAATTATTTTTCCAATCGTATTACTCCAGCATTCGGAATTGCATCAAACATTATATATGTATCTGTTTGATTAGCAATTGGTAATTCCATTCCATTTTGAGTAATGCTTTTATAGTTATCTAATGCTGATTTAAAAACTACAACGGAGATTGGAATTAAATCTTTTTGGAGTACAATATGAAGCAACGATGTATCTGTAACTTGCAATGACAAATCAACGTATTTCTTTGTTGATTTTTTTATTTTCAATGTTGCATTGTTTGCCTCACGATGATACAAGATTGCATTTCTAAAAGTTGTTACCCAAACCTTTTTTTGCTCTTTCAACTTCTGCAAATAAGCCAATTGATCGCAAAACGACTGTAGTTTCACTTGAGCATACCAATTGTCATTATAAGAATTTTGTTCGTCATCAATACTGTGATACAAAAGCGTCAACAGACCTCCACCAGAGGCTATTTTATCGAACTCAGAACACACTTCTTCGGTAGTTGTTTGTTCGGTTAAGGCAAACATCTGAATTCTATAATAATCGTCTTCAGAATTTGCGAAGGAGTACCCATAATTTGAAATTCTCCATACACTTCGTGCTGCAATATGTCCACCGGCACGAAGATAATCTCGTACACGCTTGTCGTCTTCTGTATCGCCAGCACCCGCGCCATACGGATACGCGAGTGTATTCACATTTGTTCCGACATGCTCCCGTATTACCTCTTGTGGCTCTGTTGTTTCACGAGCAAGTTCTCCTATAGGCAATTTTGTTAAATCCGGATGACTAATAGTATGATTGCCTATCTCATTTCCCTGTTCCAATGTTTTTTGTATTGCTGCCCACGAATAATCATAGCGTTCAATATTGTTCAGAATAGGGAAAAAAGTTCCTACCAGACCATATTTCTGCAATGCAGGAACCACAAGTGGATATTGCCCAGGAGACCAATCATCAAATGTTAAAGCTACCGCAGAATTTCGTCCATCTTTCCAACAACAAATACCGGCCCTAATTTCATTGTTTTGTTGTTCTAAAGCAGTTTGATTTTCGAACAAAACTGTACCGAATCTATTCGATTGTGCGTGTATCATACAAGTAAACAGTATAAATATCAAAAACAAGAAAAGTCTTTTAGTCATCGTAGTCGTCATAGTCATCGTCATCAGAATCTTTTGATTTCTTTTCCTTTTTAGGTTTTGCTGTTTTTTCCTTCTTTGTTTTTTCAGACTTAGCCTTCACTTCTTCGTCATCATAATCATCGTCGTAGGATTCTTCAGATTTCTTTACAGATTCTTTCTTCTTTTTATCTTTAGAATCTTCTTTCATAACAGGTTTCGCAACCTCGTCATGATCAGCACTTTCCGAATCCGCTTCATATTCATCGGCAAAATCATCTACATTCTCTTTATGTTTTTTCTTTTCCTTTTCGGCAAGAGCAGCGGCTGCGGCAGCCTTTTCTGCTTCAATATCCTCGGGATCTTTATTGTAATCGGCATATTTGCCTTCAGTATCCTTTAATAAATAATTTTCCAATTTCAAATATTCACTCGGATCGTAAGGTTTTGCTGTAGGTGGAGCTTTTATCTCTTCCTGTACTTTGAATGTTCGTTTTCGTATTAAAGTACTTGGAATCATTCGTTTAGCTCGAGTTTTTGTTTCATAAACCGACCAAGCCTTCATATCTGCCCACACAGCATTACACCAATCTTCCACTTCCATGCACTTTCCAGAAGGAACCTTATCATAATCCATAATACGACCAAACGAATTGGTACCATATTCCGAAAATCGTGCTTCATGTAGAAAATTTGTAAATTTTGTCACGATTATAGAATCCTGAATGCTAACTTCAATGCTAAAAACAATACTTCCCTTTGTTTTTTCAGCTGCATGTGAAGACAAATATATATCAGGAATCTGCACATGATTGGAATACGGAAAATAACCTTTTCCTTTGAATATCATCTCCTTACGATTTTTCGCAACCAATCGTTGACCTTTTTCATCCTTAAACCAATGGTCGATATTTCGCATCAAACGAATTCGACTTGTTCCATGACGAATAGGAATCGTATCATACACCATAAAAGCCTGGGAGAAAGCACTATACGAAAGGCTACAAAGCCACAACAATATGCATATAACCAAACTCTTTCGCATAGCTTTTATTTTACAAAACGAATGCAATACTATTTTATTGAACAATCAACAAGTTTATATGTTGTAATTGTTCCTTTTGTGATTCTTTCCTCTATCGGATCATTCAAATCTATAGGAGCATGATTCGGTTGAGACTCTACATCTATATTTTTACGATAAACCAAACCAATATTTTTTGCATATCGTTCCTCTGCATGCTGGTAAGAATACAACGACTTAAAATCTTGCTGCAAAACAAAAAGAACAGAATCTGTTTCCGTTATTGCATCGTATTCATTTATACCAACATAATATATTTCTTGTTTTAATAAAGAATTATAAGCATTCAAATCCCAAGTAAAAGTTGTTTTTGGAGGAAATTTTAGCACAAGATATGGAACATTATCTTCTACCCGGACTATTTGATGATCATATTGTTGGACACTTCCTGAAGTATAAGGACGCCACACACCATCGTTTGCATCTTTTTTTTCAGTTTGAATCGCATACACTTTACAAGAATTTGTATCTGCAATACATTCCATAACTGTTTCACGAAGTTGAAAATATGCAGTATCCTGTATGCCTGTAGGTATATCTATTCGTATAGAAACACAATCGTATGTACGTGTACTACCAATAGTTAACGGATAATAGTCCGTCCATTGCACAAATGGCTGTACATCAGTCTTCTTACAAGACAAAACAAGACAAAACAGCAAACAATATACAAGAATTCGTTTCATAATCTTTAGAAGAAATCAAATGTACAAAATTCCCCAAAAATGACATTTATTTCTTTGTCATAAACGACAAATCATCCCAGAAACCTGGATATGATTTTGCAACACATTCTGGATTCTCAACCTCTACCGGTTCTGTTGCCAACAACGCAGCAACAGCACCTGCCATAGCAATTCTATGATCATTATTAGCGTGCATCATTCCTCCACGTAGTGTACCGCCATACACAAACATTTCGTCGTCTGTACATTCTATACGAGTACCCAATTTCGCAAATTCTTTTTGAAGAACCAATGCACGGTTACTTTCCTTATGGGCAAGACGGGAAACACCCTTTATTTTAGTAACACCGTTACAATGGGCTGCAAGAGACACTAATGGTGGGAATAAATCCGGACACTCTGTAGCATCAAATTCAAATGCATTTAATGCATTTGAACTAACAGATATCTCATTGTCACCCAAAACAATATTAGCACCTACTTTTTGTAATGCTTCAACTATAGCTTTATCAGCTTGACAGGAAGACATTGAAATATTTTTTACCGTAACATTTCCTCGTAAAGCTCCTGCTACAAGCAAAAAAGAAGCACCACTCCAATCACCTTCCACCACAAAATCCTGAGCTTTATACGTCTGTCCGGCAGGAATTCGGAAAGTCACATATTCCTCTCGTTCCACTTTTACTCCAAACTTACGCATCATATCTACAGTGATATCGATATATGGTTTGCTTTTTAAGTCTTTTACCTGAAGAACGACATCTTTTTTTGCATACGGAGCAGCTATCAACAAACCGGTTAGAATTTGCGAGCTCAAAGAACCATCTACTTCGGCATTTCCACCAACCATAGGTCCACAAACTTGTACTGGAACAAAACCGTTATTCGTTTCTATTTTCACACCCAACTGACGTAATGGAGCTTCTAAAACAGAAACAGGACGAGTTTTCAAAGAACCTTCACCTTGCAATGTTATAGGTTCTTTCCACAAAGAAGCGACCGGCGTGAACATACGAATTCCTAACCCTGCCTCGCCACAATTCAATTCGTTTGTTTTTGGATTTAGACCACCATCTATTGTTACATCTTCACCTAAAACAGTTACTGTAGAGCCAAGATTATCAGCGATTTTCAACGCTGCATCACTATCATTACTTGAAGAATAGCCATGCAAATGTGAAACACCTTGAGCCAATGCAGCAATCGCAATTGCACGCTGCATAACACTCTTTGACGCAGGAGGAATTATTGTCCCCTGTACTTCGGTTGGATATATTATTTTGTTCCCCATATTCGTTCAAATTCATTTTTTATGCGTTCGGCAGTATGAACTTTTGACGCCGCCTCTGTACAAAAAACAACATGCGCCGTGTGAGCATATAAATCATGACGATCACGTAACAACGTACGTAAGATTTCTGTTGGATTTCCCTTTTGCAACAAAGGTCGCTTTCCTATATTAACTCTTTGGGAGATTGTTTCCGGTGTCGCATAAAACCATACAACAACAGTATTCTGTTTCAACAAATCACGGTTAGGCTTATTCAACACTATACCTCCACCACAGGAAAGAACACTTGATTCAGAAGAATCAAACTTCTCTGACAAAACATTTTTTTCCAACTCACGAAAATATGCTTCTCCATCTTGTGCAAATATGTCTGTGATTGTGCGTCCTTCCTTCTCTACGATTTCATCGTCAATATCGTAGAATTTATAGCCCATTTTTTCTGCAACAAGCTTTCCATGTGAAGTTTTTCCCGCACCCATAATTCCGATAGTGGAGATAATATGATTTCTTTGTGCCAACGTCGGCATTGACAAACCGGAACGCATCACTTCTTTGTCGGGATTTTCTCCTAAAAACAAAGAATAGGAAACAACAGCCTGATTCAAAAGCCAATCTTCCGCTGAGACAATGGTACACCCCTTACGGCGTGCCATATCTACGAGCAAAGAGCCTTTGTAGTTAGCATCAAATACAATATGCTTTGAAGAAAGCCAATCTTCTTTTATAGGATTTACATTTTGTTGTAAAGCAGAAATAATGATTTCACTTTCTGCCACCAATTGTTCCAAATCTTTCAACTCTGCCGCACCGCAGCCAATTATTTTTGCCGCATCTTGTGCCTTGCTAAAAGTTCTATTTACAATAACGACTTCAGAACCTTGAGAATGAAGACCATAAGCTGCTGCCTTTCCGGCACCACCAGCACCAATCACAATACATTTTTTCCCTTTTACCGTAATTCCCGAGTCGATAAAACTCTGCGTTACACCGCAAAAATCAGTATTGTAGCCATGTAAAATTCCATTTTTGTTTACCACCGTGTTCACACTACCCAAGATCTTTGCTTCGTCGTGAACAACATCCAATAAACTTGCAATTGTTTCCTTAAAAGGCGAAGTGACATTCATACCTACGATGTCCATCTTCTTAAAAAGAAACATTGCTTCTTCGGCTGTTTCTGCAGCTATATAAATATATTCTGCATCAAGGCCATTATGTGCGAACATAGCATTGAACATATTAGGGCTCTTGCTATGCAAGATTGGATTACCCGTAACTGCCAATAACTTTGTCGCCATAGTATAAAGAGTAAAGGTGTGATTATTTCACCACACCTTCTTTAATCAAATATTCACCAATTTGAACTGCATTCAAGGCAGCACCTTTCTTAATTTGGTCACCTGACAACCAGAATGTTAGACCATTATCGTTTGCCAAATCCTTACGAACACGACCAACATATACATTATCCTTTCCACCAGTGTACAATGGCATTGGATAAGGTAATTTTTCAAGTGTTTCAGCAGCTGGATTTGCGTTAGCTTTTGTTCCAACAGCTTTTGGATTATCTACCAATGTTACACCTTCTGCAGAAGCAAGCGCTTTTCTTGCATCTTCTTCGCTAATTGGTTTTTCTGTTTCAATCCAAACAGCTTCAGAGTGAGCACGAAGTGAAGAAATACGAACACACATTGCAGAGCAACGAGCATCAGTATGCATAATCTTACGTGTTTCGTTAAACATCTTCATTTCTTCTTTTGTATAACCATTGTCTGTGAACACATCAATTTGTGGAATCACATTGTATGCCAACTGATAAGCAAATTTGTTTACAGTTGGTTGTTGGTCATTAGCAAGTTCTTTATATTGTTGTTGCAATTCTGCCATTGCAGCAGCACCTGCACCAGAAGCACTTTGATAAGAAGCAATATGAATTGACTTGATATGAGAAATCTTTTCAAGTGGTTGTAAGCAAACAACCATCATGATAGTTGTACAGTTTGGATTTGCAATAATACCACGTGGACGAACCAATGCATCTTTTGCATTACATTCAGGAACAACAAGAGGCACATCCTCATCCATACGGAACGCACTTGAGTTATCAATCATAATTGCGCCATATTTCGTAATATCTTCTGCAAATTCTTTAGAAACGCCTGCACCAGCTGATGTAAACGCAATGTCGACACCTTTGAAATCATCACCGTGTTTCAACAATTGAACTGTGTATTCTTTACCTTTGAAGGTATATTTCTTTCCTGCACTACGTTCTGAACCGAACAACACTAATTCATCCATTGGGAAGTTTCTTTCCTCCAAAACACGAAGGAATTCTTGACCTACCGCACCACTTGCGCCTACAATTGCAACTTTCATAAAAATTCGTATTTTTGTTTCGTTATTTTTTAACGCCGCAAATATACTGATTTATGAAAAAAATTTTTACTGTCTGCGCATTTTTATGTGCACCTTTCTGCATGCATGCACAAGTATTTGAACAATTTGACAATTTAGACGCAGGTTCGACCTATTCATCCGGTATGTTTACCGGAAATCACAGCATTACTTGGAATTATTGTAATGCACGTGGTAATCAGAAACTTACTCAAAACGGAGACAAGGCAATTAGTTTCAACAAAGCTGAAAATGCATCACTCATTTCCGACAGTATTCCAAATGGAATAAAGTCAATTTCTTTCCTCTATGAACAAACACTTACCACCAACTGCGACATGCTTGTATTTGTCAATGATTCCTGCATCGGAAGAATTTACACAAATGACGAAAAAGGAGTCACTAAGTCTTTTTCCAGCGACATATACACCGAAGGAAACTTTGTAATAAAATTACAACAAACCAATAGTAATTCCGGACAAATTACCATCGACGACATAACCATCACTTTTGCAAAAATTCCCTTCACTTACATATCCCATGAATTTACAGACTCCACATTCACCATCACTTATTCACTTCCCATACAAACAATTACAATAGAAGATACCTATAACGGCATAACAAAAGAAACTTATATCTTTGACAACAGGGTAATTACGCATCTGAATACAAATTATTGCGGAGAAGCATCTTTTGAAGTTTCACAATGCACAAGTACGACTAACGATTTGCTCCAAGACACTATCTTCACACATAATTTTTATGCAAAACCTACCATTAATGACATCATAATTACCGAAATCATGGCTGATCCTTCACCTATAGTTGGCTTGCCTGAGGTCGAATATATTGAACTATTCAACAGAACAAATTGTCCTATACAATGTAAAAATCTATCATTACACATAGGAAATTCTATTGTTTCGCTACCCAATACTATTTTAGCTCCGCAAAAATTCATCTGTCTCGTACCAAATAAAACAGCCAATCTATTTCCTCAAATCAGTAACTGCATCGAAATTTCTTTGCCTGCTATTACCAATAGTGGTACAACCATCACACTTTATTATCTTGACAACATCATCTCCTCCGTATCATTCACAAGCAATTGGTACAAAGATAGTTTCAAAGAAAACGGTGGCTGGTCTTTGGAGAAAATAGACTTCGAAAATTTTTCCGAAACCATGGACAATTGGACTGCCGCCAACAACAAATTAGGGGGAACCCCCGGTTACAACAATTCTATTGAGAACATACATACCGACACAACTTCTCCCTACATTGAAAACATTCAAGTACAAAACGATTCTACGTTAATCATTAGTTTCTCCGAAAATATTGATTTTAATATGTTTATGAATAACATTTCATGGTATCCCGAACTACAAATATCCACTTGGAGAAACACCCAAAACTCCCTTTCTCAATACGAAATAACCACAAAAGAACCATGTGACTTTTCTAAACCATACACCATTCTTCTCAACGAAAATTGTACAGACTACAACGGAAACTCTTTCAAAAAAAGCAACTATACTTTTGCCAAAACAGACTCCATTATCAATTCTAATTCCATTACTATCAACGAGATACTATTCAATCCAACAAAAAACCAAAATGATTTCATAGAACTATACAATACAAGTTCTTCTTATTTCGACTTATCGGAATTATTTATTTCCAATGGAGACAAATACCTCAGAGTAACCGACCAATTTACCTTATTTCCACCTCATTCTTATGCTGTGCTTTCGTCGGATTGCAGTATTTATACCAACAAATGCAGCGCCATATTCATAACAACCAACCTTATCACCATGCCCGACGATGCAGGAACTATCTTATTGGTAAACAAATGGAAAGAGACCATAGATTCGCTCACATACAACAAATCATGGCATGCACAATATCTAAAAGACGTCGAAGGCGTTTCATTAGAAAAGTTCTCACCGGAACTTTCATCACATCTTGCTTCGTCATGGGGTTCGGCATCTGAGTCAATAGGATTTTCCACTCCTGGTTGCGAAAATTCTCAACTGAAAATCAGAGAAAAAACAAAATATATCGCACTCCTCTCCGAAGTAGTCACACCGAACAACGACGGCGAAAACGACCAAATGATTCTTTCATTCAACAACATTGAATATGGCACATACCTTAATGCCAAAGTTTACGCAACTAACGGCAAATTAATAAACCATTTTGCAAACAATGAATTATTAGGAGCGAACAACACCATTAAATGGGACTGTACAGACTCACGAGGAATTTTAGTCAATTCAGGCATCTATATAATACATGCCGAATTACTGAGAAACGGGAAGAAAATCTCGTCAGAAAAAATCTGTTGTACAATTTTATGGGAATAAAATAAATAGAGACGCAAAAATTTGCGTCTCTATTCACACATTATTGTTTTGTATAAATAGTTTGCGTTGGGAATGCAAACTCAAGGCCATGTGCATTAAATTGACGAAGAATTTCCATATTAACCTCAGATTGAGTAAGGAAATAATCGCCAGATTTCTTTATGAAATATGCAAACATTATCTGCAACGAGAAGTCACCATATTGCATAAAACTTACAACAGTAGTGTCTTCAATATTTGGAATCGCCTTTGGTATATTACGCAATAATTCCATCGCCAAATCCATTTGTTCAGGAGTTGTATCGTATGTTAAGCCAAGCGTTAAAGTAATTTTTGTTGAAGGCTCAGAATTCACATTTTCTATAGCACTATCTACAACCATAGAGTTTGGAATAGTCACCATTCTATTATTCAATGTTTGAATTCTAAGACTACGTAAGCCTATATGCATTACAAAACCTTCTATTCCATTAAAACGAATTCTGTCACCTAAATTAAACGGACGGTCAAACACAAGCATGATACCGCCAAAAAGGTTTTTAATGGTATCTTGTGCAGCCAACGCAACTGCCATACCACCAATACCAAGACCGGCGATAAGAGTACCGATTTCTATGCCGATGTTATTCATCGCAACGAGAATACCCAAAGCCCAAATAATATACTTTACAATTCTTAGTATAAGATTTGACACAGCCTCATTTAATTTGGCATCTTTCTTTTCAGTAAATCGTGTCAACACATCTTGCAACACTGCAGAAACCACACGAGAGATAGCCCACGTGAAGTTCACAACAATTAGTACAGTGTAGGCTTTTTCTATTGAAGAAGCCACAAAAGCAGACAATGCCAATCGCTTCAACGCGTACCAAATTGATGCGATAATTGCCGCAAACATAAATGGAGCACGGAAATTCTCAACTAAAATATCATCTACAGTCGATTCTGTTTTAGCAGCGATTTTTCCAAATACTTTAGTGAAAATCAAATAAATTAATTTTGCCAAGAAAAATCCACCAATGGCAATAGCAAGTGAAATTAAAAGATTGAGGATAGTATTCCCCCATAAAACCTGTTCTAACATGTGTATATAATTTTTGCGGCAAAAGTAATTATTTCATCATTCATCTCTACATAAAAACGGCCAAATCCGCTTATATATAGACATAAAAAAACCTCGATTCTCACGAACCGAGGTTTTATATTTACTGTTTAGTATTAACTATTCAGCATCTTTTTCAGTTGCGATCCAGATGTTCAATGTTAAATCTTCAGTTGCTTCTTCATAGTTAACAACTTCGAAGAAACCTTGACATTTAGCATTTTTGAAAGCAACAGCTTTTTTACCGTTTTCTAATTTACGGCTGATTTCAACTGCAGTTTGTGCGAAATCATTTTCAGTTAATTTTTCGAATTTGCTAGATTTTGCATCACCGATAACAGCGAATTTAGTTTCAGAAGCTTGAGCTTTAACGATTTCGTTTTGAGCTTCAGTACCAGAGATGAATTGGAAAGCTTCATCAAGTGTTTGGAAGCAGAATACTACATTACCTGCTTGGTCACCAAGTTGAGTTTTTGTTTGAACACCTTTATCAGATGTGTAGAAAGAACCATTAGCAGATTTTGCACCACCCATTACGATAGTTGTTTCTGAATAGTTGTAAAGGCTATCTTCTTCATCACCACAAGATGCCATTCCGAATGCTGCTACAAGAGCAAGAGCGAAAAATTTTAATTTTTTCATAACTTTGTTTGTTTAATTAGTTAATAATATATTTTAGACATGGCAAAAATACGATTTTTTTAGAAATACTGAAACAATTACAAATAAAAAAAGCAGAACCTCAATGCTGAAATTCTGCCTGTTAAATATTGTTTAGAATTTTCTATCCTTGTAATGCATTAGCACCACTCACAATTTCGTTCAATTCGTTTGTAATTGCTGCCTGACGAGCTTTGTTATATTCAATCTTAAGATCTTTCAAAAGTGTACCAGCATTATCTGTAGCCTTATGCATTGCTGTCATTCGAGCGCCATGTTCCGAAGCATACGAATCTAACAATATGCTATAGAATTGTGTCTTTAATGACTTTGGAATCAATTCATTAACTATATATTCCTTATTAGGTTCAAATATATAATCATAATTGAAAGAAGCAGAGTTTTCAGATTCTTCTTGTACTATTGGCAAATATTGAGTTGTAGTTATGATTTGTGTAGCCGCATTTTTGAATTTGTTGTACACAACCACAACCTTATCGTATGTTCCCGCAACAAAATCAGCCATAATTTCTTCCGAAATTTTCGAAGTTTCCGCATAAGTAAGTTTATCGAAAATTTCTACAAATGATTTTGAAGCGATTATACCTTTGCTTTTCAAAGAATCACAGACTTTTTTACCAATCGCATACACAGTAACATTACCTGCAGCATTTTGGCTTGCATAATCCGTTTTCACCAAAGCAGCTACTGTCTTACCAATATTTGTATTGAAGCCACCACACAAACCGCTGTTTGAAGCAACTGCAATAATCAATATTTTATTTTCCGGACGAGCAACAGCATATACATTACCCTCGCTCGACTCCAAGCCACTACTTACATTACGCAAGATTTCTTGCAATTTCTCTGAATAAGGACGCATTTGCAATACAGACTGCTGAGCCTTACGCAACTTTGCCGCAGACACCATTTTCATAGCGCTCGTGATTTTTTGCGTACTGCTTACAGAAGCGATTCTATTGCGTATTTCCTTAATACCTGCCATTTTATTAGTTATTAGAGTTTAGAGATTAGTTATTGGTATTTAGCGATAACGATAAGTGAAAAGGAAACCTTATCACTTATCACTAATCACTATCCGTTAATCACTATTCTTTGTATTTTGCTGAAACCTCTTTAGCTGCCGCTGCTAAAACTGCCTTAATGTCGTCGTCGATTGCACCACCAGCAATTTTATCAAGCGTATCTTTATGTTTCAAGTCAAGATATTCCAAATATTCTTTTTCGAAATCAAGAACCTTGTCGATTGGAACATCGCCCAACAAACCTTGAGTACCACAATAAATGATTGCAACTTGATGTTGAACCTTCATTGGAGAATATTGTCCTTGTTTCAAAATTTGAACGTTTCTACGACCTTTTGCCAACACTGCCATTGTTGCAGCATCCAAGTCTGAACCGAATTTAGAGAATGCCTCCAATTCACGGAATTGAGCTTGATCCACACGCAATGTACCAGCAACTTTCTTCATAGCCTTGATTTGAGCGTTACCACCTACACGAGATACCGAAATACCTACGTTGATTGCAGGACGGATACCTGCGTGGAACAAACTAGATTCAAGGTAAATCTGACCATCTGTAATAGAGATCACATTTGTTGGAATATATGCAGAAACGTCACCTTCTTGAGTTTCAATAATTGGAAGAGCAGTCAAAGAACCGCCACCTTTAATTCTGCCTTTCAACGAAGCAGGTACGTCGTTCATATTTTGAGCAACTTCATCATTTGCAATAATCTTAGCTGCACGTTCTAGCAAACGAGAGTGCAAATAGAACACATCACCTGGATAAGCTTCACGTCCTGGTGGACGACGAAGAAGCAAAGACACTTCACGATAAGCCACAGCTTGTTTTGACAAATCATCATAGATAATCAAAGCTGGACGACCAGTATCACGGAAGTACTCACCAATTGCACAACCTGCGAATGGAGCATAGTATTGTAAAGCTGCAGGATCCGAAGCCGTTGACGATACGATAGTCGTATAAGCCATTGCGCCATGAGCTTCCAATGTTTTTGCTATACTAGCCACAGTAGAACCTTTTTGACCAACTGCTACATAGATACAGTAAACAGGTTCACCTTTTTCGTAGAATTCTTTTTGGTTAATGATAGTATCGATTGCGATTGCAGTCTTACCTGTTTGACGGTCACCAATAATCAACTCACGTTGACCACGACCAACAGGAATCATCGCATCGATAGGTTTGATACCTGTTTGCAAAGGTTCAGTTACCGGTTGACGATACAAAATACCTGGAGCCTTTCTTTCAAGTGGCATTTCCAACAAGTCTCCTGTAATATCACCTTTACCATCAATAGCTTCACCCAATGTATTTACAACACGGCCAAGAAGACCTTCGCCCACCATAACAGAAGCGATTTTCTGCGTTCTTTTTACCGTATCACCTTCGCTAATACCATCTGACTCACCAAGAAGAACGGCACCAACATTGTCCTCTTCAAGGTTAAGCACGATACCTTTTGTTCCATTTGAGAACTCTATCATTTCATTGGCTTGTACATTTGTCAAACCATGAATACGGGCAATACTATCACCTACCGACAGTACTGTTCCCACTTCTTCTAGTTCTGTTTCGGTCTTATAGCCTTCAAGCTGTTTTTTTAAGATTTCCGAAACCTCTGCTGGTTTTATATCTGCCATAATAACTTATTTTACTTATTTGTCATCAATTCATTTTTAACTTGTTTCAATCGTGTTTTCACACTTGCATCATATTGCATGTCTTCGATTCGAAGCACAAAACCACCCAACAAAGAAGAATCAACATTAGTCTGTAATTCCACTTCTGTATTCTTGCCCTTCTTAACAAGATCAACAATAGACGATTGTTGTTCAGCCGACAATGGAGCCGCAGATGTAAGAGTCACTGCAGTGATACCGGCCTTCTTTCTATAAATATCAAGCACATTACGTAGAATGTCTTGTATATAGATTTCACGATTGTTTGCAATTACAAGATTGAGAAAATCTATAGTCTCCTTGCATACCTTTCCAGTTAACAAGGCAGATACAAAAGATTTTTTCTTGCTTGGTTTCACAATTGGATTTTGGAAAACCTCAGCAAGTTCAGCAATCTCGACCAAACTCTTCGAAAGTAGCTTCACATCAGCAATAACTGTTTCAAGCACACCTCTTTCCAAAGCGAACTCAAACAATGCCTTTGCGTAGCGTACCGAGATTTTACTTTGATTCATAGATATTTTTTTTGAATCCTAATTTAATTTCAAATTATTGATAGACTCAGAAATAATAGTATCTGAAGCTGCTTTGTTTTCCAATTCCTTACCAATAACCTTTTCTGCAATTTCAAAAGAAAGAGCTGCCACTTGAGTTTTCAACTCTTGCATAGCTTGGTTCTTTTCGTTTTCTATTGCTTGTTTTGCAGCAGCCATAATCTTATTTGCTTCCTCTGAAGCATCAACTTTTGCCTGCGCAATCATTTGTTCACGAAGTTCACGTGCTTCTTTCAATAAAGTATCGCGTTCTTTACGTGCTTCTGCAACAATTTTTTCGTTATCGGCTTGAAGAGCTTTCATTTCTGCTTTTGTTGTTTCTGCAAGTTTCAAAGCATCTTCAATAGATTTGTTACGCTCGTTTATCATTCCCAACACTGGCTTCCATGCGAACTTAATCAAAAGGAACACAACAAGTAAGAATGTAATCGTCGTCCAAAAAACTAAACCTATACCGGGAGTTACTAAATCCATATTATATTGTTTGTTAAATTTTCTGTTTCAAAAAGGGGGCTTTCGAAGCCAACCGCTTCAAAAGCTTCCCTCGTTTGTTTTTTACTTCGCAATCAATGCAACTACGACAGCGAACAATGCAACACCTTCTACAAGGGCTGCAGCGATCAACATAGCTGTTTGAATTTTGCTGTAAGCTTCAGGTTGACGTGCAATAGCTTCCATTGCAGATCCACCGATTTTACCAATACCGATACCAGCACCAATAACTGCTAGACCAGCTCCAATACCACCTGCTACAAATGACATAATAGTTATAATTTAAGTTAAACAATAAATAATTTTCAATTTCTAATGTTGTTCGTGGCCTTCTGGCATTGCAAGACCAATAAACAATGCAGATAACATTGTGAATATATAAGCCTGCAAAGCAGCAACGAACAATTCAAGGACATCCATAAACATCACGAAGAACACAGAAACTGGAGCTATTGCCAATGTTCCGAATATGAAAATCAATGATGTAAGACTTAATACAATAATGTGACCAGCTGTGATGTTTGCGAACAAACGTATCATCAAAGCGAATGGTTTTGTAAAGATACCAATTACTTCTACCACAGCCATAATTGGCAACAATGGCCAAGGCAAACCTGGCATAGCGAATATATCTTTCCAATATTCTTTGTTACCGCTTACATTTGTTATTATTAATGTAAACACAGCCAAAACGAATGTAAATGCAATATTACCAGAAACGTTTGCACTACCTGGGAAGAATGGAATCAAGCCCATCATATTTGTAATCCAAATAAAGAAAAATACTGTCAATAAATATGGTAGATATTTATCGGTATGTTTTCCCAAATTTGGTTCAACAACATCTTCCTTAATGAACAAAATCACAGGTTCCAACCATGCTTGCAAGCCTTTTGGTGCTTGTCCAGGACGACGTTTGTATGCTCTTGCCAAGCTGATGAACAATACCAACATAATAATTGCAACCAAGAACAAAGTAAACACATTCTTTGTTATAGAAAAGTCAAGAGGACCATTTTCTGTAGCATTGCCATTCTCATCTACATACACAATATCTTGACCACCCATTGCTTTTGCAACCATTTTATATGTATGGTCTCCTTTTGTTACTGTTTTATGCCCATGTTCGAATTCGCTTGACATAAAACAATCTATAGAGAAAGGGTTCGTATTTACTAAGATTACAGGAAGAGGGAAACCTACTGCGTGTTCAGTTCCGTCTTCATTTGTAATATCAAACATGTGCCAATCGTGGTTATCGCCGATATGACCAAAGATTGTTGAGTTTATATCAAATCCTGATTCAGCCTTTGCAGAATCACTTTCTTGAGCAAAAGATATACAAGAAAAAAGAAGCGCAGCACAAAATGCTAAAAGTTTTCTTTTTGTAGGTTTAAAAAACATAATTCTAAAATTTTTTACCTCGTACAATTTACAATCCTACAAATGTAAAAAATTTTTCTAAAGTCTTTAACAAATCGTGTTTTTTTTGAAAGAAATATTTTCAGATTTGTAAGTAAATAGACTTCTATCAGCAAATATTAAAACCTTTACTGTACAGAATAATGGAAAACAAACTCTCCGTTTACATTTTCGACACAACACACATTTTTCGAAAACACATTGGAAAACAAGTTTTTTTCAACTAATTCTTGCGGAGTTCCAGTTATTACACCTCCACCCTTTTGCATTAACCATATAGTATCGGCTATTTGAAAAGCCAATTCCAATTCATGAGTTGACAGCACTACAGCCTTGCCTGTTTCGTGCGCCAAGACACGTAACAAGCGCATGGTTTCTATACGATTTGGCAGATCCAAATGTGCCGTTGGCTCGTCTAACACTATAAATGGTGTATCTTGCGCCAACGACTTTGCTATCATAGTGCGTTGTTTTTCTCCATCACTTAAGCAACTAAAATCTTTATCTGCAATCTCCTTCAGATTAAGCATTTCTATAGCTTTTGCTACAATTTGTTCGTCTTTTTCAGTTAATGTACCATACCACGAAGTGTATGGGAAACGCCCTAATGCAACGATAGATTTCACCGACATATTCGCAACAGAAACGGTATCAGTAAACACAACGCTCATCATTTTTGCCCGTTGTTCTATTGTTACAGAAGACATATCGTTGCCGTCCACAAGGATAGTTCCTTCCAACAAAGGTTGCATTCCCGAAATACTACGTATCAATGTTGATTTTCCACAACCATTTTCTCCCAACAAACACACCATTTCTCCTTTATTAACTTGCAAAGTGACATTTTCTGCAACAATATGATTTGTCTTTTTTGAACTATATCCTATCGTTGCATTAGAAATGGAGACTATTGGATTACTCATAGTTTATTCTTTAGAACCCCAACGTTTACAATCAACTGGCAAACCTACCAAATCAAGTACTCTATCAACCACAGTATCACAAACCTCAGCAATACTTGACGGTTTAGAATAGAAAGACGGACTTGCCGGGCAAATAATACCTCCAGCAAGCGTTATCGTTTCCATATTCTTTATATGTATAAGATTATATGGTGTTTCTCGAAGTACCAAAATTAATCTACGACGTTCTTTTAACATAACATCTGCTGCCCGCGCAATAAGATTATCAGCCGTACCATTTGCAATTCGTCCCATAGTTCCCGCACTACAAGGACAGACTATCATTGCATCATATTGAGCAGAACCAGAAGCTACAGGAGAAAAGAAATCATTATTTGCATATTCCACGAATCCGGGACCAACAAGATTTTCTCCTATTT
Organism: Bacteroidales bacterium; assembly: GCA_024402335.1. Taxonomy (GTDB): domain Bacteria; phylum Bacteroidota; class Bacteroidia; order Bacteroidales; family UBA1715; genus UBA1715. The sequence goes on from JAKSTZ010000004.1 coordinate 53,024, forward strand.
CATATTTCCAAACTTCTTTTGCCGTATCAGAAAAAATTACTGCAATCTCTTCTATACAAAATGTTTGTTGCTGAAGCTTTTCAAGCAATCGTTGTGCATATATAGCACCAGAAGCACCTGTAACAGCAACAATGATTTTCATCGTATTTTATATCGGCACAGTCAATAGGAATATTGACTGCAAACAAATTTATTTCTTTGCCTGTGAAGCATTATAACGAGCATTCATCACTTTTAGAATGTCGTTAGTAATATTCAATTGTTCTTCAGCATACAAAACGCTACTTTGATATGCGTTGTTCAAAATAATTTTGTATTTGCCATCAGCATTGTAGAAGCGAATACAAGCATTTACGCTATCGATCAACTGTTCTTGTAATTTTTGTTCTTTTGTAGCCAATTCCTGCTGTTTTTGTTGTTGTTCCATGTACAAGTTTTGCTGACGTTTTTCCAACTCTGCTTGCTTTGCCTGTGCATCGGCAGTCGTAATGATTCTATTTTCTACTTGATATTGAAAATCTTGTACGTCTTTTTGGAATGCATCAGCTTTTTTTTGCAATTTGCTTTCCTCTGCAGAAACCAAATTTTGCAATTGTTTTTCTAATTTCTTAAAAAACAAATAGTTCTGCATAACTGAATCAACTACAACATAGGCAATTGGGAAATTTGCTTCCACCATTTCTTCATCAGCAAAAATAGTATCCAAAACAGCTGCAGTTTCTTGTGCTACAGTTTCCTTTTTGTTTTCGGTAGAAGGTTTTTGAACATACAATACAAATAGAATAAGGATTGCGATTCCAAAAATAATGTTTACAATAATGTTTCCGTTTTTCATGATTTTAAGTTTTATCGTTTTTCTTTAAAAAAATTCTGCATCAATTCTTCACATTGTTCTTTTAATACACCACCCACAACAATTGTTTTTGGATGTAAAATTCTGCTATGTAATTCCGACACGCCACGTTTCACATCCGATGCACCATATACAATTTTACCAAGTTGTTCCCAATACGATGCGCCACAGCACATTACACAAGGTTCTACAGTAACGTACAGCGTGCATTTCTGAAGACTTTTGCCTCCTAAATAATCGGTAGCCATAGTAAATGCCTGCATTTCGGAATGGGCAGTAGGATCATTCAATGTTTCCGACAGATTGTGAGCACGAGCTATTATTTGGTCCTCGCAAACAATCACGCAACCAATAGGAACCTCATCCTTCTCGTAGGCAAGTTTTGCCTGCGCCAAAGCCTGTTCCATATAATATTCGTCGGTCTTTTTTTCTGCCATAATATAAAAAAATGGGGCGTATGCTATACGCCCTTACATTATTCTATCGGTTTAATATCCAAGAACAATTCATCCAATTGTTTTTGATCGATAACTGATGGTGCATCAAGCATAACATCACGACCGGAATTGTTTTTAGGGAAAGCAATACAGTCACGAATACTATCCAAACCTGCGAACAAACTTACCCAACGGTCAAGACCGTATGCCAAACCTCCGTGAGGTGGTGCTCCATACTTGAATGCATTCATTAAGAAACCAAATTGTTCTTGTGCCTTTTCTGGAGTAAAGCCTAAAATCTTGAAGATTTTTGCCTGCAATTGACTATCGTGGATACGAATTGAACCACCGCCAACTTCAACACCATTGATAACCATATCGTATGCATTAGCACGAACCGATGCAGGATCTGTATCCAACAATGGAACATCTTCCGGTTTTGGACTTGTAAATGGATGGTGCATTGCCATTAAACGGCCTTCTTCTTCGCTCCATTCATACATTGGGAAATCAACAACCCACAAGCATGCAAATTTATCTTTATCGCGAAGACCAAGCTGATTAGCAACTTCAAGACGAAGTTCACACAACTGTTTGCGTGTCTTCATTGCATCGTCACCACTTAAAATCAAAATTAAATCACCTGCTTCGGCAGCAAATGCTTCTTTCATTTTTTGAAGCACATCTTGTGAGTAAAATTTATCAACACTTGATTTTACAGTACCGTCTGCTTCAACACGAGCATAAACCATACCTTTTGCACCAATTTGAGGACGTTTCACAAACTCTGTCAATTGGTCTAATTGTTTACGAGTGTATGTTGCCGCACCTTTAGCACAAATACCGCCAATATATGCAGCATTGTCGAATACGCCAAAGCCATATCCTTTTAAAACATCCATAAGTTCCACGAACTTCATATCGAAACGAAGATCTGGTTTATCGCTTCCATAGTATTTCATAGCATCGTGCCATGTCATACGTGGGAATGCTTCTTGTATGTCGATATTACGGATAGTCTTGAACAAGTGTTTCGCCATACCTTCGAAAAGAGTAATAATATCCTCTTGTTCAACAAAACTCATTTCACAGTCGATTTGAGTAAATTCTGGCTGACGGTCAGCACGAAGGTCTTCATCACGGAAACATTTCACAATCTGGAAATAACGGTCAAAACCGGCAACCATAAGTAATTGTTTCAATGTTTGTGGGCTTTGTGGCAATGCATAGAATTGACCAGGATTCATACGAGAAGGAACGACAAAGTCGCGGGCTCCTTCAGGAGTTGAGCCAATCAACACAGGAGTTTCAACTTCCAAAAATCCTTGTTTGTCAAGATAACTACGAACCTCGAATGCCATCTTATGACGAAGTTCAAGATTTTTTCTCACTGCGGCACGACGTAAATCCAAATAACGATATTTCATACGAAGATCGTCACCGCCATCAGTATCGTCTTGAATAGTAAAAGGAGGAACTTCCGATGAATTAAGAAGAGTAAGCTTGTTCACGATGATTTCGATATCACCGGTATCCATTTTTGGATTTTTGCTTGAACGTTCTACAACTTTACCTTCAATCTGAATTACAAATTCACGACCAAGTTTTTTCGCTTCCTGACAAACTTCAGCATTTTGATTTTCATCAAAAACCAATTGCGTAATACCGTAACGGTCACGCAAATCAACAAATGTCATTCCACCCAATTCACGAGTTTTTTGAACCCAACCGCTCAAAGTAACGGTTTCTCCAATATTTGCAGCACGCAATTCGCCGCAGGTATGAGATCTATACATTTTCTAACCTTATTTTACAAACGATTGCAAATATATCATTTTATATTCAACATTTTGCCACTCAAAACTTGTTTAATTTCAAGGAGGAATAACATATCCACAAAAAATCATATTTTTGTAGAAAACAACATACAATGAACGTATTAACTACCAAACGAGAAGTTGAAGAAAGAAATGTTATTTCTGTTCTTGAAACATTCGACATTACAACTCAAAAACGCGAAGTCATTGCCGAATTTGACGAGCTAATTGAAGCACCAAACTGGTTGAAAGGTGGCAAGACTTTGATTTTTAACGGACATGGAAATTTGTATTCTTTTAATTTAGAGACAAAAGAACGTAAGCAAATTGATTTAGGATATTGTGTTCAATGCAACAACGACCATGTACTTTCGCCTAACCACGACAAAGTAGCGGTAAGTCATCACACAAGCGAAGACGGACAAAGCCGTGTGTATGTCATTCCTTTCGAAACCGGAGTACCAGAATTGATTACTCCTATTGCACCAAGTTATTTGCACGGTTGGTCTCCCGACGGAAAAGAACTTGCATATTGTGCTGAAAGAAACGGTGAATACGACATTTATACTATTCCAGCCAAAGGCGGCTTAGAAAAACGACTAACCGACGCTCCGGGTCTTAACGATGGTTGCGAATATTCTCCTTGCGGAAACTATATATGGTTCAATAGCGTTCGTACAGGCTTAATGCAAATATGGAGAATGAAAACCGACGGTAGCGAACAAACACAAATGACCTTCGACGAAGACCGTGACAGTTGGTTTGCCCATGTTTCTCCGGACGGAAAGCAAGTTGTATATATTGCATATAATAAAGACGATATAAACCCAGGTGACCATCCGGCAAACAAAAACGTGGAAATCAGAACGATGTCACCTAACGGCGGCGAATGCAAAACACTAATCAAACTATTTGGAGGACAAGGAACAATAAACGTAAACAGCTGGTCTCCAGACAGTAAGAAATTTGCTTTTGTTAGTTATAAATTGAAATAACATTATAGAGAGATTATGTATGTATAATCTCTCTTAAAACATTTTGACTATGCGTTATTCAAGAATCCCAACCACTCTTTTTGAAAAAAATAGAGAAAAAATCTTTGCAAAATTGCCAGCTTCTAGCTCTGCAATAATCTTTGCAAATCCACAAATGCCAAGAAACGGAGATTTATTTTTCCCATACAGGCAAAATTCCGATTTGTTTTATGTAACGGGAATTACGCAAGAGAAGTCAATTGTTATACTAACAAACTATAAATCAGAGAACAAAGCTATTCTTTTCATACTAAACCCACGTCCGGAATTAGAACAATGGGAAGGTAAGAAGTTACGCATTGAGGAAGCAAAAGAAATCTCTGGAATAGCAGAAATCCACTACGTAGAAGAATTCCAAGACATTTGGGAAGAAATTGCATGCAACAGCGACCATCTATATTACGGTCAAAACTGTAATCCACGTTTGAAAACAGAATTAAACCTTCCCGACAAAATATTTGGAGAACAACTGCAATCCAAATGGACAAACAAAGATGTAGCTTGTCTTTCACCTATTCTTACAGCATGTAGAATAGTAAAAGAACCTGAAGAAATTGAGCTCATCAAGAAAGCGTGTTCAATCACAAGCGAAGCATTTTACGAAATTGCAAAAGCGACCCGTGCCGGCATGTATGAATATGAATTAGAGGCTATTATGTCCAACGTCTTTTTGCGGAATGGCGCAAACGGTCATGCTTTTGATCCTATTATTGCAAATGGCCGAAATACTTGTTATTTGCACTACGTAAAGAACGACCAAATATTACAAGACGGCAATTTAATTTTAATGGATTTTGGTTCTGAATATGCCAACTATTCCAGCGACTGCACACGAGTTTTTCCGGTAAACGGAACATTCACAAAACGTCAAAAAGAGATTCACACTGCTGTTTACAAAGTTTTCACTACTATAAAAAACGAAATAGCTCCAGGGAAAACCATTAGTGAATTACAGAAACTCACCTGTAGATTAATACAAGAAGAATTACTTTCTCTTGGAATATTATCAAAACAAGATATTGAGGTGAGAGGAGAACATCCTGCATATTTTAAATACTATATGCATGGAGTATCACATTTCATCGGGCTTGACACACACGATGTTGGGGAGAAAGACGAAATATTAAAACCAGGAATGGTACTTAGTTGTGAACCTGGCATCTACACATTCGACGAGGAAATAGGCATTAGATTAGAAGACACCATGCTTGTCACCCAAGAAGGTTGCCAAGACCTAATGGACAATCTACCAATGAGTGCAGAAGAGATAGAAGAACTAATGAATTCCTAATCAAGGAAATTCATTTTTCTCTTAAATTCCTCCTTAAATGTTAATCCAATAGGAATATCCTTACCTGCAAGCGAGATAATACGACCTTTCACGGAGTCAATTTTATCGATTGCCACGATATACGATTTGTGTACACGGACAAAACGATCTTCCGGAAGTTTTTCCAAAATGCCCTTAATATTTGTAAGAGTTATGATTTTCTTTGTTGGTAAGACTATACGTACATAGTCTTTCAAGCCCTCAATATATAATATATCAGAATACTTAACCTTAACATCTTGGTAATCGGCACGTACATAAAAGAAATCGTCAGTTTCTTGTTCACCTTTTTTCTCAAGCTGCATAAGGTGTTCAACCTTTTCTATAGCTTGTTTGAATCGTGCAGGAGAAATTGGTTTCATTAAATAATCGACGGCATTTACCTCAAAACCTTCAACAGCATATTGGTCGTAGGCAGTTGTAAACACAATCATTGGCGGATTCTTCAATGATTTCGCCAAATTCATTCCCGATAAGTCTGGCATTTGAATGTCCAAAAACAACAAATCTATGGTTTCTTTATCCAACAATTCGATTGCTTGTTTTGCATTCTTACATGTTGCAACTAATTGCAAATTAGAATAATTCGAAACATATCCTTCCAACACATCTCGTGCTAAAGGTTCGTCATCAACAATTGCACAACGTATCATAACTTTATCTTTAAATTCACCACATACATTTCACCGGCATCATCAATGTCGAGGTTGCATTTAGATCCATAAACCAAATACAATCTGTTCTTAACATTTTGAATACCTATACCACAAACTTTATCTTTTTGATTTCCAGTATATTTCTTGTTTTCTATATGGAATTCTATAAGTTTACTTGTTACAGTTATATGACAATCAATATTTACAATACCCTCTGTGTCAGCCCCATGTTTAAATGCATTTTCCAAGAATGGGACCAAAATCATAGGAGCAATTTCTGCTTGTTCATTTTGATTATCAACAACAAAATTCACCTTACTTTCCGACGAAAATCGAAGTTCTTGCAACTTGATAAAATCCTGCATATAATTGATTTCCTTTTGTATGTTAACCATATTTTCATTCGAATCGTATGTTACATACCGAAGTAAATCCGACATGGTTAAAATTATTTCCGGAAGTTTATCTGATTTTTTCAACGACAATGAATACAAGCTATTTATTGCATTAAACAAGAAATGCGGACTTAATTGCGATTTTAGCAATTGCATATTCGAAGTAATCTGCTGTCTTTCCAATTCCCGCAACAATTTTTCTCTCTTCTCGTGACGAATATTTGCCCCATACACCAAACTCGCGGCAAGAGTAACCATAAACGACATATATAGATGAGGCGGTATAAAATCATTTCGAACAACCGTTGGTCGTGGACGCGGAGAGTCTAACGTAAGTTCTCTTAAAAGATTCAGGAAATCAGTACGAACCGGTTTCATACATTTGAACAAACAAATATATAACAGCGCAAGCAGCACAAGCGAGATGAAGTACAAAAGATATTTTTTCTTATAAAACAAATGTGGCATAATCAACAATGCATGAGAATAAAACACGACAAATGTTCCTGTCAGTGCAACAAACTCATATCCTATCAACTTGATAGAAAATGGAACAGAAAAGAAAATATGCGGAATCATTAACAAAATCATCCAACCGCATACATGTTTTAAGATTCTTTCCGCACCTGCTTGCATATCAAAAAATTATATAGTCAAATATAAAACAATCATTTTCTTTTTATCGAAAATATAGACTAAAACATCGAAATACCTCCCGAACGTAATTTTATTTTCAAATAATAGTTACAAAAAGATAAAAAGTGTACTTTTGTAAAAATTAAATCAAAACAAAATGAATTCTAAATCAAGTATTATCTTTTTAGTCATTGCGGTGCTTCTCGCTTTAGGACTTGGTTATTTTGTATGGCAAAACCAACAACTGAAAGCCGAAATCGAAACTCTACAAGACACAGTATCAAGTGTACACATCGAAAAGGCAAAACTTTTGAACAACCTTGACTCTCTTGAAGTAGAGATAAAGAAACAAGTGGCTGCAAATGATGAAATGGATTCTGTTCTTGCAGAACGTTTGGCAGAAATCGAGGAAACACGTGCAGAATTGGCAGTTGCCCAAGCTGACGCTGCTTTAGTTGCAAAATACAAAAAACAAATTGAAGCGTTGAAAGCAACAGCACAACAATTCATCCGCGAAAACGACATGCTTAAACATAGAGTTGACTCATTGAAGTTCGAAGATAGTTTGAAAAAACAAAAAATCGACACAATGACTATTTTGGATTACCAAAAGACTCAACAAATCGAACAATTAAGCGAAAAAGTCGAAATGGGTTCTCAACTTCGTATTAGCGATATTGTGGCAAGAGGCTACAACCAAAGCGGCAAAGTTGCCACAAAAGCACGTAGAACTGCGAAAATCGGCGTTAGCGGAACATTGTTGAAAAACACATTAGCAGAATCTGGTTCAAAATTATTGTTCATCCGTATAATTGCTCCAAACGGAACAGTTTTGACATCAAGTAATGCAAACCAATTCGATTTCGACGGAAAAACTATCATGTACACCGAAAAGAAAGAAGTTGGCTACGACAACGAAGATGTTAAGTTCGAAATCTTCTACAATGCAGAAAACGAACTTCTAGAAATTGGTACATACCAAATCTCTATTTTCTGCGACGGCAAGGAAATCGGACGTTCATCTTTAGGTTTGCAATAAAATTTATTATATTTGCAATAAAGAAAATGGGAATCCTGGGAAACAGGATTCCTTTTGTTTTATTTTATACCAAGAAAAAAATTATCACTTATGGCTATTTCTTATGTAACAGAAGAAGGCTTGCGTAAACTACAGCAAGAACTAGAACAATTGACAACTGTTGAGCGAAAGAAAATCTCTCAACAAATTGCAGAGGCTCGTGACAAAGGAGACTTGTCGGAAAACGCAGAATACGATGCTGCACGAGAAGCACAAGGATTATTGGAATTACGTATTTCTAAACTGCAACAAACAATTATGAATTCTCGTATTCTCGACGAATCAAAATTGGACTTGTCCACAGTTCAGATTTTATCGAAAGTAAAACTACGCAATACCAAGACAAATAAAGAAATGCAATACACAATTGTTGCAGAATCCGAAGCAGATTTAAAAACTGGTAAAATTGCTATCAGCACACCTATTGCCAAAGGTTTGCTAGGTAAAAAAGTTGGTGACATTGCAGAAGTTCAAGTTCCTGCAGGAACTATTCCTTTTGAAATAATTGAAATATCTCGTTAATACTATGGCTTCTATTTTCTCTAAAATTGTTGCTGGCGAAATTCCAGCACACAAAGTTGCCGAAAACGATGAATTTTTGGCTTTCCTTGACATCAATCCTATGACAATGGGACACACATTAGTGATTCCAAAAAAAGAAATCTCATACATCTTCGATGTTGATGATGATCTTCTTGGAAGAATGATGGTTTTTGCAAAACAAGTAGCAAAAGCTATCGAAAAAAGTGTTGAATGTGCTCGTATCGGTGTTGGTGTTGTTGGATTAGAAGTACCTCACTGCCACATTCACTTAATTCCTCTACACAACTCTGTTGGAGAAATGAACTTTGGCGGTCCAAAACTTTCTCCTTCTAACGAGGAATTGGCTGAAATGGCTGCAAAGATTAAATCTAATCTATAAATCTCTTTCCTCATGGAAAAGATTGCTATTTATACAGAATCAAAGTTTTTACCTGAGAAGAATTATGTCTTCAAAGTAATATTTGAGGAAATTCTTGGCATACAATACGATGTACACGATACTTCCGTAAGCCAAGTGTATAAAATAGTATTACCTAACGGGAAATTTATTGAGTTCGCCGACGATTTTTTTACATATATTCCTGAATCTATAGGATATTGCAAAAAAGCATACTTGCCTCAACAAGTGTGGGAACTAAAAAACAGCTTCGGCGAACCAATTCCTTTTTTCTATGGTTCAAATCGTTTTACCGACCATGGAAAATCAATATACTGCGGTCTTGACATCATTGGCAATTCGTTCTTTATGCTCAGCCGTTGGGAGGAAATAATAGCCGACAAAAAAGACACATACGGCAGATTTCCAGAAGACCAAGCATGCGCGGTGAAATTCGGGTTAATACAAAAACCACTGGTACACATTTACGCTGAATTCCTACGTAAACTATTTCAGAAATTCGATTACGACATTCCTGTTAGACAAACCTATAAAAAAGTTCTTACCCACGATATTGACTATTTGTACAAATGGGGTACCCGTTTCGACTACGTAAAAAATTGCGTAGGAGATATCTGTAAACGATTATCCATCAAGTCGTTGAAAACGACCATGAATACATATAAGAACGGGAATGACCCATACGATACCTATCAATATCTTATGGATTTAAGTGAACAAAACGGACAAAAATCCTTGTTTTATTTTCTGAAAACGAAGAAAAACGATTTTGAAATAATAACAGAACGCGGTCAAAAGATAATACAATCTATCATTGCCAGAAATCACGACATCGCTATACATTCAAACTATTTTCTTGAAGGAGAATGGCGTGAAATTCAAGCTGACAAAGAATACTACGAACGTATTTTCAGCAAGAAAATTGAGAAAAACCGACAACATTACCTAAAAGTAAATTTCCCACAAACATTTCGTTTATTGGAAGAAAACGGCATTTCACAAGACAGTAGCTTGTACTATCCTCATCATTTAGGATTTCGTACCGGCATGTGCATAGAACATTCCCTTTTCGACTGCGAAAGACGAAGAATCATGAAAATCAAGGAACTTCCATTGACACTTATGGATATCACCTTGCAAAAAGCACGAAAATACGATGAAGCCATAGAAATGGTTGACTCACTGATAGAAACAGTAAAAAAATATAACGGTACTTTTGTATGTCTATGGCATAACAGTAGTTTCAATTCTCCAGAATGGAGATATTTAGATGGAATTTACGAGCACATAGTGAAAGCAAAATAATCCTACATTTACCAAAAATTATACAATGAAGAACATATTTGGAGACATATTTAAAGTTGTGATTTTCGGAGAAAGTCATGGAGATAAAGTTGGCGTTGTTGTTGATGGTTGTCCTGTTGGCATAGATTTATGCGAGGCAGACTTCGACACCGACATTCAACGTCGTCGTTCTGGGAAATTAGGTTCTACTCCACGCATCGAAGCCGATATTCCACATATTGTAAGCGGCGTGTTCAACGGGAAAACGAACGGTTCTCCAATTACTATTCTTTTTGAAAACACCAACACAAAATCTGGAGATTACTCAAACTTGGTAAATCATCCAAGACCAGGACATGCAGATTTCACAGCAAAAGAAAAATTTAAGGGATTTAACGACCCACGTGGTGGCGGACACTTTTCTGGAAGAATCACACTTGGACTTGTAGCTGCTGGTGTGATTGCAAAGAAAATTGTTGCACCAATTCAGATAGAAGCAACCTTAACTGAAGTTGGCGGCAGTACAAATATTGAAGAAACTATTAAAGAAGCTATTCGCCGACAAGATTCAATCGGCGGCATGGTTTCTTGTACATGTACAAACGTTCCAGTTGGTCTTGGAGAACCATTTTTCGGTTCTGTAGAATCCGAAATCGCACACATAATGTTCTCAATTCCAGCAATAAAAAGTATAGATTTTGGTTGCGGACGTGAGGCAGCAAAAATGTACGGAAGCGAACATAACGATATGATTATCGAAGCTTCAGGAAAAACTGCAACAAATAATGCAGGAGGAATAAACGGCGGAATCACAAATGGCAATGATATAACGTTCTCTGTGGCCGTTAAACCAACCGCAAGCATTTCTCTACCACAAGACACTTATAACTTCGCAGACGGCAAAATAGAGCCACTTACAATAGTGGGAAGACATGATGCATGTATTGCAGTACGTGTGCCAGTAATTGTTGAATGTGCAGCTGCAATTGTTCTTGCTGATTTAACATTAAAAGCAAAAGCACAGTAACAAACAATTGATTACAACATAAAAAAAGCAGAACCTCATTGAGATTCTGCTTTTTTATATATCCACACAACTTCTATTACTTAAAATCTTTCAAGCCTGTAAAGTCAAGAGTTGCAAATAAATCTTCGACCGTTTCTGCACGGCGAATCATTTTAACACTACCGTCAGTTCGTAACAAAAGTTCTGCCGAACGAAGTTTTCCATTATAGTTGAATCCCATTGCATGACCATGAGCGCCTGCATCGTGGATTGCAATAATATCACCAACTTCTACTTCTGGGAGATTACGGTTAATTGCAAATTTATCGTTGTTTTCGCATAGCGAACCTGTCACATCATAAACATGATCGCAAGGAGCATTTTCCTTACCTAAAACTGTAATATGATGATAAGCGCCATACATACCTGGACGCATCAAGTTGTTCATACTTGCATCAACGCCAACATATTCACGGAACGTGTGTTTCAAGTGACGAACTGTTGTTACCAAATATCCGTAAGGTCCTGTAATAAAACGTCCTGACTCTAAATACAATTTTACAGGAGCCATACCATTAGGAACTAAGATAGACTCATATTCCTTACGAATACCTTCGCTAATCTTGAATACGTCAAGTTTCTTTTGTTCTGGACGGTAAGGAATACCAAGACCACCACCAAGATTGATAAAATCGAATTTTATGCCTAATTGTTTATTGATTTTCACAACAAGATTGAAAAGAATACGAGCAGTTTCAACAAAATACTCTTCATTCAATTCATTTGAAGCAACCATAGTATGAATACCAAAGCGTTTTACGCCTTTGTCCATCAACATTTTATAGCCGTCGAACAATTGGTTTTCCATACAACCATATTTTGCTTCTTCCGGATTACCGATAATATCGTTACCAGACTTCAAACTTCCTGGATTATAACGAAAAGAAACTAACTCAGGAATACCTGCACACTTTTCTAAGAAAGCAACATGCGAAATATCGTCAAGATTGATGATAGCACCCAATTCTTTTGCTTTCTTGAATTCGTAATCGCCAGTATCGTTCGAAGTGAACATAATGTTTTCGCCAACATTGCCAACTTGTTCTGAAATTAATAGCTCAGGATAAGAACTACAATCACAGCCGAAACCATGTTGAGCCAACAACTTTGCCAAATATGGATTTGGAGCAGCTTTTACTGCAAAATATTCATGAAAACCTTCATTCCAAGCAAATGCTTTTTTTAATTCTTCTGCATTTTCCAAAATTGCTTTTTCATCATAAATATGAAAAGGCGTTGGGAACTGTTTTATAATTTCTTGTATTTTTTCTTTTGAAAAAGGAAGTGTTTTTGCCATAATTCCAATTATTAGTAATGCAAAATTACAATTTCTCGTTCGAAATACAACCATTTCACATGATTTATCTTAAAGTATTTAATGTATGTCAAACGACTTGTTCGAAAAGAAATTTACCTTAGAAAAAAAAGATTGAAATATTTTTCACATTTCTATTGGAAATATAAAAAATAGAGTTACTTTTGCATCGTTAAAAACGGGGTATAGTACAGTCCGGTTAGTATGCTTGGTTTGGGACCAAGAGGTCGCAGGTTCGAATCCTGCTACCCCGACACAAAAAGGAACAAGAAATTGTTCCTTTTTTGTTTTTATAACCACCATGTCATTTTTGCCAAACAACAGTAAAGTGCAACCAATTAATGGATTCAAACGATAATCTATTGACGTTAAAGCCCTACGGGCTATGTTTACGTTCGCTCATTTCGTAAGACAAATAACCCCATACTTTTCTTTCTACAGCGAAAGAAAAGTATGCAAAAGAACGCCGTCGACCCACGCCTTCGCTAAAAAACGACTGCATTCCGCTAAAGGATTTGGAATGCCGCGTGGTTAGATTTACCAATGGCATTGCCGGAGGCATCAAATCCTTTTTTACGCTTCATTCCGTCGTTTTTCTTAACGCTCATTCGTGAAGTCGAAAGATTCAATCTTTGGATGTTTATTGTATGCGACAGGCAATAGATTTTATTTTTAGTTTTCCATCCATGTAAGAACAACCTTACTACCAAGATGTATATAATTTCCAATAAAAAAGGCCACCGTTTCCGATAGCCTTTTATTCTATTTGGAATAGAGAAATTTCTATTTATACGAAATCTCACGACTCATTGTTTTCGTTTTTCCGTTCTCCGTAACTGTTAAAGAAGTCCAGTTACCTTGTTCATCAAATTCGTAGGTATATTGGCAAAGTGAACGACCGTTTACGCTTTTCACAACACAATCTTTATCGTTATATTCACATTGGAACATTGGAGTCATTTCACCACTTTCTTGTTTTTTCTGAACCTTAACAATACGATTTTTGCTGTCGCGATTCATCACGCAATAATCATAGCGGTAACCGTCGTAGCTTGAATATTCCGCCAAATTTCCTACTGAATCATACACCATAGTATTCGTTTCAGAACTAATTAGCGGAGGATTTCTCTTTGCACGTTTAAAGTAACCTTTATTCACTTTCGAAAGCTTACCATTTTCGTAAAAATACATTGAGCTCTCAACCATAGGACTGTTAGTATATGACTTAATTTGTTGTTGTAGAACTTTCTTTTTATAAGTAAAATCAAGTACTGCATCACGAGAATTGTTACTTGCAGTAATAATCTTTTCTTTCATTAAGCCATTGCCTTTGTAATCGTACAAATACATAGCATCTATAGCCCATTCTCGTACCTGAGAACCTAATATTTCCAATAAATAAATTCGAGGTGAGGTAAGTGTTTTGCTCCAGCCGTCAAGGAAAATATAGTCGTCTGTAACAATTAACTTAGAAGAACTATAATAACTTAACATAGCCTTTTGTTCTGAACAAGGATACAAACTTGCTTCACTCGCTACACGACCTTTTTTATCGTATGTGATTGCAATAATTTTATCTACAAGATGTACAACTTCTACTTGACCATTTTCATTATAAGTCAACTTGCAAAGTACCTTACCGTCATTTGTAATTTCTTGTAATTTACCAAGCTCATTATACGTACATACATATTGAACGCCATCTTTTTGAACAGTGATTTTTCCAATAGAACCTGTCGCCAATGCAAATTCAAAATTAGATTGAATCAATGAAGACAAAGAATATTCAGGACGATTAGCCATTAAATTCTTTGGAGAAAAGGTTGTAGAGACTTCATCTGCCGTCATCATTTGAGCAAATGAACAAAGAGAGAAAAATGTCAATACAAATACACTAACTAAATGTTTCATTACGGTTATATTTTATAAAAACAGAAGGCTATCCTAAGGACAGCCTTCTATCTTACAATAGTATTTATTTCTTTATAAAACTTGCTTTTGCTTTAACTTTATGGTTATTCGAAACAACGACATAATACAAGCCAGCTTTCAAGTTATTTACAGACACTTCCTGATTTTCAGAGTCTGCGACAAGAGTCATTGCCGTTTTACCTGAAGATGCAACAATTTGAATCATATCGCCTTCAGAAACACCCGCGATAGTTATTTCTGAACTTGCAACAGAAGGATAAGCAAGAATAGATGTCGCAGCTATATCGTCAACTGCTGTAGTTGCCATGTGATATTCAAAATTAGGAACAGCAGCGCCATACAATGAACTCAATGAATTTCCTTTATATTCAATAACGATATCGTTAGGATCGTCGATAAATGAGCCAAGAGAAATTACAATTCGATTTGGATTCAATGGCCACAAAGAAACATCTTTTACATTGTACATAGGAATTTCTTTTCCATAAACGTACAATTCTGAATATACTGTAGGAGCAGGAGCACTCATACTTTCTGCGAAGTCAAGATACAACTGGTCGCCTTTCAAACTCATTTCTACAGAAAGAATTTCAGGAACTTTAGTTACAACTACAACCATTCTATCACTTAAAGCAGTATTGTTTGTATATGAAACCGAAATTGCTGTACTACCAGCTTGTTTTGCTTCTATCATACCTGATCCATACACTTGAGCGACAGAATTATTCGAAGAAGTCCATGTGAAATTAGTATAGTCTGAAGTAGCACCAACTGGATTAAGTATCAAGTTTGGAGTATATTTCTGACCTTCTACCAAGTAAATCTTATCAGATTCAAATGCAACTTTTGTCAATTCATTCTTAATCTCAGAGTTCAAGAAGGCATCGATAGCATTTTGTAAAGATGAAACAGCTGAATTTACAATAGCTTGGTTTGTTGGATTGCTATTTAAAACGCTATTTGCAGCAGCGATTTCATTTTGCAACATATTGAAGCTTTCAGCAGGAATATTACCTACCGAAGTTCCCTTCTTAGATTCATTTATAGAAGCTGTTGTGATAGCCTCTTGAATCTTTTGTTGTAAGTTCGACAAATCTACACCATCGATTTTGCTTGCCAAGAATGTATCCATTGCAGCTTTCAAAGCAGCAACTTGTTTATCCAATTCAGCTTGAGTATAAGACAAGTAATCATCGTAATAACTTTGTGCTACTCGTATTGCTTGAGTTAAGATAATTTTTGCAGAAGATGGATACAAATTGTCGTTTGCATACATAGTAGAGATGTTATTTGCAAGAGTGATTGTTTGTCCAAGTTCTGTTCTATCAACTGTGATACCTTTAGTAACGGTAACCTTTGTTGTTGCAGTATTTGAACATCCATTCAAATCTTCATACGTGTATGAAATTGTATAAACGCCTACACCTACAGTAGGATCAAACTTAGAACCTGTAACACCTTCTCCACTCAATACGCCACCAGCAGGAGAAGCAGAGATTGAAACAGGAGCATCATTAGTTGTCAAAGCATCTACTGATGAAACTGAAACAACTGGCAAATCATATACATGTAAAGTGACTTTCGTTGCTGGACTTTGACAAGTTGTTTTTTGAGCTACATAATAATAATATGTACCCGCAGCTGCAACATTTGGAGTAAACGTCTTTGTAGTAGCTACCGACTTAGTTAAAGCGGCGTCTGAATACCAAGTCACAGAATTTGCAGCACTTGTAGTAAACGATGGAGTAGTTGCTTCCACACACATTGATTGGTCATCTTTAGCAACAACCGGAGCTGTCAAATCGCAATCAGATATTTGTAAACTTACAGGTGTTTTTTCAGAAGCACATCCTGTTGATTTATTTGAGACTACTACATAATATATATATGTACCAACTTCAGTTTGTTTAGTAGACAAACTACTGCCTGTTCCAACAGATGCATTATTGTAATACCAAGTCACTGTATTGGCAGTACTTGTTGTGACTTTTAGATCAGGGATTGTTGATCCATACATTGCATTCACATCAGTTGCTGTAAATTCAGGAGCTTCATTGATAGAATAAGTTACTGTTGTAGCTTGGCTATAACAACCATCAACATATTGTTTTACTGAATAAGTGCCAGCAGTTGCTGGAGAATATGTATTTCCTTTTGCAAGTTCTTCTCCTGTAGCAGAGTACCAGATTGAAACAACATCAGCACTGAATGTTCCCTTTTCACCTTCACAAACCGAAACATTAGCGACAACTGGTTTTGCAGGAATTGCATTTTCTATCAATGTCACTGGAATCTTAGTGCTTTCACAACCACCCTTTTCTTGGTAAACAAAATACTTTCCAGCTGTAGATGTCACGAACGAGCTTGTAGAACTAACTGTTTTGCCACTTTCATCTTCCCATATCCAAGAAGCAGTAGCATCACCTGTTGCTGTAAATGTAACCTTTTCCGTACTTCCGGCACACAATGACTGAGTTGCATTTGCAACCTTTGGAGCCGATAAATCACAACCATTAACAATAGTCAACGTAACTTCGGCAGACTTGCTTGTACCATCTTCCGTGGTAACTGTCACAGTAATAGTCACATCAGTATTTACTTCCACATCCGAAGCAGAAACGACGCCATCAACTACAGAAACAAGAGGAGAAGAAGCCGCCCAAACAATTGATTCAACTGAAGCATCAGAAGGATTTATCACTACCATAGTTGACAAATCAATAGAACTACCTTCCGATACCATTAAATCTTTTGTGTTATTGAAAGCAACAGATTCTACTGGTGCAACTACAGAAATTTCGCAACTAACAGATTTTGTAGCCGTATAAGTTGAAGTAGCTGTAATTGTTGCCTTACCGGCGCCAATAGCTGTAATCTTTCCATTTGCATCAACAGAAACAACTTTTGGATCTGAAGAAGACCAAGACACAGTTGTTGGTGCAGTAGCTGGAGTAATTGTTACCACAAATCCTTCATACACGTCACCCTTTTCCAAAGAAAGACTTTCCGTATTCAATGTGATGGTTTCTACTGCAGGAGCTTCACAATTATCAACAGAGAAAGTTACTTTTGATTCACCATAACAACCATTCTTGTCTTCATAAGCATACGCTACAGTGTGAGATCCTACTGATAAAGCAGAAGGTATGAAATCCTCAGCAATAATATCATCTATAGTAAAATCACCACCAACTAAATCAGCAGTAAGAACTACTCTTGTATCCGAATTAGAACAGTACGATTTTTCAACTGCAACTACCGGTTCTGGCAAAGCATTAACCGTCAACGTTGCAGTAGCTTTTTCACTCACACAACCATTTACGATTTGTTCTACACTATACGTATATTCTTTTGCTGTTGTTACAGCAACTGCTTGAATTGACTCAGTGCCTTTTGCCACACCATTTTCATCATACCATTGAAGTGTTGCACCGGCAGCAAGGCTACCAGACATTCTCACAATATAGTCTGCAGTTGAGTTCAAGCAAGCCTTTGTAGCATCTGTTTTTGGAGTTGCAGGTTTTGGAGCAACAGCCACTACGACAGAAGCACGTGGTCCTTCGCAGCCAGGATTTTGAGAAGCATAATACGTTCCTGCAGCAGTAGGGTTATATGTAGCACCTGTTCCAAGTTTCTTACCACCTGTTACCGCATCATACCAAACTATATTTTTACCTGTTGCTGTCAATGTTGGGAAATCCGTAGAACCTTCACAAACCGCATCAACATCAGCAATAGAAGGAGCCTCTGTTGAACAAGCAGTTACCGAAAGAGTAACAGCAACTGGTTCACTTTCACAAGATTTTTCTGTATTTGTCACATAGAATGTGTACACCTTTTCTGCAGCGGTAGAAACTGTCGGTGTAAATGTCACACCTGTTCCTAATTTTGCATTTGTTTCGCTATACCAAGTGATTGTTCCCGTACCTGTAGCAGACAATTCAGGAACTGCACCATTCAATTCTACTGTTGCAGGAGTTGTTGTTGGAATTGCAGGAGTTGTAACAACAATATCAACGTCTTCACTTGCAGAGCACAAGTCCGTTTCAACAGTGTATGTAATTGTACTTGATCCTTTTTCTGGAGAGAAAGAAGAGCCAACAACACCTATACCAGACCAAACACCACCAGCAGGAGTTGCTGTTAATACTTGTGCTGCATCGCCAGCACACATTGCAGTTTTCACCGAAGCCACATCAATTACAGAAGCGTCTTCTATAGTCAATGTAACTTTTAGACGGTCGGTACTTTCGCAAGTTCCATCATTTTTTGCAACAAAGAAAGTATATTTTCCGGCAGCAGTTTTTCCATGTTTAAAAGCATTACCAGAATACAAAGCTTCTTTTTCAGTTTCCGTAGCATACCAAACAGCCACATCAGATTTACCTGCAAACGAAGCAGAAAGAGTTGCTGTAATATCGCTAGAGCAATAAGCAGCATCGGAAATTTCCGTTGCTGTTGGAGCAACAGCCGTACAAGCCTCTTGTACAAATGTTACCATATATTTTGTTTTTGTTCCATCTTCTGCAGTTACTGTTATTGTTGTTACAGCCTTACCATCTTTATCAAATGTTGTAGCTGCATCAACTGTTGCCTCTGCTCTAGAATCCAAAGCAGTTGCGGTATAAGCACCGGCAGCTGGCAATGTTGCGCCAAAAGGAACCGAGATTTCATATTCAGTTATAGCAGGAGAAAAACTTGGAGTCAATGTTTGGGAAGTTATTGCCAATGACTCTAATTCACTGTTAGTATTAGGTTTACCAATGATATAATCGAAGATTTCTCCAGCAGATTGTGTCATCAATGTACCTTTAACCGTATGATTAACCAACTTGCTAGCAGAGTTATCCCATACTTTAAATTCAACTTCTTCTGGTTCCGAAGTTGAACCTGTCATATCAGAAGCGTCACCACCATGGATAACAGAAGACACATACAACTTTCCATCGTATGCAAAAACCTGAGCGACCATTCTACATTCGTCACCGACAAAAGCACCGATATAATCGCCTTCTTCTACCGTGATAGGGAATGTTGCATCATACTCGTTAATCTTAACTGTACCAATAAAAGCTGTAGAGCTTGTATAGTTAACACGAGTCCATGTTGGATCCGACGCAAAAATTGAAACAGAAAACAAAATAGCAAATGCTACTGAAAATGTTTTTTTAAATATCTGCAATAACTTCATACCTTTTAAAATATAAGTTTGTAAAAGTAAAAAAAATCAAAATCCACTCCAAATACGTATCCTACAAAAAATACATTCTAAGAGAAATTTCAACTCTTTACAAATACTATGACAACCGAGATGCGAAAATCCCTATTGTTTGCACCAACAAAAAAGGCAGGTTTTTATCGCCTGCCTTCAATTTATTTCTATCATACACTTTCTTTGACTTATGTATCCGCTGATGTTGCAACGGATGCCCAAACATGGAAATTTCCATTTCCCTGCTTGCCTTACGATTAGCACGAAGATAATCTTCCTTCGTAATTGTTTGTTTCCGTTTCATATCAAAAATTATTTCAAACTCGAATATTGATTTTGCCAATTTGGGTCCTGCATATCCTTTATCAACTTCCACATGTCTTCGCCATAGAAAAATTGGTCAAGACCGTTATAATGGTAGTTACGTTTCAAAAACGAAAGTTGTGCGTCGCTTGGCATAAAATCCTTTCCGGCCCAACCCTTTTCATTGCTGCCCTCGTATGGATATTCCGCATAACGAAGTTTCCACAAATTATCGAATGTAGAAGCAGAAATCTTTTTCTCTTCCAACAAATTCTTTTTCTCCGGATTTGCCTTAGAAACCATTTCACCCGCAACTTGATGCATAAATTGATCTTTCGACAACCATGTGATTTTTTGTTCGCCAGTCGATTTTATTTGAATAAAGCCATAGCGGACAAAACCCATGTGGGTCGTAATCAAACTTATTCCAAAATAACCATTCACCGTCACCTTAAGTTCAGGATTGTTTTCTTTTTGGATAAAGATATTGTTATTTTGGGCATAGCCTGACGAGACAAGCAGGGCAAATAAAGCGACTAATATGTAACGAGTTGTAGTTTTCATAAAATTTTGCACGAAAATATCTAAAAATCAGCGAGTAAGCAAATTTCAGGCCAAATTCCTACAAAAATTTATTTCCAGCACTCTGCACAATACGATTTTTCCGTTTCTTTTTCCAACTTACCAGGAAGAGTTGAAAAGAAATCTATCCCTGTCATTTGTTCTATTGTATCGACAGGAACCATATATGAAGACAGCGGTTTATGTCCTGCCTGATTAGGGAAAATGAATCCTATAGTTTCTACTCCAGAATCAGTAACTCGCAAAAGCACTTTAAAGAATGCGGAAGGAACCGCTATATTTTTGGTTCCTATCACCTTAGGATTCTTATCAACCAACGGTCCACAAACCACGTAAATTGATTTATAATAGCCTGCCCAGGTTCTGATTTTTTCTTCCAAAATTCTCCAATCACCACTATTTAGATTTGGATTTTGTGGACAAATATTAGACAAATAAAAACTTTCCTGCATTGCCTGCACACTCCATTTCATATCACCTGCAGGAGCCATGTGTCCGCGGTCATAACCCGAACCAGAATAATCGGATGACATAATTTCCACTCCACTTACAAGAGGATCGGGGATAAAATTCCCATTTCCCTTACGAGGAACGGTTCCTTGCACTTCTTCGTCGGTAAGTTCATACGCAACCCAATTCGGAATATGCCACTGCTCATTATAGCTAACCGTATAGCCAACATGTTCAATAATCTGACTCGACTTTTTTGTCTGCAATGTAGCCAAATTAGTCGGTTGCAAATTATATGTCTGTGCAACAGTTACATTAGAGACAACCATTACAGACAAGACAAGCAACATGCGAGTAAATATTCTCATATCAAAAAGAGAGGACAATTTTGCTACCAAACCAATCGATAGTTTTGAATCATGTGCAACGTATAAATCTTTTTTTCGTGTAAACATAGCTTGGGGTTTTGTACAAAAATAACGTTTTCGTCTATAATTAACAACGAGCCACAGATATTTTTCCGCTTGTTCTGTGTAAATCCATGGTTAATTTATATCTTTACCATAAAATTAAAATTACTCGTTATGAAGAAACTTATTATTTTGGGATTAGGCCTACTTTCTCTTGCTACTTTAGTAACAGGATGTGGCGGCAAAGACGACAGCAAGCCAGTATTTACTATTGTGTTTGACGGCCAAGGGAAAGTCGAGAATGACACTATCTTTGCTGAAGGGAAAGTTACAATTGCCGAACCAACTGAACCAAAAACTGACTATTTCAACTTTGCTGGTTGGTACAAAGAAAAAGAATGTATTAATCAGTGGAATTTCAATACTGAAAAAGTGGATGAGCCAATTACACTTTACGCAAAATGGGTTAACATAGGAAACTTTACAGTTACATTCGACACAAAAGGCCGTGGCGAAGCTCCGGAAAGCATTACAGTAGAATGTGGTTCAAAAATCGAAAAACCTGAAAACCCTACCGACGAAGATTTTTATTTATATGGTTGGTACAAAGACGCTAACTACATGACAGAATGGAATTTCGAAAATGATAGAATAACAGAAAATACAACTTTGTATGCTCGTTGGAAATCAAAAATCAGTGGTTACAAATACTACGGAGCAGAATTATATTCTAAACAATCATTCATGTACGGCCGTTACGAAGCAAGAATGAAGATGGCGTTTGCACCAGGTTGCATCAGTTCTATGTTTTTGTACTACAACAACTCTGACACATACAACGACACACTTTGGAACGAAATTGATATTGAAGTTATAGGAAAAGACTCAACTAAATTCCAGTCAAACATAATTACAGGAAAGAAAAACGCACAGATCACAACTGAGCAAATGCACACAAGCACAGATAAGCCATACAATACAGACTATCATACATTTGTGATAGAATGGACTCCTGAATATATTTCATGGTCGGTTGATGGTGTTGAAATGAGAAGAACCGATGCTACTAACGATGTAAAAGATCAACTAAAAACTATGATTCGTACCGAAAGCCTACGTTTCAACTTATGGTCAAGTCAATCAACGAGTTGGGTTGGAAAGTTTGACAACAAAAGATTACCAATCGCTCAGTACATTGATTACATAAAAGTATCAAAATACGATACTGAAACTAAGGAATTCACAGAACTTTGGACAGACGATTTCGACACATTCAATTCTACTCGCTGGGGAAAAGGAAACTGGACTATAGGACAAGTTACTCTAAATCCAACAAATGTTACTGTCGAAGAAGGCAATTTAGTTCTACGATTAACTAAAGAACCTATTTACGCTAAATATTAAAACAAGAACAAATAAAAAGAAACGGGGCAGATTGTAAAGTCTGTCCCGTTTTTTTTAGAATTCCACCTGTGCTCTCATATAGTCTTCAGGCACACCAATATCTATAAAATAGCCATCGGAAACATACGCATAAAACGGTTGCGAAGCATACATTTTTTCCATAATGTCTTTTTCAAAGGAAAACTTCTGACCAACAGAAAACTTAGAGAACAATTGTTTGTTCAATAAATATATTCCACCATTGATCGTTCCTATTCCTGAAGCATTCTTTTTTTCGACAAAGCCAATAATTTTTCCATTTTCATCAATAGACACACGTCCATAACGAGAAGTATCTTCAACTGTTCTAAGAATAATGGAAAGCATGGTTTCTTTTTGAGCAAACAAATTCTCCAATGCATGGAAATCAACACGAAACAAGGTGTCACCATTAAGAACAACCACATTTTCGGTATGACATTGCTGTAATGCGTTAAGAATTCCGCCCCCAGTTCCAAGAGGAGAATCTTCATAAGCGTATGAAATTTTCATTCCACTATAAGAACCACCAAAATATGATTCAATTTTTTCGTGCAAATAACCAGTAGAAAGCACAACATGTGTGAATCCAAAACCTTGCAAATAGTCCAATAAATAAGTAAGAAATGGTTTTCCTTTTACCGGAGCCATAGGTTTGGGCACATCGTTTACCACACTTTGTAAACGTGTACCAAATCCACCTGCCAATACAATAGCCTCTTTCTCTATATTGACCATGTTTTTAAACCTTCAGTTGTAAATTCATATCGTTTCACCTGGCCGCCAAATCGTTCCAAAGCTTCAACAACAGCATAACGCTCATTTTCAGGACAATAGAAAAACATAAATCCGCCACCGCCTGCTCCAGATATTTTACCTCCCGTTGCGCCAGCATTCATTGCTGCAGAATACAAATCATCTATACGCTGATTCGTAATACTTTTGGCCATTTGTTTTTTATGTTGCCAGCCAAAGTCAAGTATTCTACCTACCGCATCGATATCGCCTTTTAGCAAAACTTCCTTCATAAGAATTGCCTGTTCTTTCACTTTGTGCATAGACTCCACCGAGGTCGTTTTTTTTGCCGCAACATTCTGTTGTTGTTCCTTAATAATATCGGCAGAAACATGGCTTGTACCAGTATAATACAAAACAAGATTATGATTCAACTCATCAATATTACGCTGACGAATGCGAAGAGGATTTACGATTACATTGTTTTCTTTGAATTCCATAAAATTAAATCCACCGAATGTAGCAGCATACTGGTCTTGTTTTCCGCCTGCAAGGCCTAAATCTATACGTTCTATTTCGTAAGCTAACTGAGCAATATCGTATTCTCCTAAAGGAAGTTTCAACCATTCTACAAAAGCGCCCAAAATACTCACCACCAATGTAGATGAAGTACCTAAGCCAGAACCGGCAGGCACATCAACATACGAAGATATACGAAAAGACAAAGGTTTATGAGTAAATTGTTTTACTATTCTATTGTACACACCTTTATGTAGAATAAAATATCCGTCGGTATCTGTTTCCATTGCCTGAATATATTCTTCACGTAAATGTTTTTCTTGCGATTCAAACACAACTTTTCCATCATCGGTGGGAATAATTGTGGTGTGTGCATACATATTTATCGTCGCATTTAGAATTGCGCCACCATAAATATCGGAATATGGAGAAACATCGGAACCGCCACCCGCAAGTCCTAAACGTAATGGTGCTTTACTTCTTATTATCATCTAAATCAATTTCTTGCATTAATTCATACAATGCATTTGTCATATTTGACCATGCATATTTTTGTTTTTCTATCTTGATATTCTCAATAAATTCTTGTTCTTTTTCGTCCGTATAAAATTTCGCCAACGCATCAGCAACTTGTTTCGCTTCTGGTTCTACAACATAACCTATCTTTCCATTAGGAACAATTTCCGCCAATCCGCCTACATTAGTAACAAGCATAGGTTTTTCGAAATGAAAAGCAATTTGCGTCACCCCACTCTGCGTTGCCGTTTTATATGGTTGAGCAACGATATCACAAGCACTAAAGTACAGATTCACTTCACTATCAGGGATAAAATCGGTACACAATTTCACTTGATCGGCAATACCCAACGAGTCAATTAAATTTAAATACTTTTCTGAATTACTATAAAATTCACCTGCAACTATCAGCGTAATTTTCTCATCCCGTAGTTTCTGATCAGCCATTGCTTCCAACAAAATATCAAGCCCTTTATAGTCACGAATAAATCCGAAGAAAAGCACATATTTTCCGTCAACAGGGAGTTGTAATTTTTCTCGAGCAGTCTTTTTATCTAAAAGCGTTCCATAATGGTCATACAATGGATGTGGACAAAACTTACGAGGCTTCTTCTCATCAAAAAGAGACAAATCAGCAAGAACAGACTTCGACATCGCCACAAAACCTTGCGTTACATTTACAAAATATTTTGAGAAGATTTTATCGCCTATTCTATGTTCATGCGGAATAATATTATCTAAAATTGACAAAATCTTAGTATGTCCATTACAAGCAACCATTCGAGCAATAGAACCAAAACAAGGAGACATGAACGGCAACCAATACTTCGTAATTAACATATCTGGTTTGTTCTTTTGCAACTCCCTACCAACCGAAAACCAATTAAATGGATTACAAGAATTAACTCTGCGTTTTATGTTCAAATGAGCAGGAGCAGGTTCCGAGCTATATTGTGTTTTGCCAGGAAACAACAATGATGGATATTGAAGAGTAAATGTATATATCTCCACTTCGTGGCCTTCGTTCTGTAGTTCTGTAGCAAGTCGTTCGTTAAAAGCGGACAAGCCACCACGATACGGATATGCGGTACCCAAAATCACTATTCTCATTTTGTTTCCTCCTTTTTCCTTGTATTCATACTAAACTCACACGCACAATAACATTGACGATACAAATCCAGTTCTTTACTTAATTCTATGCTACGTTTATAACCATCTTTTTTCTTAAAATCGTAGTGCGTATATGTTGTATATTGTTCACCAAATTCTTTTATTACCGCCGAATTCTTATGAGGACTTATTGTCAATGTTGTAGCAAAATGTTCAAAACCAAGTTCTTCAGTTTTCTTGGCTGTGGCAGCAAGCAATGTTTTGAAACAAGAATGGCAACGAATACCACCTTCTTTTTCTGCTTCAAGTCCTTTTACTTGTTCACGCCAGAAATCATGTTCATATTCACCGACAAGCAATTGAACACCAAAATGTTGTGCTAATTTCTCAATATAGAATTTTCGTTTTTCCCACTCTTCAAGAGGATAGATATTTGGCATATAATAATACAAAGTAACCCGCCAATCTTCCGAAAGAAGACGTTCTACCGAAGCCGATCCACACGGTGCACAACAAATATGAAGTAAGATATCTTTCATTCTTCGTGCATCATTTTATAAATAAATGGCGACAATGCGAACAGCAGCAAACTCGCAAAAAAAGCAATTACGCCCACTGTTAAGAATACCTTGGTGTATCGCAATAGATTCAGCAATGAATATTTTTCCTCGCCCGACATTTGATCTAACTGTTCTTCGGAGATATAGCCATAATCTACAGCACTCTGAATAGAATTTTCCGCTTTCTCTGAAGAAACTATCTCGTCGTATGAAAAAGCCTCCAAGTCGGCAGTTTCTGACGTTTCTGTATTTTCTATATGGGCCGAAACATAAGAATCATCCTCTGTCGTAAGATTTGCAATCCATCCACCTACTTGGAAAGCAAGCGACGACGATAAATACCATGCACCAATAACCATACCCACAATCTTTGCCGGAGCAAGTCGAGTTACCATAGAAAGTCCTATAGGCGACAGACATAATTCTCCCAAAGTTTGGAACATATAACTCAGAATCAAGAAAATAGCCGGCACTGCAACTATTCTCATTACTGAATCACCTTCGGCTATTGTTTGTAAGGAAAGAAATTGCGGTGCTAAGCCTAAAATCAAAAAGCCTACACTAAGCAACAATATTCCAAGCGCAAACTTAAATGGAGTTGTCGGTTCTTTCTTGCGTTGTGCCAACTGCATCCAAAGAACAGAAAGCGGCGACGCAAAAATCAAGATAAACATAGGATTGACCGACTGAAACAATGAAGCTGGTATTACACTATCAAAGAAATTTCTATTCACATTTTCACTTGCATACAATGTCAATGATGAACCAGCTTGTTCAAAAAACGACCAAAACAATGTCGTAAACAACAGCAATATCAAAATCACAAACAATCTATCACGTTCTATTTTTGAGCTACGTAAAGCTATCACGAAAATCAGTCCTAATATACCTATTGACAACGGAAAGATTACATAGGACATTAATTCATAATGTTTTACCAACAAAGAAACGCCTAAAACACTTGCGACACAAAGTACATATATCCAAACTTCTTTAGTAAAGCCAAAGATTTTTTGAGCAAGATTTTCCTTATCAGGAACACCACCAAGCGGACGATATTCCAATGTTTTTTCACCAGTTTCCGGATTTATTGTTTCGTGATAATCAATAATATTTCCAAACTTCAGGAATATAAACAATCCGGCAATCATACCAATTCCAGCTATTGTAAAGCCATAATGCCAACCGTATGTTTCACCTATTATTCCGCATAAAATTGGAGAGAAAAACGCACCTAAGTTCACACTCATGTAATAAATGGTAAAACCACCATCTCGACGAGGGTCTTTCTCCTCATACAAACCACTCAATATTGTAGGCATATTCGGTTTGAAAAAGCCATTTCCTATAATCAAAAACGACAAGGCAATGTACAAGAAAGTCTCGTTTTCTATTGCCATCACAAAATGGCCAATTGACATCAGTATAGCACCCCAGACAACAGCCTTTCGGTGACCAAGAAATTTATCGGCAATAAATCCACCTATAAAAGGCGACATATACACCAATGAACCATACGCAGCGAAAATACCGTAAGCAACTGTCTTTGAGCCCTCAAAATCAAACAATTGTTGTATAAGATACAATACAAGCAAAGCTCGCATTCCATAATAACTAAAGCGTTCCCACATTTCTGTGAAAAAAAGAACGACAAGCGCTCGCGGTTGTTTCATCTCAACTGTTTTCATATCAACAAAGACTCTTGCAAATGTAATAAAAACAATGAGTGTTTCCTGATTTCATGAAAAGAGATTTTTATTCTAAATGAGTTCAAATAAATTCTACTTTTGTGTTCTAAAATATAACAAATGGACAACGTTTTCAAAATTGGTATAATTGGAGCAGGTTGGATTGCCGAGAAAATGGCAGAAACTATAGCACCATTACAAGGTTACGAAGTAGCAGCTATAGCCTCTCGATCTATAGAAAAAGCAACAGCATTTGCAAACAAATACAATATTGCTAAAGCATACGGTTCCTACGAAGAGCTTGTAAAGGACAATGAAATTGACTTAGTCTATATTGCCACTCCGCATTCTCACCATTTTCAACATACAAAACTGGCTATTGAACAGGGGAAACATTGTCTTGTAGAAAAAGCATTCACGGCAAATGCTCGTGAGGCCAAAGAATTGTTGCAATTAGCAAAAAACAAAAACGTATTTGTAACCGAGGCGATTTGGACTCGTTATATGCCTATGTCTCAAAAAATTACCGAGATAATAGCAAGTGGAGTAATTGGAGAACCTCGCCTACTTTCGGCAACACTTTGTTATCCATTAGAAGACAAAGAACGAATTACCAACCCAGCACTATGCGGTGGGGCTTTACTTGACGTAGGCGTGTATGTGCTCAATTTTGCCCGAATGTATTTTGGTACCGACATTGTAAAAACTGTCACGAATTGCCAACTTGGTCCTACGGGAATGGATATGCAAGAAGCCATATCATTAAGCTATGCCGATGGCAAAATGGCAAACCTACAAACAGGAGCACTTTGTTTAAACGACAGGCAAGGAATTATCAGTGGTACAGAAGGTTACATCCGTGTTGACAATGTGAATTGTCCAGAACTTATAGAAGTATATCGTAATTACGCGAAGGTTGCCACCTACGAAAAACCAGCAGATATGATTACTGGCTATGAATATCAAGTAATTGAAAGCCGTCGTTGCATCGAGGCTGGTTTATTGGAATCACCAATGATGCCACATGCAGAAACAATCTCGGTTATGCAACAAATGGACGACTTACGCAAAGAATGGGGCGTGAAATATCCGATGGATTAATAAAAAGGCGAACCCCTCGATTCGCCTTAGAATGTTTATGAACATTATAAATCCTTACGAAATTTCTTGTCTAAAACACGAATTTTAGACAAACATTCTTCTTTAGTAAGGTTTTTATAGCATAATCGAGAGCCGTTTTTTTCTCCTTGGTCTAAACCATATTTATTTATGAAATCAGACAAATTAAAACCATCGGTATTACTATATCTGGATGATGTTTGAATTTCATAGCTATTTTTATTGAGTATAACATCTATAAAAGGACGATCTTCAATTACAGTAGAATTATTTTTCCCATCATAATCAATAGCAAGACATCTTTCAAAATATGGCCAAGAATGAACAGGTAATTGTCTAATTTCAGAATGGATCTCATCTAGTAACTGTATTAAACTATCCATATAAGTTGCTATTGCTGTCAACATTGACAAAACATAATTGGAGAAATCTTTATTTTCTCCATTTTGTAAATCCTCCATCAAGTTTGGTCGTTTGATGAAGTTATCTTTTTTAGGAAAATAAATCCACCAACAATTTTCTTGACTATACTTTCCACCAAATTTCCATTTAAGATGTTGATATACATCGTGTTGTAAGCCGTTGTGATCTTTAATATCAGCCCAAAAATACCATCCCTCTTCATAATCAACTCCAAAATGGGCAAATTCCTTTTTGTAACGTATAGGGGAGTTTTTACCAAGATCCTCTTCAACAGATTTCCAACCTAACTTTTCAATATTATAAACAAAGCTATTCCAATCTGATGTCTTTATTTCAGCAATTTCTTTTGCTTTTGTCGCTTCAAGATTTTCACAGAAATTCTTTATAGCTTGTTTTATATTTTCATCGTCATTGTATGGTAAATCTATATTTTTTTCTTCTTTCGAATATAGTTCCTCTTTCATACACTGAACTATACCGAATAAATTCTCTAAAATAGTTTCTGATTTTGATTTGTTATTTTCCTGTTTAACATCGTCCGCAGCCATAATGTTTTTCACGCATTCGCTAATTTGCTTAATATGTTCACTTGAGGTGTGAATCATAGCTAAATGCGAAATACTAAATTGAAGATGGATAGCCTCCTCTGTTGTTATTTCTCCATCTTCAAGAGAATCGCATAGTTTCTCTAAGAATGATTTATATACAGAAAGCTTCTCTTCAAAAACTTTAGTATTCCTTTCTTTCACCTCTTCGGTTGCAGTTTGCCCTTGAAGGAGTAACATAGTAATAATTGCAGCGATAATTGCACCAGCTATTGCCGCAAACAACTGCGATGCGATTTCTAAACCCATCCACGCTCCGCAAAGCCAAGCCAATAGGATGAAGAAAATCATTAAGACTGTTCCTAGTGTGTAAATTTTTTTGTTTTCCATTATATCAAATTTAAATTCCAAATTTCTAATACAGCTTCTTTAATTTTATTATGACGTCGTTCAATAGCATCTTTGTTCCAGACCGGATTATTCTTGTCGCTAACAAATTCAATGATTTCTTTCTGTTGGTTTAAAAGATTGTCTTTCCCATAGGACGCCAATTTGTTGGCAAAAGGTTTGTTGCCAATAGAACTGTTGTGTGGTTGTGAAATCAACATTAAATTGCCAACACAATTCAACCAATGACCTGACTCAATTCCATTTTCAGGAATTTCTTTATCTGTATATATACCATATCCATTTGCAAGTGGGTCGCCATTGGTTGGTGTTTGTGGGGCAATATGTTCGATACTTTCGTTGCGAATTAAATCACTGAACTTAACTTTGTGTGGCATAGGATGGTTCTCGTTGCACAAATACAACTCATATTTCCATAGAAGATAATTATCAACACGATTTTTGTAGAACCTATCCGAATCAACCCAACGTATCATTTCGTTGTCGCTCCAATAGCCCCACCGCCAATCATTTTTGATTCTATCTATCATCCAATTGATACTGTCGTTTAAAGATTTGTCATCTTTAATGTTCAAATTGTTGAGAACACAATTGAAACGACGTTCAACATCGGCACGTCCAACACGCAGCAAACTACGGAAGGTAATGTTTTCAAGGAAACGAGCCATGCGGTTGAACGTATTTTCACTTGCCTTGCATCTATCGGCTTTGATGAAGAACGGATATGCCAAAGCCATATTATTGAGATAGAAAAGGTCGGTGATGTAACTATATTTGCTTTGTTTTACCTTGTAAACAGTTTCAAATGCCTGCGAGATACCCGCAACGAAATCTTTAATCCAATCAATCTTCTCCAATTGGTTTGCGATAGCAGTCTTTACGCCATCAACCACATCATCGCTATAAAAGCCTTTTCCACTGACAGCACGCCAATAATGGTTCAGCACCTCGTCTTCTTTTTCATCAACCATCACAATGCGTTGATAAATTGTTTCAAACTCACTTTCAAGGTACTTAATATTTTCGTTGATAAGGTCATCGTTTCCGGAAAGGAGATAAACCTGAAGCATAAAGTACGACTTGATTTTGTCTAATTTTGATAATGCCTTGCCACGGTCGTTTTGGAAGGCGAAAATCTGTGCGGCCTCTGCTTTGTCGGACACTACGAATTGCGTGATGGTGGCATTTTGAACTAAATTATACCATTGCTCAAGCGTTTCTGTCGGGATTTTTGCAAATTCCTCATCAAACAAGGTTTTTGCCTCGCGAATGTGCTTTTGTGAAAGCGTTGAGGGCTCTTGAGCGTTCTTCTTTTGATTGATTACTTCGTCCACAAAAAAGTTGTTATCGTACTCAACGGTTCTGAATTTTTGCGTCTGCTTGCGTATGTCGCGTATGTAATAATCCTTGATGTCGTCTAAATCAACAACGATAACTTCTCCTTGTTGTTTTCTATTGCTCAATTCATTGTACATCGAACTGAAAAAGATGACGCAAGTGGTAAGTCGTTGCTGACCATCAATTATTTGCAAGGTATTTTCGTTGGGCTGTTCAAACAAGAAATGCCCCAAGTAGTATTTGTTTGATGCATTTTTCAAATCTTCAATGAATTGCATAATTTGTTTTTCACCCCAACTATACGAACGTTGATAAGCAGGTATTTCAAACTTCCGATTTTTTGCATCGAAAAGTTTTTGAATAGTAAGTGTTTCCATGATTTATTGTCTTAAATTTACTGTACTATTAAAAAAATAAGTAGAAGCCATTTACCGAAAAACGACTTATACTTTTAATTGAGACACCTTATCTATTAGGTCGTTCATTTGTTTTTTTGAACATTACATCATAGGTTGCTATCCATGAACCTTTTACAAATGTCATTGTTTGCCCTGCGGCGTTCTTAAACATACCTACAGAAGAAGCTGGAACTTCTTTGATTTTTTTGAAGTTCATATCGTATGTTGCTACCCACGAGCCTTTTTGACACACAACAAAAGTTCCTGTGAATCCTAATAATTCTCCTATGGAAGAAACAGGAACTTCCTTGATTTTTTTACCTTGTTCATTGATTGTAGCAATCCATGAACCTTTGATTTCTACATCTGCTATCATTTCTTTATCCCTTATCCGTGACGGGCGCAACTTTTATTAAATGTTAAATTTATTTTCAGCAAACATATTTTTCTACTGTGCAAAAATCTAGAACACAACAAAAAATTTTTGTTTTCAAATTTTTTCCGTAACATATATGTTACGCATTAGGCAAATATAAAAAGAAATCTTTGCGTAGCAAATATGTTACGCAAAATAAATGGAGTATCAGGAAGAGATTCAGTTAATTGCCTCCAAAATAAGAGCTTATCGAATAGAAAAGAATCTTTCGGTACAAGACTTGGCGTATCTCTGCGATATGGAGCGTTCAAGTATGAGCAGAATTGAATCTGGCCGAGTGAACATTACAATAAAAACTCTTTTTACAATTAGTAAAGCACTTGGTGTTGATATGAAAGACTTAATATAGTCTATTCTTTAAAGAATGAATTCAAATTCTTTTGAACCCAACGACCAAAAATGGGATCAGACAACTCAACTTTTTTGCCCGTTACTTCTACAATTTCTTTTGATTCTAATGCTTGTATTACGCGAGCCACGTTAGCCGTTGAACCCAAATTATACTGCTTTATAACTCCCCCAGTATATAAATCCATCGTATGTCCATCTGCAATTGCACGAACCACATTAACTTGATATGCAGATAGTTCATTCACATATTTTAAAAACAATACATGATTTTGACGCAATAGATCTTGTTGTGCAAGAATTAAATCTTCTTTCGTTGCCACATTTTCCGTCCGTGCCCATAACAACCAAGCCAAATGCTGAACATACGAAGAATTACCTTCTACAAATAAACAGATATTCTCACATAAATCCTTCGAAATGTCTTTTTGCGTTTTTCTAAATTGTTGTTGAATATATTCAACCCAATAGTTTGTAGGAATTTTTTCTAAAAACATTACATCTCCAAATTTGTAAAATGGATGAGAAACCTTCCCAAACATATTCATTAAAACATGTCGCTTGCTACCAAATAAACAGTACGAAGTATTCTTTTGTAATTGCCATACCGAACGAAGTTTTTTCTGAAAAGACAAAGAATCTATAAATTCTCCAATTTGTTGAAATTCATCAATACACACAACAATCCGTACACCACGCTCAATTGCTATGACCTCTGGCAAATTCAATACCTCTGAATCATACTTGTTATTTGTAGTTTCCAACGAAAAGGATATTTCACTATCCTGACCGATACTTATTTTAGGAACTAAATTTGAAAGAAATTTCTTCGTATTAGCAATTAAGGATTCGGTTTTCGTGCTTATTTGTTTTATTATCTCTGTCGCAAAAAGTCTGTAAAAATCCTCCTCATTTCTGCACGCAAAGGCATCCATTTGAACAACCAAAATTTCTTTTCTTTCTTTTAGTTGTGAGGCAACTTTATTTACCAAAGACGTTTTGCCTAATCTTCGAGGTGAGATTAATATAGTGTTTATCTTGTTTGTTAGATTTAATGTTAGTCGATCGGTTTCTTCCAATCGGTCGGTAAAGTGTTCAACGTCAGTGGCTATTCCATATACAAAAGGATTATTCATAGTAATTCATTTTTTGCAAAAATAATATTTTTCTGATTAGTAACAAAGTTGTTACTAACAAACTTGTTACTAACAACTTTGTTAGTTAATTAATAAATTATATTTCAACAAGTTACTTAAAAACATAAAAGTAATATTGCAAGGCAAAACTTGCAAATAATGATATAAAAATTTCCACCAAACCGAAAGGTAAATTTCTCTATCTAATAAATTGTCTAAACTTTTTATTATGTTAATCGCATTATGCGATTTGTATAATGTAAAACAAATAATTATATATTCTTTATTCAAAAAAATTTCTTCAGATTGTTTTTACTTGAATAGATAAAACAACGAAACCAAGAAAAAAAATAAAACCCGATGCTGTTTTTCAACATCGGGTTTTGTTTACTGATATGTAAGCTAAAGCCTTATCCGTTTATTTTTGCCCAGCTGTCTTTCAATGTACAAGCACGATTGAATACCAAATGGTCTGGAGTAGAATCTTTATCTACGCAGAAGTAGCCAAGACGTTCAAACTGCATTTTGTCTAAAACTTTGCTGTTCGCCAAATATGGTTCCAATTTACAATTTTGAAGAACTTGCAATGAATTTGGATTCAAGTTATCCAAGAATGTTTTGCCTTCTTCTACATCTTCTGGAGCTTCCACTGCAAACAATCTGTCGAATAAACGAACCTCAGCATCGATTGCTTTTTCAACTGAAACCCAATGGATAGTACCTTTCACTTTGCGTCCGTCTGGAGAATTTCCACCCTTAGATGCAGGATCGTATGTACAACGAATTTCTGTTATGTTGCCGTTTACATCTTTTATAACTTCTTGACAAGTAATAAAATATGCGTAACGAAGACGAACTTCTTGTCCTGGTGCAAGACGGAAATATTTCTTTGGAGGATTTTCCATAAAGTCGTCTTGTTCAATATAG
Organism: Bacteroidales bacterium; assembly: GCA_024402335.1. Classification (GTDB taxonomy): domain Bacteria; phylum Bacteroidota; class Bacteroidia; order Bacteroidales; family UBA1715; genus UBA1715. The sequence continues at coordinate 88,382 of JAKSTZ010000004.1, forward strand.
ATTTCTCTTCCAAATGGAATTTCGCGTGTTCCAGCAGATTCATCTTCTGGGTTGTTCACTGCTGGCAAATATTCGATTTGTCCTTCTGGATAGTTTGTAATCACTACTTTTACAGGATGAAGCACTGCCATCATACGAGGAGCAACTTTGTTCAAATGCTCACGAAGGCAGAATTCCAATACTGAATAATCAATAATATTATCGCGTTTTGCAACGCCTATCTTTTCACAGAAATTTCGGATAGATTCCGGTGTATAACCACGACGACGGAAACCGCATATCGTCGGCATACGAGGATCGTCCCAACCGCTTACATAGTTTTCTTTTACCAATTGTAAAAGTTTACGTTTGCTCATCACTGTATAGTTAATGTTCAAACGAGCAAATTCATATTGGTGCGAAGGGAAAATTCCTAATTGTTGAATAAACCAATCATACAATGGACGGTGAATATCGAATTCCAAAGTACAAATTGAGTGAGTGATATTTTCTATTGAATCGCTTTCGCCATGTGCAAAGTCATACATCGGATAAATGTTCCATTTATCGCCGGTTCTATGATGATGAGCATGCAAAATACGATACATAATAGGATCGCGGAACTGCATGTTTTGGTGAGCCATGTCTATTTTTGCACGAAGAACTTTTGAGCCATCAGGGAACTCTCCATTTTTCATTCTTTCGAACAAGTCAAGATTTTCTTCCACACTTCGATCTCTCCAAGGACTTGGTGTTCCAGGAGTTTGTACAGTACCACGATTCTTACGGATTTCCTCCAATGTTTGATCATCGACATACGCCAAGCCTTTCTTAATCAAAACACAAGCCCAATCATATAATTGAGCGAAATAATCAGATGCATAATGAACACTTGCCCACTCAAATCCTAACCAACGTACATCTTCCATAATAGAATCTACATATTCTGTATCTTCTTTTACTGGATTTGTATCGTCGAAACGAAGGTTGGTCTTTCCTCCATATTTTTTTGCTAAACCAAAGTTCAAGCAAATAGATTTTGCGTGTCCTATATGTAAATAACCGTTTGGTTCAGGTGGGAAACGAGTCAAAATTGCTTTGTGTTTTCCACTTGCTAAATCATTTTCAATGATTTCTTCCAAAAAGTTTAAGCTTTTCTTTTCTTCTTGCAAATTTTCTTCCATAATCATGAATTAATGCTCAAAAGTATAAATTAAATAAATTGCTTAGAACAAATTACACATTAAATCTGCTCCATCAATTTCTGGGCAATCTGCTGTGAAATGTGTTCCTGAAGATTTTCGTCTGCAATTTTCTGCAAAACATCGTTTGCAAAACCAGCAACCAACAGTTTTGTAGCCATCTGTCGGTTAATTCCACGTGCCTGCATATACCACAAAGCTTCAGCATCGATTTGGCCCGTACTACTTCCATGGGTACATACAACATCATCGGCATAGATTTCGAGTTGAGGCTCACTATGAATATGAGCACTTTTCGACAACAACATATTTCTATTTTGCTGTTTTGCCAATGTTTTTTGTGCATCGCGTGCAACGTAAACCAAACCATAGAAAGAACCTGTACCTTCTTCGTCGGCAATGCCACGGAACAACTCCTCGGTTTCGCAATTTGCCGTTTGATGATTGACACGAGTTGCTATTGAATACGATTCTTTCTTACTTGGGAAAAATACGCCATACAAATTTGTATTTGCTTGCTCGCCATTTTTTTCTACGACTAAATCTATAGTATCTTTTTCTCCCGCCAATTGGAACATACCACTTGTATAAGTACTATAGGCGTCTTGTTTCACAAGAATCTTCTGAACAGAATCGGTACGTTGCACAATGTAATTCGTACAATTCGCATTTTCACCACAGGAAATAGTCAACTCCGAATCTGCACTCTGCTCAAAACAAGTATATAACAATACTTGCGCATTCTTTTCTACAACAACTTCAGCAGTTGTTTTTCCCGAAAAGCACAAGCAAATACGTTGTGTACCAGAAAAAGAAAGTCTGCCTCCACTACCATCAATTCGATGTACTGCATCGAACACGACCGAAGGGAAGCAATCGTTTACTACAGATGACACTATTGGATTTACTTGTTCTCCCATTCCGAGCTATTTTTAGTAATCCATTCGTAACCTTTTTCTTCCAACTCAAGCGCCAACGACTTGTCGCCAGTTTTTATAATTCTTCCATCATACAAAATATGTACAACATCAGGAACAATGTAGTCGAGCAAACGCTGATAGTGAGTAATTACTATATATGAGTTTTCCGGCGTTTTTAGTTTATTTACACCTTCCGACACGATACGTAAGGCATCGATATCCAAACCACTGTCGGTTTCGTCAAGGATGGAAAGTTTTGGTTCCAACATTGCCATTTGGAAAATATCGTTTTTCTTTTTCTCACCACCAGAATAGCCTTCGTTTACCGAACGGCCCGACAATTTTGAAGGCAAGCCAACAAGTTCACTGTTTTTCTTCATCATTTTCAAGAACTCTGTTGGCGATGGAGGCTCAATACCTAAATATTTGCATTTCGATTCAATGGCTGCTTTCATGAAGTTAGTCATTGTAATTCCTGGTATTTCAACCGGATATTGGAATGCAAGAAATAGACCTTCACAAGCACGTTGATCGGCAGAAAGTTGCAATAAATCTTTTCCATTAAACAAGACTTCACCTTCAGTCACTTCATACAAATCGCGACCGGCAAGCACACTCGAAAGGGTACTTTTTCCCGATCCGTTCGGTCCCATAATCGCATGGACTTCACCTGGATTAATGGTCAAGTTTATACCTTTTAAGATTTCTTTGCCGTTTATTGAGGCATGGAGATTTTTTATTGTCAACATAGTAGGTCTCTATTTTCCAAATACGATACAAAAGTATGAATTTTTCTATTTTACCGACATCTTTTTTATTATCTTTGCTTGACTTTGCAAATAATTAAAAAGTGGCAGTTTTTACTTTTTCATACTATATTCTACTAATTGTACTACTACTTTTTTCCGTTATTTTTTGTTTTGTTCCCGTCCCAAAAGTCGATAGCATTAAGAATTACAAGATTTCACTTCGGCTTTTCTCTGTTTCATATATTTTTCTTGCCGTTTACTGCTATATAAAAATCAACAAAGAGCCTCAGCTTCTTGGCATCCCATTTTTGATTGCCGCCAGTTTCCAAGCTATTATTTTGGGACTATCGCACATAAATCTCATTAATTCAGAGAAAATAACAGCGAAACATGTGCTACATCACTTTATTCCATGGTTTATTTTCATTTTGTTAGGAATAATAGACTTTATATTTTCTGCACATTATCAATTAGATAGTTATAATAAACTTCTATTTTGGAACGCCGACAACGCATGGCACATGTACGACATAATTCTTCGCGAAGTATGGTTTATAGCCTACTGTTTTTCTACTATATATTTTGGTTATCGATATTTCCATGAAGAACATGACTATAAAATCAAAGCAGAAAACTTTACATCCGAAGACGCTATAGTTAACATTCCTGTTGTTCACCATAGCTTTTTACTTGCCTTAGCTATTGCATGCACCACAGTATTAATTACAACCTGTTTAAGCTGGACCGGATGCACTATTTTAAACTATATCATTTTACTACTATACATTGGAATGGGCATACTCTACATACAATATCCAAGGCGTTATTTTGAAGTTTCTGCCATCATGCTTGATGAATTACAAAATGTTATTCAACAAAAAGACCAGAAAATCGAACAGAAACAAGAACTTACATGGGACACTATACGACAACAAATTATTGAGAAAAAGCTTTACAGACAAAAAGGTGTGACAATTGAAGACATTGCACAAGAAATCGGGATAAACAGAACCAATATTTCCAACATGGTAAACACCTACGAAAATGTAAATTTCAATAGTTTTATAAATTCACTCAGAATTGCCGACGCACAAATTCTATTACAAGAAAACAAATTAACTATTGCAGAAATTTCCGATCAAATTGGTTACACAGAACAAGGAAATTTCAGTCGTCAATTCAAACAAATTGTTGGCTGTTCACCTTCCGCATATAGGAAAGAAAAAGAAAAGCTACATTTTACCCCCCCCCCGATTCTACACAACATACTGATATTCAATAACTAACAGAAATAATCACATAAATTCAACACATTGATTTTTTTGTAGATTTATCAATTTGATTGAAACATTTATACAAATTGATAAACACCCCTGTGAGTTAGATTTGCATTTTTGCTTAAATTTTTAATTCACACAATATGGATAAATATGTACAAAAGAAAACAAAAACGAATTGGTTCAAAACCATATTCGTTTTCGTTCTATTGAGTGTTTTTAGTTTTGCTGCTTTCGCAGGAAATGAATGGGAATTGACTGATAATGAAATCGTTATTCCTTACGATGAATATGGAGCAACAAATGCTTCAGGAGAAAGCATAGAATGGCAAGCAGGAAACACAAGTGTTTTACTAGAAACTGTTGCTGAAACAACAGGAAATACGGCTTGGGTTCCTGAAGTTGGTGAAGTTTTCACCGTTACTGTAGAAGGATTCGCTGACTTTACAGGCAAGATAGCTATTTCATTGGCTGACCGAAGAGAGGAGGTTGACTATTGGGCTACCTTGGCTAGCGAATACACAATGGATGTCGTTGAAGGAGAGAATTTCAGCGAAACTGTCACTTGCAAAATCACACATATCGAAAAAGACGGCAACGGACTTTATGCTCCTGAATTAGTGTTTACTGCAAGACCTAACATTACTTCTACCGACCATTCTTTCTCTAAAGAGGACAAACATTTGTATCTGAACGACTTTATGGTTGAATACGCCCCTGCTAATAAATACGCAGAAGTTGTTGCTATTCCGTATTTCGTTTACGGACTTAGTTCTGACAGTGATTCTGATTCTGACATGTTCGAAACCAACAATGGAGCGTACCAACAAATTCTTCTAGAAACTGTTGCTGAAACAACAGGAAATACGGCTTGGATTCCTGAAATCGGTGAAGTATTCAACGTTACTATGGAAGGATTCGCCGATTTTACAGGAAAACTACTGTTTTCACTAGCTGACACAAGAGAAGATGTTGGCTATTGGGCTACCTTGGCTAACGACGACACATTTGATGTCGTTGAAGGAGAAAATTTCAGCAAAACTATCACATTTAAAATCACACATACAGAGAAGAACGGAATCGGACTTTTTGTTCCTGAAATAGTGTTTACTGCGCTACCTAACATTACTTCTACCGACCATTCTTTCTCTAAAGAGGACAAACATTTGTATTTGAACGACTTTATGGTTGAATACACCCCTGCTAATAAATACGCAGATGTTGTTGAAATGCCGTATGACATTTTCGGAGCTAGTTTTGACAGTGACCCTGATTCCGACGAATTCAGAAACAATAATGGAATGTATCAATCTATTCTTTTTGAAATTGTTGATGAAACAACAGGAAATACGGCTTGGGTTCCTGAAGTTGGTGAAGTTTTCACCGTTACTGTAGAAGGATTCGCTGACTTTACAGGCAAGATAGCTATTTCATTGGCTGACCGAAGAGAGGAGGTTGACTATTGGGCTACCTTGGCTAGCGAATACACAATGGATGTCGTTGAAGGAGAGAATTTCAGCGAAACTGTCACTTGCAAAATCACACATATCGAAAAAGACGGCAACGGACTTTATGCTCCTGAATTAGTGTTTACTGCAAGACCTAACATTACTTCTACCGACCATTCTTTCTCTAAAGACGACAAACATTTGTATTTGAACAACTTTATCGTTGAATACACCCCTGCTCCTACATACGCAGATGTTGTTGAAATGCCGTATGACATTTTCGGAACTAGTCATGAGTTCAAAACTAGCAGGGGTTATATGCTTGTAAAGGCAGTAGTAGAAGCAACAGGAGATACGGCTACGGCTTGGTTGCCTGAAATTGGTGAAGTATTCACCATTACCGTGGAAGGATTTGCCGATTTTTCCGGCAAACTAATTTTTTCCGACAGAAAAAAAATGTTTGACGATTACACGATGGATGTCGTTGAAGGAGAAACCTTCAGCAAAAGTATCATATTAAAAATTACAAAAATCGCAGATACCACAAAACGTATTATTCCTCAAATAGTACTTACTGCAAGACCAAACCAACCTTTCTCTATAGACGACAAACATTTGTACTTGAACAAGTTTATGGCAGAATACACCCCTGCTCTCAATCCTGAAGACTATTCTACCATTTTGAAATTAGACAAATTCCCTTATTCTGACAATACATGGCTATATGTATATGCTGACAATGCTATTTTAACAGACGTCACAACAAACGCAGGATATGAATGGGAATATGTTTCAGATGGTGACAAATACATTATTCATACAAAAGGTGTTGCCGACTTCACTGGAACAATAGGTTTCTATGCTATAAATAGCAGAGGAGATTGGAATTTATGTTCAGATTTCCAAAACCATTCTGTTGAATACGGAAAAGAATTTGAATTTTACGATACACTAATCATTACAGATGCATCAACGACTATGCAACTTCAACTTGATGCAATCTGCGACGATAATACAGATCCAGCAAGTAAACATTTGTATCTAAACGAGTACTCTGTTTCATACTCAAATCAATACTGTAAGGTTATTGTATATTCTAATGATGTAACCGACTTCTATAATATTTTTACAGAAAACGGAGAAACATATAAAAGCCTATCAAATGGACGAGGTGTTATAGAGGGTGTTGAACCTGAAACAGTATGGGAAAACGATTTTGAAGCAGGATATGCATTTATTCTTGCAAAAGGTTCACTAGTAACTATTACAGCAACACCAACAGAATATGGAGAATTCTATTCTTGGAGTGATGGTTCTACCGATGCTACAATAACTATCACCGTTCCTGATACAGACACATTAGAACTTATGGCTAACTTTAGACAACTAGAGTTCATCAACTATGGAACTTTTGATGGTCCTGAATTTAAATTACGTGCATTAGACACTACTGCCATATATCTTCCTGAAGTTATTCAAGCTTCATACGGAACTCCTTTAACATATAAAATCGTTAAGGAAAATGAACTAGTGCCAACCAAAATCTCAAATGACACATTATATTTTATGCCACCAGTAGGAGCTATAGGCAACCACATAAGCATATCTGTAGAAGCTACGTTACCTAACGAAACATCTAGAGTAAGCGAATTCAGAACTAGTTTCTATCCTGTTCAACGTGACTCATTGTTCCCTACTCCACAAATTGCTCTTGTAACAGTAAGCAAAGAAAGTGGCAAAAACTTGGTTGTATGGCAAAAATTCGAAACCGATAAAATTGATCACTACAATATTTATCGTGAAACGGAAGTTGCTGGTGAATACAAGAAAATTGGTGAAGTTCCATATTCCGAAACAAGTATTTACGAAGATACAGAAGCAGATCCACTTGTACGTGCTTGGAGATACAAAATCTCTGCTTCACCTGTAGATACTCGCTACACAGAATCTGAGTTAAGTAAAGCACATAAAACTATCCACTTAACCAAAAACATGGGTATGAACAACACATACAACCTAATTTGGGACAAATACGAAGGCTTAGACTTCTCTACATTTGTTGTAATACGCGATTACAAAGTCGGAACATCAGAAATCTATACCGATACTATTGCCGAAATTCCTTCAAATGTGAATTCATATACCGATCTTGAGCCACAAAAACGTACCATTTCGTATTACGTTGCCATTAAGTTGAAAGATACTGTTGATGTGAATGAATACTTAAAAGCAGAAATTGGTCCATTCGTACTTGCAATGTCCAACATTGCAGAAATCGAAAATGAGCATGATGGAAACCCAACTGCTATCGACAATATGGGAAAAGCTATTGTGGTATATGCAGCCAACAAAACTATTTATGTGAAACATGCAAATGGACCTGCAACAGTGTACAATGTATCTGGTGCATTGATGGCACAATCGCAAGAAGTTTCCGAAACACAAGAAATTCCTGTAGAGAAAGCAGGTCTTTACTTCGTGAAAATAGGCAGAAACATGTATAAGGTTATTGTTCAATAACATTACATAGAGACGTTCATCCGAGCGTCTCTATTTTCGTAAAATGAAACACCTATTTATTGTAATACGGATTACATTTATTCTGTTTTTATTGGCAATATGCTATTTGGTAACCTGCTTACTTAATTAGGTGGGCACAAAAAAAGGAGATTGAAAGACCTCCTTTTTTTATGTAAACTACTAAAAATAAAATTCTTTTATTTCCCCATCCATTCTTTAAATGCGGAATTCTTCAAACGACTTATCGTTATTTTTTCTTGCATTGGAACGGTAAGATGAACAATTAATTTTCCACCAAAGAAATCTTCAAAAGATTGAATTGCTTTTATGTTAGCGATATACTTTCTATTCAAACGGAAGAAATCTTTGTCCGACAACTCCGATTCCAATTGTTCCAATGGGAAATTAACTATATGTTCTTTCTGAGCAAAAGTAACGGCGAATGTTATTTTATTTTCACTATAGAAATATGCGATTTCGTCAACATCCAATTTTGAATATGTTGAATGACCTTGGATTAAGAAACGAGTTCTATATTTCTTTTCTCCTTTGCGAATCACATCAAGCAAATCCTTATACAAATCATCTGATTTTATTGCCTGGTTCAAGCCGCTCATCTTTTCAAACTTGCTGACAGCCTTAGCCAAATCAGCTTCTTTCAATGGCTTCAACAAATAATCCACGCTCATAACCTTAAACGCTTGGATTGCATATTCGTCGAACGCTGTCGTAAATATAACTGGACAAGTTATTTCCACTTGCTCAAAAATTGAAAAGCAAAGGTCATCAATCAATTGTATGTCCATAAAAATAAGATCAGGCATCTTATTTTCCTTACAATACTGAACAGTTGACTGAATACTGTCAAACACATGAGAAACCGTCCATGTTGGGCGAAGTTCGTTCAGCATTCCTTCCAATAATTTCACATTGTACTTCTCGTCTTCAACAATAATAACTTCCATACGCTACACTATTTTAAATTAATGGCAATGACACCATAAATTGTTGTTCATTCTGTTCGACCACCACCGGGCGATCTGTCAAGGTTTTATAGCGGCGAGACACATTTTCCAGACCTTGCTTTGAAGAAAATATCACTTCTTTCCGGTTTACATTGTTTTTAACAATAATAGTATCCGTACTAGATTCTATAACAATATGTAATGGTTGACTATCACTGGCGATATTATGCTTTAGTGCATTTTCAACCAATATTTGCAAAGCTAAGGGTAGTATAAACTTCTGCAACGAAACAGGTTCTAATCGCAAATCTACTTGCAATCCCTCTTCAATGCGCTCTTTATGCAAAGCAATATATGCTTTTATAAAAGTAATCTCATCGGAAAGAAGTACCTCGTCCTTTCCTCTGCATTGCAAAACATATCGGTAAATATCGGTAAAATTTTGTGTAAAGTCAATAGCTTTTTCCGGTTCATATTTTATCAGCGATTTTAAAACCGACAAATTATTAAACAAGAAATGTGGATTCACCTGTTCCACCAATATTTCATATTCATTGGCAATCTGTGCCTGACGAAGGCTCTCAACCTCGCGTTCAATATCGTACTTGTTTTGTGCTACACGAATAGCCATTATTACAAAAATAACAAGAGCAATAAACGTCAATGTATAAACCATCGTTAATCTGTAAAAAGGAGCATAGTTTCCTGCAAACCCATCTATTGACTTTGAAAACAAAGCCATTGCCAAAAAACCTATACACAAATTCACTAAAACATGCACCGTAAACTGGTATTCACGAGCAGCAGTAGGACCATACGCATGAATCACATGATTCAACAGAACATTTATCTCAGTAATGACAATATATCCTATACTTATTGAGAAATAAGGAATATTCAAACTTTGGGGAGAAACACCTTCTGCCACAAGCAGAAAGGCAAGTCCAATAAGACCTACAATTATAATACGCGCCAACCAATACATAGGTCTGTACGAGACCATATCGGCAACTAAACGTAAATGGCGAGTATTCATATTCTATCGTTTCCTACAAAGAAATTGATTTATTTCAGATATATGTTAGAAAAATAGATGAAATGAAGTTATCGTTTCATGAATTGAAATTATTCGGCTACTTATGTTTCCAACGCTTTACCGCTTCATAATCCGGGCGAAGCTGCAACAGCCTGTCGTATACACGGTTTGCATCGGCATAATTCTTTCCGTCTTCATAACATTTTGCAAGGAAAAGTAAGGAATTTATGTAATACCAATTACAAGCCTTATTTTCGCCTTTGCCCTCGATTATCGCAATAGCTTTCTTGAACGAAGAAACAGCATCGGAAAAATTTCCTCCGATAAACAATGCATAACAATATTGTAAATTCCCATACTCCGCCCACGAATATTCCGACTTCGGATTTTCTGAGATTGCTGTTTTTGCCGCAGAAAAACTCATTGGTAAACGATACAGGGCAGTAACAGGATTATTTAATGCCGAATATGCAAGATATGGTGATTTTAAAGCAAGAACTTGTTTCTTGTATTGTTCTGTTTTTTCCAGAGCTTCGATATCCTTTTTCAAGCCTTCTAACTGAATATCAATTTGTTTCGAATTTTTATCGTTAAAAAGCAAATATGCCAAATACATGTGGCGGACAACTGCCCGTTCAAACTGCAACGCTAACGAATGATTCTTATCAATTTCAACAGTAAGTTCGTCAACGAAACCGCCCCATTCTTTCATATTCTGATTTATATACGAACTTGCAAGACGGCAATCTATCGTCGATATCTGCGACGAAGCCATCACATGCATAGCAAGCATTAAAACCACTAAAAAGAACTGTTTCATATCACAAAAATACATTTTTCAAACTCATACAACATTGCATTCCCAAGAAAAAACTATTTTTGTAGAAATTAACTAACATTCGTATGAAAAAATATTTTCTACCTTTACTTGTGATTTGTGGACTTTTGGGAGCAAATTCATGTTCGAACAATGCTGAACAAACAGAACAAATCGCTACTGACACTACGTGGAAACAACTTTCACTTCGTGAAAAGATTGGTCAAACAATGATGGTAACCGCCGACATGTATGCACAAAAACAAATCGGCGAAGGAAGCCTACAAACATTCTTAGAGAAATACCCTATCGGTGGTTTCTTCATGGCACAATGGCATTTTACATACCAAAAACCTGACACATTATTGTTTGAGACATTCATTCCAAGAATTATTCGTGAATACAATGCTGCTTCAAAACTTCCATTATTCATTAGCGAAGACTTTGAACGTGGAGCCGGATATAACTATAACACAGCAACAAAATTGCCTGTAGAAATGGCAATTGGCGCAGCAAACGACACTGCTTTGGCGTACGGTCACGGTAAAATCCTTGGAGTTGAAGCACGTGAGATGGGTTTCAACTGGGTACTTGCTCCTGTGAGCGACCTTAACATAAACCCTCTACACCCACTTGTAATCGAACGCTCGATCTCCGACGATGCAGACAGAGCAATTCCTTTGTTGCAAAGTCAAATGAAAGGTTTGCAAGACCAAAACATGATTACAACTGTAAAGCATTTCCCTGGCGATGGAGCAACTATCTGCGACCAACACCTTGTAACATCTGCCAACAATCTTTCATGGACAGATTGGCAAAAAAGCTATGGGAAAATTTTCAAGAAATTTATTGCAGAAAAAACACCTTCTATCATGGTTGGACACCTTCGTTTCCCTGCTTACCAAAAAGCAGACACAATGAATGGCGATTTCCTTCCTGCAACTCTTTCAAAAGAATTGATGAAAAATCTTCTTAAGAAAGAACTCGGCTACAAAGGTGTTGTGATTTCCGACGCATTGAACATGGGTGGCGGCTATGGTTTCTATGAATCTGAACTCGAAACAGCTGTTCAATGTTTCGTTGCCGGTGCCGATGTAGTTCTTTGGCCTCCACTTGGCTACATGGACACAATAGAAGCACGTATTCTTCGTGGTGAAATCCCAATGTCCCGCCTTGACGATGCTGTGGAACGCGTATGGGCATTGCGCGAGCGCTATAATTTAATCAACAAAGAAAACAGAATGCCTGTGGCACAACCTAAGCCAGAAGGTTTTGAAGCATACACAAACGAACAACTTACAAAACTTGCAGAGAAAGCAGTTACTATGGTTCAAAACAAAGGCGGTCAACTTCCTTTGGATACAAATACGACAAAGAAAATTTTATTGGCAAACATCAGCCACAACGACTACACTGCTACTTTCGAGCCAATGAAGAAAGAACTTGAAAGCAGAGGTTTCCAAGTTGATGTGAAACATAATCTTCACAAAGACGAATGGGAATGGCAATGGCACAGAATGCTTGAATACGACAAAGTTATCGTATGTTTCGAAAACCATTATTTCTCGCCTATTGGTTCGCCACTTTTAAAAGATTACGAAGCATATTGCTTATGGACAATGGTAAAATTGCCAAAAGAAAAAGTTATCGGTGTCTCGTTCAGCAACCCATACTACAATAAATATTATCTAAACAAAAACTCCGTATTAATCAACGCATACAGCAGCGACGAATGGATGCAGAAAGCCGTTGTAAAAGTTCTTATGGGAGAATTACAACCAACAGCAACATCGCCAGTAAATTTGGATAATCCGATAATGAAATAACAGATTTCTGTAACGAAATAGAAACGCAGAATTCCCCACGGGGTTCTGCGTTTTTGTTTATAAATATGAGCAGCGTACCTACGGCACGCTATCATAACATAATTGTCATGTTCTACCAAGATGTCGCTCCTACGGAGCTGATTGTTATGGCTTTTATATGTTTTTAGTAGCTCCGTTAGGAGCTATGTATCGGTAGAAAAGATTATTTTCTAAGCAACAGAAATCATTGGGTGTAACCAGGCAGCGTTCCTACAGCATGCGGTATTGTCGTAAGATTATTGTTTTACCAAGGCATTGCTTCTACGGAGCTGATTGGTATGCTTTTATATATTTCAAGTAGCTCCGTTAGGAGCTATGTATCGGTAGAAAAGATAATATTGTTATATTTTTTGCGTGCCGTAGGTACGCTGCTATTAAATTATATGGAATTTACAACAAACAAAACATAGCCCGTAGGGCTTTAATATCGGTAGCAATGCATTCATTATTTGGAATACAACCCTAGTGGGGTTGCATCAACGATTCCCATTTTTCCAGACAATTTTTGGTGAATTGGTCAGCTGGCAAAAACGGCATAATGGTAAAATAAGCCACGTACGGGATAGATTCGAATTTGTTTGTAGCAAAATATCAACTATCTTTGCCAAAAACAAATGATTTGAAACATTTGATAATGAGCAAATTTGAAAACACTGAAAAATAAAATTAAATACCTACAAACATCAATAGAGCAAAACAATAATTAACATATTACAATATACTCGTTCAGAGTCTGTCATTTAAAATTTCCGAAAAATTTAACTACACAGACACAACGTGGGCTTCTTGTGTCTGTGTAGTAAGGTCCTCGGAAAACCCTAAATGGCGGACAATTTATAGAAGTCCACGTTTTTTATGCCACAACCCGAGCCAATACATATAGGTCGTTTAATACAGGAAACCCTTGAAAAACAAGGGAGAAGCGTTACATGGTTGGCCAAACAACTAAACTACACACGAGAAAATATGTACAACATTTTCAAAAAATCGTGGATAGACACCGAAACACTCATGAAAATTTCCCTCGCATTAGACTACAATTTTTTCTTCCTATACATTGATTTTTATAAAAAGTGTAAAGAAAATATTACGGAAATGTGAAAAAAAACAGTCGCATAATTCCTAATAAACAAAAAACCTTATTTGTTTTCTTGCATAATTAATTGACGTTTTATTAAATACAATTTTATGAAGAAAATTTTACTATTTGGGGTAGCCTTATTGGCTATGGTATCGTGTGAAAAATACGATGATTCAGACGTTTGGAATGCAATCAATGATTTGAAAGCAAAACAAGAAAATGCAAGTAAAGAGGGTGTAACACCAGTTGTAAAAACCGTAAACGAAGAAATGTTCATTTCGTATGATAATGGTACAACATGGACGAAAATGTCGAATGGAATGTATTCGGAAATATCGTATGACGAACGATATGTGGTTTTCACATTAACAGATGGAACAGAATTAAAAGTTTTGAATGCTAATTATGTAGTTCCAATTGAAAAAGGAGCCATAAAAGCAGCATTCTCGGTTGGTGAAGGAAAACAAGTTTACTTCTCTCAAGGAAACTTGCAGTATCAAGCAAGTACTGGTGTATGGCGTTTTGCAACAAACCAATGGGAAGCTATTGGAGAAGGTAACATGAATATTGCAGAAGATTATGACGGTTGGATAGATTTATTTGGTTGGGGAACAAGTGGTTGGAATAGTGGAGCGGTATGTTATCAACCATATCAAACAAGTTCAACAAATTCAGATTATTTTGTTGGAGGTTCTGAAACTACAAACCTAACGGGGGCTTATGCCAATGCTGATTGGGGAGTATATAATAAGATTGCTAATGGTGGAAATCAAACTGGTATGTGGCGTGTATTGACAAACGAAGAATGTATCTATTTGTGTAACTATCGTGTAGGTGCAAAGGAAAAACGTGGTTGCGCATGTGTAAATGGAATAAATGGATTAGTATTATTACCTGACAATTGGATTTTGCCAGAAGGACAAGCTTTTAATTCAGGATTTGCCAATGGTGAAGATGGTGGTTTATTTCAAACTATAAACAACTATAGTCTTTCTCAATGGGCAGAAATGGAAAAAAATGGTGCAATATTTTTACCTGCTGCAGGAACATTTGAGAAGAAGTTAAATTTTGATGGAAAGTATGGCAAGTATTGGTCTTCAACAAGAAATGACGAAAACTCTATTTATAAAATAGGTTTTAGTGCCGCTAATGTAAATCCTAAAAATGTTCAGATTTTTGTGGAGTCGTGTTCAGTTCGTTTAGTGCAAGATGTAAAATAGAGAGGAGAGAGTTATGGCTAAAATATCAAACAACCCATCTAATAGAGGATATGTGTATGTGCTTTCTAACCCTAGTTTTCCTGCAAAATTCTTAAAAATAGGGCAATCACATTCCGTTACACAAAGAAGAAAATCTTTAAGCAACACATCTGTTCCATTTCCGTTTGTAATTGAATTAATATTGGAAGTTGACAATTATGTTGCAGTAGAAAAAGTTATTCATTCTATGTTGTCTCTCCAAAGGGTTGTTCAAAAAAAGGAATTTTTTGCTGTTTCTATGAAACAAGCTTTAATTGAATTTAAAAAAGTAGCAAAAGCTAATAATGGTATTTTGTACAAGATGATAAAAGGCAAGAAAACACAAATAATTCCATAATTTCAATAGCAATTAATTTAAAACCGCAGAATTCCTCACGGGGTTCTGCGTTTTTTGTTTGTAAATATGAGCAGCGTACCTACGGCACGCAGTATTTTCGTGAGATTGTTGTTTTACCAAGGCATTGCTCCTACAGAGCTAATTGTTATGGTTTTTATATATTTTAAGCAGCTCCGTTAGGAGCTATGTATCGGTAGAAAAGATTGTTTCCTAAGCAACAGAAATCATTGGGTGTAACCAGGCAGCGTACCTACAGCATGCGATATTTTCGTGAGATTGTTGTTTTACCAAGACATTGCTCCTACGGAGTTGATTGTTATGGCTTTTATATGTTTTAAACAGCTCCGTTAGGAGCTATGTATCGGTAGAAAGCATAATATTGTTGTATTTTTTGCGTGCCGTAGGTACGCTGCTATATTTATTTTCATACATTTGTATAGCAACATCAATTATTATGGCAAATACATTTACACAAATTCACATTCATGTTGTTTTTGCTGTGCAAAACCGACAATCCTTAATTTTAGAAAATTGGGAATCACGTTTACATAAATACATAACAGCAATTATTCAGGCAAAAGGTCATAAAGTTCTTGCAATTGGAGGTATGCCTGACCATGTACACATTCTTATTGGTTGGAGACCGGAATATGCAATCTCCGATTTAATGAGAAAGGTAAAATCAGAAACCTCTAAGTGGATAAATGAAAACAAATTTGTTTTAGGAAAGTTTTCCTGGCAAGAAGGATATGGTGCGTTTTCTTATAGTAAATCGCAAGTTCCTCGCGTTATAAAATATGTCTTACAACAAAAACTACATCATAAAAGTAAAACATTCATAGACGAATACAAGAAAATTTTAATAGAACTGGGTATTCAATTTGATGAAAGATATTTGTTTCATAATATAGAATAACAGCGTACCTACGGCACGCTATCACAACATAATTGTCATGTACTACCAAGGCACTGCTCCTACGGAGCATATGGTTTCAATGTATTTATAAAAATTCTGTTTGTACATTTCTGATTATTGCAGAATTCCTCACGGAGTTCTGCGTTTTTTTATAGTAAAACCTCGTAATAATTTTCGGGAGTTACAGTAACGATTTCTGTATTAGGATACGCGTTTAGAAATGTTTTGGAAATCTTTGCTTTTTTCTTTGGATTCCATTTAAATTCGTATGCTATTAATTTGCCGTCTTTGTCTTCTATATAGTCAATTTCTTGTTGTTGGGTGGTTCTCCAAAAGTAAGATAGTGCATAGCTGCCAGAATATTCTTTCTTTTTCTTTAGCTCGCTAATCATATAGTTTTCCCATAGTTTTCCTTGGTCATCACGGAGTTCTATGTCATTGAAGTTGCCAATTAAAGCATTACGAATGCCATTGTCGTAGAAATATATTTTTTTGCTCATCTTTAACTCGTTGCGAAGATTTCTGCTAAATGAGCCTAATCGAAAAATAATCTGAATTTGCTCTAACAATGTTATGTATTTTTCAACAGTTGCTTTATCCATGCTGATGGTATTAGCTAATTCTGTGTAGGAAACTTCGCTTCCCACTTGATATGCCAATGCCTGTAATAATTTTACAAGTTTGTCAGGATGTTTTATTCTTTCCCTTTCCAGAATGTCTTTATAGAGATAACTATTGGTTAGTTGCGACAAAATCGCTTTTTCACTACCCTTATTGTTTACAACATCAGGATAACAACCATAAACCAATCGAAGAGGTAGATTTCTTATTTCCTCCAGCGTACCAAAATGTTGTTGCAATTCAGTAAAAGAAAAAGGATACAACTGATATTCCCATTTCCTTCCAGTTAAAGGCTCGTTTATTCGATTGGAAAGTTCAAATGCAGAACTTCCTGTAATGAGTAATTGAATATTTGGTAGGTTGTCCGTTATCAGTTTCATTTGCAACCCAATGTTTTCAACTCGTTGGGCTTCGTCAACAACTATCAGATCGCAATTTCCAAACAACGATGGTAGTTTATTGATAGTAAGATTTGAAATTAAGTTTCTTACTGTTATGTCATCGGCGTCTAACCATTGGACGTTTTTCCCGTCTTTTGACAATTCTTTTAATAATGTAGTTTTTCCTGTTTGGCGTGCACCAATAAGAACAATAGCCTTGCCAGAGTTCATCAAGCTTCTTAATATGGGCAATAGTTGTCTTTGAATCATACTCAGCTTCTTTTGAAACAAAGATAAAGAATTTAATATTTCAACGAGTTAATTCTCCGAAAATTATAATATTCGGGGAATTGATTCTCCGAATGTTGCAATTTTACCAATTGTCTGCCCCAAATGACAAAGTCAAGCTGCGTACCTACGGCACGCAAACATAGCGTTATTATTTATGTTTTACCAAGACACTGCTCCTACGGAGCACATAGTTTTTTTACACCCAAAAGATAACAAGAAAACCTGTTGGCTTCGTGATTCCAAAAGACAAAACCAATAAACACTTTATTGCAGGAAAAATTCTATATTTGTACGATTTTTAATTCAAGAGTTATGATAAAACCTATTATCGCTTACGGAAATCCTGTTTTACGAAAAGTTGCCGAAGACATCGACAAGACATATCCAGAAATTCAAACACTTATAGATGACATGTTTGAAACCATGTATGCGTCTGATGGCGTTGGTTTAGCTGCACCACAAATTGGTTTGTCGATTCGTTTATTTGTAATTGACGCAGAGGCTTTTGTAGAAGATTACCCAGAAGCGAAAGGGTTCAAAAAAGCATTCATCAATCCACACATAATTGAAACTAACGGCGAGGAATGGCTTTTTAACGAAGGTTGCCTTAGTTTCCCTGGCATACACGAGGATGTTTCACGTCCAGCTAATGTAACTCTTAAATATCTTGATGAAAATTTCGTTGAACATACCGAAACATTCACTGGCATCTGCGCTCGCGTTGTTCAACACGAATATGACCACCTCGACGGCAAATGTTTTATCGACCACCTAAGTCCACTAAAACGTCGTATGTTACAAAGAAGATTAAACGCAATTTCTGAAGGAAAAGTTCATCCAAAATATAAAATCAAATTTTTTAAAAAGTAGAGAAGACTAAATGACATATTTGCTTGAGTTCTTGTCAAGTACTCGCAACACCATATTGACAAGAAACCCTTGTGTTTGCATTACCATAGCATTCATCTGTGGGATAATTGGATATAGTATATATCCACCTATAATGACTAAGTCCACGCTGATAGGAATACTTTGCCTTTCTGCGCTTATCTGCATTTGCCTATCGCAATTCATCAATTCTTGCCGAATACCGATACTATTCCTTTGGTTTGCAATTGCTGGATTTACTACAACAGGATTGAGAAATCTTCAATATGGAGCAATGCCTCAAGGAGAAGTTGTTTATGCAACAATAACCTCATCATTAGAGGAAAAACAAAAATCATATAAAGCAACTATTCAAACAATAGAGGACAATCCTTGTAAATCAATTGTTTACTTCAGAAAAGACAGTTTATCAAAAAAACTATTATGTGGCGACTTAGTACAGATTAAAGCAAAATTCAAAACCATTGAAAATCAAGAAAATGCAACGTTCAACTTTAAACAATTCTTAAAGTTACAATACATCTATTCACAAGCATATATTTCGGACTGGAAGAAAATTGGGCATGAATCATCCCTGTCATCAATCTGTATTAGCTTACGAAATAAGGCATTACAAACGCTACAAGAACTTGGTCTTTCCGACTCTAATCTGCAACTAATTGCCGCCCTCGCATTTGGCGACAAATCCCTGCTCGATGATGAAACAAAATACAATTTCTCAACCGCCGGAGCCATGCATGTCCTTGCCGTTTCCGGCCTACACGTGGGAATAATAAATGGTATTTTGTTTTTCTTATTCTCGTTCATCCGAAACAAAAAACTACAATGGCTAAAGATACTCCTTTGTATTAGTGGCATTTGGGCATACGCCTGTTTAACCGGAATGAGTCCGTCGGTACAACGAGCGTCTATCATGTGTTCTATGGTTTCAATTGCATTGCTACTTCAAAGACACACAAGCACTTACAACACTTTAGCCACAGCAGCTTTCTTCTCCTTATTGATTTCTCCAAACGATATTTTTTCGGTGAGTTTCCAACTATCATATGCCGCAGTTATAAGTATCGTTTACTTTGGACAAAAAGTACAACATATCTTTACACCAACTACACCTATTGGAAGCTATTTATGGGGAATAATTGCCGTTTCCATTGCCGTACAAATCGGTACCATGCCAATAACGCTTTATTATTTCGGCACCATTCCAACATATAGTCTTGTAACTAACATTATCGTAATTCCATTGGCGTTTGTGTTACTAATATGTGTCGTTCTTTCGTTGGCAATATCTTGGGTACCAGCTATTGGCAAAGCAATTATTTCCGTATTAAACTTTACAAGCGATTACATGCGTGACTGCATGTACGATATAACAACATTTCCGCACGCAAGTATAAATATGCAAATAACTGAACAACAAGTATGTTACATATATGTATTTATAGCATTACTTGTAGTTGCAATCGAATACAACAAACGACTACAAATTCAAAAAGATTTGCTCAGGCTTTGAAGTAATTATTCCTTGCTTGTAGGCATTTTCATACAATGTTTCTATTGCATGCATACCTTGTTCGCCCAAACTCAGACTAAAATCATTCACAAACAAAGCAATATGTTTTTTAAGAACATCGTCCTCTATTGCCTGGGCATATTCGTGAATAAAACTATTTGATTCCTGTGGATGAGCATTTGCATATTCTATGCTTTCACGTAGTAATTGGTTGATAGTCAATTTCAAATCTTCAGGAACATCGCGACGAATTGTTATCGCCCCAAGTGGTATAGGAGTATGTGTTTTTTCCTCCCAAAAGTTTCCTAAATCTCGAAGTTTTGCAAAGCCTCGCTCCGCATACGTAAATCTATTTTCATGTATAATAACACCAGCATCGGCTTCGTCATTCATGATTTTAGATTCTATCTCAGAGAAAAGGCATTCCTGTTTGTTTGTATATTCCGGATAAGCCATCGAGAACAACAAATTCGCCGTTGTTTCCTTTCCTGGAACCAATATACGAGACGAAGAATTTATATTCTGTTCATTCCCTTTTTTACAAATAAACAATGGACCATTTGCAAAACCCAACGCACTTCCCGCATCAAGAATTTGATAATTCTTATATACTTGAGCATAAGCAAAATAGCTCAATTTAGTCATTTGCAAATCGCCAACAAACGCACGACGGTTCAATTCCTGAACGTCGGCAACGACAACCTTAAAATCAATACCTTTCGTATCAATTTTTTTATGTATCAACGCATCAAATGTGTACGTATCGTTTGGACAAGACGAGAATCCTAAAGTTATTTCCATTGCATAATACAGATTATAGCATCATTCGGTTTAATTGTTACCGGAAGTCCTTGTTCCAAAATGTCAGCCATTTGATGAGATGTTTTTTCACCAGTCAACACATTCGTCAGCGTCAACTCGCCTTCCATCGGAGCATTCATAACTTCTAACGCATGTTCACCAATAGTAAGATTGAATGTCTGCGAATTATCGAAATCAAAATTCACAACTATCAATACCTTTTCTTCCTCAGTATGACGCAAATACGCAAAAATCTTATCGTTATTTAGATTGCCTTGATTCTTCCACATCAGGTCGTAGAACTGTCCATGAGCGAACGTAGGATATTTGATTCGCGCATTCAACAAACCAGAATAGAATTCGCGAAGTGATTTCTGTTTTTCTGACAACTTTCCGCCATCGAATTTACCGCCATTTACCCACTTGTTAAATTCAGGAAGACTCCAATAGTCAAAAATTGTTGTGCGGCCATCTACACCACTAAATCCTTCTTTATCCATACCACGCTCACCGATTTCCTGTCCGAAATAAATCATCAGCGGACCGGCATTTAATGTGGCAGTAAGCACCATTGCCGCTTTAGCTCTATCACCATCGCCAGCAAAATAATCCGAAGCAATACGTTGTTCGTCGTGATTTTCCATGAAGCGCAACAATTTTCCGGCAAAATTTTCGGTGCGTTTCCAATAGTCAGAAATAAATCGAGCAGAACTATTGCCTTCAACAATCAAACGCATAGTGTCGTACAAACCAACTTTGTCGTACAAAAAGTCAAAGTGTCCGATATTCAAATAGTTCCAATACGCATCTGGATTATAAATTTCGGCAATAAAAATAATATTCGGATTGACTTTCTTAATTTGTGGAATTACCCAACCCCAGAATTGAACAGGCACCATTTCCGCCATATCGCAACGGAAACCATCTACATTTTTTCCAGCCCAATAAGTAAGAATTTCGCACATACGAATCCATGTGTCTGGAATTTGGTCGAAATGCGTCTGCCAACAATTTTGGAAATCAATTCCATAATTTAGCTTAACCGTCTCATACCAATCATTTTTTCCTGGATAAGCCGAAAAGACATCGTTACCAGTAACTTTTGCTGGATATTCATGATAGATCTCTGCATTTTCATTATATGGAAATTGCACATCTCCAGGCAAATGCAGTTCCTCATTTGGAATATAATAGAAATTATTGTTCGCCGAAAATGGCACATTTACATCATCGTAGCTACCAAGTGCCGGAGCATACGAGTATGGGCTATCGGATTTATATTCACGAGAAACATGATTTGGTACAAAGTCCATGATGCATTTCAAGCCATTATTGTGAGTACGTTCAATCAATTGTTCGTACTCTTGCATACGATGTTTCACATTCGTAGCTAAATCAGGATCGACATCATAGTAATCCTTAATAGCATACGGAGAACCAGCGCGACCTTTTACAACACGAGGATTATCGACAGACAATCCATATTTTGAATAATTCGTACACGACGCATGGCGAATAACGCCAGTGTACCACACATGAGTTGCGCCCAACTTTTTAATTTCCTGCAAAGCAGTATCGGTTATATCGTTGAATTTAGAACAGCCATTTTCCTGCATTGTTCCAAACTCTTTATTAGTTTCATTCGCATTCGCAAAAAGACGCGTAAAAATCTGGTAGATATTTATTGTTTCACCCATTTCTATAAGCATTTCGCCAAAAGTAACCTTTTTTATGTTTCATTGAAATTCTTTGTGATATAATTATTATTTTTGCATTGATAGTTTTACTTCGATGAAGGCATTATTTCAAAAAGAATTAGCAAGTTTTTTCAGTTCACTCATAGGATACTTGGTGGTCATAGTTTTTCTATTGGCAACAGGACTTTCCCTATTCGTGTTCGACAGTCAGTTCAACGTACTGAATTCTGGTTACGCAAATATTGACGGATTGTTTATTTTGGCACCATGGATTTTTTTATTCCTCATCCCTGCCATAGCAATGCGTTTCTTTTGTGAAGAATCAAAAACCGGAACTATAGAACTATTGCTTACCATGCCAATTTCAGATACGGCAATTGTTTTAGGAAAATATCTTGCTGGCATTGCATTGCTGTTTTTCTCATTAGTTCCAACATTGTTTTACTTTTTCACTGCATACGCACTTGGCAGCCCTGTTGGAAACATTGACATGGGAGCGACCATAGGTGCATACATCGGACTATTCCTACTTGGCGGCGTATATTTAGCCATCGGTACATTCATCTCGTCACTTACCGACAACCAAATTGTTGCATTCATCATCACAGCAGTTGCGTGCTTTATTTTCTTCATAGGATTTGACTTTGTAGCAGACTTGCTTCCACAGTTATCTTTCCTTACCAACTTAGGAATTAACGAGCACTACAACTCCATTAGCCGAGGCGTAATCGACACAAGAGACTGTATTTATTTCGCTGTCGTAATTGTGTTGTTCCTATATTTCACAACTATATCAATTGCTAAAAAACGAAAATAATGGCTACATCTACTCAAAAAACATTGATTCGATCTGCCATAGCAATTGTGGCAGGATTGCTCATCTTACTTGCAAGCAGCTTCATCCATTTCCGCTTCGACCTAACGGAAGAAGGACGATACACTCTTTCGGAAACAACCAAACATACGTTACAAAACCTTGACGACACGATTCGCGTCACTGTATATTTGGAAGGCGACCTACCAATGTCGTTTGTAAAAATGCAACGTGAAGTTTCCGACCTTTTGAATGAGTTTCAACAAATTGCCGGCAAGCAAAAATTCTTGATTAAATTCATCGACCCACAAACTATTGGAGATCCGAAAAGCTATAAGCACACCTTGCAGCGTTTACATGAATCTTACGGATTGTCGCCTTATACCATTCAAGAAGAAGATGAAACGGGGAAAATGACTCAACGTTTTGTGGTGCCTGGAATGATAGTTTCTACCTCGCAAAAATTCGTGACGGTAAATTTATTGAGCAACGTTCTTGGCAATTCTCCAGAAGAACAAATTAACGAAGCGCTTAAAAACTTGGAATACCAATGTGTTAAAGCAATCACACAACTTACCGCAAAAACGCGAAAAAATGTTGCTTTCTTAGTCGGACACGGAGAACTTCCTTTGGTATATTGCTACAGTGCAACAGTTTCATTATTAGATTTATACAATGTAGACCGAGTATCTTCACAACAATTGCTTGATTCCATTCAAAAATACGATGCTGTTATTGTGGCAGAGCCGACAAAAGCATTCTCGGAACAAGACAAATACATACTTGACCAATACATTATGCACAATGGTAACGTGCTATTTCTAACCGACAACATTGCGGTTAACATTGATTCGCTTAAAACAAGTTCATATACATTCGCTTTACCAAAAGAGTTGAATCTTTCCGACTTGTTGTTTAATCTTGGTGTACGAGTAAACCCTACTATCCTTTTGGATAACCAATGTACAAAAATCCCGATGAATGTGGCAGCATACGGCGAGCAAGCACGTTTTGCCCCCGTTCCTTGGTTCTACTATCCATTACTAAAACCTGCAAAAGAGCCACATATTATCACTAAAAATATTGATGTGGTGAAAGCGGAATTTGCGAGCACTATTGATACACTTGAAGGAAACGGGAACTGCAAGAAAACTGTTTTACTTACCTCATCAGCCTATGCGCGTGTGCTCAACGCGCCAAACACAGTCGGATTTCAAATTTTACAAAACGAACCGAACAAAGACTTTTTCAATAAATACTACGTTCCTACAGCTGTTCTTATTGAAGGTCAGTGTAATTCATTGTACCAGACACGCAAGTCACCATTAGAAAAAGAATCCCAAGCAATCACAAGGAGAAATCAATCCGACAGTAGCCGTATTATCGTAGTTTCCGACGGCGATATTATCCGTAACGAAATAGAAGTAACAAATAACGACACTGTTCCAAAACCATTGTATTTCTATAAATATTTCTCGTTCGACAAACGAACATACACCGGTAATGCAGATTTCTTTACAAACGCTATCAGTTATCTTTGTGGCGACGAAGATTTATTATCTGTTCGCTCACGAGAAATCACTATACGACTACTCAACAAGAACCGTATTATAGAAGAGAAAACATATTGGCAGATATTCAATATCATATTGCCTATCCTTCTGATTTCTATAGTTGGCGTTGTAATTTTCTTTGTTAGAAGATATAAATACTCTCAAAAATATGTTGGCTAAACGAATCATTCCTTGTCTTGATATAAAAGATGGTCGCACGGTAAAAGGTATAAACTTTTTAGGCCTACGCGATGCCGGCGATCCTGTTGAACTCGGTGCGATGTACGCGGAACAAGGCGCTGACGAGCTTACCTTCTTGGACATCACTGCCACTATAGAAAAACGTGACACATTTGCCGAATTGGTTAAAAAGATAGCATTACACTTGAATATCCCATTCACCGTCGGAGGCGGAATCAAGTCCGTACAAGATGTAGGTGTTCTTCTTGCTGCCGGAGCAGACAAAATTACTATAAATTCAGCCGCAGTATATAATCCACAATTAATAACCGATTTGGCGAAAGAATTTGGATCTCAATGCATTGTAGTCGCTATCGATACCAAATTGCATGACGATGTTTGGATGGTTCACACTCATGGCGGACATCAGGCAACAGACATTAAAACGCTTGACTGGGTTCACGAAATCTACGAACGTGGTGCTGGGGAAATTCTTCTCACTTCCATGAATCACGATGGAACCAAAGGTGGATTCGCCAACGACATAACACGACAAGTGTCGGAAATGGTTGACATTCCTGTGATTGCATCTGGTGGAGCAGGAACAATGGAACACTTCAAGGACGTATTTACTGAAGGTAAAGCCGATGCAGCATTGGCAGCCAGCATTTTCCACTTTAAAGAAATTGCTATTCCTGATCTTAAAAACTATTTACGAGCACAAAACATTCCGGTAAGATAATAATAGACTCAACATACTATGGAACTAAATTTTTCTAAATATGCCGATGGTTTAATACCTGCAATTATTCAAGATGCCGACACTCGTGTCGTGCTTATGCTTGGATTTATGAACCAAGAAGCATTCGATAAAACTATAAATACAGGTAAAGTCACTTTCTATAGCCGTACACGACAAACATTGTGGACAAAAGGAGAAACTTCAGGAAACTTCCTCAACTTTGTTGACGCAAAAGTAGACTGCGACAACGACACACTATTAATAAAAGTTCATCCTATCGGCCCTACTTGCCACACAGGAACAGACACTTGTTGGGCAGAAGTAAATCAAAGCGACGTACAATTGCTTCACAATTTGCAAAGTGCCATTGATACGGAATTGAAGGACATGCCGGAAGATTCTGAATTAGCTAAATTAATTCGCAAAGGTGGCGTAAACAAAATAGCTCAGGAAGTTGGTGAAAACGCTATCGAAACTGTTATACAATCAACCAATGGCAGCGACGAAAAGCTGATAGAAAAAGGTGCCGATTTGCTATATCATTTTGTAGCTCTTATGTCCGCAAATAACATACGCATTGACGATGTGATCGAAAAAATAAAAGAAACTCGTCTAAACAAATAACACTATGTCTGAAATTGCAACATTACAACCTTCGTGCATTTGGAAATTCTTTGACGAAATATGCCAAATTCCTCGTCCTTCAAAACACGAAGAAAAAATAACAGCTTACCTTGTTGACTTTGCAAGGAAACACAGTCTTGCCTACAAACAAGACACTGCAGGAAACGTTTTCATTGAAAAACAAGCAACTGCTGGCTACGAAAATCGTGAACCTGTAGTGCTTCAATCGCACGTCGATATGGTTCCACAAAAACGTAACGACAGCAACCATAATTTCTTAACAGATCCTATCAATGCATATATAGACGGCAATTTTGTTCGTGCACATGGCACAACATTGGGAGCCGACAATGGCATTGGCGTATCGATGATATTGGCAATACTTGATTCAAAAGATATTCCTCACGGACCAATACAAGCTGTATTTACTATTGACGAAGAAACTGGAATGACCGGTGCATTCGCAATGAAACCAACGGACATCTCTGCCAAGTTTATGATGAATCTTGATACAGAGAACGAAAACGAAATCACCATTGGCTGCGCAGGTGGTTTGGATGCAAACTTTACTTTCGATTTGGAATACTCCAACATCCGCGAGAACGAGAAAGTTTATACTCTTTCTCTTTCTGGCCTTACTGGCGGTCACTCAGGTTTCGAGATAATTTTAGGTAGAGCAAATGCTAACAAAGTTTTGTGTGAATTTCTATATGCAATAATGGAAAAGACAGATTTACGTCTTATTTCATTTAACGGTGGAAATATGCGCAATGCTATTCCTCGTGAAGCTACTGCTGTTATCGCATTCAACCGTTCGTTCGAAAATCTGTTCCACAAAATGTTCGAGCGATTTGTTGAAGACAAAATGTCGCAGTTCTATCAAACCGACCCACATTTTTCTTGTATTGCTGCCGAAACTATCTCAGAAGCAGGCGCAATTTCACAAGAACAAACAGCAGGAATCATCCGCGCTATTATCAATTGTCCGAATGGTCCAGTAAAATACGAAAACCATAATTGCAAGATACTGAACACATCTACCAACTTATCATTTGTAAACACAAAAGACGGCAAACTCGTTGTTGGCTGCTTATTGCGAAGCATAGACGACAACAACAAACATCAGTTGGCTGACGCACAAAAAGCTATCTTTGAATTATACGGCGCAAAAGCTTCTTTTTCAGGAGAATATCCAGGTTGGCAACCGGTATGGGATTCACAACTACTTACAGTTGTTTCCAACGCATGTAAAACAGTTTTCGAAACAGAACCAAAAGTAGATATAGTTCATGCTGGACTTGAATGTGGCATATTTGCCGACACTTTCCCTGCAATGGAAGCTGTTTCTTTCGGACCAAACATTAAAGGTCCACACTCACCTAACGAAGTGGTTGAAATTGAATCTGTTGGAAAAGTATGGAACGTCTTACAAGAAGCTTTGAAAAACATTCCTGTCAAGAAATAATATGAAGAGAATAAAAGACATACTATTGGCGACATTGGCACTTATAATTGTAAGTGTATCTTCGGTTAGTGCACAAAAACGTACAGATATTGAAGCGCCAAACGTTATGCCTTTAACTCGAATCTTATTCATTTTCGACGGTTCCTATAGTATGCTCGGAATGTGGGACAAAACCACTAAAATGGAGGCAGCCAAAAGCATACTAATTCCGTTTATCGACAGTGTTTCTAAGATTCCTAACGTGGAAGTCGGACTTCGAATTTATGGAAACAGAAGCCCATTCCCTCCACAGGATTGCAGCGACTCACATCTTGAAGTTCCTTTTGGGAAGAACAATCTTCCTGAAATTGTAAATAAGATACTTACATTGAATCCTAATGGAACAACACCTATTGCCTATTCTATTGAACAAGCGGGAAAAGATTTCCCTAAAGATTCTACTGCAAGAAATATCATCTTCCTAATTACCGACGGTTTGGAAGCATGCGATGGCGATCCTTGTGCTATTTCCCGACAATTACAAGAAAAAGGTGTCATTCTAAAACCGTTCATCATCGGCGTTGGTTACGATGTTGACTTTAATAAGGTGTTTGATTGTGCAGGACACGTATTTACTGCGAAAAACGAACTTGACTTTTTGCCTATTTTGAATTTCGCAATGGAACGAGCACTCATCACGACACCACTTCAAGTTTATCTGCTCGACGCATACAAAAAACCACGTGAAACAGATGTTCCCATTACATTCTATGATAATTCTACCGGATTTATCCACTACAATTTTGTACACTCGGTAATTAAACCGGGCGAACCAGATATTATGTTCCTCGATCCACTAATTTCGTACAAGATAAAAGTACACACTTTGCCGCCAGTCTATGCCGACAATGTAAATTTGGAACCGGGCAAACATACCATCGTAAAAATTGATGCCCCACAAGGTTACCTTACTGTTGAACGTCCGTATGGATTTAATCTTTCTACACCTATAGAAACAATAGTAAGACAACAAGGCGACATGAATACGCTCAATATTCAACAAGCCAATCAAAAGGTAAAATATATCGCAGGGAAATATGACTTGGAAATCCTTACACTTCCTCGTACATATTATTATGATGTAGAAATCAAACCTGACGAAGTAAAAACTATAAAACTTCCTTCTCCAGGATATGTTACATTCACTCGTCCGCAATTCGGAATAGGTGCAATTTATCTTGACAGAAATACCGACCTTGAATTTGTAACGAATTTAAGCGAAGACAGCAGAAAAAATGAAGTTATCGCACTACAACCAGGTAAATATGTGGTGATATGGCGTGATAAATTCGAAACAGATACAGAAAAATCGTTCTCACAAGCATTTGAAATAAAATCAGGTGGAAATGTTTTCATTTCACTACAAAAGAAACAGTAATATGAAAAAATTAGGTGTTTTATTCGCAGGAATCCTTTGCTCTATGTCGCTTTTGGCACAACGGCCAACAGCTACAATCAACCAAGTTAATGACTTTGTTGCAAACTCAACATTGTATGTCGTTTTAACAGAAAATCCTCTTTCCGACTACAATTCAGAAATTCGTAAAGCAGTTGAAAAGAACTGGAACGTAACGACTTGGAAAACAGTGTATATGTCGGATTTGGAAAGTAAACTTACCAATCCTCAAAACGCATTTCTTATCCCTGTTTCTATGCAATTTGAAGAAGATAAAGATTCTGTTGAATACACTTTCATCAGCTTACTTCTTGGCGGCGAATACGAAACAATTAACGATTTGCCAGAAGTATTTACCTTCCCTTTCAGTTACGATGGCGGAGAAGATGAGACAACATACCAATTACCTGCTATCATCAACTTCTTAAACCAACACGTAAAGAATATTCAAAACAATCCTAAATTACTAAAAGACAGAAAGTTCACTAACTATTCTTTCGAGAAGAAATCTATAGCAAACAAAACTATATATCTTATCAAAGACGAACAAGATCCTGCATTCGACGAAGAAAAGGAAATCCAAGCTGTATTTCCTTCGGCATCAATTGTATTTACCGACCAAATGACTCTTGAAAAAATCATTCGTCGCAAAGAAACAAATGCATTATTCTTCCACATTATCCGTCCTACCGATGAAGATATGATTCCTGGCAGATGCTACACTATTCTACTTAGCACTGACGGTACTCTATATTACTTTGGTTTCCATAAAATTACCGATAAAACTCCAGCCGGAGTTAATGCAAAAGATTGGAAAACGATCTCAACTAACAACAAATAAGTCTTCAGCATCATAAACATCATTGCAATGGAAAATAAAATAACTGACATTCAAATACTTGTTAAAGATATCGATGCATATCTTAGCAATAAAACTGCCGGAGAAGAGTTTCCTCCTATTGTACTTGACATTCTATTGGAAAAAACAAGACAATTGTACGACTCACTTACAAAGTTGAAAAACACTCCTACGGTTCTTGTAGAAAAACACGAAGAAGTTATTCCACAAGAACCACAACCTGAACACACTATTCAGCAAGAAGCTACTGTAGTGGTAAACGAACCTGTACACACAGAGCAACAGGAAGTAGCACAAACAGTGCAGGCACAACAACCTGTAGTTGAAGATGTTATCACATCCATTGAACCTGAACCTATACAAACAGAACCTGTTCAGCAAGTACAAGTTGAGGCACAAGCACAAACTCAAGTTCAGCCACAAGAACAACCAAAGGAAACGACTTCTTTCCAAGTCAACGAAAGCCATCCACAATCCATAGGTGAAGCTCTGCAATCGCGTGCGACACAACAACAAGACCTTGGAAGTAAATTAAGTAAAAAACCTATTTCCGACATTAATACTGGAATTGCTCTTGGAGACAGATTCTCTATTATTGCACAACTATTCAATCACAGCGAAGAAAAAATGCGTGCCACAATTGCAGTTTTAAATAAAGCGAACAACTTCGAAGAAGCTATGAAATATCTAAAGGACAACTTTAATTGGGACTTCGAAGACCGTAAGGTTCAAAAATTTATCAGTGTCGTTGAACAAAGATTTCTATAACGATGGGAAAACTAATTGTTGTGCCTACTCCAGTAGGTAATTTACAAGACATGACATTTCGGGCAATTGATGTCCTGAAATCTGCAGACCTTATTCTCGCTGAAGACACACGCACGTCGGGCAACTTGCTCAAACACTTCGGGATAGAAACAAGAATGGTTGCTCATCATAAATTCAACGAACACGCAACTCTCGACCACACGATAGACGTCATTAGAGAAAATACTATGACGGCGCTTATTTCCGATGCGGGAACGCCTTCTATTTCCGATCCTGGTTACCTTATTACCAAGAATTGTATAGAACAAGGTATAGAAGTTGAATGTTTACCTGGCGCGACAGCATTTGTACCTGCTCTTGTAATGAGCGGCTTCACAACAGACAGATTTTGCTTCGAAGGCTTTCTTCCACATAAAAAAGGACGTCAAACGAGATTGTTATCGTTAAAAGACGAAACTCGCACCATTATTTTCTACGAATCACCTCATCGCATACTCAAAACATTGACACAAATCCAAGAATTTATTGGCGAAAGAAATGTTGCCGTTGTACGCGAGATTTCTAAAGTGTATCAAGAAGTTGTACGTGGTAGTATTCCAACTGTCATTGATTTTTTCAAGAAAAAACAGCCAAAAGGCGAATTTGTGCTTTTAGTTGCCGGCAAAGAAGACCCTATCGTAATTGATGACGACTCCGAAGAAGATGAATAGTTTCATTATCAATACTCATAGCCATATCTACGACGACGCTTTTGACGCTGACCGCGAAGAAGTACTACAACGTGCTATAAAACAAAATGTTACAAAACTCATTTTGCCGGATATTGATTCGACTTCACGCGAACGTATGTTCGATTTCGCCAACCAACATCCAGACGTTTGCTTTCCAATGTTGGGAATACACCCAACCTCAATCAACGAAAACTACCAACAAGAAGTTGATGCATTTCTCTCGGAATTAGATAAACATGCTATCGTTGGAATAGGCGAAATAGGCATGGATTTGTATTGGGACAAAACATTTTTAGAACAACAAGAAGAGGTTCTAAAACTTCAAATGAACATAGCCCAAGAACGAAATCTACCAGTTGTTTTACATGTACGAAAAGCATTTAACGAGACATACAACATTATTCGTTCACTCCCTAATAAACAAAAAGGAATATTTCATTGTTTTTCAGGATCTAAGGAAGAAGCATTTAAAGCAATAGATTTAGGTTATCATATTGGAATTGGCGGTGTTCTTACATTTAACACATCGCATTTAGATGAAATTGTCCGTGCTATTCCACGAACTGCCATTGTACTCGAAACTGACGATCCATATTTGGCTCCAACTCCACATAGAGGCAAACGCAACGAGCCTGGCTATGTTTCAATAGTAGCAGAAAAACTTGCGACAGACCTTAACTGTTCTATAGAAGAAGTTATTGATTTTACGACAGAAAATGCGAAAAGCATTTTTGCTATATAATTACTTACCAAACTCCATTTGCTTAACGGCTTCCCAAAGCACGATACCACATGTAACCGACACATTAAAGGAATGTTTAGTCCCATATTGTGGTATTTCTAAACACTTGTCGCTCAGTGCGATAACATCATCATCCACACCATGAACTTCATTACCAAAAACAAAAGCGTACTTCTTTTGTTTATCGACAGTAAAATCCTGCAACATGGTGCTACCTTCAGCCTGTTCCACAGAAACAATTTCGTAGCCTTGCGAGCGCAATTCTGCCAACGACTCCTTCGTTTCCTTATAATATGTCCACGGCACAGACAATTGTGCTCCTAACGCTGTTTTTTGTAATTCCTTATTAGGTGGCACACATGATATACCACA
>JAKSTZ010000040.1 GCA_024402335.1 Bacteroidales bacterium
CGCTTGGCGTAAAAGTATATGTAACTATCGTTATCTCATAAATATAACCAGAAACATGTTTATACGTAATCTCCCCTGCCCGATTATGTGTTGCGAAAACGGAAAGGCCAAAAAAGAAGGACAATATGGTCAAGAAAAACGACCTCATTTACTCCTCCGATTCTGGAATTTCAAACGATAAAACAGAAGACGATTCCAATAAGTTTGGATACACAAACACATCAGTTTCAGTTTGGTAGGACACAGCACGAGCATTATCGCAATACGCACGTACATATACTTTGTCACCTTCGACAAATCCATTTTCCAACAACTTCTCCAATGGCTTTAACACTACAGTATGTCGTTCTTTACCACCAGCAGACGAAGCAGAACCTGAATTATAGGAATAATCATAATTTTCAGCCGACACATCCGGTGTTTTTCCAAAGAAGTACCATGTCGATAAGCTATAAGATGACCAATTTGCCGTAAAATACAAGGTTCTATAAATAGAGAGCACATTTTCTTTTACTGATAGCGAATCAAGTTCTATTGCCCCTTGCGACGGTTTTGCCAAAAACATTGTTTCCAAAGTATCAGCCGAAGTTGTATCATATCGATATGCATACAACGCATTTTTTCCATAACCATCTTTCGTAAACTCAACAAAATACCATCCGCCATGAGGTTTATACAAATCCCAATAGCCTTTTGCATCCGTTTTCATATAATATACTGTGTCCCAAATACTTGTTTCAGACAATGTATCTATACAATGGATTTTTATAGAAATATCAGAATGATCTTTCTCCACAGCACCAGTTTCGTCATATAAAAGAATCTGTCCCCATACACCACGAGTTGTATCAACATCTTCCATATAGGCGTCCTTGCCACACGACGTAAACAAACACGAAGCAATTACAAACAAGATGAGAGAGAGAACAAAAGATTTCTGAATTATGTTCATAAACAACGTTTTTATTGTTGTAAAGATAAACAAAAAATCCTTCACCGATACCGATGAAGGATTTTCTTATACCAACCGTTTTTCGGTTATTTTGCTGCTTCAAATTGTTTAATGAAACGAGTGTCGTTTTTAAAGAACAAACGAATATCTTTCACTTGATACTTCAACATTGCGATACGTTCAACACCCATACCGAATGCAAAACCTGTATATTTATCGGCATCGATGCCACAACTTTTCAACACATTCGGATCAACCATACCACAACCTAAGATTTCCAACCAACCAGTTCCCTTACATACCGAGCAACCTTTTCCTCCACAAATAGAACAAGAGATATCCATTTCTGCAGATGGTTCTGTAAATGGGAAATAAGAAGGACGAAGACGAATTTGTGTATTGTTTCCAAACATTTCCTTTGCAAAGTACAACAACGTTTGTTTTAAATCAGCAAACGAAACATTCGTGTCAACATACAAACCTTCAACTTGATGGAAAATACAGTGAGCACGGGCAGAAATTGCTTCATTACGGAATACACGACCAGGGAAAATAGAACGAATTGGAGGTTGTGTATGTTCCATCATACGTACTTGTACAGAAGACGTATGCGTACGAAGTAAAATATCCGGATTTCTTTCAATAAAGAATGTGTCTTGCATATCGCGAGCAGGGTGTTCTGGAGGGAAATTCAAAGCAGAGAACACATGCCAATCATCTTCCACTTCCGGACCTTCCGATACCGTAAATCCAATACGAGAAAATATGTCTATAATCTCATTGCGAACAATAGAAATTGGATGATGACTGCCCAATTCCATTGGCATTTCCGGAAGAGACATGTCAATAGCTTGCGAATCGGCATCATCCTCGTTGCTATGATTGCTTTGTAAAGCCTCGAATTTTGCCTGAGCAGCTTGCTTTAAAGCATTTATTTTTTGACCGATTTCTTTTTTCTTATCGTTAGGTACATTACGGAATTCTTCGAAAACCTTATTAAGTTCACCTTTTTTTGAAAGATATTTCAAACGGAATTCTTCTACCTGTTCCTTATTTTCAGCTTTGAATTCCTCAACGTCAGCAAGGATTTTTTCTATTAATTGTTGTAACATAGTACTTATTTTTACTCTACCACCGCTTTAATAATCATAACATCTTGCTCTGGACGATTTGCTCTGTCTGTCTTAACTTTTGCAATTTTGTCCACAACATCAAGACCTTCAACAACTTCTCCAAATACAGTATAATCCATATCAAGATGAGGAGTTCCGCCTATAGTGCTATAGATATTCTTTTGTTCTTTAGTATAACTAACCGTTGGTATTACATCCAACGCATCTTTACATGTTTCGGCAAAGGCTTGATATTTTTGCATAAATGCGTTTCTGTCAGTTTGTTGCAATTGAATAAGTTCATTCAACAAAGCCTTGTTTTCTGGTTTATATAATTGATTTTGAATATATTCAGCCTTTGCTTGTTGTGCCTTATTTTGAGCCATAGCATCTAATTGATCTGCAGGAACTTGTTGTCCTACAACAATATAGAACTGAGAACCAGACGATTCTTTATTTGGATTTTGTGGTCCACCTAAACGAGCTGCAGCCAAAGCACCTTTTTTGTGGATAAATTTAGGATTAAACTCAGCAGGAATAGTATAGCCAGGTCCACCAAAGCCTAATTGAGCACCAGCTGCCGCGCCTTTCGAGTTTGGATCACCAGCTTGAATCATAAAATTCTCAATCACACGGTGAAACAACAAACTATCATAATAATGTTCCTTCACCAATTTTAAGAAATTGTCTCTGTGTAATGGTGTTTCATCATACAATTTAATTTTTATAACACCATAGTTTGTTTCAAAAGTTACAATATTTCCCATTTTTTCCTTATTAATTTTTGACGGCAACACAAACGCTGCAAGTAGTCCAAACAGCGCAACTGCAATACCAATTTTAGTAACAAGTTTCATTTTCAAAATTTTCGGCAAGTTACAAAATATCGTGTTGAAAAAAGTGCAGAACTATCTTTTTTTTCCCATTTACGACGTATTTCACTAATAAATACGCAAATCCCCATTATAAAAATCGCACGAAAACTCCCGCAACGGATACATGGCAGGGCCTTCTTCCATATATCTGCCACTCATATTAAACACAGAACCACACTTCGGACATACCAATAAATCAGGGAAGTGTTTGTCGATTTCCATGGCACAATCGCGAGCTTCGTTGGTACACGTTCTATCAAATGCAACAAAATCATCCACTGCACCATCATTTTTCTGACGATATAGCACCACTCCATTACAATTATAACCGGCACAGATATTTCCCGTCTGCAAAATAGCAGAACCACCGATAGTCCGCAACGACACATAACGAGGATCGCTTTCAACCGCAATCACCTTATAATTCAAATCTGTTACAGGTACCGGATTATCCTTCTTTCCGCAAGAAGAAATAAAAATGCATATAAAAACTATAAGAATATTTTGTAAACGAGCATACATAGATGAAACTTTGTATTTTTGTGCAAAGTACATATTTTTATGAAAAGAATACTACTCATTTTATGCATTGTTTTCCTTTCGTGCTCGGTTGCCGATGCGCAACGACATAAGAAAGGTTTTATCCCAAACGACGATTCTGAAGAATACGACGAAGAAATCCAGGAAGAGGTAAAAAAAGAGGCACAAATACAACTAAATCCTTCCGACAAGGCACAGCAACGCATGATGCGCCACAGGGAAAAACGCAAGGAGAAAGAATATACTCGTCACCATAAAGAGATTCAAGATAAGAAGACGCTCAAGAAAATGAAGAAAGACAAGAAAAAATCGCAAGCGTACAATCAGCACAAGCAACCTCTAAAAAGCAGAATGAACGCTAAGAAAAAAGCAAGAAAAAGGTGATACACAAACTTTCACATACAGAAATTGATATACATAAATGGAATGCAATTATTGAACAATCTGCGTATTCCTCGCTATATGCGAAATCCCAATTTCTCGACGTTGTTTGTCCGAATTGGGAAGCATTGGTGCTCGACGACTACGATGCCGTATTTCCTATTCCGATTAAGAAAAAATTGGGACTAACGTATGTAGTACAACCGATTTTTTCACAACAATATGCAATCTACTCTAAACGGACTTTGACAGCAACAGAAAAGAATGGATTTGTAGAAGAATTGAAGCGCTACAAACACCTACGTATTTGTCTTTCCGAACCATTATTGATACCAGCAAAAGAAAGAAGCAATTTTGTGCTACAACTTGACAAACAATATCAAGATCTACGAGCCAACTATACAAACAACACCTTTCGAAACATAGCAAAAGCACAGAAAAACAATATTTTTTGCGAACAACTATTTGACCTACAACAAACAATAGATAATTTTTTAGCACACGACATTAAAGGACACTACAAGCAACATACACAACAAATTATCAAATTATTACAATCTATTGATTGGGAGGCGTATTCAATAACCAATGGAATACACCGCTATGCAACAGCAATTTTTCTAAAAACAGGCAATCGGCTATATTACTTATTCCCAGCAAGTTCAGACGAAGGCAAAGAAAAATCTGCAATGTTTTTACTGATAGATTTCGTTATACAAAAATATGCAAACACCGACATAATCATTGATTTTGAAGGTTCGGAACTCGAAGGAGTTAAACGATTCTATCAAGGCTGGGGTGCAGAAAATATTCCGTATTATTTTGTAAAACGAATACGGATTAATGATTAATTATTTCTTGTACGGGCAGGGCGCTGCAGATTCATACAATCAGAATCCCATCGTGATGGATTGGATTGAATATAATTTGATATGTTTTCATACGATTTTTGCGTACGGATTATATGTTCATAATAATTCCGTTGCCATAATTTATAACCAGGCGTATCATTCAACGAATTATACAATTTCGTTGTTAATGATTTGAACGCACACACAATGTCGTCAACCGTAGGGGCAGGGCTCTGCCCTGCCCCATATATTCCATTATTTTCACCAACATTTCGGGCGGAGCAGAGCCCCGCCCCTACGATTTGTACGATTCCATGAATATGGTTGGGCATTATAATAAACGAATGCAATTTCACCGTCGGGAAACGATGGGACAATTCGTTCCAAACACGATTTACAATTTCCCCATTTGTATTCATTATCATTTTTCCATTCACAATTTTTCCAAATTGATGAATGCGGTTTTGAGTACAAATGGTAATAAAATACAATCCTTCGGACGAATAATCATATCCTTTTAACCGAATGGATTTTCGATTATGTTTTTGCGGCATATTTATATGGTTTTGTGTATGACAAACATACAAAATCAATATGCAACACGAAAATTTATTTTCATAAACAGAAAGAAATAACCATAAACAAATCAACAGTTATTCCCCAATTACACTTTCGAACAAGTTTAGATATTTTTCTTTTTGAGAATTTATAGAATAGCGTTCAACAACAGTTTGTCGGCCTCTCTTGCCAATTTCATTTCGCAAGCGGGCATCATCAATTAAATTACACAAAACGGCAAACCATTCTTGGTCTGTAGAAGCAAAGAAACCATTCACGCCATCTTCTATTATTTCGGTATTCACCCCAACAGGAGACATAACTGTTGGTATTTCCATTGCCATATACTGTAAGCCTTTAAATCCGCATTTACCTTTAGCCCATTCGTCGTCAGGCAACGGCATTATGCCAATATCTATTCTTTGCAAATCAGAAACTTCTGTCTCTGCATTCCACCGTATCGATTCCAACCCGATTTCCGGAACTTCGTATGGAACATTACTGATTTGTATAAAACTAACTTTGTCTCCATATTTTTCCTTCAACTGTTTTAGAACTGGAATTATTAGCTTAAAATGTCGAATTGTTGTCTCGCTGCCTGTCCAACCAATACAAACAGTTGCGTGAGGAATTATCGTTGCCGGCTTATGATAATTGGTATCTATAGTTGTCGGAATAATCTGCACATTACTTGAAAACAGCTTTGCATGGTTAGCAAGATATTGATTTCCTACTATTACCATTTTCGACAATTGAATAATCACATCTGTTTTTGAGGCATTTTTCATCCATGCCAAATTCTGATTTCCGTCAGAAATATCTTGTATCCAAATGGAATCATCAAAATCAAAAATAATGGGTTTCTTGCTTTTAGCCAACGCTTTTTCAAAAATGGTTGTACCTACCATAAATGCCTCGCGATAAATAAATATTGCATCGTAATTCCGTGCACGAAACACATCTAAACATCTATGTAGAAACGATTTACAAAAAATAAACGCTTTTGCTATATACTTTCCTTTTTGATAGAAATAACGATCATCCCAAGCCGACAAAATATTGGAATACGTAATCTCATAACCATGTTCCTGCAAAATAGGTATAAAATGTTCGCAACGAAAACGCTGGCCCGGACTACGATCAAAACGATGAGGAACTATATACAAGATGCGCTTCATTACGCAAGAATTTTAACAGCTAATTCACGCAACAATTCCGGTGCCGAAGTGCTACCGACATTCATTCCCTTCATTTTAAGATCATACTCACGAAGCAAGGCTATAATGTTAAACAACTTCATAGCTGAGTATTTCTGTTTCGCAGGGCGGTACTTCATACGAACCAAAAAAGAGCGATTCGGCGGAAGCCCAAGTTCCTTTGCTATTTCCTCATCAGGTAAACCTTTTCCATCTAAATAATATAGCAAAAAGATATTCTTAAAACATTCATATAGGTTACCCATTATTGTGGGATTCAATTCTTTAGGATTATCGGAGAAATATTTTATAATGCTGAAAATTTTAGGCACATCCCTATCCTGAAAAGCTTCAACAAGTTCAAACACATTATATTTCTTGCTGATACCGATATTTTTTTCGATTACGTCCTTGGTTATTTTTGTAATACCCGGAACTGCCTGTTTTAATTTTGCAATCTCATTTTCAATCTTTTGCAAATCATTTCCTAAATAATCGGCAAGTATTTGCGGAATGCCATAATCCGTAGTTAGTTGAATAGAAGTCAAATAATCCTGAACCCAAGCATTCAAAGCATAATCAGGAACTTTTTCGGAATTAAATACACAGCCAGACTTTGCTATAGTTTTGGCTGCAGCCGAACGACCATCTAGTTTTTTTCCCTTATAACAAATAACAAGTACAGTTGTTGGCATACATTTTTGCGCATAGGCACCAATTTCATCTATTTTTTTCAATGCCTGCGCTTCTTTTACAATAATCACCTGCCGTTCCAACCCAAAAGCAGGAAACTCGCGAGCCATCAAAGAAATGTTTTCGGCCGTAGTATCGGCACCATACAAAACGTGTAATCCAAATTCCTTATCGTCTTCCGACAAACTATGTTCTTCAATATAATCGGAAATCTTATCAATATAATACGGTTCTTCTCCTTGTAATACATACAAAGGTTGATAGATACCGCCCTTTAAATCAGCGATTATTTTTTTATAATCTTGCTCGGTTTTATATTGATAGGCCATTTGCGAAATACTAAATGTTATTTGTAACTTTGCTCTGTAAAAATAGTAAAAATGTACGAACTAAACCTTCCCCCATTCGAATATCGTCTTAAAAAAGAAAAAGATCAAATTTTCATACACGACGACATTCGTAAAAAATATGTCGTGCTAACTCCTGAGGAATGGGTACGCCAACATATCGTGCATTTTCTTATTACACATAAACACTACCCTGCCACACTCATGAACGTTGAAGTAGGAATGAACATTCGTTCTATGACAAGGCGTGCTGACATTGTGTGTTACGATTCACAAGCAAATGTGCTTTTAATAGTTGAATGCAAAGCTCCCGAAGTAAAAATCACCCAAGCTGTATTCGAACAAATCGCTCAATACAATATGTCATTAAAATCAAAATACCTATTGGTTTCCAATGGTTTACAACATTATTCTTGTAGTATAGACCATACAGCAAAGACATTCCAATTTTTACAAGATATCCCCGACTACACCTCGATTATAACCTCAACAAAATAAATTTGTCACACTTATCTAAGGTTGTTTCTTTAGAATAATGTGCCCAATTGCACATCGAACGCAATTTCCTTTACAACAATATTCATTATACAATTGTAACAATCCCTGTGTTTCGTATGCCGATGACACATTTACACCATATTGCATAAATTCAGAAACAATCCGATTCTTTTCCGGAGGAATTGCAAGCAATAAATCATATGCTTTTTCACAAAAACTTTCTATACATCTCTCCTTTCCATACACGAACAGAAAAGGAACTATGACGTTTATCACTATTGTTCGTATTGCTTGTTCACCCAAATATGTAGAATGCACACTCGTTTGTTTTCCTAATGAAAAATGAGATATCCAATAATCGCTTGTTTTGTTCACCAACAAACCCTTAAGTTGTTGTAAATCGCTACATTCTAAAAACAGAGATGCCAATGAGGCAGAAGACACTAACAAAGCTGCGAACTGTGCAATTCGTATTGTCGGGAAATTATAGGGACGCATACGTGCAAATTTCCACCACGATTTGTCCATCGTTGTCAACCCATATTTTGTCAACAAGAAACCTGACTCATCACGAAGTCGTTTTTCATATTCATCTGGATACAAAGACCAAACATTTGCCACACCAAACAAAAGGGCTTCAATTTGGAATAAACTATCTGCATGTTTTTGGATTATTTTCAGAGGAAGCGACTTTGCCAATAATTCCATAGCATCACCGTTTATCTTGCCTGCCAAATGTCGAGCAAGAATACGATAGACAGTTTCGTCCCAATCTGATTTTGTTTCTTTATAAATTTGTAGCAATTGTTCCGCCTTACGTTCAAAACGTTCCGCTACCAAACGTTCCATGAAAATTGAAATTCGTGAAGAATCAATGGTCGATAGATTTTTAGCACATTTCACATCATCTTGTATATCGGAAAGACGCATATAATTTTCCTTAACATGAGGTAATATGGGCATAACCAACGTAGGAAGCATTGTTCCTTTTTCCGTGTAAACTTCCTTATCATGATAAAGCACAACATGAAGTATAACACTATTATATGCAGGCTGAATATGATGTTTATGCAACATCCAATCACTTGATTTTATGTGAATTTCCACATCACCTGCCCACACCGTATTTCCTATTTGAATCTTTGCATTAAGGAAATCCGGACCTGCATTAGAATTGAACACACCTATAGCAAGAACACTAATATGTTCACCGGTAGACGTGCACAATCTGTCCGTGCACATCAATTGATGGCGCCAGACATATTGCAAAAAAGCTTCTGTCATATACTATAAAAGCTTCTTGGGAGGAGCTGCTTGAAATTCTTTCAAATAGAATGGTTCGAAATATGCGACATCTGCAAATTCTTGTCTATCATACATTTCAGAAGCTATATAACCTACAGATTCTGCAGTAGCATAAATTCCATCGACAAAAGTGATATTAGGACTTTCCAAAGTCTCTCTACATTTTTCGCTTCCATCTCCACAGAAGAAATAGTGTTTTGTTGGCTCAAACGAAGCTTTTGCCTCGTAGGTAACTACTAAAGCACGTGTATCTTCCAATCGTTCCATTTGCCAATTCCACTGAGAAGTGTACACTTCCATACGACGAGCGTCTATCATCGGCATATAGATATTGTCCGGATTAGTATCACCCACTTTATTTTTACAAGACAACGCCAACGCCTGCAACGTATCAACCGTTATTACCGGCAAAGAGCAAGCATAACATAATCCTTTTGCCACCGATGCCCCAATTCGTAAACCAGTATAAGAACCAGGACCGATAGAAACTGCTATGGCATTACAATCTTTTACCTGCAGAGAACGTTCTTGCAACAATTCTTCAATAAGAACTGTCAACTTCTCGGAATGGGCATTTGCCTCCTTAATTTCACGAAGAGCGACACATTTGCCATCTTCATGAATTGCAACAGAGCATACACCAGTTGCGGTTTCAATACTTAAAATTCTTTTCATATATATGGATTTGAGTGTTTTTCTTCACCTATTGTCGTTTGTGGTCCATGACCACTCAAAACAGCCGTATTTTCAGGAAGACTACAAAGTTTTGTACGTATTCCTTCCACTAATTTATATTCATTGCCTCCATATAAATCGGAACGGCCAATACAACCAGCAAACAATGCATCACCAGTAAAAACAAGAGAATCTGCTTCGTCATAGAAACATACGCCACCAGGACTATGACCTGGTGTTTCTATCACTCGTAAATTACTATTGCCTACTTGCAATTCTTTTCCTTCATATAAATAATCAGAAATTGAAGGAGGCGTATCTATTTGCACGCCAAACATAGAACCTTGTGTTTGTGCGTTATCTATAAAATATTGTTCATTTTGATGGGCATAACATCCAATTGTTGGATATTGCTCCTTCAAAAAATGAGCTCCAAAAATGTGATCAACATGACAATGTGTAAACAATAGTTTAGAAGGAACCAAATTATGATTATTCAAGAAAGTTATAATTTCTTCACGTTCCTCCGGATAATACATACCTGGATCTATAATGGCGCAATCAGAACATCCCTCATCATAAATCACGTAGGTATTTTCTCTTAATATATTGAATACAAATTGTTTTATTTTCATTTTCCTTTGAAATCTATCAACATTGCGAATGTACGTAAAATGCACGAGTTTATTCCGTAAAATCGTATTTCTTATACAAGTCGCACAATTAAAACTTGTTTTGTGTCTTTCGTAATTGCAAAATCCTGACTTATACGCATTCCTACCACCCATACTATCTGTCCGTTTGACTCAAGAACAGTTACAGACTGTTTTTCTATCAAAGGAATTTTCTCATTAATCAAAAAGTCGCTGATTTTCTTTTTACCTTTCATTCCAAATGGAACAAACACATCTCCCTGCTTCCACAAGCGGAATATAAGTGGAAATGAAATCTTATCAAAATCAAGCATCGCAACAGTCTTGTCTTTGCAAATAGGACACGTATCCTTTTCTGCAACCGACAATGAAATTGTTTTTCCCGCCAAGTTATACGACCCATAAGGAGTTGCAATTAATTCAGGTTCAGCAAAAACATCATCTTTCTCAACTACATACAATGTATTTCTATCATGTATAGCCTTATGTGTAGCAGACTCAAATGTTTTTCCCGACTGTTGATTCAACACTTCATATATTTGTGAAATAGTATCGCTATTAAATCCATAAATATGAAGTATCTCAAATAAAAGTGTTTGAGATTCAGACTGTTGTAAAATCTTTTGCTCATTTATTTCCAAGCCTTTCTCTGTTTCTTTACAACATACATTTTTCATCAAAGCGATGTGTTCCTGATACAATGTAAACGAACTTTGCAAGTAGTTCATACTTGTGGTAATAGAATGGATACAATTAGGAGAAATCTGTTGTAACTCTGGAAGAACTATATTACGAATCTTATTCCTGACATAATCGTTGGTAAGATTTGACGAATCCGTCCGAAATACTATATGTTGTTCGTAGGCAAAGGCTTCTATTTCTTTTCTTGTAACATCCGACAACGGGCGAACCACTTTCCCATTTCGAATTGGAATACCTTGTAAGCCACGCAATCCAGCCGAACGTAAAAGGTTTATAAAGAAAGTTTCTATACTATCATTTTGATTATGTGCAATAGCTATGCAAGTATAGCCATGCAACTGACACAAAATTT
This sequence comes from Bacteroidales bacterium, assembly GCA_024402335.1. Taxonomy (GTDB): domain Bacteria; phylum Bacteroidota; class Bacteroidia; order Bacteroidales; family UBA1715; genus UBA1715. The sequence goes on from JAKSTZ010000040.1 coordinate 11,691, forward strand.
CAAACCAATCATAACGCAAATTGCGGGCTGCCATTTCTATGGAAATCTTTTGTTCTTTGGCAACAGTTTCTGTTTCAAAAGAACAAATATGAATTGGAATATGGTATCTCTGAGCATATTCCTCAACAAAAGTCTGATCTCCATCAGACTCAGAGCCACGTAATTTAAAGTTACAATGCGCTATAGCTATCTTACAACCTAACTGACGTAAACTATCAAGCAACACCATAGAGTCTGCACCACCACTTACACCGATAAGAATCTCGTCATTATCGATAGAGAACAGATTATTTTGATCTATGGTCGTTCGTATTTTATCAAGAAAAGATTGATTCATATCAATTCGTTGTACATATGCAAAGGAAATAAAAAAAGCACTTACATTTCTGCAAGTGCCTTAAAAAGAATAGGAAAAATTCCTAGAAATTCACATTTGGAAGTTTTGCCAAACTTGCAGCAATATCTTCATCAGTTGGAATAGTATCGGTCATCGTTTTTGAATTGAATTGTTCGTAAGCAACCAAGTCAAAATAACCAGTACCTGTCAAACCAAATACGATAGTTTTTTCTTCACCTGTTTCTTTGCATTTCAATGCTTCGTCAATAGCGACCTTGATTGCGTGGCTACTTTCAGGAGCAGGCAAAATACCTTCTACGCGGGCGAATTTCTCAGCAGCTTCAAACACAGCTGTTTGTTCAACTGCACGAGCTTCCATATAACCATCATGATACAATTGAGAAAGAATAGAACTCATACCGTGGAAACGAAGACCACCTGCGTGACTTGCAGAAGGGATGAATTGGCTACCCAACGTGTACATTTTTGCCAAAGGACAAATCATACCAGTATCACAGAAATCGTATGCAAATTTACCACGAGTGAAACTTGGACATGAAGCAGGTTCAACAGCAATTACTTGATAGTTAGCTTCGCCACGTAACATTTCACCAATGAATGGACTTACCAAACCACCAAGGTTCGAACCACCACCTGCACAACCAATAATCATATCTGGTTTAATTCCATATTTTTTCAATGCTGTTTGTGTTTCCAAACCAATAATAGTTTGATGCAACAAAACTTGATTCAACACAGAACCTAAAACATAACGATAACCTTCTGAGCTAACAGCAGCTTCCACTGCTTCTGAAATTGCACAGCCAAGTGAACCAGTAGTACCTGGATGTTCTGCCAAAATCTTACGACCAACATTAGTTGTATTGCTTGGAGAAGGCGTTACATTTGCACCATACGTTCTCATAACTTCACGGCGGAAAGGTTTTTGTTCATACGAACACTTAACCATATACACACGACAGTCAAGATCGAAATAAGAACAAGCCATACTCAAAGCAGTACCCCATTGTCCAGCACCAGTTTCTGTAGTCACACCTTTTAGACCTTGTTTCTTTGCATAATAAGCTTGTGCAATTGCAGAATTTAATTTATGGCTACCAGAAGTATTATTTCCTTCAAATTTATAATAGATTTTCGCTGGAGTTCCCAATGCTTTTTCCAAAAAATAAGCACGAACAAGCGGAGAAGGACGATACATTTTGTAGAAATTCAAAATTTCTTCAGGAATATCGAAGAATTTTGTATCGTTATCCAATTCTTGTTTATTAAGTTCTTCGCAGAAAATTGGAGCCAAATCTTCCAATCCAAGTGGTTTACCAGTTCCTGGATTGATTAGTGGAGCTGGTTTATTTTTCATATCAGCACGAACATTATACCATTGTGTAGGTATTTCATCTTCTGCTAAATAAATTTTGTAAGGGATTTTATCACTCATTATTGTATATTTTTAGTTTTGACACTCCAAAGATAGAAATTTTTAAGAACATTTGGCAAATTCTTATTACAAATACATAGAAACTACTATACCAAACTTTCTAATCTATCCTTCCATTGTATCCAAAATGTCCATATCACTTTTACTAAAAGTGTAACGAATATTGATAATCAACAATTTAAGTATCTTAATGTTTCATTAACCTTAAAATTCAACAAGAATGAGTGCAAAACACAGCTTTACAACAGCAGATTACATTCCTTGGGAACAAGCAATGAATCTAATTAGAAAACTATATAAAGATGGTAAATACAGGGAGAGCCTGCTTATCGGATGCGGTTGCTTCTTCGGTTTACGCATAAGTGACCTTCTTACTCTTACATGGAATGACCTTCTATCTAATGATTCATTCATGCTTATTGAAAAGAAAACAAGCAAACGACGAATAGTAAAAATCAATAAAGGATTCCAAGCTCACGTCAAAGATTGCCACGATGCAATGAAAATAAAAAATGATTCTCAACCATGTTTCTTGAACAGATATGGATCTGTAATTTCTATTCAAGCCATAAATAAGTTATTCAAACAAATAAAAGTTGATTATATGCTCAAAGTGACAAACTTTTCTACACATAGCCTTAGAAAGACTTTTGGTCGCAGAGTTGTTGAACAAGCTGGTTCGGAAAGTGAAATGGCATTGATTAAGCTAAGTGAAATCTTCAATCATAGCACTCCAATGATCACTAGAAGATATTTGGGATTGAGACAACAAGAATTAGTTGAGGTTTATGATAGCTTGATGTTTTAGGATTTATGTTTTTATAAATCTAACGATAATTGTTTATGATAATTTCTTGGTATTACATTTGAACCAACATTCTCAATTATGTCATCAAACAACTCATTTAGATCTTCATAAACTTTATACGGATAATCTGCACAAAACGAACCGTTTTTTCTACAGACACTGTAATAATATATTTTTATGCCATGAGAATTGCATAATCTATATTTTAACTGATCTCTTCTCACTAATTCATTGAAAGCAACTTCTCCACCAAAAAAATCTTTTGGCATGAAATGTTGAATTCCTTGACATTCAATGGCTACATTATACTCTGGTAAATATATGTCTAAGGGCAACAATGCTTTATCTTTTAGCCAAGAAAATTTCTTTTGAAGTTCAAAATAAACCTCTGTACCTTTTATAAAATCAGCACAGACTACTTCTAGTTTACTCTGTGAACATCCTGGACATCCTACTCCTCGCAAATGCGAACCAGCCTGTTGCTCAAAAACACCATGTTTGGGACAACGAATTTTTACTTTAGACTTGGAATCTACAAAATCAACTAAAGAATAGTCATACTTATTTCCATGCACTTCCACAGCTCTCCTTCTAAAAATCTCTGTCGTAATTTGTCCTCGACCAGAACAAAAAGCACAACCTACCCCTTGCAAATGAGAATTCGGAACCTGCAAGAATTCCCCATGATCAGGACAAACTATTCTAACTTTTGTTGCTGAATTCACGTATTTTACTGATCTATAGTCATACCTATCCCCATGCTTTCTTCTTGCTTTCTCTATGAATTCTTCTGTAGTTAATTTTACAACCCCTGCACATGTAGGGC
>JAKSTZ010000041.1 GCA_024402335.1 Bacteroidales bacterium
TTGTTCGCCATGAAACAATATGCAATGTATTTTTCCGGTGTGCGTGTCAAATCAAGTCTTGATGTGACAAGTGGATTGATATCAAATCGGTCTGTGATTATTCGGTTTCCCTTGAATTCCTTTGTTTCGGGATATATATACACAACCTTGTCACCGGTTTTCTTGTCGACTAATAAATTTAATACAAATTTGAAATTTTGATATTCAATCAATACTTTGTAAACATTTTCATAGTCTTCCATTTTTCCGGGTAGTTTATTGACTTCATTTACTTCCCATTCACCCGTCAAAATCTGTTTACTTGCTTTACCAAAAAACATGTTTGATTCATATTGAATTGTGGCACAGTATTCAACCGCAAGTTTCACAACCTTGTCACCGACATGGTAATTGTAAATGTCAATGTCACCAGGTTTCATACGCAAAAAATTTTCAAGTGAAAAATCACGCACATATGGACATACACGGGTTAAGGTGTTTCCAATTAAATACACCTTGCCGTCGTTTTGTCTAAAAACCGTTGATACGAAGTGTTGAATTCTTGACGTTTCATTTTCGATATACATTGAATCGTTGGGAATCATTTCTTCATATACGATTGTTGTAGTGTCTTTGAATACTTGTGACTTATATCGTGCATCTTCATTCAAGGCACAATATCGTCCGATAGGCTCATTTGATTTCACCGGTCGTTGTGTTTCTTCATCAATATTGTACCAATAAATATACCCTTGATATGCCATTATTCCGGTGTAATTTCCTTTCGTGATTTTGTCAATCGGCATGTCATCGAAATACGACGTTACATTTGACGTTTTAATATCTTTACCATATCGACGTAAGTACACGAATCTTTCATGCTTTTCCCATGCGTTTGTCAATACACGTTCTTTCACTGCGTATGACTTACCGTTTGCACGTTGACCAATTAAGAAAAACCAATTGCAATCCGGTATTTTGTCCAATCTGTCAAGTCTATAATATTTTTGTTTCGCCATTATACAACCCCATTTCTAAATGTTAAAATTTGTTGTTTTGTCAGTTCGCCCATTTTTAATTGATATGCATTAATCATTGATGTATATTCGTCCGTCACACTGATTTTGTATCCGGTTGGTCTTAATACTTTACCGTATTTATATTTTGAAACATACCCGTCCGGGTAAACTATTTCCGGTTGATGTGTGCAGTATGTTGGTATTAGTTTGTGAACATTTTCATTGTCTTTGTCAAAAACAAAACCATCTTTGAAGTCTTCAATTGAATCAAGACAAGCACACGCGCCTTTGTTAATTCCCGAAATTGTCATATAAAGTTTATCGTCAAACCGTTGTTCAATATAGCATTTCGCATGCAGACAACGAAATTTTTTGATTGGTTTTTCTTCAGTAAAATGTCCCAACGGGTGCATAACACCATGTTTGTCAAACGGACGTGTTTTGTTGAAATCAAGTTTCATTTCCTTACACACCTTTTTCATTTTCTCATCAATCATTTTGTCATACCATTCATATGACGTTTTTCCAATTGTGAACGTGGAATCTGTATCATAGTATATAGTATCATAACCGCAATGTGTTTCATTGTGGTCAACACCGTTTTCGTCAATTCCTAAAATACACATATACAAATTTTTGCGTCCCCAACATGTGCAAAACACACCCCATGACCAGGCTAAAAAATACTCATGATTATATGATTTTGAAGTGTCTGCCATTTTTTCAAGTTTTTCAACCGTTTCTGTGATTGACGGTGTTTTTGTAACCCATGAATCATTAACCCATTCACATGACACCGGTATCAATGAAGTCACTGCCATGCCGTACAAACTATTTAATCTACCTTTTTGTAGTTGGTAAAAAGATTCCATTCCGTCAACATCTTTCAATTCGGTCTTGTCTTTGTAAAGTGTTAATATATAATCCAGGAACGCACGCGGTAAATATGATTTTTTCGCATAATAACATTCGCGAACGTCAACATAGTCCCATTCGTATAACCATGAAATTATATCAAAATCGATATCGGTGCATGTAATAGTCAGTTTTCCGTCACAATTAATCACACGACCGTTGTCAAGTTCGATATCCCCGGTATATGTTATTTTGTTTCTTTGAATATATGTGTGTGGATTGATTGAACGTATATTTTTGAATGTCAACGTATATATGAATGCATAATTGTCACGCGCCTTTGATTCGGTGCGTATAAACTTCTTTTGACATTTTTTAAATGGACTGCACGGGTACTTCTCACACAATAATACGGTCGGGTAGCTACTACAGAAATCCCGGTGTGAAATATAATCACTTTCTATTGTATGACCGGAATGCAAACGATTGCAGTGACACACACCACCCGAAAAGCATTTTTTCAACAACATGTATTCATCAATATCCGGTACAAGTCCCTTTATATATCTTGAATATCCACGGTCTTCAAATAAAATTTCTTTTATTATTTTTCTAATTTTTCCCGTACTTGTCAATGGAATATCAAAAACCGTTTTATATGTCTTTAATTCTTCCAATATACCGTGATAAACAACCAGGCAATCATATTCACAATAGGTCAATTCTTTTTCATCATCAAACGGTGTCAATGGTGTACGAATCAAATCATAATTCAAGTCACCCGTTTTTTTGTAGAATCCTATTTGTTTACCCCAATTATCAAGCGACAAATTTGTCAATGCATAAGTACAACGGAATTCTATGTGTGGATATTCTTTGAAAACACATTTGATTGGTGAATGTGGTGAACGTGCAAACACGTCACCAACGGTCAATATGTTAAGCAGAAAACAATATTCATGCGAAAAATTATGACACCACACAATCATATCGACCGTCGGCAAGTCGTCCAACACTTTCAAAAAATCTATTATATCACGTCCGTAATACATTGTGTTGTTTACACCAAACGTCCATTCATATACAAGTGACACCGGTGTTTTTGTGTTCCAATATTCGTCATCATGACCTTTTTCATATGGAATCACACAACCGTTATCATCAATCCACCCGTTTGTGTTTTCAACGTCAAAAGTGAATATATCAAAACATTTATTATTTGTCTTGTATACTTTTCCGGATTTCTTTGAAGATGACCCGTGCTTTTTCACTATATTAAGTTGTTGCGTTTTTAATTGACCGTTGTATAATTCCATAATTTTTTATTGATAATCTATACCATAATGTTCAAGGAAAGCAACACGCAGTTTTGTGTCGGTGAAATCACTATCCGGGTCGTCCGGGTTGTCGCGTGCTTTCTGTTGTAATTCAACCTTTAAATCACTTAATACTTGCATGACACTTCTTTCATCTTTTTTGTCTGTTGATAATATTTCAAGCAAGTTTTTATAGAATTCAAAATCGGATTCAAATAATTCGGGATACATTTCTTTTAATTCAACGTATTCTGCAATATCACGGTCGGTTATGGTAATGCCATACTCTTTTTTCATTGTAGCCTTGAATTTTTTGACAATCTGTTTTTCCCTTTTGTCCATATAAGCGCGGTGCGTCTTGCTCTGTGTATCTGCATTAATATATTGCGCCAACTGATTGTGTAATGATATCAAGTCACGTTTACCACGATGATAGTAATTAATGTTACTAACAAAACCACCGGAACGTGTTGACACCCTAAAATCACGCAAAAAGTAATTGCGATTTTGTGTATTTAGTTTTGAATCACCCATTTCAAAATTGACTGCATTAGCTTGTTTAATTAATCGCGCTATTTCACGACGCAGTTCGTATGTTGTAATTTTTGTTTTAGAATCTATCAAATTGACTTGTGACATATTTTCCAAACCTTTCATAGAATAATGGTGCGTTGTTTTTAATTTCTTTCATTACTTCAACGATTGCTCTGTCATCGGTTGGGATTGCATGGTAATAATTTTCAATTAACATAATATTATCAATTTTCTTTTTGTATTGATTCCATTCTGTTTCATAATCTTTGTATTTTTGTCTACTACCTAACAAATAAAATCCGTCACCAGGTTTCAAATCTTTCGTTTTATAATAGTCGTATTGTTTTGCTAGTAGTATTAGTTCGCGAAAGCCTTGCGCAACTATTTCAATACATAATGCAATATATGGGTCGTAATCATAATTATTTTCAATTGTGTACGTTGTTCTTTTCATAACCATTCAAACCTTTCTTTGTGATTATTCCAGGAAAATCAACATATAATACATCAATGTCAACATTGCCTTTTATGCCATCAATATGTCCGGTGCTTGAACACTGCCACATGTGACAATTCACTTTTGCATACTGCACACCGGTCGTTGAATATCTAGCAACCCACCACGAAAAAGGCAACAGTCTAGGCGCAATTAAACGGTCTTTGAATCCGGAAATGTCACTTGCATATATACCGGAAAAATATCCATGTTCTTCCATGCGTCTGCATGCATTATACAAATAATTTGAATATAGTTTTCTTTCCTGGTCGGACTTGCCACCCACTTCAAAATCAAAATACACGGGCATGTCAAACTGATACCCCCGAATCAATGAATATAAATAGTCTGCATCTTTTTCACCGTCGTGTTCATCATTAGGAACACCGCAAAAGAAATATGTACCAACATGCAACCCCACACGTTTACATTCGTGGTAGTATTTCACAAAATTAGGGTCGGTGTAACATCTGCGTCCTTTCAATTCATTTCCACCGCATTTTATAATTACACCATAAACACCGTCGTTCTTTACCTTGTCAAAATCAATTTCACCTTGCCAATGTGATATATCAATCACCTTTTTTTCAAAATTTCCCATGTTTTACACCTTTCTATTCGTTGATAATCTGTGTTGCAATTTCATCGACCACGTACAAAAAATTTATATATATACTTGTGCGGTCGTCATTCTTCAATTTCTGCATCAATTCGCGCTTGAATTCTTCCAAACATTCAATTTTTGTTTCATATATTTGTTTTTCTAGTTCATTCATTAAATCACCCTTTTAATCCATTTCTTGTCAATTCTTTCATTAATAACATCAATCGGTGCATGATAAACAAGTTTGTGTTTTTTGTTTTCAAAATCCTTGACATAATCACACATTTCTTTGTATTTATCCGGATAATATTTTTTTAAATATGCCTTTTCAATCATAGATGACAACGGACAGAACATACACCCTTGACGTTTGCATGTTTTGTAGTAGTTGTTGAACACTGGCACATTCTTTGCCCACTCTAAAATATCACTTTCGTTTATATTTTCAATTGCTAATGGGTATATATCATTTTTGAAACGGTGTGTTTCATCTGCACAAAAACCGACATACCAATGTATGTTGGCTATATCTTTGAAAGTCTTTTCAAATTGTCTGCGACAGTCCAATTTGTAATTACTATTACACCACCGCCCCAGACGTGTGGGAAAACCCCATCGTTTGACACCGTCGTACCATGACATACGTGGTGATATTTCAATATATGGTATTCCTAATTTCTGACACCATTCTTTATATAATGCACATACATCATCGACCCACGGGAAATCTATTTCTAATTTGAAATGAACAACACCGTTTAGTTTGTACTTTTCCGGGTTGTCCAATATCAATCTAAACATAAATAGACTATCTTTACCACCGGAAACACTTGCCCAATACATATCCTTTTTTTCAAGTTCGTTCATGTTTTTAATTCCTTTCATAAAGTAAAACCCGACCACCCGACCCACACTATATTCTATTTAAATGGTACTTCTTCAACACTTTCCGTTGACATTCTTGTGAATTCATCAATCACGGCTTTTGTTATTGTATCACGCAATTCAACGGTGACCGGAAAATATATATCATAATATTTTCCATCTTTTCCCTTATTCTGTGGCATTGATACAAACAGACCTTTTTTACCATTCAACAAACGAATACCGGTCAATACAAGTGCGTTGTCAATTGTGATGCTTGCAAATGCTAATACATTGCAGTCAGTGTTGCACATGTGCATGTCAATTCTTGTGATTTCCATAATTTTTTAATTCCTTTCTCTTTTCCATTCGCTATCGAATGAACTCAACATTTTTGTATATGTGTAAGCCTTTCCATTGTCGTCCAGGCAAACCACCTTATAATAATTGAATACGTCGTAATGGTCGGCAAAATACTTACACCTTGCATATACAACACATAAACCAGGTTGCAACATCTTACTATTGACAAAGTCGTCGACTATTATACTACTTACGTTTTTCTTTATGCTTTCCGCCATTTTTCAACCACCTTTCATTGTTTTGCAACCAATATGTGACCATACAGATGGCGAACCAACCAACCGCCCATATTGACAACGCGGACAATATAATATAAATCGCAGATAGTAAAATCATTTAATCACCCCTTTCTATATCCATTTTTCAAACTGTTCACATTTTCTGCATTCACATCTGTGTGTGTTCGCAAGTCCTTTTGTTAAGAATGCCCCTTTTCGCTTGCAATATGCATATGGATAATATGACATGTTTCCGTCAATCAATTCATACTGCATTTTCTGTCGCGTGACTTCCTTTTTCATTTTGACATATCGTCGATGTTGGTCTTTTCTGCGTCCTTTTCCATCATTCATGATTCTTTTCCCACCTTTCTATTATTTTGTTGAATTCATCATTGATAACGTAATAATCATTTTCGGATATAAGTCCGTCAAGCATATATTCCATATATCTATATTTTAATGAATGCAATTCTTTCAAAGTCTTCCCGGTTACAATGTCATTTATTAATAGTCTTAATGTTTTGTTTCTCATTTACTCACCACCTTTCTATATTAATTCAATACATTTAAAGTCGTTAATGCTTAATGATATAATGTCACATGTTTCTTTGTTTTCAACAAACACACAATTTTCCATTCTACGAATCAAAAAGTCCGTCGATGGGATTGTGACGTTTTTTGTGTGTGGCAGAATCCCGTCCGAAATTGTTATTGTGCAATCAAAATGTCTTACCATATACATCGCAACTAGTTCATTTAATTCTTTGATAATCATAGTATTATTTCCTTTCTTTAACATATTTGTAATTATACATTAACACATGGCATGATGTGTGTCTATTGTTAAAAAGTAACAATCTTTTTGTTGACATACAATAAAATTATTGTATATTATTACTAGAAAGGTGGTGTTGATTTTATGATTTTTAAAGATTTGACAAAAGCATACGGTGAAGTATTTCCGAAAACCACACCGAAACACACGGTTGTTCGTGAAACAATAACGGGCGATGTTGTTGAAGAAATACCCGACACCAATGAAGTAGAAACAGAAGTTATTGAAATGGTGGAAGAAATTGAAACACCGGAAAGTGAAGGCGAATAATGGACATTGACGCATTAGTTACCATTATATCATCATTAGGTGTTCCGGTTGCGTTATGTGTTTTCTTTTGTTGGCGCGATGTGAAATACATGGACAAGCAAGAAACACTAATGAACAAAATTGACGGAACACTTGAAATTATCAAAAAATATATTTCAGACGGAAAGGACGATTGTAAATAATGGGTGATATTAGTTATTTAGTAAACCAGGGTTATGCGGTTGTAAATGACGCGTATCTTGATGTTATCGGCGCGGATAATAAACAGTTAGAAACAACCGATTTCGTCACAATGGGAAAAAACATCGAAGATTATAATTTATACGATGGGTTTTATGGTGCATTGTGCAACAGAATCGCGAAGACAATTACATACGTTTTAAATTATAAGGCGAATAGTAGAAATATTTTGACTGATGCTATTTCATACGGTGCATTTATACAAAAGGTATATGTTGAAGACCTTGACGCAGTTGAAACACCATCATACACAATCAACAGTGAAAGCACAAACTATGTTGACCCATACGGTGTGACTGCAACACATAAAATCACTGCAAAGATTTTCGGAAATTCTGCAACATGGTCATATGAATTCAAGACAGTTCATAATCAGTTAAGAAAAGCCGTAACAAGTGAATCCGAAATCATGGCATTTGTTGACGCACAGTTTCAGTGCGCATACACTTCAATGGAATTGAAGAAAGAAAGCATTGTTTCAATGGGTGCTAACACGGGCATGGCTTTATGTTTCTATTCCGGTTTATGTGATGACATTCTTTCAAATTACAATGCATCACACAACAAGTCATTAACACGTGAAACATCAGTTGAAGACCCGGATTTCATGAAGTGGGCAAACAAAGAAATGAACAAGAAAATGCGTCTTATGGCAAGACCGTCGAAGAAGTTCAACAGTGCTAACTATTTAAACGCATCACCACGTGACAACTTAATTTTTGAATGTTTGGGTGATTGGGCAGAAAATTCAAAGGTATTTCTTGAATCCGGTACATATCACGCAGACAAGGTTGCACTTTCTAATTATTCGGAAGTTGATTTTTGGCAGAATCTTGGCGAAGACTTTGATACAATGTCGGAAATCAATCTTGCATGTGATGAAATCGACGATGATTATGAATGCAACGTAAAGGGAATTATTGGATATGCGCGTGACCGTGATTATATCAAGGCAATGTTTGACATGTCATATCAGTGGTCAATGCCAAACCCACGCGAACGCAGTAATATTTACGGTTTCGACTTTGAAAACGGTTACATGATTGAGCCACATGCAAACGCATTTGTTTTCTATTTAGGAAACATTGACACAACAACAAACGCAACCGGTAATGTTGAAAGCATTTCACTTTCTAACTTCAACATAGGACAGAAAGCCGAAATTACTGCAACATTCAAGAATTCAAAGACATATAGTAAAGTATATTACAAGGTTGATAGTGGTGAATTCGTTGAAGTATCTGCAACAGATGACAAATACATTTTCACAATTCCACCATATGCAGACAAGCTTGAAATCAAGGTAACTGCAACAACATAACAAATCATATTAATTGACATACACCAGGGACACCACATGATTTCATAATTGTGTGGTGTCTTTCGGTAGAAAGGTTATATATGTATCTAGAAAACATAACAAAACAGACCGAAAAATATATTACAAAGGTTTCAAAAGAATGTTCGACATACGCATATTTTTATGAGTTTTGGAAAGAACACTTGCTTGAACGTGTACAACGATTATTTGTTTATAAGAATCTACCCGACACACTACCACAAAAAGAAATCGAAATGCCGTTGTACTTGCGTGGTCATGTCGGTTTAATGCATTACAAAAACGAATTGACTGCATTTAATGGCACATTTTCCGGTGTGACCAAATACATTGATGAGTTCACACATTATAGTGTTTTTTCACCCGTGTATAGTGGTCGTCATGAAATCGGCAAAGACATAGTAATTATTGACAATACATCATTGAGAAACGCACTACTTCCATTAATTCATCATTATGCGGTGGCATTGGGACATGTTGACGTGACACTTGTTGATGCATTAATAAATGCGCGTGACAGTGGTGGTGTTCCGGTTGCAACAAACGAAATTCAAAAGAAATCCATTGAAGACTATCAAACAAAACTATACAAGGGACAGTTTGGTTATATAACTGACTACGGCAATTTAGGTGTACAGTACATCGGTGGCAGTCGTGGTAGTGGACAGAGTTTAAAAGAAATTTATGAAATTCGTGAAAAATTAATAAAATCATTTTACCAGGCAATAGGTATCAAGGGAAGTTTTGAAAAAAACAACAACACTATTGTCGATGAAGTAACAAGCGACACATCACTTTTACAAATCAACATTCATGACATGCTAGAATGCAGACAGTCCGGAATCGAGAAAGTCAACGCGATGTTTGGTACAAATATTTCTGTTGATTTAGCACCGGAAATACTTGACTTGTATAGAAAGGGAAATGAAGACAATGACAGTATGGGAAATGTATCAAAAGACGAAACAAGCACAGACACCGTTGTTGAGTAATTTTACCGGTGATTTTTGGGTTGAATATTTAACCAACTACACAATAATTGACCGAATATTTGCAACACGATACAAAACATTTAAATACTTTCTTGATGAAGATTTCACAGACGACACAACAGAAGTGACAGATTTCATACAGTCCGTTTATGATTTGCTTTTTGTCAATTCGAAAAAATATCATGAAATGTGGCGAATACAAGAAATTGACGACGCCGACCTTTCAATGACATACAACTATGACATGACAGAAACAAACCACGCGACAACAAACATGCAAGGTGCAAACAAAGACGGTCAACACACCGACGTTCGTGACTTCACAACGGGTGAACAGTCGTTTGTCGGTGCAAATAAAAGCACTGCAATGAATAGTGCAACCGAAAAATTGACAGATTCAAACACAAATGTCAACGGTAGCCGAAACGACATTGAATCAACAACATTCGGTGAAGTATCAAGTACAATGCAAACAAGTAGTACAAACGAATACACACTAACACGAAAAGGTAATATTGGAACAGAAACCGGTGCGGATATTTTGAAAAAATTTGATAGTACATTTGCGCTTGGTGTCTTTCAGTTTTACGACCGCGTTTTTGATGATATTTCGAAACATTTGCTTTTGGTAGGTGACTAACATGGACGGATTGAAAACAATATTTCAAAACATAACAAGTGGACGCAAGACAATGACATTCACAGATTCTGCAATCACTAACAATAGTGTCATTGAAGTTTATCCGGATTCATCACTTGATATAATTCCGGTTAGCATATCAATAAACGGTCACAGTTGTACGGTAACATTTGACAAGAATGCAAGTGCAACAAAATCTGTGTGTTTGTTAATCAATAATATTGTCGGTGAATTTTCGCCCGGTGGTAGTACTGACATAGAAGTCACTGCATACTATGAAACCGGTGATCACATTGCAGACATCACAATTGACGATGAAACAACCGAAATATATGCACCGGGGTCATCATTTTCCGGTGATGCATATGACATCAAATGGAATGATTTCGACTTTGAAGAAGAAACGATTACATATTCAGTGGGTCAAGGACTTGACATGATAGTCGAAGAAATCAGTGAACAAACCGAATATATTGAATCAAGAGTTCCTATATCATTAATTGATGGCGGTGTGTTGACAACAAACTATGGCACTAATACATGGAAAAAATTGGATTCTACCGACATACAATATGATAATGACACAACCGTATACGACCGCATTTCAAGTCTTGAAGGTCTTGTTCCGGACAACCCGGAAAACGGCACATATTTGTTTCATGGGTCATTGGGTAACTATTGGCGAAAGCCAACCGCGTCAAATATAGACTATGACGACAATAGTACGATTTATTCAATCATTGGTGACATTGACGATATAACAACAACATCAAAAAATTTAGTCGGTGCAATTAATGAAATTAAGTCGTCCGGTGGTGGTGTGGTTTATAGTACTGATGAATATGACACCGGAAAAATATGGATTGATGGAAAAAAGATATACGGCAAAGTGTTTGTAACAACGGGATTGCCAAACGTCAACATTCCATTTGAAGAAACTAATTTTGATAGAATAATATCATTAACCGGTGGAACCGACGCGACCGTAACCGGACAAGGTTATTTCTTTAGACCTTTGCCAATGGTCGATAGTAACCCGGTAAATAATTTACGAATGGATTATACAACGGGCAATATACGTATATTGGGTACGGGTACATGGGGAAATTATACCGTATATGTTATTATAGAATATACAAAACAAGGGGTGTAAAACATGGCATATTTTTCGAATAAAAAAATTGAATATAAACCGTTGCCGATTCCGGACGACCCACCATATACACCACCGACACCACCAACACCACCCGACCCGGAAACATATCCAACCCCGGATATACCACGACCACAATTTGACGGTACAACGCAAATCATGTTTCTTGTTTGCACCGATGAACGTGAAAAGATAAACAAAACATATGAAACGGTAGCAACGTGTACGGGTGTGTTTCAACGTCCGGTTGATTTAATCAATCCGGAAATTTCCATTGAATTGCCCAATGATTTGACGGTTTGTAATTATTTCTATATGCTTGGCAGATTTTACCATATAGAAAACATGTTTTTGTCAAATGGACAGATTTATGTAATTCGTGGTGCGGTTGATGTATTAAGCACATACAAAACCGGAATACTAAATTGCAAATGCATTGTAGATAGAACATCAATTGAACGATATTCAAACAAAAATTTGAATGATAGTGAAATAATAAGCGAACAAAGACACAGACAAGAATGCATTCAATTCCCGGAAATATCAACAACCGATAGTTTTTTACGTGACCCGGTGCAGATTCTTGTCACAGTTGCAAGTCCTAACGCACATGAACCAAATAGTGAATTTTTAACAAACGACCATGTTTATAATGCATACATAAATCTTTGTAATTTGTTAAACATTCCATTAGATTGGTATGAACAAGGTGGTGAATAATAATGAGTGAATCATACAGTGTTGAATCAATATTCAATGATGTGTTTTATACGTCGGAAATACACAACAGAAATTTTACAAGGCGAACAATACAAAGTGAATTTCTTGATGACCCTATGTCATATTTTGATTCATTGGGATTCAAAATAATAACAAATAGCACATACATGACGTTGACAGAATTGAAGACATTAAAACCGTTAGTCATATATCCCGTTACATTGAATAGTGGTGTGACTGTTTTGGTTTATGTTGACGTTGATTGGGATAATATAAACCCAACACCATATGAAACAATAGATATTAATTATCGTTATTCCGGTATTATTAACGATATAAAAAGACAAGACGTTGCTATGAACATATGGCAAACATTGGGACTTGTTTTAAAAGAATCATATCGTGAAATTATGCCGTTAAAAGCGCAAGAATTAATTGACGGAATGCTTGACACATTGGACGTTAATGAAGACGACCCGATAACATATGAAATTCCATATTACGACGAACACGGATTTTTACAAGGAACAAAAACATATTTGACCAATGGCATGGCAAAGGCTATGTATGACTATGTATATGAGCAGACATTTGTCGAACGTCAAAACCCTTTTGTGTTAAATGTGAAAGGCACTAACGGACAATACGAAATAGAAAATATATTGCCGTTTTCAAGGACATTTTTGCGTTTCGCAATTGTAAATTTATTTAGTTCGTCACAGTTTGTTGGAAAGTCAATGAACATATTCAACATTGATGAAGTATATGAAACAATGCTTTTTGAAATGGGTGAAATCATTCATGATTATTGTACTATCTGCATAAAATATGACGGTACGGGTAGTAGTTCAAGACCGCACAAAATAACAAACATTGACGTGCAATTGTATAACATACCGGGAAACACATACAACGTCACAGACCATGCAACTGCAAGTGACACTGCGTCAACCGGGTTGACCGGTGGTGTTGAATATGATTTTGGTTTTTCATACAATAATGACGGCACACTTTTACGAACTAATTTGATGCGTATAAATAACTTTACAAATCACAACATGATTGTATCGGCACAACCAAACGGAATCAACACAAACAACAATCACAATAGTTTAATGGTATATGATTTTACATCATCGGATTTCGGTTGGAAGTGTTTCCCATCATGTCGTTACACCGAAAGTGAATTGTTAAAAATATTCACAACAGTGAAAGACCCCGACCCCGTTTTTAGACCGTGGGGTAATGATGGAACAACACCAATTTTCAAAAAACCAACACCGGAAGATGACCCGGTGATTGATATAATTCCCCCGGACTTGGACCCGGTTATTATTATCGGTATTCCGTATATTATAAAAAGATATCCAAACATTATAATACCACCATTACCCGAACCCGAATTGATTATAGGTGTGCCACCGGTCGCAGATGAAACAACATTGAAACCATATGGTGACATGGTGAATGCATGGATTGTAAAAGATGCAGTTACGGAAACCGACGTGATGGGTGCAGTTAACAATATATTATGGACTGATGGTGTTTTTGATGTACTAACACGTATATTTAAAAACAATCCATTAGACGCAATAATTTCCTATCATAATTTATACATTCAACCGGTTGAAAACGCGAATTATGGTGATGAACACAATGTAATTATAGGAAATATTGATTGTGGTGGTGATACATCATGCCCGAAAATAACCAACCCAATTTATGACATGGAAATAGGCACAATTGATATATTTAAGCATTTCAATGATTATCGTGATTATGCACCATATACATCAATTCGAATGTACTTACCATTTGCGTCATGGGTAACACTACCGGTCAATGAAATCATGGGGAAAACATTGCATGTCAATGCAAAGGTTGACATCTTGACCGGTGACATGGTGTATAATGTTTGGGTGAATGACGGTGTTGCAAATGAAATGTTGATTCAATCAATAAACGGTAATTGTGCGAATAAATTGCCATTATCTGCACGTGACATGTCAAGCATATTGACAAGTGGTATTTCAACGGTTTCATCATTGGCAACCGGGAATATTATGGGTGCATTGGGTAGTGTGACCGGTGCAACGCAAAATATTTCAACCGGTACACTTACAAGTAATTACGGTGCAATTAGCAATAAAACACCTTTCATCATTATTGATAGACCATGTGACTATAGCAATGACGACATGGGTGAATTAATCGGACACAAGTCAAATGCAACATGCACATTGGCACGAATGTCCGGATATGTCAAAGTCAAGGAAATGCATGTTGATACAATAGCATGCACCGACGAAGAAAGACAACAGATACACACATTTGTCACTAACGGTGTCATAGTTTAACCGATATCGTTGTAAAATGACAATCGTGTCATAAAGTCCATATTCAAGCCCGGAAAAGCCCCAAAACAAGCCTTTCCGGG
>JAKSTZ010000042.1 GCA_024402335.1 Bacteroidales bacterium
GGAAAGAAATAAAGCTTATAGGGTTTATGGCATTATCTAATATAGAGAAACATTATAATAAACATCCTGAGGACCTGCGGTTATTGCGTAGGCATGGCATAGTAGAATTTGAAACTACAATGTATCACTTGCATCGTTTCCTACAACCAGGTAACTCTATTTTAGATGTTGGAGCTGGAACAGGTCGATATTGTTCTGCACTAATGGCAGAAGGATATCAAGTAAAAGCCGTTGAACTTGTCCGTCGAAATATCGAAGTGTTTTTACAACGTGAACCAACTGCTGATGTTGTACAAGGCGATGCCAGAAATATGCCATCTATACCGACAGATTTAGCGGATATTACTCTATTGCTTGGCCCACTCTATCATCTTGTCGGTGATGAAGAAAAAATAAAGGCATTAAATGAAGCCAAACGAGTAACAAAACCAGGCGGTTTGATATTTGTTGCCTACTTAATGAACGAATACAGCATCCTATCCTATTGTTTTGACGAAGAAAGAATAGAAGATTTATTGGCACGAGGTGTTGTTGATGAAAATTATCATGTTCAAGTGCAAGAAGGAGAATTGTATGATTATGTCCGTTTAGAAGATATAAATCGCCTTAATGAGAAAGCTGGTTTAGAACGAGTTACAATATTTTCACCAGACGGAGCTGCAGACTATATGCGCACACGTATCAATCACATGAGTGATGCAACATTTTCACGCTTCATAGAATATCAGAAATGTATATCCGAACGCCCAGAACTTATTGGTGCAGGCAGCCACGTTGTGGATGTAGTTCGAAGCAAATAACTACATTTTACTCCGCATAAATATTCATTTCGCATTTATCACAATCGAATTCTACGCGAAAACGATGTGAATTATCGGACAAATAGATAGGTTCCGCATTACCTTTTTTACATGCTTTCATTTGATAGCGAATGCAATATTTTGTAGTCATAAGCGGCACATTCAATCTATGTTCTAGTTCAAATGCACGCTGAGTAACCTCAACACCATGTCGTTTATAGAAATCTTGAGATTTTTTATTTGCGACATTCAAGCGATAATCCAAAGGTTCACTTAACGGATATTGAAACTCGTTTTTTGTAATTGAATTTGTTTTCTTTACTTCAAATGAAAAAATTATGTTTTGTCGCAATTGTTCGCACAAATTACGGCGTAATTCATTCAGTTGGGCTATTGGAACAAATGGAACTTGTTTGAAATTTGCAGAAAACGAAGCTACTTCAAATATAGTATCCCCCATTTTCAACATTTGCGTACGAAGATTCGAAAGAGCCATAGCTTCATTCTTGGCAAAATCAACTATTGGATAAGCTATAGTTACTTTTTCTCCCGAATCAATCGACATTTCTGCAAACATTTCGTTTCCTTCCATAGAAAAATTCAGAGAAACAGGAATTTTTCTACAACCAGAACTTTGATCTAATTTTTTCTGAAATTCAATATCAAAATTTCGCCAAATATCTGTTCCTACCGGCACATGAATGTTTTTATTCAACGAAATCAATTGTCCATTTACCGAATTCACTTGCACACCAGTCAACTCATTTTTTTCGTTGAAAAAACACAATCCATCGCCATTATGCAAAGGAATGGAAGACCTTATGCGTATGCTGTTTTTTCCTCGCTGATTACCATTTTGTTCAAACGATTCGGTTACCTTACCAATATATTCACCCTGAGATTTTGGAGAACGAATATTCGCAATATCGCCATGTCGTTTTTCCACAAAATAAGTCGTAAAACCACGAGAGAAAGTTTTTTCTATATGAGGAGCAAACGAAAACGATTCCAAACCATACGAACTTCGTTGCAAATCCTTTCTTTTCACAAGAACCGCATCTATTTTTTTACGAAGCGTTGCTGTTACATTTTTCACATAATCAGCATCCTTCAAACGGCCTTCGATTTTGAAACTAGAAATTCCCGCATCTATCAATTGCTCCACATAATTACCAAGATGTAAATCCTTAGTGGAAAGAAAATAGCCCTGTTTTTCTTCACCAAGACCCTGCAAAGTATATTTATGTCTGCACATTTGCGAGCATTCACCACGATTGCCACTACGTCCAGTCGCATGTTCGCTCATATAGCATTGTCCGTTATAACAAACACATAAAGCCCCATGTACAAAGTATTCTAAAGGTACTGTTGTTTTTGATGCTATTTCTTTGATTTGCTGTAGATTCAACTCTCTAGCTAAAACAACTTGTGAAAAGCCAACTTTTTCAAGAAAAACAACCTTTTCCGCAGTTCTATTATTTAACTGCGTACTCGCATGAATTTCTATTGGAGGCAAATCACATTCAAGAAGACCAAGATCTTGAATTATAAGCGCATCAACATGGATTTCATACAATTTCCAAATTAATGCAACAGCATCATCCAGTTCATTATCATACAAAATTGTGTTGATTGTAACATACACTTTTACATGAAATTGATGTGCATATTCCACCAATTTCGCAATATCTTCCACTGAATTTGCAGCAGCAGCGCGCGCTCCAAATGCCGACGCACCAATATACACAGCATCGGCACCATGGTCTATGGCAGCAATGCCGACCTCCAAATTCTTTGCCGGAGCAAGTAGTTCGATAGTTCGCATTATTTAATCTTCAGAGTTCGCAAATAATCCTTGTGTTCTTGCGAGACACGGAAACTTTCTATTGCTTTCTGTATTGCTTTATTATGCACAGAACGAGAGAAAACTTTTTCTTCAATCAATGGCAAAGTCTTATCGTAATATTTTGCCAATGCTGTTGCCAATGCCCATGCTTTCATCATATCAACATAATACTCGCCGTCGCGAATTGTTTGCAACATTCCCAATGTGTAATCGACATATTCGTCGGTTAAACCGTATGTCATAAGAACATCACCGAAAAAGCGGCGTTCAAATTCCGTTCCCACCGACTTAAATTCCTCATAGTGTGCAACAACGACCGGAAAATGTTTTGAAAACTGTTTTAACGAGCCCACAAATGTATCATTTGTTGCCCAATTGTCTATATATGGAATATGACCATCAACTTCTTCCAATAAAGAGTCTATATCCGTTTTATGTAAAGCGATGCACAAACCACGAAGCATAACTTCTTCGTATGTTTTCGGTTCTTGTTGTATAAACGCAACATCGTCCCCATTCTTAACCAATTGCTTTGCCAACGCACGCATATCAGGATTCGAAACGCCAAGAATTGGATATTTCGTTGTCGTCAATTTTTCGGCGAATGCCTTCAATTTCGGAGAAGACAATTCGTGCAAATTTTCTATGATTTCTTGTGGAGACATAGTCCTTTTTTTAAATAAGAAGGGCGGAGTTAGTTGAACCCCGCCCCGACATTTATTACATTACAATGTTAATGATTTTTCCAGGAACGACGATTACCTTCTTTGTAGGTTTTCCGTCCAACCATTTTATGGTTCGTTCATCCGACATAACTGTCTTTTCTACTTCCTGTGGAGTTGCTGTTTTTGGGAACTCCATTTCGAAACGACGTTTTCCGTTGAAAGAGACAGGATAAATCACATTTTCGTCAACCAATTTAGATTCATCGCATACAGGCCATGGTTCGTATGCCATAGATTTTGTTCCGCCATACATTTGCCACAACTCTTCAGCCAAGTGAGGTGCAAATGGTGCAAGAACTTTGAAGAAATCTTTTGCAACATCTTCCGAAACTTTACCCGCTTTATAGCAAGCATTCGTGAACACCATCATTTGAGAAATGGCAGTATTGAAACGAAGGTTTTCTATATCATCGGCAACTTTTTTGATAGTTTTATGTAGTTCTTTTACAACAGCGTTGTCATCTTTCAAACCTGCAACAACATTTTCTTTTTCACTGAAGAAACGGAACACACGAGACAAGAAATTGAAAACACCCTTCACACCACTTTCTGCCCAAGGTTTAACCGCATCAAGAGGTCCCATGAACATTTCGTACAAACGAAGACTGTCGGCACCGTAGTGAGCTATAACATCATCTGGATTCACAACATTCTTCAACGATTTCGACATTTTTGCCACAATCTGACGAAGTTCTTCACCTGTTTCCTTATGGAAGAATTTACCGTCTTTTTCTTCCACCATATCCGATGTAACCTTTGCTCCTGCCATAGTTTCGTACGCAAAAGCCAAAATCATACCTTGGTTAAACAATTTTTGATATGGTTCGTCTGTGTGAACTATACCCAAGTCGAACAACACTTTATGCCAGAAACGGCTATACAACAAGTGAAGCACGGCATGTTCTGCACCACCGACATACAAATCTACCGGCAACCAATAATTTTCAGCTTCAACAGAGAACGGAGCTGAATCATTCTTTGGATCGGCATAACGCAAATAGTACCAGCAAGAACCTGCCCATTGTGGCATAGTGTTCGTTTCGTAACGACCTTTACGACCATTTGCATCAACCACAGTCAACCAATCAGTTGCATTTGCCAAAGGAGATTCTCCTGTATCGCTTGGTTCATATTTCGAAAGTTCTGGCAACTGGTGAGGAAGATTAGCCTCATCAACAGTAGAAACTTCGCCATCTTCCCAGTGAATGATAGGGAATGGTTCACCCCAATAACGTTGACGGCTGAACAACCAGTCACGAATTTTATAATTCACTGTTGCTTTACCGATTTTATTTTCAGTCAACCAAGCAACCATTTGGGCAATAGCATCTTTTTTATTCAAACCATCAAGGAATCCCGAATTTACATGAACGCCATCTTCTGTCCATGCTTGTTGTTGTACATCAACTTCTGATTTTAGGACTTCGATGATAGGCAAGTTAAATTTCTTTGCGAATTCCCAATCACGGGTATCATGAGCAGGAACAGCCATAATCGCACCTGTTCCGTAACCCATAAGAACATAATCGGCAACCCAGATAGGAATCAAGGTTCCATTTACAGGATTCTTAGCATAACGGCCAGAGAATACACCTGTTTTTTCCTTTGCCAACTCAGTTCTATCCAAATCAGACTTCATCGAAGCCTGTTTTCTATATTCATCAACAGCAGCTTTTTGTTCTGCTGTTACGATTTGGTCTATCATTGGATGTTCTGGTGCAATAACCATATATGTTGCACCAAACAATGTATCGCAACGAGTTGTATAGACTGTCAATTTAGCATCTACACCTTCAAGTTGGAAATCAACTTCGGCTCCAGTAGAACGACCAATCCAGTTACGTTGCATATCTTTCACACCAGCAGGCCAATCCAAGCCATCAAGACCTTGAATCAAGCGTTCTGCATAATGAGGAATACGAAGCATCCATTGTTTTAAGTTCTTACGATTAACTTGGCAACCACATTTTTCATGAGAGCCATCGTTCAAAACCTCTTCGTTTGCACAAACAGTCTTACAATTTGGGCACCACCACACTTGTGCATTATCGTAATATGCAAGACGACAAGAATTCACATATTCAGTAACAGCGGCTTTCCCTTTTGCCTTAATATCTTCTGGAATTGGTAATTCAGAAATAGGACGACCTTTTTGCTGTTCCTTGTCGAACCAAGTGTTATACAATTTAATGAAAATCCATTGAGTCCATTTGTAATATTTTGGGTCAGTCGTATTGATTTCACGATCCCAATCGTAACTCAAACCCAACGCTTTAATCTGACGACGGAAATTGTCGCAGTTTTTCTTTGTTGTAATTGCAGGGTGAGTACCTGTTTGTATAGCATATTGTTCAGCAGGAAGACCGAATGCATCCCATCCCATAGGATGAAGCACATTGAAACCTTTCATTCTCTTATAGCGACTGATAATATCTGTTGCCGTGTAGCCTTCTGGGTGACCAACATGCAAACCCGCTCCCGAAGGATATGGGAACATATCAAGTGCATAGAATTTAGGTTTAGACTTATCTAATTCTGTTTTGAAGGTTTTATTGGTTTCCCAATATTCCTGCCATTTCTTTTCAATTTCGGTAAAATTGTATTCCATAACAATTGTTTGTAAAATCTTTGCGAAGATACGATTTTCCGTTGAGAATTAAATATATGATTTTGATTATGTAGAAATTTGTTCACACTTAATGTACAATCAAACTTTGGCTAAGCATTTAAGGAAATCTGAAAAGCTCTCTATGGTTGTTTTATTAATCTACCACTACTTTGAATGTCTTTCCCGCCACTATCACAATATACGTTCCCATAGCAGGAACAGAAATAGTTGTCAATTCAGAACCGATTGTACTATATATTTTCTGTCCCATTGCTGAACAAACTACTATTGGCTGATTATCGGCATTTTCAACTACAATAGAATTTGCAACAGAATAGACTTTTGCTCTACTTCCTGCAAATGAAGAAATCGCCGATTCATTTTCTATCTCGGCAATATTACTAATAGCAAGCGAGAACGGACCTGTTTCGGCTTTCATAAACGGAGCATTTACATCTATTTCTTTTGGCAACACAACTCCTACATAATATGAAATTGTTCCTTCAACCGGATTCAAATCCGTATATGTCCACCGATCGGAAGCAACTTTATCAATCTCTTCTACTCCATCTCTTGTAACACGAAATACTGAATAAGTTGCAAATTCAAAACCTTCGTAACCATCCCATACTAAATTGATTCCACCTTCAGAAGATATGTTTTTCGTTAAATGTATGGTTTTATGATTAGGACTTTGGCCTGAAGACTCTCCACAATAATCTGTCGCAGATAATTTATATCGATACGATTTTTGCAAGTTATTCGTATTTTCATCTACAAATATGCTGCTTTCCGAATACGGAACATCGGCAATTTTCTCATACACATCTTTTGAAGAAGTTTCGCGATAAATTGAATAATAATCTATCGTTTCTGTTTCTTCTTTTTGCCAAATCACAAGATTCGCCCCTGCTACTTCTTGACTTACCGTAACCAATGCCAACTGAGGATTGTATTTATATGATTCGGCATAGATTTCTGTTTCCCAATTCGTTACACAACCTAACGCATCGGTAACGGAAAATGAATATGCACCAGGAGCAAGTTCACTCTTTTTCAAATCAATAGAACCATCAGCCCATACACTCGAATATGGCTCAGTTCCTTTTGAGATTGTTAAACTGATTTCGCCTATATCTTGTCCACAAATCGCTTGTTTTACATCAGCGGAAACTACCGGTTTATTCATACCATCAACAGCCAAATCCGACCATTCCGTATCTTGTTGGTAAGTTGCAATAGCAACACATGGCACATAGAAATCAGCAATAATTCCTATGAAAGAAGTACTTTCTATCATAGGAGGAGCCATTGCCTTACAGGTAACTTCTTTTAATTTAGAGCAATATGCAAAGGCTCTCGAACCTATAGATTCCACATTTGCAGGAAGTTCTATCGAAACTAGTTTATCACAACCAGAGAATGCATTATCTCCTATTGTAGTCAAACTTTCTGGTAACTCTATAGAAACCAGCTCCTCACAATCGTAAAACACACTTCTTGGAAGAGATTTTACACCTTCATGAATTACGACAGAATTCAAACTACTACAACCACTAAACGCATAGTTTCCAATCTTTTTTACTGTAGTTGGGAGATTTATTGATTGTAACAACACACAATCTTCAAAAGCATTCGCACCTATTGTTTCTAAACCATCAGGTAAATTAATAGTCAACAAAGCACTACAACCATCGAATGCAAAATCACCTATATATTCCAAACTATTAGGAAGAGTTACAGACTCTAAACTAACACAATCAGAAAAAATATCGTCCCATAAATCAGTAACACCTTCAGGGATGACTATCGACTTCAACTTCTTACATCCAGTAAAAACACCTTCGCCTAAATATTCCACACTTGCAGGAAGTACAACTGTCGTCAAATTAGAACATTCTTCAAACGCAAAGTCCCAAATATCAATCACACCTTCCGAAATTGTAACAGACGTCAACTCATCACAACTGGAGAAAGCCGATTCATCAATTGATACCACGGCATACATAACATGATTATAATCAACTGTTGAAGGAATAATAATATCACCAGAGTACGATTCGTCATAGACAACCTCAACCGTCAATTCTTCATCATCAACAATGTCATAGTAAATGCCATTAGATTCAAAATCCTGCGCAAGTACATTCAACACAAAACAAAACACTGCAAACAAAAGAGATACTATCTTCTTCATAACCAATATATTTTGGGAACAAAAATAGAGAATTTTATTTCCCTCTTTCAAAAACAATCTTTTTTCTTGCAAAAAAGTTGAAGAAAAAGACAACTATTTGTGCGATTGTATTACTTACTAAATAATATAGTCCAAGTCTATTTGTAAGAATGGTTGTAATCGCTACATTTATACCCAAGCCAACAGCACCGATAGCCGTGAACAAAACGAATTGGAACAAACTTTTATCTGCTTTCTTTTCAACTTTATGAAATACCCAAACTGAGCTCAAGATAAAATTTACAAGTCCCGATGTTACAGAAGCAATTACAGTAGAAACAGCAAGAAACTTTGCACCAAGCAATATGTCATTCAGAAACCAAAGCACCCACATGTTCACAGTATAGCGAACACATTCAACCACCACATTTCGAAATAGTTGCACCTTCGTATCTTCTGTTTTTCCAAAGAAAAGATTAGGTTTCATTTACAAATCATTCTACAAGTCCAAGCTCTTTTCCTTTCTCCATCATAAACGCATAAGCGGCTTCATGATTATTTTCAATAATGCCATCAAGAATGGCTTCACGTATCGCCAACTTAATTTCTCCTACAACTTTTGACGGTTGGATATGGAATGTTTCGATTATTTCCTCACCGGTAATAGGCGGCTGCCAATTACGCAAAGCGTCCTTTTCCTCTACTAGTTTTAATTTCTCACGTACAAGCTGGAAATTATCAAGGAATTTCTTGACCTTAAATTCATTCTTTGACGTAATATCAGCCTCACATAATAGCATAAGGTCATCTATATCGTCACCGGCATCGAACAACAAACGACGTACTGCCGAATCACTCACGATATCGTCAACCAACGCAATCGGACGCAAATGAAGCGACACAAGTTTTTGCACATACTTCATTTTCTCATTCATCGGCAACTTCAAACGGCGGAAAATATCTACCACCATACGTGAACCTACAAAATCGTGAGCATGGAACGTCCATCCTATACCTTCGACAAATTTTTTCGTGCGTGGTTTTCCAATATCATGCAACAACGCCGTCCAGCGCAGCCAAAGGTTGTCGGTATGTTTAGCCACATTATCAAGCACTTCCAATGTATGCAAAAAATTATCCTTATGACCACATCCATTTACAACCTCAACACCCTTTAGTTTCGTAAGTTCCGGAAATATTAATTCCAGCAATCCTGCTTTATCAAGAAGCAAGATACCTTTCGAAGGAGTTTTCGTCATAAGGATTTTGTTGAATTCATCCATGTTACGTTCCATGGAAACAATAGAGATACGTTCACGCATACGGCGAATGCCCTCAAATGTCTTTTCTTCAATGGTAAACTGCAATTGCGATGCAAAACGGACAGCGCGCATCATACGGAGCGGATCATCGGAAAATGTTATATCTGGATCCAAAGGCGTACGAATAATTTTATCGTGCATGTCCTGCAATCCATTAAACGGATCCAACAATTCTGCAAAATTCGCCTTATTGAGCGACAACGCAAGTGCATTTATAGTAAAATCGCGACGATTCTGGTCTTCCTGCAAAGTACCCGCCTCGACATGTGGTTTACGAGAATCGTGGGAATACGATTCCTTACGAGCGCCTACAAATTCATAATCATAATTTTTATACTTGAACATGGCTGTGCCAAAGTTCTTGAACACCGACACTGTAAGTCTTGGAGAAATAGATTTTGCCGTTTTTTGTGCCAACGAAATTCCGTTACCTAACGTAACTATATCTACATCGTGGTTTGGACGGTGCAAGAAAATATCGCGAACAAAACCACCTATCACATAAGCCTGAATACCCTCGGAATCAGCAATCTCCGAAATCTTCTGCAAGACAAAATCGTGTAAGAATTCTTCCATCTTCGTATAAAAACGTGGCAAAGATACGAAGAAATGTAGAGATGCAAGATTGCGCAACTCTACAATTTTCCCATAAAAATATTACATTTGCACATCGCTCGAATGTTGGAATTGGTAGACAAGCATGTTTCAGGAGCATGTGCCGCAAGGCATACGGGTTCGAGTCCCGTTTCGAGCACAAAAAACATTCCTTTTACGAAAAACTAAACCTTATCTAAAGTTCAAAACAAATCACCTTTCGTTCATTATCTATTACATAAGAGCTGAACTGATTAAAAACACCTGTACCGAGCAACGAATCTGTACGACGGGCTGATGTTACACTAACTTTCACATCATAACAAATAACAGAATTTTTTCCTGAACCAACTTGTATCTCTTTTATCCTATAACAATTTTGCCATTCGGTTGCACCATTTGCCATAACTGCCATTTCCCCTCCTCTATAGTCCCATTTTGAAACAAGTCCTTTTTTCTTTAGTTGTTCAAATTTATCTTTTGTTATCATTACATCAGAGCAACCTGTATCAACCATCATCTTCATTCGTTGACCGTTCAAATACACCCAGACATACATCGATCCATAGGAATCTCGTGTAAATGGAACTTCAACATCGCCATCAGACTCATTATCTTCGTCGTAGTCCTCCTCTTCATAATCGTTATCCTCACGATTATCCCAAAAGTGCTTTAGTAAAACTATTGCAAAAAATATACCCGCACCAATAAAAAAATATATATCTGTATAATCTTCCATTTTAATACGGCATAAGAAGTTAACCTAAATTAGCTATTTTATCTGCTATATATTTAGCTGTGACAAAACCACAGTATTTGTCTGCACCAGCATATAACAATCCGTACACTATATTTCCCTCCATCAACGGGCTTCCGCTAGCACCCTTGTACAGAATAGGAGACATTTCGCAAATAAAAAGATTGTTTTCATATTCTGTATTAACAATCTTTGCAGTACTTGCGACAGGTTCCATATACATGGACGAAATTGGTTTGGAAAAAATACCTATACCATGAGAATCTATTGGTTCTTGAGTTACAACCTTTGATATATAACTTTCACAAATCAAGTTATTTGTCTGCGTAGGTAAATCCTGAGCCAAACGCAAAGGACTATTTATCCCTTCAAACTTAAAGACACAAACGTCACCACCATACCATGGCATATCATCAGACCATGATTCAAACACAATTGCATCCTTGGCATTCAAGGTATATTTTCTTCCATCAAAATGAATACAAAAATCCTTTTTCTCCTCTACAACATGACCTGCAGTAATAAGGTAATTTCCAACAAAGAACCCAACACCACAATCAACAACATCACCAATAGTGACTATATATTTTCTATTATCCATACCTATATATTTTTTATAAATTTTACACGATTTAAAACAAATGTCATGATAAAACAAGCCTTGTTTTGGTGGAATATAGTTTAACACTAAGAACTTTATATGGACTTCCTATTTTTCAATAGAACACTATACTCCCTTACGACACAAGAGTCAACTCATCATAAAACTTTTGTTTTTGATTCACAGAATCTTACCTTCAGGTAAATTCCATTATTGTTTAACTTCTTTAATTCTTTTAAATACTATTAGTTTGTCAAAATCAAGAATTAACTTTTCTCTTGCAAAGAAAGTTATTCCTAAAATTATATCTATTTTTAGTCCTATTGCCTTTTCTGTACTATTTGAAAAATTCTCCCAATCTCCTACATTAAATTCTATTTCTGTATCAAAATTAAAATATTGTAATTTTAATTTTGCTTGTTTTGCTATTGTTTTATCTCCATTCGCCATTACAATTTTAATAGGTTCTCCTTCACTTATTTTACATTCTTCCGGAAGACTGTTATACAAATCTGTAGATATCATACTATATGTTGCTCCAGTATCTATTAACGCTATCAACTCTCTGTCTTTTGCGTACATTGTCATTGTTGATGCTTTGTGAGCTACATAGTCTAAATAAAAGTTATCTATTTCTTTTTCCATATTACAGTGTTTTTATTGTTAACCTAATTGAATCTTTCTAACATTATTTCCTTCTCATCATGAAACTCTTGTTTTTTAATTCGTTGAATCAGATAATTCACAGACTTTGGTGCCTTCTTACGACATTCCATCAACTGAGCTTCAAAATCTTCTTCTATCATATCAGAATTGAAGGCCTCTATTAATTCACACTCTTCTGGAGAATCTAGCATAATACCATGACGTTTCAACAACATACGCATAGCTAAAATTGCTTTATCGTACTTAGGTCTTGCTTCTACTAATTGCTGCATGAGATTAAGTCCCGGATCACCTATATGAAGTTCATTTAGCATAGCAATCATATAAAGGACTTTTGCATCTGGCATCGCCATATCAAAACCTTCACCCAGTAATACATTTACCTCATCAGCTTCCTTATAACGTTCAAGTTTAGAAAGAGCACGAGATTTTATATATAAAACATCTTCATTATAATTATCCCACAGAAATTTTTCCGCAAATTCCAGCGCCTGCTCATACTTTCCTGCATAAAAACTGAGTAAAGCAGTAAGAAACAATGTTGATTCATTCGGGAAAGAGAGCAAATTCTCTGGAACTTCGTCTATACAACCTATTAAATTATCATCACACACAAGTGTGTCAAAAAATAGTTTTGCCAGATACATAGCTTCGTCAAATTCACCCAATTGGACTTTCTTATGCACAAGCATAAGATACTGTTTAGCAGCCTCATCATAATCACAATTTTGAATATATTCATAGACAGCCTTACCACATTCTATCTCATTTCTTATGAGTTGTTCGTTGTTATAATCATTTGCATACAATATGATTTCTCTACTTGTATGAGCATATTGAGGAATTACATCTTTCGAAAGGAATAACCCATCAAGAGAACGAACACGACTTAAAGCAACATATAATTGACCTGCTGCAAAAAGACCACGACTAAGATCAAGCGACATTTTTTCAAATGTCATACCCTGACTTTTATGTATGGTTATTGCCCATGCTAATTTTAACGGATATTGAGTAAATGTACCTGTAACATTTTTCTTCAACTTACGTGATTCCCGATCGTATTCATAACTCACTGAATCCCATGAAGTACAAGGAACCATATGAACTTCCCCATTGCTCAAAGCAACATGAATTTCATCTTTAGTAAGTTCCACAACCTTAGCCAGTGTTCCATTCGCCCAACGCTTTTGTTGGTCATTACGTGTAAACATCACTTGTGCGCCAACTTTTAAGCGAAGAGATAACTCAACAGGCATTTTTTTATCATCGAATTTTCCTGTAATTGTTCCTTCATAAACATATTCTTTAGAATCTATCTCTGCTAAACGCTGTTGATTTATACCCTCCGCTGTTTTATTGAGAGAAGCAAGAGTAATAACCAAACCATCCTCACTCTGCGGCATACATATACGTTGATTAAGATGCATAATATTCTCTGGCGTTACTTTGTTCATTCGAACATTCTCAAGAATGTGCAAAAAACGCTTATCCTCATCTTGACGATATACCTTTTTAAATTCTATTTTCACAAGGCGCATTTGTTTAAACACTTCTGCTTTATAAAAGAAAAATTTGTTTGTCTGGTATATGTCATGAAGAAGTTCCCGCTCTGCTCCCTGTCGAACCACTGGTGGTAGTTGAAACATATCTCCCACAAAGATTATTTGTTTTCCTCCAAAAGGTTGAGTGGTACGTAACACTTTACGAAGAGTACTATCAATTGCATCAACGATGTCACATCTTACCATTGAAACCTCATCTATAATAATAGTATCAGCATGAAGAAGTGTGAGAATGCGTGCTTCATTCAATTTGCCGCATGTTCCAGGTGTACACACTTCCATTGGAAGTCCAAAAAAGGAATGTATGGTATCACCACCTGCAAGAATTGCTGCCACACCTGTAGGAGCTAAAGTAATAAATTGTTTATCAACCATTTTTTGCACATTACGCAAAAAAGTTGTTTTACCTGTTCCTGCTCGACCTGTAAGGAAGAAACTCTTATTAGTGTTAGCAATAAGTTCGTATGCAAACTGTTGCTCTTGATTCTGTGTGTCAAGTTGTGTATTTTCCATATCTATTGCTGTTTGATTATTGGTAAAATTTGAGTAAGACGTGTATTGAAGTCACTATCAAGAAAACTTTTATAGCATTCATCGATAAGAATTTTTGCTTGAGATTCAATTTCATGCACAGGCATCGCAGTGCGTTGCGCCTTTAAAACCGCAGAAAGATAATCTTTAACCATGTTTTCCGATTCACTACGAACAAATTCTTCACTTCTATGCACTTTCTCATAGTCACGTTTTTGAATAAGTTCGAGCTTTTTATCATTAAAAGCATACAATTCAATACCATCTATATATGTCCAATTATGGTATAGTCCAACTTTCTCTACTACAACTATTCGATCACAGAAACGAACTCCACGATAGTAACGATTACCATTTTCACTTTCGTGTTCATCGCAGATGAACATCTTCTGACCATTGTCCCATACAGGAATAGTAACTCTTGGATTACCAAAGACTGGGAGAATATTGTCGAATAGACTTTTACTGATTGCTTTTGTTAATGTTGCCATGCTTTTTGAGTTTTTAAGTTTACCATTTGGGTTATGTGATTTCTGTCCGTATTATAACACGCTATGCGATTCTTCTACGCTGCGTTTCTTCTATCATATCTCTCGAAAATGCAAGAACTTGCTGTTCGTTCACCTGAGTTCCAAGAGCCTTTGCTTGACTAGCAAGGT
>JAKSTZ010000043.1 GCA_024402335.1 Bacteroidales bacterium
AAAGTTCGTCTTTAACCATCTCGCTCATTACGGCCAGATACCGAAATGCGTCAGCGGCATCACAATTCCCGAAAGAGTCGTGCTGAGGGTCCATTAGGTAACCGCCATCAGGGCTTCTCTTCTTGCGGTAGTTCTCCAAACGCTTTAATCCGTCGGGAACTCCACTTGCTGGGTCAGCATTGAAGCGGCAAGCGACCAAAATCTTGCCAGTCAGGTAAACTTCTTGCAATTTATCCTTGGCTTTCGGAACAATTTGGACATTGTAGCCCCAATTTTGGACTTCGGCAGCCAAACTGCGGTCGCCATCCTTGAAACTTCCGTTCGCAGCGTCGTGAGGCATAAAGATAATCTTGAATTTCCAGCCTTTCTGAGCAAATTTCTCCAAAAACCAGCTGATTTCGCCCTTTCGAATCTCCAAATAGCCAAAAATACGCCATTCGTCGTCCACCCATTGACCACACCAACAGGCAGCAAGGTCGTTATGACCAATGTCGAAGGCACAAAATGCAGGATAATTCGTTAAATACGGAGTGTTGCGGACTCTTCCGTTCGCTCGCATTACTTGCAAAGGCTTTCCCCATACCTGACTTTCGTTGGTTTGCTGGAACGCTTCCACGTCAACCGTCGGATATTCCTGTTTCATCTTGAAACCTAAGGTTCTGGACATAGCCGCATACCAATTCTTCTGCCGTTCGTCCAAAACAATGCCGTATTTTTCTTCCAACTCCATAAAATACTTTCTCAAATCGCCGTCAAAACCACCAACAGGCGCAGCGTCACTGGTGAATTCGGGACTACGATACCAGCTGTAGAAATGCCGTTGGAACATATTCGGGTCTTGAGGGTTATCCATTGCTTTGTCGTTGTAGGCTTCGTAAAAGTCCCCAGCGCTTCCTTCGGCAGTACTTTCAATGCAACAGGTTCCACCAGGAATCAACGCAGGTAAGGTACCAGTCCAGAATTCGTGGGTCTTTTCAGGGTCCTTGATATACGATTTCGCCATTTCGGACGAATGGATACGGGTAGCAGTAGCAGAACGAGCAGATACAGTAACCGTTATTTTCGAGTTGTTGTTCAGCAAAAACTCGTCCGAGTTACTCTTAATCACCTTACGGGTTTCTTTAATCTCGCTCGGTAGGTTGTTGTACGCGAATTTAATCTTCGTTTCCATAATAGCCGAAGCCGCGTCCTTGTCCTGAGCAATGATAAATATGTTTTCATTCGAATTAAATACCGCGCAGTCCAAATAGAAAATTTGGATAAACGTAGAAAACCCCAACTGACGGGATTTACATATCACGTGACGCGGATGCTTCTGGATGGCGCAGTATAAGTCGGCTTGTTCAGGTTTCATAACAAACGTAACCACTCGGCTCGTCTTGTCAACAATCTTGTACAGGTTGTTCAAACGCCAAAATTGGTTGCAGAACTTATCCTCGGGACTCCAATCTTCCATCTGGGCCAACATAGCCTTCACATCAGGATAGCCACTTTTTTCATCACGAATAACTTTCAACTCAGGCATTTTCAACCTCCTTCGGCGGAAACAACGGGGTGTAACGACATTCTTCACAACAATATCCAGTTCCTTCACAATATCCGTGGTCACCTGCCCGTAACGTCAGGTTCTTTAACTCAAATTCAGTCACTTTTTGACATCTCGTACAATATGCCTTCATTCTCTACCCCTTGTTTTCAATTCTATTGTTGTCGATTTTGTTCATCAAAGCAGCAATGCTGTTGGCATCACCCTTTACCGTTACATTTGCGCTGGCGGTATGGGTAACATTCGGGACCTTGCCTTCGGTTCGGTTCAAAACTTCCCTTATAGCACCAAGGTCGCCAGTCATTGCCTTTTCCAACAATACCCTGCCTAAAGCCTCGGCATTGTTAACGACCCTTTGGCCACAACTCATTTCAACGTTCGGCATTGCCATAGCATTTCTTAACGCACCACTTACAGTGACCTCGGTAACCTTCTTGATGATTTCAGGTTCATCCGCCCCAGCAATCTTCATAGCATTGACTAACGGATACACGTTCCCAGTCTTGTCAGCAATGTCTTCGGTTTTCTTGATGCTGGGCTGATACACCTTTACACCATCAACACCTTTCTCAACCACCTCAGCAATAACAGGTTCTTTGTCCTTAGTCATCTAAACCTCCCTCAGCATAGCAAACATCCTCGTTATTATAATCTTCGATTATAATATCCCCAGTTTTTTTACCGCGCGATTTTTTTGCGCAGCGTTTTTCTTCCCTGTATCGTTTGTGAATTTCCTGCAACTCGACATACTCAGCCTCGCAGGTGCATCTGACGTTAATTATCCAGTTTTTGTTAACCATTTTACGCTCCCAGGTTTTTATTATATATATAATATATAATACTTCGTCCAAATTGTCAAGACTTTTTTATCCCTCGGTTTTTTTGGGGGCGATTTTTTTGGGCGCGCTGAGATGCGGGTGTTCCCACCCTTCGCTTAATTTAATTTATTTAACCACCCCTAGTGAATAATTCTGATTTATTATCTTGTAATTCATCGCTATTCGGTCGGTCGATTGTCAAGTTATTATAAATCACCCTTTTATATATACCCCTAAACATTATATAACATACTTGACAATATTTATTAGTCAATAGTCAAAGAAAATGACTATACGCGAAAAAATAAATTGACAAAAAAATTTTTTTGTAAAATATTTTTATAAAAAAGCCCCGCCAAAAAAATATTTATACAAAAAATAAAAGTTGTCAATCATACACAAAATAAAAAGTCTTGACAATTTAAAAAATAACTTGACTATTGAATCAAAAATATATACAAGTATATAAATTTTTATAAACATATATACACATACACATAAACACATCATAACATCACATCATAAAAAAACCGCCTTGACGGGCGGTTGATATTGACAACATTAAAATTTGTTTAATGATTTAAAAAGCGGTTTAATACTTGTTGTCTTGCGTCTTTTATATCTTGCGCCTTGATTGCACATATTGACAATATAATTTGTGATTGCTTGTTGCGCAATCTTGCGTGATATTTATAACCGTATGAATATAAATTGCAATGTTTATTCATACAAGTTATTTTATATTCGTATTCGTTGTTTATATCTTTCCAACCGCTTGTTAAAAATTTTTGTGATAATACTTTCATCTTGCGCCCCCTTTAAAATTTTAAATTGCTTTTTGTGTATTGCGTCAATAAAAGAATCGATTCTTGATTTAAAACTTGCTTTAAATCATTTATTAAATTTTTTACTTGCTTTTTGTGTTTAAAATGATTCAACAATGATTCAATTATAATAACTTGTATTGTGTTTTCTTGCGTTGATTCGCCGTTGCTATTCATCACATAAACCCCTTGACAATTTGCTATTGTGCAATATTGAAAACCGTTGAAAAATAAAACTTGTTTAATTTTCTTGATTGCTTGCGCCGTTGATATTTTTTGTTTTAAAGTGTTTTTATCATTTAAACCTATGAAAAATGTTTTTTTTATCATTGTTGCCCCCTTGCTTTTTTAATTGTTTTTTTGTTTTATCTTTTTGATTCATTGCTATTATAAATAACTTTTATAAAATTGTCAAGTAAAAATAATTTAAATTTTTTTTATTTTTTTGATTTTTTTTACTTGACAATGTTATAAAAATGATTTATAATGATGTTGTCAAAAAGATAAAACAAATCTTTTTACACGCAAGCGCAAGGGGCGCAAGGCAAGGTAAAAACAAGACGCAAGATTGCAAGATTGAATCAAGCAAGATTTAAAATTGCAAGATTGCAAGAAAAAACAAGGGGGCAAGATATGAAAAAATACAACCAAGAAATTTTTAATAGCAATGATATAACCTATATATGTTATACAACCGACCGACCAAGCGGTTTTACGCATAATTGCGAAATTATGCACAAGGGGCGCATCATAAACACGGTCAAGTGTTATTATTATAATCGCACTTGGGAATCATACCGATTCGAAAGTGTTTTGAAAAAAGCCGAAAATTTTGTTGATAATAATATAAAATTGGAAAAATTTAAAAAAGTTTATTAAAAAAATAAAAAAAAGACTTGACAATGTTATAAATTTATGATAATATAACATTGTCAAGCAAGATGAAAAGACAATAAATAAAAAAGATTGTTTTATAAAATAGTCAAGAAAAAAACTATTTTAAATAACAATTTAAAAATAAAAAACAAGGGGGCAAGATATGAAATACGCAAGTATTCAAGCAATAGAAGATTTTATCAACAATCATTGTGTTGATTGTTTATATGCGACCGATTCGGTTGTGGGTCTAGGCAATTTGATTTATACCACCGACAATGGCAAGTTATTTATAGTCAATGAAAGAGTTGCAAATTGTTGGTCAAGTAATCATTATTACCGATTCGCAAGCAAAATATCAAAAGTTATGCAAAAAATGATTGAATCGCAAGATAACATTTTAAATCAAGATGATGAATAACAAGGGGGCAAGAAATGAAAAAATCACAAAAATTGCAAGATTTACCAGATTATGAAATAAACGAAAAAGACAATACAATCACATTTAATAAATTAAATTGTATTGCGAATATATACAACTATAACAAAAAACTAGGCGCAAAATATTAAAGCAAGGGGGCAATTATGCAAAATACAATTAAAGATATTATATCAACGGTTGATTTATTCAATTTTGATATTGAATCTATGCAATCACAATTAAATTGTGAAATGGCAAGATTGGCGCAAGAAATACAAGATAAAAAACTTTTTGAAAAAGCAAGGGCGAATATTTTGTATTATTTTAATAGCAAGGGCATAAATTTAAAATAACAAGGGGGCAAAAATGTTTAATAAAGAAGAAAATTATAATTTTATGTTGAATACGGTCAAGATGTTGGCGCATAGTCAAGGGTTTTATGGTCGTTTATTGCGGTCGTTGGAAGAAATAGAAGAATCAACAAGGCAAGATTTAATCGAATCATTACCAGACTTTAAAAAAGATTCATTAAATGTTGTATTCTATTTTGAATCATAACAAGCAAGGCAATTTTAAACAAAAAAATAACAAGGGGGCATAAGATGTATATAAAAGATATTGCAACAATTTTACAAATCGCAAAAAATAACAACGGGTTATTATTGCAAGATGTTGACCGATTCGACGATAGATTCGACGACGATTATAAATTTGACAATAGTTATAATTGGTCAAATATGTATGTTTACGCAATGGAAATAAGACAAAAAGACAATTTAACATTTTGTTTTATTCCAAACAATGAAGACGGCGATATAAGGGGTCTATGTTATGACGATAATTGCGTATTATTTACAGAAATAGAAGACTTTTACGATTTTGTCGATTCTATAAGCAAGACAACAGATGATGAAGAATAAGGGGGCAAAAATGGTTATTGTATTGTTGATTATAATTATAATTTTATTGTTGAATCAAAAAGTATATTAAACAAGGGGGCATAAGATGTTATACAAAAATATTATTTATTACTTTCAAGACAACAAAAACTATACAAGGGGCAATCTTATAAGCATAAGAAATTATGGAGTGCAAGAGTTGCGGTTTTATGGCAAGTTGATTGCATACAAAGATAGGCAAGGCAATATCAAGCACACCAACGAACAAGGCAAAAAATTATATATCAAATTAGGGGCATAAGGGGGTCAAAATGAAAAAAATATATATTGTGCATACAAAAACTTTTATTTGTGAATCGTATTTTACAAAAGTTGGAAATGCTATGAAATACGCAAAAGAAATCGGTTTAAAGCCGAACGAATACAGAATAAAAGAGTTGACTAATTTATTTGATTAAACAAGGGGGTTAAAAATGAAATTAAATGATAATATTGCTTTTAAAGTAGAGTTATATAACATAGGGGACTTTTTTAGAAAATATCACAACGGGTTGATGTTTAATCAAGATTTTGACCAACTGGAAATAATGCGAGATGTAAAAGACTTGATAGAATCGGTCAAAAGAGTAGCGCAATCATTAGAATAAGGGGCAAGGCAATGAAATATAAGATTTTGGCTGGTGCGTGGGTCAGTGTATATTCAACACAAACCTTGATTGTCGAAACGGACAAAGATTTAGAAAATATGAAAAGTGAAGATAGGGTCAAGGTGTTAGAAGATTGGGACAACACAAAAATTGAGACTATAAATCAAGATTTTGACTGGTCGACCGAAGAACACGAAGAGTGGGACAAGGGCGAATACGGGGTCGAGATAATTGAAAAAATAGGGGAATAACTATGATAGGCACAAATATAACACAACAAAATAACAAGGCATTTTACGACCCGACAAACGATTTTACGGTTTTATACTATAAACACAAACAACAAAAAACAGACAAGCAATAAGGGAATAGTTATGATAGAATTTGAGCCAATGGGGTTTATAAAATTTTTAGATTGTTATAATGATATGATGACAACTTATGAGATGTTTGATTCGGTCAAAATTTTGACAGAAGAAGAGTTTTATAAGATGTTTGATAAGATTATAGCCAGCGCGCCAAAAAAGTTGCTAGACGACTATGATATTACGATAGGGGACTATTTTAATTTGTCAATGGACGATATGATAAACGCATTAAACGATTGGTGCAATTATGATGTAAACAAGAGATACATTGTAGAGTATTTTGAAAAACAAATATAAGGGGGCAAAAATGACAATAGAAGATGTAAGAGCAAAGATGTTAGATTTAACACAGGCAATAAGAGAATACAAAAACGGCAAAGATTATAACAGTGATGAACTAGAAATACTTGTAGACGATATGCTATGTAGATTACCGAGAGATGTATTTTACATTGAGTGGTTTGACCGTAGTCAAATACGAGAAATGGCAGATTCTTATACAAATAACGATTCAGCAAGCGAAGACAAGGTTGACGAGTGTATGTATAACTTGTGGAGAAACGACGATAGTTATATGACGAGCGAAGATATAATGGACACGATTGGGTATACAATGAACCAACAAGGAGAATAAAGATGAAAGAGCAAGAACTAGGGAATATATCTTTATCTGTGTATGTAGACGACAAGAAAGTTGGCGAGATTATACACTATGAAACGAAAGGCACGATTGAATCGTGGCACTACCCAGATTCGAGCGCTAGACAACTGTGCGTATTTAGCGAAAGATTTATTAAAGAATCATTGCTTTTTGCAAAATACGGTAGTAAATGGGCAGAACAAGGAGAATAAAGATGAACAGTGATGTATTGCAAAAAATGCACGAAAAATTAGAAGAGATACAGGCAATTTGTATCGGGGCAGATAGCCCAGACGCAATAGAACACGGGGAAAGAGACCCGTTGGAAGAATTGCAGTGTTGTCGTGAAGATTTAGGGGCAATAAGCAATATCGTAGAACAAACACAGCAGATGTTAGAGATTGTTATTGACCGACACGAAAGATACAAAGCCTATGCAAAAAAGTGGGTTAAAAACAACAAAGAAAAAGTTGCGAAGAATTTAAAAAAATACTATCAAAACAACAAGGAAAAAATACAGAAACAAAAAAGAGAATATTATCAAAAAAACAAAGAACCGTGGAAACGATACTACGAAGACAACAAAGAACGACTAAAAGCATATAGAAGAGAATTTTATCAAAAAAATAGAGAAAAAATACTAGAAAAAGCAAAAGAGTATTATAGAAAGAACAAAAAGGGAGAATAAAAGATGATAAATTTTAGAAGAATAGAAACAACTCTTGTAAGGATTGAATCATATATAGAAGATTGCGATTAC
Organism: Bacteroidales bacterium; assembly: GCA_024402335.1. Lineage (GTDB taxonomy): Bacteria > Bacteroidota > Bacteroidia > Bacteroidales > UBA1715 > UBA1715. The sequence goes on from JAKSTZ010000043.1 coordinate 7,800, forward strand.
AACACAGCAAAAGAAATGCTACACGGGTATAATGATGACGGAACATTGTTTGATTTTGATTTTAGGGCAGAAGATGTAGATATTATCGCAACAATACACAATCACGACAATAAACCAGTGATTGAAGACGGTAGTTTTATAGCAATATACGACGATAGCGATTTACCAGTAGCAGAGATGTCAAGAGCAGAAATAAGAGAACAAATAGAAAGATTGGGGGAATAAAGATGATACTTGATTTAAAAATCTTTTCTGTATCAAAAAGTGAGAGGGACAAGGCACAAGAACTGATAAAACAATATCGTGCTTGTGTAAAACAGATTGAATTGCGAGCCAAAGCATTAGAGCAGATGAGTTATAGTTTATCTGATTTAATCGAAGATTGCAGTTTGATAAGAGCCGTTGCGAACAGAATACTGGACACAACAAAGATGTTGGACGAAACTATGGAGAACAAAAGATGACAATGAAAATATTCAAAAAAGATGCAAAAGATGATTTAATGGTAAAAATCTTGCAGTGTAATTTTAGCAAGGTGTTGGGGAAAATCTTGGAAGATGTTTATACAGCCAGAACATTGACCTATGACGCACCAGATGAAATGCCAAAAGAAGACAGGGAAAAGTTGTTAAAGTTTTTGAAAGATACAGAAACAGCAATAAACAACTTGATTTAATAAAAATATATGGCAAGGTTGGTTATTACAGCCAGCCTTGCATAAAGGATTGAAGATGTATAACAAGATTATGCACGATAAAATCTTTCAAGCACTGAAAGACGAAAGGAACGGCGGAATACAGGCGATATATACCAGAATTAGAAGAACAGGTAGCCCGTTTAAAACAATCGACAAACGGCACAAGTATTCAACCAGCGCAATAGTTAAAGATTCGACCATAAGCAGACAGACAATAAGTTGGCGATTGAAACACGGTTGGTCAATAGAAGACGCAACAACAAAACCAGTAGGAAAGAAGAAGAAAGATGAACAAAACACTTGAACGACTGTATTTGACTTTATATTGGCGACAGAAAGCATACGGCTATCCACCGTCGTTAAACGAACTTGCCGAAATGGCTAATGTATCACAAACAATGATAATGCAACGGTTAAAGGAATTGGCGACACAGGGGTATATAAAGTTGTTCTTGTATGACAACGGCGATTACAATGTAAAGTTTATAATAGAGCCAAAAAGAGAGTGGGTGGTCAATATAAGATACAGAAACGGGGAAATAGATTCGATTACGAGCGAGATACCGATAAAAGTATATGTTTGGGACAAGTATATTGAACCAAGAATATACCAGAGCAGGAAAACATTAGATAAAGCGGAACTGATAAAGAAAGGAATAATGGTATGAGTGTAAGTTTGAGACCGTATCAAGATGAGTGTGGTATTGCACTGATGGAAGATATAGGAAACAAAGGAAACCCTATCTTACAATTACCAACGGGGGCAGGAAAAAGTATCATCATTGCAGATATTTGCCGTCGTTGTTATGAGAAATGGGGCGGTATCAAGATTCTTGTATTGACCCATAGAGCAAAACTGGTAGAGCAGGACGCAGAAAAGTTTAACAAGTTAGGGTTAGAACCAAATGTTTATTGTGCAGAATTACGCAAGAAACAAATAGGACAATTTACCTTGGCGAGCATTTTATCTGTTGCCAGAAAGCCAGAATTGTTTGCAGACACGAACTTGGTGGTGGTTGACGAAGTGCAGATGATAAATAACGAAAACGAAGGCAGTTATAGAAAGTTTTTAAACCAACTGCCAAAAGCAAAGGTTGTCGGTTTGTCTGCAACGCCATATAGATTAAAGGGCGGTTGTTGCTATGGTAAAGATAGATTGTTTAACAGATTATCTTATAAAATAGGATTTGCGGATTTGGTTAAACAAGGCTATTTGACACCACCAATAAATTACGACGGGAATAGCGAAGATAAACTAGATGATGTAAAGATAACCGCTGGCGACTTTAATTTGGGCGACCTGAACAAACACTTTAATAATATCGTGGAAAGGTGTTGCACAGATTTAGCAAAGCGTATGAGAGATAGGCATTATGTGTTGGTATTTGCTTGTTCTATTGTCCACGCAGAAGCAATAGCGAAATGTTTAAATGCGCTGGGAGAACAGGCGAGAGTTTATCATAGCGAACTGACACTGGAACAAGATAAGGAGATTATAAAAAGTTTTGAAAACAAGGAATTTAAATACCTAGTAAGTATAGACAAACTTGGAGTAGGATTTGACGCACCATTTGTTGACGGGCTTGGGCTTATGCGACCGACAATGAGCAGAGCATTAGCCATACAGCAACTGGGTCGTGGTAGCCGTCTATACGAAGGGAAGAAGGACTTTTTGGTGGCTGATTACGCAGGGAATATTCGTAGACATAACTTATTGCACCCTGATGACTATGATGTTCCATACGAACAGATACAGAAACCAAAAAGACGGGGTGGCGACGCACCGCATAAGGTTTGCCCGAATTGCCAGCAAATCTGTGCCAGCCGAACCACTATCTGTGGTTGTGGATATAAATTCCCCCCGAAATTATCCACAATCGCAGATGTAAGCAAACAGACGCAAGAATTTACGACGCCGATTGGGATATGGAAAGCAACAGTCGAACACAATTTAAAACACGACTATGTAAAACTGCTGATTGGGTCGTTTATGAAAGCCGTTCCTGTTTTCTTCTTTCCAGAAGATACTGGATATTCGAGAACCAAAACTTTTATAAATTGGCAAAAAGTTTTTGGTAAGCACGGATTTTTGTTGCCAAGTAATATTACTTGCGATAAACTTGTATTATACTTGAACAAAATGAAAGGTATATTTAGCGAAGCAGTGTTTGTAAAAAACGACAAATACTTTGAATTGCAATCATTAAAGAAAGGAGAGTATAATGACTTGCAAAACAATACCAGTCCCGTGTAGCAGATTAAACAGGGGTAAAAGATGTGGCAAGTTGCCAACAATATACCACCCCTACCCAGATATGTATTATGCAATATGCTCGTGTCCAGCACACAAAAAAGAAATGTATACGTTTCTTGGTTGGACGGAAGATAAAGCAATACAACGGTGGAACGAATATCATCTATATGGCTCAGGAACGGAGCAAAAAATAGATAAGATATACGATTTACTAGATTATACAAAGGAGCAAAAAGATGCAATCAAGGATAGAGAACTTATTGGCAGAATTAAAGACACTAGAAAAGCATCTGCTAAACTTTCAGATACCGCTGACCATTGAAGAAAAACGAGAACTAACACTAGCCAGCGCAGATGTGCATAACGCAATAATGCATAAAATACCTGTGCAAAAATGTTGCGCTAGTTGCGAACACTGTGTTTTATACGACGGACAGCATTGTTGTTCGGCACGAAAAATGGCACCTATACCGTTCGAAGTAGAGAACAGGACGGGCGGTTGTTCAATGTGGTACGAGAAGGATTACTTGCCTTTTTGAACTTACTTGATAACTTTTTTCAAAAAAGTCTTGACATTTAACAAAAAATATGCTATATTAGCAATACAACAGGAGCGATAAAATGGAAGAACAAATCAACGAAGAAATCAAAACATTAGAAGAAGCTTGGATAAAAGCAAAAGCAGAAGAAGACAAAGCCAAACAAGCAAGATTATTAGTAGAAGATATGATACTAGATAAGATTGGTTGGAGTATGGGCGACCCTGGCTTCAAATCTTGGAAAGATAATATCAAGATTACTTTTGGGCAGAAAGAAGAATACGATAATGTGGCTTTAATTAAATTCTTTAAAGAAAGACCACAGAACCTATTAGATGATAGTTGTCCGTTTAGGATTAAACTTGAACCTGATGCCAAGAAAATGATGCAGTTTAAAGTGGAACATAACGAACTTTATATGAGTAAGTTTGCGCCAATTTGCACTGTAAAGTTTTCAAAACCTAGTTTCTCGGTGAACAAATAACAACAATGGAGCGATAAAATGTTTTTAGAACAAGTAACGAAAGAGCAGAAACAAACAGGATTGCGCGTAATGATTTATGGCGAACCAAAAGTTGGTAAATCTTACTTTGGCGCACAGATACCAAACCACGTATTTTTGAACTTGGAAAACGGTTTGGAACATTTGAACGGAGCAAACAAATTGCCTTATACTGAAAGTTATGAAGAAGTAAAAGCAATGCTGAAAGAATTGGCTACCGTTGACCACCCATATAAAACTTTGGTCGTAGATAGTGCAGATGTTTTGGAAAACCTGATTAAGAAATGGATTGTCGGTTTGCAAAACAACACCAACATCAGGGATATTGCAGACATTGCCTTTGGTCGCGGTTATCCGTTGTTGTTGACGGAAACTCGTAAGTTGATTGAAAAATTCGAATACTTGCGCACCAAGAAAGGTATGAACATTATATTTATTTGCCACAGCGAAGTAAAGAAAATGCAACCGCCTGTGGGAAATGAATATACCTACATAGCACCATCTTTGTATGCTAAAACCACACAGGGCGACAGCACATTGAAGATTTACAGCGACTATGTAGATATTATTGGGTATTGCACCTTTAAAACAATCGTGCAGACACAATCAACTGGGTTCGGTTCTCGTGGCCAAGCCATCGGAACAGGCGAAAGAGTATTGCACTTGGACGCATCTAACCCAGCATATATCGCCGGCTCACGTTATCCTATGCCGGCACAAATTCCTTTCTCTTGGGAATCGTTTATAACGAATCTTACGGGAAAAGAACCAACCAAAGAAAAAGCAACAGAAATACCAACAGAAGAATAAATAAAAGGAGAATAAAATGGGATTTTTTGACAACGAAATGAGTTTTGAAGAAGCAAAGAAAATCGAAGTAGGTAATAACTTGGGTAACTTGACCCCAGGTAGATACAAATTGTTGATTTCTTCCGTAGAAACAGGTAAACACGCACGTGGGGAACAGTTTGTTCCAACAACAGATGTAAACTTTGCTGGCAACGACGCGGAATTGCGTTTCCAATGTTGTTTGACAGACAAAGTTGGTGAATTCCCTGCTGGCTGGAAACATACTTTCTTCTTCCAACCAAAGACACGCGACCCACAAGATGCGTCTAAATTGTCTGTTTCTGCTCGTGTAGCATTGAAAAATATGACAGAAATCACAGAAGCCTGTGGGATGAGTGGCTGGCCAAAGAGCGAACAAGAATACGTTGGCAAACAATTTGTCGTCACATTGAAATACGGTTATGCAAAAAACGATACAGCGAAAGAAAAGCCGTTTATCAACATTGACAAAGTTGAGCCGGTATCTGCTTGGGATGCGCCAGCGCAAACAGCACCGGCGACAAATGCGTCAGTTGCACCTGCGCCAGCGCAAGCGACAAATAGCAATGTTCCAAATTGGGACTAAAACAGTTTGGGCAGTGAATATTATCTTGGCTTAAATTCGCACGAATCTTGTTTGAATGCTTCAATATTCTTTATCGGTTCTATTGTTTGAATGCTTCAATATTCAAGTTTGCCAAGATTCACTGGTCACATATATCACTGCCCATTAAAAATCAAAACAAATCATAACAAATCAAAAAACAAACATCTTGACATAGGAGAAAATTATGGCAAACTTTGATAACGAACAGTTAATTAGTATAATCGAAAGAATCGAACGACTGAACTCAGACGCAGCGGATATAGCAGAAGGAATCAAAGAAGTATTCGAAGAAGCAAAATCGGCAGGATATGACCCAAAATATATCAGAAAAATCATCACTTTGCGTAAAATGGATAGAGATGAATTGGACGAGCAAGACGAACTTATGGCAATGTATCGTAATGCAGTAGGTTTGTAAGTTTTGGTGCTGGCTCATTGCCTCCGAGCCTCCATTCGCACTGGCATACTGCGAGCACCACGTATGCCAACTAAAAAAGGAATAAGGGAGCGTAAAATGTTTGAGTCGTTGGTCGGCAAACAAGAAGAGAAAGAAGCATGTGTGGCCTGGGATGCCAACGCATTTAGATATTTAGCACAAGGTTTTTCAGTAGTTCCATTGGCGCCAAGACAGAAAGGACCAAAATTGTCTGGCTGGAACAGATACTGCGAAGAGTTAATGGATGTTGATACTGCTAAATTATTCATTGGAAAAGATAATAATATCGGTTTGGCATTAGGAACGGCTAGCAATCTCTGTGCAGTAGATATTGACACAGATGACGAAACCTGGTTGCGTAAGATAGAAAAAATATTACCAGTATCACCAGTTAAGAAACGTGGAGCAAAGGGATACACCGCGTTCTATAAATTCAACGGACTGCCAAGCAAGTCTGTAAAATCAGAAGACGGAGTAGCAGGTATAGACTTTTTATCCACTGGCAGACAGACGGTATTACCACCATCTATACATCCAAACGGAGAAGAATATAAATGGTGTGGAAAATACGATTTGTTAACAATAGATAAAGACAACATACCAGAATTACCAATATCCACGGTCGAATTATTGTTCGGTTTATTTGATAAAAAAGAAGTTAAGAGAGAGATACAAGCACCAAAGTTTTATAAAGACGCAAACGTAGAAGAAACAAAGAAAGCACTAGAAGTGCTGGATGCTGATTACAGTTATGACCAATGGGTCCAGATTGGATTGGCATTACAGGACGGGTTTGGTGACGCAGTTGGCTTCGAGTTGTTTAACGAATGGTCTATGAAGGGGACGCAGGGCAAATATGAAGGCACAGACAAATGCTATAAGAAATATAAATCCTTGCAGTATCCACGCGAAATAACCATAAGCACATTGTTTTTCTTGGCTAGACAGAACGGATATGTCGGTCAGTCAGATTGGGACGACGACGAAACGTCCGCTCAGGCGCTGGAAGGGTTAAACAAAGCAATGGATGGCTGGTTTGGCGGAGCCGACGCAATGAGTCGTGAAGAAGCAATGGATATTATCTTACATCCAGTAGGTTTTATCAAACCTGTAT